>JBOHGM010000051.1:0-34796 GCA_050699435.1 Pseudonocardiaceae bacterium | reverse complement strand
AACCCCAGCCCACCCGCGTCCATCTGTCCCATCTGATCGTCACCCATAGTCACCCAGGCAACGAGACTGCCACCCCACCCGTCAAGCCGCCACACCGATCAAACCCACACGATCTAGCGAGGAGCCCGCCGTAGCCGTCACGGCAGCCACCGAACGGCTGCCGTCTGACGTGCATTGACCTAAACTCCCTGGTAACGCATTTATGTTAAACTGGGAGGCAGCGGGATGGCGCGCGCCTTGCGCGCACTTATCCTTGGATGGGGGGATTCATGGCTGACACTGACCCAGCCAACACTGGCCCGGATAGCGGCGCCGACACGGCGCCTGATAATAGCAACGCCGGGAATACCGCCAACCGCGAGGCAGCCAACTACCGGCGACGGTTGCGCGACACCGAGGCCGAACGGGATGAGCTACGCGGTCAACTCGACACGCTCACCGGCCAGCTTGACGCCCTGCGCTCCCGGGAAGCGGAACGGCTGGCCGAAGCTACTTTGGTGGACGGGTCCGATCTCTGGCGCGGTGAGGGTATTACCGTGGCCGGTTTGCTCGCCGAGGATGGTACCGTCGATCCGACCAAAGTGCAGGCAGCCGCCCAGTGGCTCGCCGAGCAGCGCCCCCATTATCGGCTCGGCGGCAATATTCCGCCCGACCCGGACCAGGGCAAGGGCGACAGCGGCAAGGTCGCCGCACCGTCGTTCGCTGATTTCCTGCTCAGCGCACGCACCGCATCCTAAGACTTCCCTCACGGAACCGTATAGGCCAGCGGCCGACGCCGTGGGACCGAATGCCCCAGCGGGGTAAACCGCACTAGGCCGCCAGCGGCGGCAGCGGGTCCATTCCAGAACCACACTGGAAGTGACCCTTGTCCATTATCAGCACCAGCGGCACCGGTGCAGCTTTCACGCCCACCGAGTTTGCCGACTATTTCTTCACCCACCTGACCGCCCAATCGGTCGGTTTGTCCTCGGGTTTCCGGCAAGTCCGCACGGCGTCGGCTCAGCTTGCCATTCCGCGGTTGAACGCTGATGCAGCCTCGGCGTGGACCGCCGAGGCTGCCGAGATCACCGTCAGTGACCCATCGGCGGATGAGATCATCGCCATACCGCGCAAGCTCGCGGCACTCACCTACGTGTCAAACGAGGTGGTGGACGATTCCAACCCGGACGCCCTGGACCTGCTCCGCGAGTCGCTGGCCCGGTCCATGGCCCTCAAGCTGGACCTGGGTTTCTTCGAGGGCAGCGGCGTTGCCCCGGAAATCCGGGGACTGAAAAACACGGCGAGTATCCAAACCGTGAGCATGGGCACCAACGGCGCCGTGCTGACCAATCTGGACCCTATAGCGGACGCTCTGGGTTTGCTTCGGGAGGCTGACGCTACCGGTTCGGCGATTGTGATGCCACCGCGTACGTGGAAGGCACTCACCAAGCTGAAGGAAACGTCATCCGGCAGCAATAAGCCGCTGCTGGCGGAATCCGCCGGTTCCCCGACAGAGAATGTGGGTGGCCGCTCCCGTGGCGACTCGGTGGGTTCCATTTATGGGGTTCCCGTGTGGTTGACCAGCCAGCTCAATGTCACCGAAACCCAGGGGACGGCGAACAACGCCAGCAGCGTGTACGTTTACGATGCTGCCCGGGTGGTGGCGGTGCTGCGCACCGATGCCACCATCGAGGCCGATCCCTCGGTGAAGTTCTCCTCGGACCAGATGGCCGTCCGGGCAAAGATGAGAGCTGATCTTGTGGTCCCTTACCCCGAGTCTGTGGCTAGGATTGTGGGAATCATCTCGTAAGGGTCACCGGCGCCGCTGCTTCCCCCAGGGCATGGCGCCGATCCGGGCGCCCCGGTTGAGCACGGTTCCACCCGTGCCCCCGGGGCCCTTCCTATTCGGCCCTGAGAGCGATTCTGCGGGCCGTAAACCCACAGTAGGTGCAATCACCCTACCCCCCGCTTTCCGCGTTCAGAACACGCAGGCCACGGCCCTGGATTGGGCCGACTTTCACCGATTGGTCCACCCCGTGAAGTTCACCGACAAGCGCTGCACCGGATGCGGTTGCCGATACCGGCCCACCAACGGCCGCCAGCGCCACTGCCCACCCTGCCGCACCGACACCGCCCCGACAGCCACCGATACCCGTACCCGGTCCTGCCAGGAATGCGGGGGACGCTTCACCGGGCATAGCACCCGGTGCCCGACCTGCCAGCGCAGCAACCCACCCACCGAGCACAGGCCAGAAATACCCACACCCGGCAAGCTGCCCGGCCAGCACAACCCCGAGCTAGCGCGGTTCGCGCTCACCCTGGCCGACAAGGCACTGCGGCACACCGCTGACCAGCACGGCTACGCGGCCAATCTCGTTCGCTTCGCCCGGCACGCCAGCACCGGCACCATCCCGCCCGACCGCTGGCAGATCGAACACCTAGGCCACCGGGTCACCACCCGGCGTGCAGCCTGACGGCGGCGACCTGGGGTTTTGCCGAACCTCGGCGCGGTGTTTGTGCAGGTCAAGGACCAGATTTCCCAAGATCAGCGGTAGAGGGCAAACCGGACAAACCGCTATGGCCGATCTGCCGTACGCCGGACGGGCTCACACCCTGGACGTGGCGACCCGCCGGGCGGTCCGGGCAAGCTCGGCATAGTCACCGCCACGGCGGGACTCCAGCGCCTCAGCCAGCGGCGGGAGCCATATCTGCCGGGCAACTCCTGAGCGTGTCTGGGTGGTCGCCTTGATAGCCGAGTGGGCCAGTCGGAGTGCACCAGAGTCGCCGCTGAGCACGTGCAGCCTGGCCCGGGTGAGGTCAGCGACCACGCCCTCCCGCCGGTCGCCGCTCTGCCCGAAGGTCCGTGCCGACACCGTGACAGCCGACTCGGCGGTGTCGAGCTTCCCGCAGTACAGCCAGGTCAGCGCGCTGGTTAGGTGCATGTCCGCGTCGGCGTGCGCGCCGGGTGAGACCCACCCGTCCCGTGCCCGGGCCAGCGCTTCCCGAGCCTGAGCGCGCACGGACGGTGAGTCGTCCAGCCGGGACAGCGCAAACGCGGAGGTGATGTCGCACTCCGCGCGGAGCACGGGCACCCGGGGATCGTCGCGTGGCGCGTCGAGTAGCCGCACGCTGCCGAAGTAGATCGCTTTGAGCGCCTCGTTAGGCCGCTCGCGGTCAACGAGCATCATCCCCGCGTGCTGCAGCGCATACGCCGCCTGGTAGGGGTCCCCGGCGTCGGTGGCTAGTTCCACCGCCCGCGCGAAGTGGTACAGGGCCCGGCCGGGTGCACCGCAGTCGTGGCAGCACCACGCCGTGGTGGTGTGCAGCTCGGCCAGCTCAGCCTGCAACGCGCGGCGGGTGTCCTCGGAGGCGTCCGCGATCAGCCAGTGATCAGCCCAGTCGGTGAGCGCCACCGCGGCCCTGCCCTGCCCCCCGTAGGTGCGTGCCAGGTCGCGGAGGTTCTCGCGGTGTCTGCGGAGGATCGCGACATCAACCATGCCGATCCGGGACGGCACATCCCCCGCCAGGGCGGGCACCGGCAGGTCCGCGTCCAGCTCACCGACCCCCGGGACCAGGCCACCGACCGCGGCGACCGCACCCAAGGCCAGCAGATGCTCAAATTGGCGGCGCAGCACTTCCGCAGCCCCTTCGGCGTCGGTGACTGGGACACCCCCAGGGTAGGTGCCTTCTGGGCCGTAGTAGTGGCCGTCGGGTCCCCAGTAGGACAGGCCCATGCGTTCCCGGGGGACAGCCAGGCCCTCGGCGGCGCGCTCGAACACGTCGTAGGCCATCACCCGCACCCGGCGGCCGGTCATGATGTCCGCCACCTCGGATTGGCTGCTGCCGGTGAGCACCGCGATCCGCCGTTGCACCACCCCGGCGGCATTCACCCACCGGTACAGCGCGCCGATGTCGCGCCCGGCCAGCGCCGGCTTGAGCTCGGGTGCGGTGTACCAGTCGGGTGCGAGACCGGTGGGCTGCTCGGCCTTGGTCGTCTCCGGTGGCCGGTCGGCCGGGGGTGTCTGCTCCGGCTCGCCGCGCTGGGCACCACCGCGAGCAAGGTTGTCCGCATGGCCGTAGCTCATCGTTACCGCTCTCCCCTCGGGTGCGTTGGGTGGTCAGGGCACGATAGCCCCTCCCCGGTCGGGTGATGATCGGCGGGGCCGTCCGTCAGCGACCGTGACAGGTGCCGCTCTCCGGGCGGGTTGCCCACTTCTCAGCGCTTCGCTGCGGACAGCGAACGGCCCGGCCAGGGATCAAACCGGCCGGGCCGTTCACGGGCACGGTGGCGGCTGCTCAGCTCGCCCGGGTCAGGACCGGCCCCCGATCAGCCAGAGTGAGCACCCCGGCACAGGTCCCTCGGTGGGACGTTGGCCTGTGTTGATCTTCGGGTGGGGCACACTTGGGGCACATGAGACCCGAAAACGGCCCGTACCAACCAGCACCACCCGGAGGTGTTTATGCAGGTAAACCGCCATAACAGCCCCCTGACCAGCGGGAACAAAACCCAAGTTGGCCGTCCTTCAAGGACCACCAACCCCGCTGGACGCTGCTCATCACGACAGCCAACCCCCGCTGGAACTGGCCCCGCCTGGCAAAGTGGCCGATCCAGCCTGATCGGAATGATCGGAATCATCGGAATGAGGCAGCGACGGACTAGCCGACGCGTGATGTGCGGTCCCCGGCGGCGAGCAACGACGCGAGGCGCGCAGCCGAGGTGCCCAGGCCCGTGGGACCACCGAACGGCTGCAGTGGCCTCCGGTAGCGATTCCGCAGTGCTCCTTCGGGATACCGGCCGCTCAGCCTATGCCAGTCGAGAATGCCGGCTACCCAGTCCTGCAGTCCCTCGACGTAGACGTCCAGGACCGTGCGAGCCTCCGCGTCCAGGTCGAATTCGTCGGCGAGCAGGGGCAGCTCGGTGGCGATGATGTGCTCGAACTGCTGCAGTCGCGCGGTCATCAGGTCGTTGACGACCAGGACGGCCTGCTCACGAGCTATGTCGAGGAACTTCTGCACGACCAGCACACAGTTGTGCAGCTCCCCTTCGAACTCGATTTCCTTCTGATAGGAGAAGATGTCGTTCGTGAAGCAGGCGTAGTCGTTGGCCGAGTTCTCCAGTCCACGCATCGACCGGGTGCGGAAGAGCTCTGGTGGAAGCTCTCCAGCCTTCGTGATGCGGGCCAGGCTCATCGTCATATCTGAGCCGAACGTCCTACGGCGCATCTCGACATAGTCAACGGGGTCAGGGATCCGTTGCTGGATGTGGTTGGCGATCTCCCACAGCCAGCTTTCCGTCATGCGCTCCACGCCCTCCCGGAACTGACGGCGCTGATCGAGGGACAGCGGTGTTGCCGTACGGATCCACAAGTCCGCCAGACCCGTTTCCACCGGAGTGAGGGGCGGTGGCGTAGCGCCCATATCCAGCGGCATGAGCATCGATAGTCGAGCGTTGAGCGCCTTCGCGCCCACCATGTCGCGGGTAGTGCCGAAGACAACCGGGTAATAGTCGTCACCGTAAGTTCCCCAGGTGAGCCAGGTCGAGGAAATGTCGAGCTCAGGGCCGGTTGCATCTGGGTGAATCCGCGCCGCACAGACGGCGAAATCGAACAGTGCGAGATTCTCCTCGTCCCAGACATTGAACCCGCTAACTCCGGCAACCGGCTCCAGCATCCCCATCTCGCGGGCCCAGTCGATGCAATGCTGGCGTGACCGTTCCTGGTTGGCGTTCACCCGCGCGGTGTAGGGCATGTAGAACTCGGGCAGGGTGACCGGGCCTACCGCCGTATAGGGCATATGCGTGTGGCTCTTGAACCTGCTCAGACCCAAACTGCCAGGTGAGAGCTTGAGCCGCGCCGCTGAGGTACCCAGTCCCCAGGGCCCACTGAGCAGTCGCTCGGCTGCGGATGGTGCGGTATTGGCCGCCTTGTTCATGTAACGGCTCGACCGCATGTGCCACTCATGGCCGCCCGATTGCCAATCCTGCAGGCCCTTGACGTAGCGCAGCACGTTCTCGCGTTCACCCGGGTCCAGGCCGTACTCCTCGAAGAGGGAAGGCAGCTCGGTGACGGTGGTGTTCTCGAACTGATACAGGCGGGAGCTCAGGATGTCGTTGGTCAGGTCAGCGGCGCGCTGCGGACCGAGGTCCAGAAACCGTTCCAGAACCAGGACACAGTTGTTGATCTCGCCTTCGTCCTGGGTTTCGCGCTGGTAGGAGAACAGGTCGTTGCGCAGATGCACCCCGTCGGAGAACGTGTCCCTGAGCACCCGCATCGGCCGGGTGCCGGCGATCCTGTCCGGGATCTCGACGAACGCGGCGTGCTCCACAAGGTCGGCCGACCAGGGAGCTCCGCCGACCTTGCGGCGCACCTCGATGTATTCGATCGGATTCGGGATGCGGTGCCCGCTGATATTGGATAGCTCCCACATCGATTCCTCAAGAAGGTTCTTCGTGCTCTCGAAGAACCGCAGCCGCCATTCCGGTGACTTGGTGGGAACCGTACGGGCCCACAGGTCGAGCAACCCACGCTCGACCGGGTTGGTCGGCTCCGGCGGAGTGTCAGCGGAGCCGATCGGCATGAACGCGGGCAGCCGGTCGAGATACTCCTTTGCGCCGGCCTGGTCCTGGCTGCGCTTATAGGTCTCCAGGAAGTGATCGTCGAAATAGAATACCCAGACATACCAGTCGGTCACCAGATCGAGCTCGTGGCTCGGCGCGTCAGGATGGGTATACGCACAAAGCAGAGCGTAATCCATCGAATCGAACTTCGCCTCGTCCCAGATCACCGTATCGCCCGAACCCTCCTGCGCGTCCAGGATCCCCATCTGATAGGCCCATGCCTTCGAATGCTCACGCGCCCCCTCCAGTGAGGGGTTCAGCCGCGCCGGATAGGGCATGTAGAAGTCCGGTAGCTCAAACGGCTGCATTATTGATTGCTCCTCATCTTGGCGGCGGCGACTGCGTGCGTGGCGATCATGACCTTAGCGAGACGCATCGCGCGTAAGCCAGTCACCTTGTCCGGTTCAGCGGACACGGTGAGTGGCTACGGTCCGCAAGAGTGTCGTGGTCGATACCCACCGAATGGGTGGCGCAGGATGCCGTCGCCCCAGCCTGACCTGCGTGGGCGGGACCGTGGGACCATGGCGGGGTGCTGCGCTGGATCACCGCCGGGGAGTCCCACGGTCCTGCCTTGGTCGCTGTGCTCGAGGGCATGGTCGCCGGGGTCGAGGTCACGTCCAAGGACGTGCAGGCAGAACTCGCCCGTCGCCGGCTCGGTCACGGGCGGGGTGCCCGGATGAAGTTCGAGGCCGATGAGGTGGACCTGCTGGGCGGCATCCGGCACGGGCGCACCCTCGGCGGGCCGATCGCGATCCGGATCGGCAACACCGAGTGGCCCAAGTGGGAGACCGTGATGGCGGCCGACCCGGTGGACCCGGACGTGCTTGCCGCGCAGGCCCGCAACGCGCCGCTGACCCGGCCCCGTCCCGGGCACGCCGACCTCGCCGGGATGACCAAGTACGGCTTCGACGACGCCCGCCCGGTGCTGGAGCGGGCCAGCGCGCGCGAGACCGCGTGCCGGGTGGCCCTGGGTACCGTCGCCAAGGCGTTCCTGCGCCAGGCGCTGGGCGTCGAGGTGCTCTCCCATGTGGTGTCGCTGGGGGAGGTGGACGCCCCAGCGGGCGCGCTGCCCGGACCCGGTGACCTGGAACGGGTCGACGCCAGCCCGGTCCGCGCGTTCTCCGAGGACGCCACGGCCGCCATGATCGCGGAGGTGGACGCGGCTAAGCGGGACGGCGACACCCTCGGCGGCGTGGTCGAGGTCGTGGCACACGGACTGCCGGTGGGTCTGGGCTCCTTCGTGCACTCCGACCGTCGACTGGACGCTCGGCTGGCCGGCGCGTTGATGGGCATCCAGGCGATGAAGGGCGTCGAGATCGGCGACGGATTCACCACCGCGCGCCGCCGGGGCAGCGCGGCACACGACGAGATGACCCCAGGGCCGGACGGGGTGGTGCGCGCCACCAACCGGGCCGGGGGGCTTGAAGGCGGCATGACCAACGGGGAGGTGCTGCGCGTCCGGGTGGCGATGAAGCCGATCTCCACCGTGCCCCGCGCGCTGTCCACCGTGGACGTGGCCACCGGGGATGCCGCGGTGGCGATCAACCAGCGCTCGGACGTCTGCGCGGTGCCCGCCGCGGGCGTGGTGGCCGAGGCGATGGTGGCTCTGGTCCTCGCGGACGCCGTGCTGGAGAAGTTCGGCGGCGACTCCCTGCCCGAGACCGTCCGCAACGTCCGCGGTTACCTCGATTCGCGCTGACCGGCGGATGGTCACCGGCCGGGGCGAACTCCGACGATTTTGCATGCTTGTTCCCAGCACGATTCACAGGTACGCCAGAGCCATTCCATCTCACCGTCGGCGCCTCGTGGGTGGGTAGTCCCGCACAGGCACCGCATCGGCGTGCCTAACGGCACATTGCGGTCTCGCCGGTCAATGGCGTGCTGAGAGCACCGCCGCAAGAGCCGGATAGTCGCCCCTCAGCCCGCGATATCAAACTTGCGGGCTAGGTCGCCCACCTCGGCCCGTATGGTGTTGCCGGAACGGTGTAGCAATTCTGTTACCGCAGAACGGGCGAAACCATTGAACCGTGCGGTGTCCGGGCTCTCGTCGTATGCCTTGCGGAGCAGGTGCACCATCGCGACCGGTTCGCGTTGCAGATGGTAGGCACGCGCTGTCTCAACGGAATGGAAGCTGCGCCGAGTGACGGACGGCATGGTGGCGGGGTCCGATCGGTCAGCGGCGCGGATGGCCTCCCGCCCATGCATCAAGTCTGTGTGCAGCGTGATGGCGTAGGCATCCACCATGCCGGTGCCGAAAATCAGGTAGGGGTGCACGTAGCCGTCCGGGAGCGAACGAGCAGCCTGGTCCGCAGCATCCCAGTAGCGCCAGGCGTTACCTTCCTGGCCGATCTTTGCATAGCCGGTCGCGGCGGCCAACTGGAGCAGGCCCCATAGCGCGCGGTCCTCGGTTTCGGCGTCTGGCCGGAGCAGTTGGGCCGTGTCGGTAACGAGCTTCACGCGGGCTTCGTACCGTTCCCCAGTAGCCCGGAAATAGTGATTCAGGTACCAGGCGGCGCCCGCCATTGCCAAGGGGTCGTCAGCGTCCTGTGCCGTCGTAAATGCCCGGTCCGCCACTAAGTGGCTAAGTTCGGGAACCTGCTGGTAGCTGAGGAACAGCTGGGTCAGATGACAGATCTGCGTCAGGCTGCGCTGGGCGCTACGGCGGTCCGCCCCGTCCAACAGCCGAGTAGCGATCTGCGCATCCCGCAGGAGATCCGGCAGAAAGCCGGCGATCGCGGTGCGCTGCCGCTTGGTTCCGTGCCAGACGGTCCACAATTGTGTGACACGCTCGGCGAGCTCGGCAGCGGGTACCGGAGTCATGCCGCTGGTGAGAACCGGGTATGTCTCTAGCGCTTCCGCCACAGCGGGTAGCGCCTCATGGGCGGGTTTGGTGAAGGTGGCGGTCGCCAGCTTCTGCTCCCCGGTCAGCCGCGCCAGATCATCGACGTTCAGCACTTCGGCCAGCCGCAGCAGCAGCGGCAACCGGGGAGTCAGCAACCGGTGTTCTCCACCGCCTTGACCCACTCGTCGCTGCGGCCCACCAGCCCGCCCAGCACCGGGCGCGTCATTCCCGCGCGCTGCCGGAAATGCCGGACGCGCTGGCCGGTCGTCATACCTGCAAGGTCATCCATACTGGCCACCCTCCGGCTGCGAACTGGGCCCAGGCCCAGCGTAACGGCGCAGGGTGACACGACACGCGCACCCCGGTCCCGCCGCTGGCAGGCCATGGGTCGTAAACGCACACCGCGCGGGGCCGTGACTCACTGATCAAAGTCACCCACCACCGCGAGGAGGGCGGATACCCGATGAGGCACGGCACTGGATGCCAGGCTGGGCATCGAACTCTTCGCCAAACGAGGAGTACGCGCCCGCGAGGGGAAGCATCGGGCTTCGTGGCGGGGTTGGCGATCGGCCCGGGTGACTCAACTCGGGCAGGACGCCCTGACTGCCTCGGCGCGGCTGGTGGCGAGCAGGGGAATGGTGGTCCGGGAGACGCTGGCCGGGATGGAGCGGGCCGAGCTTGCTACGGCCACGGCGGCGCGAGCTTGCCGTCCACCGTGAGCAGGGTGGCTCCCAGGATCTCGGCGAGCGCAACGTATGCCGCGTCGTAGGTGGTCAGGTTGTCGCGCAGCTCCCAGACTCGCGATTACAGCGGCAGATACGGGGCACGGCGCAACGGCACGTTCGCAAGATCACCCAAGGCCAGCCGGGCGCGTCGCTCGTCCGGGAGCCCGCGTCGTACGCCGGAACGCAGCACTGACTGCGCCTAGAGATCGATCAGTTCTGGCGCGTCCAAGCCCTGCCCGCGCAGGCGTCGCCGGAGGAGGTCGCCTTCGTCGCTGTCATCAGCCAGCGCTGGCGCCATCGCATGCGCATCGGCGCCGTCCGCGTGAAGCGGAGCAGATCTTCGAGAACGCGCTCGGCCCCGGCGTCACTGGTATCCCACAGGCCGTAACGCATCCCCTGGAGTCAGTGATTCACTGAGCAGAGTCATCACCGCGAGGAGGGGCAGATGCCCGACGAGGAACCGGCACCGGATGCCCACGTGGGTATCGAACTCTTCATAGACGGTGCGGTGGGCGAGGAGCCAGACGAGGACGAGGAGTACGCGCCCGCGAGTGGCCGACATCAGGCTCGTCAGCGGGGCTGGCGCGCGGCCCGGGTGACCCAGATCGGGCAGGACGCGCTGACTGCGTCGGCGCGGTTGGTGGGTCAGCAGGTGGGAACAGTGGTGCGGGAGACGCTGGCCGGGATGGGCCGGGCCGAGCTTGCCGAAGCCACAGCGGCGGGGCTGCGGGCCTCGTCGGTGCAACTGTCGTTCGGGGTGAAGCTGACCGCGGGGGCGGGCAAGGCCATCGAAGCGGTCGTCACCGCGGGCGGGGAGGCGTCCGTGCAGGTGGTCGTCACGCTCGATCGACCGAGCTGAGGCGCCGCGATGCACGCAGGGGTGGGAAGGCTGTTGCTCAGCTCCGAGCTTCGCGATGGTGTCATCGGCGCGAAGGCGACCCGGCGCACCGCATTCGTGATCGCGGGCGGCCACGCGCTCACCGCGCGACATTGCAGCGCGGATGGTAGGCAGACGGATCCGCTGTGGTTGCGGCTACCGGCTCCGGGTGACGAGTTCGGCACCGTCGACCTGCCGATGCGGTTAATAGACGACGACGCCGCGCTCGACGTCGCGGTGCTCGGGGTTGATCCCGACCGTGCGGCGCGGGGCGACACGTCGGGGGAATCGGCGGCAGAGTTGCTGTCCCGGGTGCCACCCTTGCCGGTGGGCCTCCCGGCCACTGCGGGAGATCTGATCCGCACCGAGGGGTATCCCCGGGATGCCCGAGATGGTGGGCTGGCGTTCACCGGAAGGGTGGTCGACTCGGCCGCGAGACTGCAGCGGAGCCGGGCGTACGCGCTGCAGTTGCAGATCGAGGAGTTGGCGGCGAGCGTCCCGCACGGACCGGGCGGCCACAGTGGGGGCCCTGTCCTCGCCGGTGAGACGGGGTTGGTCGTCGGGGTGGTGCGTGCGTACCCGCCGGACGACACCCGGGATAACGCGGTCGGTGGGTCGCTGCTGGCCAGCCGTGCCCAGGACATCGCTACGAAGCTCCCCGCCGTGCGAGAGGCGTTCGCGCAACGCTGCCGCGACGTGCTCGGACAGGCGTCCGCTTCCGCAGGCTTGGAGGCACGGTCATTGGCGACGCTGATCCGGGCCGACGCCCGCCACACCCGGTTTTTCGGCCGAGAACCGGAACTCGCTCAACTCCATGACTGGTGCACGACGGACGTAGCCTGCGCGGCGATCCTGATGACTGGCCCGGCAGGGCAGGGCAAGACCCGCCTCGCCCGATACCTCTGCGAGCAGCTCACCACGACCGGCGGCTGGGTTGCAGTGCCGCTGCGAGGCGCCGGCAACGATGGCGAGATCACCGATGGGCTGCGTATGGCGGCGCTCGCCCAACGACCGCTGCTGCTGGCCGTCGATTACGCCGCCGAGTGCGGAGCGTCTGAGCTGAGAGCACTGGTGACGCAGCTCTGCAGACACGGACCGCCGACGTGGCGGCTGCTGCTCATCGCCCGGTATACCGGCGAGTGGTGGGACGGTGACACCGGGGCGATACTGCCGGGCCTGCTCGCCGCAGGCGTCCAGGTAGCCAGGGAGCCCATGCGGCTGGCGGATCTGGTGGCGGCGGAGGACGACCGGCCACGCGCCTACAACTTCATTCTGAATGAGCTGCGGGAGCCGGTATCCTCGTTCGCGGATCAGCACGGCCTGAAGATCAGAACCGATCCACCAGTACCGCCGCTGCATCGGCCCGAATACGGGTCCGCGCTGATGCTGCACATCGCGGCGGTCTGCGCGCTGCTGCCCGGCTCCGGGCCGGGCGCGGGATCGACGAGCCAGCTCGACCCCACTAAGGTTATCGACCGGTTCCTCGATCTCGAACGGGACCACCACTGGCTCTATCGCGACGACGCTGAAAACCTGCACCACACCACTGAGCGTGCATTCGGCAACCTCGCCGTGGGCGAAGCGGGCCGATACCTGGTCGAGGTCGCTGTCACCGCGGCCACCCTCATCGGGGCGGCCAATGAGGTGCAGGCGTGCCAACTTACCGCGACCACGCTGGAGGTCGAGCCACAGCAGGCGAAAACAATCGCCTACTGGCTCCGCGACCTTTACCCGCCACCCACCGAGATACTGACCAGCAGCATCCTGCACCCGCTGCAGCCTGACCTGCTCGGCGAGGAACTCGTTGCGCGCGTGCTGCGTCGACAACTCGCGAGCGGCCTCCCCGCAGACCAAACGCTGCCCTTCGCGCTGATCGGTACCAGCAGCGAAGCCCAGACCCAGCGCATGCTGACCGCCCTCATCCGCGCCGCCGAACGCCACGCGTGGATCGCCGACCTGCTCACCAGCGCCGGCGACGACGCATCGGGCCGTCAGCACGGAGGTCTGCTCAGCCGCATTCCCGTCGCCACAGACCTGGGTATCGTCGAGAACGCGTTGCCCCGGCAGAACACTCATCTGCTCTGGGTCGCCGCGCAGTTCACCCAGCGTCTTCTTGACCGACTCGACTACTCGAACGGGATCTGGAACCCCGCAGCTACGGAGGTCGTCACCGCTGAGCGCGGTCGGCTGCTGAACAATCTCGGTATCCGGCTGTCGGGTCTGGGGCGGCGGGAGGAGGCGCTGACCGCGACCAGCGAGGCCGTCGAGATCTATCGCCGGTTGGCGGGGGTGAACCCGGCCGCGTTCGAGCCCGACCTCGCCATGTCGCTGAACAATCTCTCGGTTGATCTGTCGGGTCTGGGGCGGCGGGAGGAGGCGCTGACCGCGACCAGCGAGGCCGTCGAGATCTATCGCCGGTTGGCGGGGTGAACCCGGCCGCGTTCGAGCCCGACCTCGCCCGCGGGTTGTGGGCCTTCGCGTGGGTGCGCGCCGCCGGACCGATGGAGCTACCGGAGGCGCTCAACGCTGCCGAAGAATCTGTGGCCATCTATGAACGTCTGGTCGAGCAGCTACCTCAAACATTCACCAACGATCTGCGCGGCGCCCTCGCCAGTCTCGCCGATGTGTTCGACGCCCTGGGGCGCAGCGACGAAGCAACTCATGTCCATGACCGCATTGACAGCCTCGGGTAGATCGCCATAGGCAGACGTGCGGTCCGGCGCCGCATAGCGGCACCGCCCTGGTACCCAGCCACCCCTGGCCAGGTCGAGTTCGGCGAGATCAGTGCAATCGCGGTGGCTAGGCTGCTGAGCGTGACCGAGGAGCCTGAGAGCGATGGGCAGGGACCGACCGTGGTGCTGGTGGGCCCTCCTGGTGCAGGTAAGTCTACAGTGGGCGCGTTGCTGGCCCGCCAGCTCAAGGTGGACTTCGCTGACGTCGACGAACTCATCGTGGCCCGTACTGGCCGCAGCATCTCCGACATCTTTACCACCGATGGAGAGCCGGTTTTCCGGGAGCTGGAGGAGGCCGAGGTAGCCGAGTCGCTGGCCTCCTACCAAGGGGTGCTGGCGCTGGGCGGGGGAGCGGTGCTCTCGGAGCGGACTCGCGCCGCACTGCGCGGGCACCATGTGGTGTTCTTGTCCGTGGGGATGGCTGAGGGCGTGCGACGTACGGGGCTCTCCACTGCGCGCCCGTTGCTTGCCGGGGTGAACCCCCGTGCCACCTTCGCGGCTCTGCTCGACGCCCGGCTGCCGCTGTACCGGGAGGTGGCCACCGTGGAGATACCTACCGACCGGCGTAGCCCGGACGACGTTGCGCGGGACGTGCTGGCCACTCTTGGGACTGTCGGGGGCACCCACTAGACAATCCCCATGGCAACCCCGGAGCTGTCCAGGGAGCAGTCTTGGCGCACGTGCCCACCTGCAGAGCCTGTACGAGCATGCCTGCCCGGACGACCTCGACGTGCGGCTGCTCGGCCTGTAGGGCACCCCCGGCGGCTCGGCAGCGCTGGGCCTGCGGGCCCGTACCGACGACATGTCGGTGGACAGTCCGGAGCTAGCGTTGGTGCTGTCCGCCCGGGGTTCGCCGCACCTGCACCACCGTCGTGATCTGCCGCTGTTGCGCGCTGCGCTGCGACCCATCTGCAGGAGGGTCTGTTCCGGCTGGGCACGCTGCTTGCCAGGCATCGAGCTCATTCCGCACGGCGGGCTCCGGCTGCGGTGCCTGATGCCACCGGGGGAGCCAGAGCGCGCCAGCAGCCGCGCGGGGCTGTTCGAGGAGTTCGTCCGGCTGGCGGGCCCGGTGGTCCCGGCGGGCCTAGCGGGCTGGCTGGACGTGCGCAGTGCCACCGCCGCTCCGCAGTGGCCGCAACGGGCCTGGCGCCCGGTCTGCGCGATGCGCTGGACAGTGAGGGCGCGGCGATAGCAGGCGTGCTCGGGGCGGGCGCCGTGGAGCTGCGGGTTTCCGTTTGGCCGACGCCGCCCATCTCGCGGGTGGCGCTGCGTCGCTCGTGGGATGCTCCCTGGTAGGTGCCGACGCGGGAAGGAGCGCGATGAACGAGACTGGGGGGGTGCCCGGGGCCGACGGTGCGACCGAGCCGCTGCGGATTCGGGTGGCGACAGCGCAGCCCTACGACGTCGTTATCGGGCGGGACCTGCAAGCTGAGCTGCTCGACGCGGTAGGCGGCGGCACCGTTGCGATCGTGCACCAGCCGACGGTGGTGGACCGGGCGGAGGCGTTGCGGGCCGCGCTGGAGTCCGCGGGTGCCGACGCCCGCCGCATCGAGGTGCCCGACGCGGAGGAGGGCAAGAGCCTGGCGGTCGCGGCTTTCTGCTGGAACGTGCTCGGACGGATCGGGCTGGATCGCACCGGCACGGTCGTCGCGCTGGGCGGTGGCGCGGTCACCGACCTCGCCGGGTTCGTCGCCGCCACCTGGCTGCGCGGGGTCCGGGTGGTGCAGGTCCCCACCACGCTGCTGGCGATGGTGGACGCGGCCGTGGGCGGCAAGACCGGGATCAACACCGAGGCGGGCAAGAACCTGGTCGGCGCCTTCCACGAGCCCGCAGCGGTGCTCGTCGACCTGGCGACCTGCCTGACCTTGCCGAGAGCCGAACTCGTGGCCGGCATGGCTGAGGTGGTCAAGGCCGGCTTCATCGCCGACCCGGTGATCCTGGACCGCATCGAGGCCGACCCGGCCGCCGCGCTGGATCCCTCCGGGCCGGTGCTGGCGGAGCTGGTCGCCCGCGCGATCCGGGTGAAGGCCGACGTGGTGGGCGCCGATCTGCGGGAGTCTCACCTGCGCGAGGTGCTCAACTACGGGCACACCCTGGGCCACGCCGTGGAGCGCCGCGAGAATTACCGGTGGCGGCACGGTGCCGCGGTCAGCGTCGGGATGATCTTCGCCGCCGAGCTGGCCCGGCTCGCCGGGCGGCTGGACGACGCCACCGCGGCGCGGCACCGCCGGGCGCTCAGCTCGATCGGCCTGCCCACCAGCTACGCCCCCGACGCGCTGCCCGACCTGCTTGAGATCATGCGCAATGACAAGAAGACCCGATCTGGGGTGCTGCGCTTCGTGGTGCTTGACGGGCTGGCGAAGCCAGGCCGACTGGAGGGCCCCGGTCCGGAGCTGCTCGCCGCCGCCTACGCCGCAGTAGCCACCAGCGAGGAGGGCTCGCAGTGAAGGTGCTGGTGCTCAACGGGCCGAACCTGGGCCGGCTCGGCACCCGCGAACCGGACGTCTACGGAGCGACCAGCTACGGCGATCTGGTGGCGCTGTGCCAGCGGATCGGCACCGATCTCGGGCTCGAGGTGGACGTGCGGCAGTCCGACCACGAGGGCGTCATGCTCAGCTGGCTGCACGAGGCATCCGACACCACTACTCCGGTGGTGCTCAACGCTGGGGCGTGGACGCACTACTCCGTCGCCGTGCGCGACGCGGCGGCGGAACTGTCAGCGCCGCTGGTGGAGGTGCACATCAGCAACGTGCACGCGCGGGAACCCTTCCGCCACCACAGCCACCTCTCGGCCATCGCCTCGGGCGTCATCGTCGGCCTGGGCGTCGACGGCTACTCGCTCGCGCTGCGCTGGATCGCTGGCCGCGCCAGCACCTGAGCGCTCGGAGCATCACGCGGCGTCGAAGACAGACAGGCAGTACGGGTTGCCACCACGGCCGAACCCCGTGTCGTGCCACCAGCGGCGCAGGCACGAGCCGCACTGCACCCAGACGAAGTTGATGTCGTAGTCGAGGAAGTACAGCCCGGTGTTATCGCCGCAGTGCGGGCAGGGCAGCCACACGCGGCGGCCGGGGTCTGCTTGGGCGTCGAGCATCATCGCGGCCATCCGACCGTCTCGGGCAGCACGCCCTCGGCGATGAGCAGATCGTAGCCGGCCTGCTGGTCGGGGCCGTCCAACACGGCAGTCGGGCGGGCGCCCTCATGGGCGGTGCGGTCAACGTCGAAGCGGACGAGGCTGGGCATGGCCCACCTCCGGGGTCAGGTGAGATGTAGTTGAGGGGTGCTGTCCGACGCCGAGAGCACCGACTCGGTCAGTCCGGGCGTCATACCCCACAGAGCCTCAACCCGCTCCGTACGTACAACGTAAACCTGTTTCGCGACATAAGTCACGCCGACCCGCTACCGTCGCTGATATGCCCTACGCCCGGCGCCGCGCGGCGCTCCGTGGTCAGCTCCGTGACCTCGAACTCGACGCTCTGCTGATCACCGACCTGATCAACATCCGCTATCTCACCGGGTTCACCGGCTCGAACGGCGCCTTGCTGGTGCACACCGAGGGCGAAGAGCGGACGGTGTTCTGCACCGACGGCCGCTACCGGACGCAGTCCGCGCGGGAGGTACCGGATCTGCGCCTGGTGATCGAACGCGCCAGTGCCCTCAGGCTGGTGAAGGAGGTTACCGAGGCGGGGATAGGCCGACTCGGATTCGAGAGCCACGTGGTGACGGTCGACCGGCATGGTGCGCTTGTCGAGATCACTGGCGCTGACCGGCTGATTGCCGTCTCGCGCCCGGTGGAGCGGCTGCGACTGGTCAAAGACGAACACGAAGTCGCCGCGTTGCGGGCCGCCTGCGCCGCCGCCGACGCCGCCTTGGCCGGACTGATCGCGGAAGGTGGGCTGCGGCCGGGGCGCACCGAACGCGAGGTGGCCCGCGACCTGGAGGCGCGGATGGTCGAGGCGGGGGCGAGCGGGCCGTCCTTCGAGAGCATCGTGGCGACCGGGCCCAACTCGGCCGTTCCGCACCACCGCCCGGCCAACGCGGAGCTGGCCTGCGGCGACCTGGTGAAGATGGACTTCGGAGCTCTGATCGACGGCTACCACTCGGATATGACCCGCACCGTGGTACTCGGGGCACCCGCCGAGTGGCAGCGGGAGCTCTATGACCTGGTAGCTGCCGCGCAGGCGGCCGGCCGAGCCGCGCTGCGTGCCGGGGCCGAGGTCCGCGAGGTGGACTCGGCCGCCCGTGACGTCATCGCGGGCGCCGGCCACGGCGAGGACTTCCTGCATGGTCTGGGCCACGGCGTCGGGCTGCAGATCCACGAGGCTCCGGCGTTGTCACAGCTAGGGGTCGGTACACTGGCTGCGGGCATGACCGTCACCGTCGAGCCGGGTGTGTACCTGGCGGACCGGGGTGGCGTGCGCATCGAGGACACTCTCGTCGTCGCCGATGGCGAGCCCGAACTCCTCACCCTGACCACGAAGGACCTCGTGGTTGTCTGAGATTGTGAGACCTCCGTCTACGACCGGGAGTACAGGCTGACGTGGCCACCACCAACGACCTCAAGAACGGGCTCGTGCTCAACCTCGACGGCCAGCTGTGGTCGGTCGTGAACTTCCAGCACGTCAAACCGGGTAAGGGCGGCGCGTTCGTGCGGACTACGCTGAAGAACGTGCTGTCCGGGAAGGTCGTGGACAAGACGTTCAACGCAGGCACCAAGGTCGACACCGCGACCGTTGACCGCCGCGACATGACCTACCTCTACGCCGACGGTACCGACTTCGTCTTCATGGACACCGACACCTACGACCAGATCACCGTATCCGGTCCCACGGTGGGGGACGCGGCGAAGTACCTACTGGACAACCAGAGCGTGCTGGTCGCTGTGCACGAGGGCACTCCGCTGTACGTGGAGCTGCCGACGTCGGTGGAGCTGGTGGTCTCGCATACCGACCCAGGCCTGCAGGGGGACCGGTCGACCGGTGGCACCAAGCCCGCCACGCTGGAGACCGGCGCCGAGATCCAGGTGCCGCTGTTCGTCAGCACCGGCGAGAAGGTGAAGGTCGACACCCGGGACGGGCGCTACCTCGGACGCGTCAGTTCCTGAGGTGGGCGCTCGCAGTAAGGCCCGCAAGCGCGCCGTCGACATTCTCTTCGAATCCGATCTGCGCGGGACAGACCCGCTCGCCTTGCTCGCCGAGCGGGTCGGCGCCACCGATGTGCCCCCGGTGAGCGACTACACGGTGGCGCTGGTGCAGGGCGTGGCCGCGCACCGGGAGGACATCGACCGCATGCTCACTGAGCAGGCCCGGGGCTGGACCCTCCAGCGGATGCCCACCGTGGACCGCGCGGTGCTCCGGCTGGGTCTGTTCGAGCTGCTGTTCTCCGAGGAGGTCGACGACGCGGTGGCCATCGACGAGGCCATCGAGCTGGCCAAAGCCCTGTCCACCGATGACTCGCCGCGTTTCGTCAACGGCGTGCTCGGAGCTATTGCCGAGCTGGCCCGCGGTTCGTGAGTGGTGCTGAGTGCTAGAGCACTCAGCACCACTCACGGGCAGCTTCGCTGCTCATTCCTCCTTGGCCGGGCGGGCCTCCGGCGGCAGCACCCCCCAGCCGATCAGCTGCTCGGTGAGTTCGCCCGGTGACATGTCGTAGATGATGGCCAGCGACCGCAGGTCCTCGGTGCGGATGGACAGCACCTTACCGTTGTAGTCGCCCCGCTGGCTCTGGATCGTCGCAGCGTACCGAGCTAGCGGGCCGATCTTGTCTACGGGCAATTGCTGCAGTCGTTCCAGGTTTATCACGATCTTCGTGGCTGGTTCGCCGCCGGAGGGCACCCGGCCCTCAGGAAGCAGTTCGGCGACAGGGACCCCGTAGAAGTCGGCGAGCTCGGCGAGCTTCTGCACAGTGACCGCACGGTCACCTCGCTCGTAAGAACCGACCACCACCGCCTTCCAGCGGCCCCCTGACTTCTGCTCGACACCGTGCAGGGACAGACCTTGCTGCTGACGGATGCCGCGCAACTTGGACCCTAGTGCCTTGGCGTAGTCGCCCATCTTGGCGCTTCTCCTTCGTCAGAACCCCGACCAGCCAACGCCTCGGAGCGCCGCAGGAGGATCGGGATGATACGGAGAGTAATGCTGCGCTGAGTAACCTGCCAGGTCAAGCTGTTGCAGCCCGAACGCGTCGGCGAGTCGCGCACATCACCCGGACGGGGTAGTAGATGTGGCGACAAGCACACCGCACTGACCCTGATACCGTGCCGTCGGATCCGGGCGCCCGCCCGGCACCTGACATCCTTTAAGGCCCGTCCGGTGAGGCGGGGAAGGAGGTCGACCGTGTCGTCCCGTTCCGGGACGGGCGCGGCGGGTGAGGCTGGGCCACCGCAGCAGCACGAGTTGCTCTCGGCGGCCGACGTCGCACGGACCGTAGCCCGCATGGCGCACCAGATCATCGAGCGCACCGCTCCCGAGCCGGTGGTGCTGCTCGGCATCCCGACCCGCGGCGTCCCCTTGGCGCACCGGCTGGCCGACCGGATCAGTGAGTTCGGCGGCGCGCTTGCGGGCGTGGGCACGCTGGACGTCACGCTGTACCGGGATGACTTGCGGCGCAGGCCCCCCCGGCCGCTGGAGACCACCGACCTGCCTGAGGGTGGTCTCGACGATGCGCTCGTCGTCCTGGTCGACGACGTGCTGTACTCCGGGCGCACCGTGCGGGCGGCGCTGGACGCGGTGCGCGAGTACGGCCGCCCCCGCGCAGTGCAACTCGCCGTTCTCGTGGATCGGGGCCACCGGGAGCTGCCGATCCGCGCCGACTACGTGGGCAAGAACCTGCCGACCTCCCGGGACGAGGAGGTCGGCGTGCTACTCGCGGAGACCGACGGCACCGACGCCGTGGTGATCCGCAGGGTGCTGCGATGAGGCATCTGCTGAGCACGGCGGGCCTCGGGCGGGACGCCGCCACCGCCCTGTTGGACACCGCGGACCGGCTCAAGCAGGCGCTGCTGGGTCGTGAGGTGCGCAAGCTGCCGACGCTGCGCGGGCGCACCGTGGTGACCTTGTTCTACGAGAACTCCACCCGCACCCGGGCTTCGTTCGAGATCGCAGGCAAGTGGATGAGCGCCGACGTGGTCAACGTCTCGGCAGGCGGGTCCTCGGTGGCGAAGGGGGAGTCGCTGCGGGACACCGTGCTGACCCTGGCCGCGATGGGCGCGGACTGCGTGGTGGTCCGCCACCCGGCCTCCGGCGCGGCGCATCGGGTCGCTGACTGGGTGCCCGTGCATGTCGTCAACGCCGGCGACGGCACCCACGAGCACCCGACCCAGGCGTTGCTGGACGCGGCGACGCTCCGCGATCGGTTGGGCACCCTCGACGGGCGGTCGGTCACCATTGTGGGTGACGTGCTGCACAGCAGGGTAGCTCGCTCCAATGTGTTCCTGCTGACCACGCTGGGTGCACGTGTGCACCTCGTCGCGCCGCCCACCCTGCTGCCGTTCGGTGTACCGGACTGGGGGGTCGACGAGCGGTGGGCAGTCACAGTCGGGCACGACCTCGACGCAGCCCTGCCGCGCACCGACGCGGTGATGGTGCTTCGGGTGCAGGCCGAGCGGATGCACGGCGGCTTCTTCCCGTCCGTGCGGGAGTACACCATCGGCTACGGCCTCTCCGAGGCGAGGCTGCGGCTGCTCCCCGAGCACGCCGTCGTGCTGCACCCAGGGCCGATGCTGCGCGGTATAGAGATCGCGCATTCGGTCGCCGACTCGTCCCGCGCCGCGATCGTCGAGCAGGTCCGCAACGGGGTACACGTGCGGATGGCTGTGCTCTACCAGCTGCTGGCGGCTCAGCAGGAGAGTGCGCCATGACCCGGCCATTGCTGCTGCGCGGGATCCGGCCCTACGGTGCGGGCGAGCCGGTGGACCTGCTGATCCGTGCTGGGGTGATCGCCGAGCTGGGCGCCGGACTGGACGACGCAGGCGCCACGGTGCTCGATGTCGGCGGGCTGATCGCGTTGCCCGGCCTGGTCGATCTGCACACTCACCTGCGCGAGCCCGGACGGGAGGACGCCGAGACGATCGCCACCGGCTCGGCGGCCGCCGCGCTGGGCGGCTACACCGCAGTCTTCGCGATGGCCAACACCGACCCGGTCGCCGACACCGCCGTGATGGTCGAGCACGTGCACCGGCGCGGCCGTGAGGTCGGTCTGGTCGATGTGCACCCGGTCGGTGCGGTCACCGTCGGGCTGGCCGGCGAGCGGCTCGCTGAGCTGGGCGGGATGGCCGCTTCGGCAGCTGCGGTGCGGGTGTTCTCCGATGACGGGGTGTGCGTGCACGACCCGCTGCTGATGCGCCGGGCACTGGAGTACACCCGCGGTCTCGGCGGCGTGGTCGCCCAGCACGCCGAAGATGCCCGGCTCACCGCGGGCGCCCAGGCGCACGAGGGGCAGGTGGCCGCCCGGCTGGGGCTGGCCGGTTGGCCCGCAGCCGCCGAGGAGTCGATCGTGGCGCGGGACTGCCTGCTGGCCCGGGATGCCGCTGCCCGGCTGCATGTCTGTCACGTGTCCACCGCAGGCACGGTGGCTGTGCTGCGGTGGGCCAAGGAGCGCGGCGTCCAAGTGTCGGCCGAGGTGACCCCGCATCACCTGCTGCTCACCGATGATCGCCTGGTCGGCTACGACCCGGTCAACAAAGTCAACCCGCCACTGCGCACCGCGGCTGACACCGCTGCGCTGCGCGCCGCGCTGGCCGAGGGGATCGTGGACTGCGTCGCCACCGACCACGCCCCGCATGCCCCGCAGGACAAGGACTGCGAATGGTCCGCAGCCCGGCCGGGCATGCTGGGATTGCAGACCGCGTTGTCCGTGGTGATGGCCACCATGGTGGATCCTGGCCTGCTGGACTGGCGGGGGGTGGCCAGAGTGATGAGCGAGTCGCCGGCCCTGATCGGCCGGGCCGGCGACCAGGGCCGCCCGATCGCGGTGGGGGAGCCTGCGACGCTGGTGCTGGTCGACCCGGACGCTAGGTGGACGGTGCGCGGGGCGCAGCTGGCCAGCCTGGCGGGCAACACTGCCTACGAGGGTATGGCGTTGCCCGCCCGGGTGGTGCACACCCTGCTGCGCGGCGAGCTCACGGTCGAGGACGGAAAGGTGCGGGGGTGACGAGAACGGCGGGGTTGACGAGAACGGTGCCTGGCGCCGGGGCCGTGCTGGTGCTGGAGGACGGCACCAGCCTGCGCGGCGAGACCTACGGCGCGGTGGGTCAGACGCTGGGCGAGGCTGTCTTCGCCACCGGGATGACCGGCTACCAGGAAACCCTCACCGACCCGTCGTACCGCCGCCAGATCGTGGTCCAGACCGCGCCACACATCGGCAACACCGGCTGGAATGATGAGGACGACGAGTCGCACCGGATCTGGGTGGCCGGCTACGTCGTGCGTGACCCGGCGCGCATCCCCTCCAGCTGGCGGTCTCGGCGCTCGCTCGAGCAGGAACTGTCCCGCCAGGGCGTCGTGGGTATCTACGGGGTGGACACCCGAGCACTGACCCGCAGGCTGCGCGAGCACGGCTCGATGCGGGCCGGCGTCTTCTCCGGTGCCGCCCTCGCCGAGCCGGCCGAACTGCTGGCCCGGGTGCTGGCCAGTCCTACGATGGCCGGGGCGGATCTGGTCGGCGAGGTCACCGTCGCCCAGCCCTACGTCGTGCCCGCAGCGGCGCAGCGCCGGTTCCGGGTGGCGGCGCTGGATCTGGGGATCAAGTCGAACACCCCGCGGATGCTGGCCTGCCGGGGTATCGAGACCCATGTGCTGCCCGCCACGGCCACGCTGGATCACGTGCTCGGGCTGGAACCGGACGGGGTGTTCCTGTCCAACGGCCCGGGCGACCCGGCCACCGCGGACCACGCGGTCGCACTCACCCGGGGTGTGCTGGCGCGGCGGGTGCCGTTGTTCGGGATCTGCTTCGGCAACCAGATCCTCGGCCGAGCGCTGGGTCGGGGCACCTACAAAATGCGCTACGGGCACCGCGGACTCAACATCCCGGTCGTGGAGTACGCCACCGGCCGAGTCGCGATCACCTCGCAGAATCACGGCTTCGCCGTTGTCGGCGAGCCGGGGGAGCGCTTCGACTCCGACTTCGGCATCGCCGTGGTGAGCCATTCCTGCCCGAACGACGGCACCGTCGAAGGTCTGAGGTGCCTGGACGTGCCAGCCTTCAGTGTGCAGTACCACCCGGAGGCGGCGGCAGGCCCGCACGACGCCGCCGACCTGTTCGACCGGTTCGCCGAGTTGATGGAGGCACAGCGATGACGCCAGTCGCTCCGCCGCGCGCCCAGATCCGGCGGCTGAAGATCAAGAACTACCGGGTGCTAAAAGACGTTCAGTTCGACGATCTCACACCGCTGACTGTGTTGTTAGGTCCCAACGGAAGTGGCATGTCCACAGTTTTTGACGTATTCGCGTTCCTACATGAGGCGTTCACCACGAACCTCCGGGCGGCGTGGGACCGACGAAATCGGATCAGCGCGTTGCGCAGCCGAGGCGCGAAGGGCCCAATCAGCATCGAGATCTCTTACCGAGAGAGCCCATCGGCGCGACCCCTCACATACCGCCTAGCCATCGATGAGGTGCGCGGTTCCCCGGTCGTCGTCGAGGAGATTTTGCGGTGGCCGGTCAGGCCTGGACCTGGTCGTCCGACAGACATCCTCAAGTTCTCCCGCGGGATCGGCTCTGTCGTCGATGATGACACCGGTGATCGGCACGAGGAGCCGTTGGACAGTCCTGACTTGCTCGCCGTGAGCACACTCGGGCAGTTCGCCCGCCACCCGCGGGTGGCCGCCCTGCGCCGGTTCATCTCCGGGTGGTACCTTTCTTACCTTAGCCCGGACACGAGTCGCACCGTTCCCGAAGCCGGTCCGCAAGCGAGGCTGTCCGAGACCGGAGGCAATCTGCCCAATGTCGTCCAGTATCTCCGGGAGCAGCACCCCGACCGCCTCACCGATATCCTACGTGTCCTGGCGGACCGTGTGCCTCAACTCGAGCGGGTTGACACGGAATTGCTCGCCGACGGTCGGCTGCTCCTGACATTCAAGGATGCGCCGTTCACCGAGCCCGTCCTCGCGAAATACGCCTCCGACGGAACACTCAAGCTGCTCGCGTACCTAGCCGTGCTGTATGACCCTGAGCCGCCTCCCATTGTGGGCATCGAGGAACCGGAGAACTTCCTGCATCCCAGATTGCTCCCCGTCCTGGCCGAGGAGGCACGGGCGGCGGCGGGTCGCCGCAGTCAGCTTCTCGTCACCACGCACTCGCCGTACTTCGTCGACGCGCTGCGCCCCAAGGAGTTGTGGGTTCTCTACCGCGGCGATGACGGCTTCACCCGCACGATCAGGGCCTCCGAGATGAAGCGGGTTGTCGCGCAGGCCGATGCGGGGGGCCTGCTCGGGAACCTATGGATGGAGGGCTACTTCGAGGCTGGTGATCCGCTGGTGCGGGGCGGTCGGCCAAGGGCGCGGGTCGGCGTGTGAACCTGGAGATCCTCGTCGAGCTAGGTGGTCTCGCCAAGATCACGGCAGCTACCGAGATCGCGCGACACATGAATGTGGACGTCAACCGCTCCCGGAGCTTCCAGGTATTCCGAGACGGAGTACGACGACTCGTGGCGGGAGGCAGCAGTGCCGCGCAGGACTGACATCTCCCACGTTTTGGTGATCGGGTCGGGGCCGATCGTGATCGGGCAGGCGTGTGAGTTCGACTACTCCGGTACCCAGGCCTGCCGGGTGCTGCGTGCGGAGGGCCTGCGGGTCAGTCTGGTGAACTCCAACCCGGCGACGATCATGACCGACCCGGAGTTCGCCGACGCCACCTACATCGAGCCGATCACCCCGGAGTTCGTCGAGAAGGTGATCGCCGCCGAGCAGGCGGCCGGATTCCCGGTGACCGCGCTGCTGGCCACGCTGGGCGGGCAGACCGCGCTGAACACCGCCGTCGCCCTGCACGAGAACGGGGTGCTGGCGCGCTACGGCGTCGAGCTGATCGGTGCGGACATCGACGCCATCCAGCGCGGTGAGGACCGGCTGAAGTTCAAGGACGTGGTCTGCTCGGTGGGCGCCGAGGTGCCGCGCAGCGCGGTGTGCCGCTCCATGACGCAGGTGCGGGCGGCCGTCGATGACCTTGGGCTGCCGGTGGTGATCCGGCCGTCGTTCACCATGGGCGGGCTCGGCTCCGGGATGGTGCACACCGATGACGAACTCACCCGCCTCGCCTCCGCGGGACTGGCCGAGAGCCCGGTGCACGAGGTGCTCATCGAGGAGAGCGTGCTGGGCTGGAAGGAGTACGAGCTCGAGCTGATGCGCGACCACCGGGACAACGTGGTGGTGGTGTGCTCGATCGAGAACATCGACCCGATGGGTGTGCACACCGGCGACTCGGTGACTGTCGCCCCGGCGATGACCCTGACCGACCGGGAGTACCAGCACATGCGCGATGTCGGGATCGCGGTGCTGCGCAAGGTCGGGGTGGACACCGGCGGGTGCAACATCCAGTTCGCGGTGCATCCCGAGGACGGCAGACTGGTCGTGATCGAGATGAACCCGCGGGTATCCCGGTCCAGCGCGCTGGCATCCAAGGCCACCGGGTTCCCCATCGCCAAGATCGCCGCGAAGCTCGCCATCGGGTACACCCTGGACGAGATCACCAACGACATCACGGGGGAGACCCCGGCCAGCTTCGAACCCACCCTGGACTACGTGGTGGTCAAGGTGCCCCGGTTCGCCTTCGAGAAGTTCCCCGGTGCCGACCCCACGCTCACCACCACCATGAAGTCGGTCGGCGAGGCGATGGCGCTGGGCCGCTCGTTCCCCGAGGCGCTGGGTAAGGCGCTGCGCTCGATGGAGACCCCCGCGGCCGGCTTCTGGACCAGGCCGGACCCGCCGGAGGCGTCCGTGCGCTCCGAGCTCGAAGCGCTGCGGGTTCCGCATGATGGCCGGCTCTACACCGCCGAGCGGGCGTTACGGCTGGGCGCCGCCGTGGCGCAGGTCGCCGAGGCTTCGGGTTTCGACCCGTGGTTCGTCGATCAGATCGCCGGTCTGGTCGAACTGCGCGGCGACCTCGTCGCGGCGACGGAGCTGGACGAGCCGCTGCTGCGCCGGGCCAAGCGCGCAGGTGTGTCCGACCGCCAACTCGCCGCGGTGCGCCGGGACCTGACCGAGTCCGAGGTCCGGGCCCTGCGGCACCGGCTGGGGGTGCGGCCGGTCTACAAGACGGTCGACACCTGCGCGGCCGAGTTCGCCGCCCGTACGCCGTACCACTACTCCGCCTACGAGAGCGATCCGGAGGCCGAGACCGAGGTGGCCCCGCAGCGGGAGCGGCCCAAGGTGATCATCCTGGGTTCCGGGCCGAACCGGATCGGTCAAGGGATCGAGTTCGACTACTCCTGCGTGCACGCCGCCATCGCGTTGCGCTGCGCTCCTGACAACGAGGGGCTCGGCTACGAGACTGTGATGGTCAACTGCAACCCGGAGACCGTCTCCACCGACTACGACACCTCCGACCGGCTCTACTTCGAGCCACTGACCTTCGAAGACGTCATGGAGGTGGTCGACGCCGAGCGGGCCTCGGGCACCGTGGCGGGAGTGATCGTGCAACTCGGCGGGCAGACCCCGCTGGGGCTGGCGCAGCGGCTGGCCGACGCCGAAGTTCCGGTGGTCGGCACCACCCCGGAGGCGATCCACCTCGCCGAGGACCGCGGCTCCTTCGGCGCGGTGCTGGAGCGGGCCGGGTTGCCCGCTCCGGCCTACGGCACGGCGACCTCCTTCGCGGAGGCCCGGAAGATCGCCGACGAGATCGGCTATCCGGTGCTGGTCCGCCCCTCCTACGTGCTCGGCGGGCGCGGCATGGAGATCGTCTACGACGAGGAAACCCTGGCCGGCTACATCACCCGCGCCACCGAGATCACCCCGGAACACCCGGTGCTGGTGGACCGGTTCCTCGACGATGCCATCGAGATCGACGTCGACGCGCTCTGCGACGGCACTCCCGGCTCCCAAGGGATCTATATCGGCGGGATCATGGAGCACATCGAGGAGGCCGGGGTGCACTCCGGGGACTCCGCATGCGTGCTGCCGCCCATCGCGCTCGGCGAGACCGATCTGGCCACCGTGCGTGCCTCCACCGAAGCGATCGCCCGCGGCATCGGCGTGCGGGGCCTGCTCAACGTGCAGTATGCGCTCAAGGGCGATGTGCTTTACGTGCTGGAGGCCAACCCGCGGGCGAGCCGGACCGCGCCGTTCGTGTCCAAGGCCACCGCGGTGCCGCTGGCCAAGGCCGCCGCCCGGATCATGCTGGGTGCCGGCATCGCGCAACTGCGAGCCGAGGGCCTACTGCCGGCCCAGGGGGATGGCGCCGACCTGCCCGCCAACGCGCCGATGGCCGTCAAAGAGGCGGTCCTGCCGTTCCACCGGTTCCGCACCCCGGAGGGCCAGGGGGTGGACTCGCTGCTCGGGCCGGAGATGAAGTCCACCGGCGAGGTGATGGGCATCGATGCCGCGTTCGGGCAGGCCTTCGCGAAGTCCCAGGCCGCGGCCTACGGCTCGTTACCGACGTCGGGGCGGGTGTTCGTCTCGGTGGCCGATCGGGACAAACGGGCCCTGGTGTTCCCGGTCAAGCGGCTGGCCGACCTCGGCTTCGAGGTGCTGGCCACCCGGGGGACCGCCACCACACTGCACCGCAACGGCATCCCGTGCACCGTGGTGCGCAAGCACTTCGAGGGCCAGGACAACATCGTCGACCTGATCAACGCCGGGCAGGTAGACATGATCATCAATACCCCTTACGGCAACCCCGGCCCCCGGGTCGACGGCTACGAGATCCGCACCGCCGCAGTGTCGCGCGCCATCCCGTGCATCACCACTGTGCAGGGCGCGTCAGCGGCGGTACAAGGCATCGAGGCGCTGATCAGGGGGGACATCACGGTCCGCCCGCTACAGGCACTGCACGCCGCACTCCGTGCCCCCAGCCCGCCGCATTCAGGCTGAACGGGTATCCGGTGCCCGATAACTCTCAGCCCGCTGAAGGTACGGGGTTCGGCGCGCGCTTGACCGCGGCCGTGGCGGCCCGGGGGCCGTTGTGCGCCGGCATCGACCCGCATCCCACGCTGTTGCATGACTGGGGCCTGGCCGATGACGCGGGCGGGCTGGAGCGCTTCGCGCTGTGTGCGGTCGAGGCGCTGGCGCCGGAGGTGGCGCTGGTCAAGCCACAGTCCGCGTTCTTCGAGCGGCACGGTGCGCGGGGAGTGGCGGTGCTGGAACGGGTGCTGGCGGCGGCCAGGGAGGCCGGGGCGCTGGTGCTGCTGGACGTCAAGCGCGGCGACATCGGCTCCACGATGACCGGCTATGCGGAGGCCTTCCTGAGCCAAGCGGCTCCGCTGGGTGCCGATGCGATCACGGTGTCGCCCTACCTCGGGGTCGGCGCGCTGGAGCCGGCCTTCGAACTGGCCCGCAGCACCGGGCGCGGAGTGTTCGTGCTAGCGCTGAGCTCCAACCCTGAGGGCGCGCAGGTGCAGGCGGCCGTCACCGGGACCGGAAGCACGGTGGCGCAGTCGGTGGTCGATTCCGTCGCCGCCCGCAATCTCGGCCGCCACCCCGTCGGGGACATCGGAGTGGTGGTCGGGGCCACCGCACCGGCCGGGGCGCTGCGGCTCGATTCGCTCAACGGACCGGTGCTGGCACCCGGGCTCGGCGCGCAGGGCGCTACCCTCGCTGACCTGCGCCGAGTGTTCGGCTCGGCGGTGGGCCAGGTGCTGCCTGCCATCTCGCGGGACCTGCTGCGGCACGGCCCCGAGCCGGCCACCCTACGACGCGCCGCACGGCGGGTGGCTGACGAGGCCGCCGCGGCGCTCCTCGGCCCGTCATGGCAGGTCGATCGGGGCACCCCGCGTTGAAAGGTGCGCTGGTCGGGGGATACGGTCGCCGCACCATCCAGACCATCCCTAAGTAACAGAAATCGACGGAGGAGACCGTGGCCCTTCCCGAGCTGACCGAGGAGCAGCGGGCCGCTGCGCTGGAGAAGGCGGCTGCCGCTCGCCGCGCCCGGGCCGAGCTCAAGGAGCGCCTCAAGCGTGGTGGGACCACCCTCAAGGACGTTCTCGCCAGCGCCGACAGCGACGACATCCTGGGCAAGATGAAGGTCTCGGCCCTGTTGGAGGCCCTTCCGGGCGTGGGCAAGGTCCGCGCTCAGCAGATCATGGAGCGGCTGGAGATCGCCCCGAGCAGGCGGCTGCGGGGGCTCGGCGAGCGCCAGCGCAAGGCACTGCTCGCCGAATTCAGCGGAGAGTAGGCTGGAGAGTGACGATGCGCGAGCCGGGGCCCACCGAGGCCGTCCGGCCCCGGCTCGCCGTTGTCTCGGGACCCTCCGGGGTCGGCAAGTCCAGCGTGGTTGCGGAGGTCCGCCGACGCTGCCCGCAGGTGTTCGTCAGCGTCTCGGTGACCACCCGCTCGCCCCGGGAAGGAGAACGGCCCGGCGAGCATTACCACTACGTGGACCTGGCCACCTTCAGCGACCTGGTGGAGCGCGGTGAGCTGCTCGAACACGCCGAGTATGCGGGCAACTTCTACGGCACGCCGGCTGCGCCGGTGCACGAGGCGCTGGCCGCTGGCCGGTCAGCGCTGCTGGAAATCGAGTTACAGGGCGCCCGGCAGATTCGGGCTGCGATGCCCGATGCGCTGATGGTGATGCTGGTACCGCCGTCGTGGAAGGCGCTGCACGGGCGGCTGTCGCATCGTGGCACCGAGAATCCCGCGGCGCGGGAACGCCGGTTGCGGGTGGCGCGCATCGAACTGGAGGCGGTCGGTGAGTTCGACGCGGCGGTCGTCAACGACGACGTGCAGCGCGCCGCCGAGGAGTTGATAGCCTTGATGGTCGGCACGGGTCCCGGACACCGCCGGGATTGCGTGACCCCTGAAGGCATCTGGAGCGAGTGAGTGAGCAACCCCACCGAACTGGGCGCGCTGGGCGCGCCCTCGGTCACGGCCCCCGAGGGCATCACCAACCCCCCCATCGACGACCTGCTGGGCAAGGTCAGCTCGAAGTACGCGCTGGTCATCTTCTCGGCCAAGCGGGCTCGTCAGATCAACGACTACTACGCGCAGCTCGGGGAGGGCCTGCTGGAGTACGTCGGCCCGCTGGTCGAGCCAGGGCCGAGGGAGAAGCCGTTGTCGATCGCGTTGCGTGAGGTGCACTCCGGCCTGCTCGAGCACACCGAGGGCGAGTGACCAACGCCGCTCCCATCCCGCCGGGCCTAGCCCGGCGGATCGTGCTCGGCATCGGGGGCGGCATCGCCGCTTACAAGACGTGCGAGGTGCTCCGCAGGCTCACCGAGGCGGGGCACCAGGTCCGGGTCGTGCCCACTGCGGCCGCGCTGCAGTTCGTCGGCGCAGCCACCTGGGAGGCGTTGTCCGGGTTTCCGGTGCGCGACAGCGTCTTCGCCGACGTGGCCGAGGTAGCGCACGTGCGGCTGGGGCAGACCGCTGATCTGGTGCTGGTCGCCCCGGCCACGGCGGACCTGCTGGCCCGCGCCGCGCACGGCCGGGCCGACGACCTGCTGACCGCCACCTTGCTCACCGCCCGCTGCCCGGTGCTGCTGGTACCCGCGATGCATACGGAGATGTGGGAGCACCCGGCAACTGAGCACAACGTCGCCGTGTTGCGCTCCCGGGGAACCGTGGTCGCCGTGCCCGCCTCGGGCCGGCTCACCGGTGCCGACTCTGGTGCGGGCCGGTTGCCGGGGCCTGCGGAAATCGTCGACCTGGCCACCTTGCTGCTGCACCGGCCGAGCGCGCTGCCCCGGGACCTCGTGGGTCGTCAGGTGGTGGTCTCCGCCGGTGGTACCCGTGAGCCGCTGGACCCGGTGCGCTACCTGGGTAACCGGTCCTCCGGCCGGCAGGGCTACGCGCTGGCCCGGATCGCCGCTCAGCGCGGGGCACGGGTGCGGCTGATCGCGGCGCACACCGCCGATCTCGCTGATCCGGCAGGAGTAGAGGTGGTCCGGGTGAGCACGGCCGAGCAACTGCACGAGGCCGTGCTCAAGGCAGCGCCGGAGGCCGACGCGGTGGTGATGGCGGCCGCCGTGGCCGATTTCCGGCCGGCCGGCCGGCATCCCAGCAAGATCAAGAAGACCGGATCGGAGCCAAGCCCGGTCGCACTCACCCTCAACCCGGACATCCTGACTGAACTGGTGCGGCGACGCCCGGCGGGCCAGGTGCTCGTCGGCTTCGCTGCCGAGACCGGCGATCCGGGGGGCAGCGTACTCGCGCACGGCCGGGCCAAGCTCGCCCGTAAGGGCTGTGACCTGCTGGTGATCAACGCGGTCGGCGAGGGCCTAGCCTTCGACGTCGAGCACAACTCCGGCTGGCTGGTCAGCGACGATGGGGCCGAGACCGAGCTCGTCCAGGGACCCAAAGTGCTGCTCGCCGCGCACGTATGGGATGCCGTCACCGCCCGCCTGAACGGTTGAGCCCCGTCCGTACCCCGCTAGGGTCGATGGGCCCGTGTCCGCCGTAGGAAGGTAGCCCCGTGAGCCGTCGCCTGTTCACCAGCGAGTCCGTCACCGAGGGACACCCGGACAAGATGTGCGACGCGATCAGCGACTCGGTGCTGGACGCGCTGCTGGCCAAGGATCCCCGCAGCCGTGTCGCGGTGGAGACCATGATCACCACCGGGCAGGTGCACGTCGCTGGAGAGGTCAGCACCCAGGCCTACGCCGACATCCCCAGCATCGTGCGGAACAAGGTCCTCGAGATCGGCTACGACTCCTCGACCAAGGGATTCGACGGGAACTCCTGCGGGGTGAACTTCTCGATCGGTGCGCAGTCCCCGGACATCGGACAGGGCGTGGACACCGGCTACGAGAGCCGGGTGGAGGGCCAGCGCGACGAGATCGGCAAGCAGGGCGCCGGAGACCAGGGACTGATGTTCGGCTACGCCTGCACCGACACCCCGGAGCTGATGCCGCTGCCGATCGCGCTGGCGCACCGGCTGGCACGGCGGCTGACCGCGGTCCGCAAGGAGGGTGTGCTGCCCTACCTGCGGCCGGACGGCAAGACCCAGGTGACCATCGAGTACGACGGCGAGCGGGCGGTCAGCCTGAACACGGTGGTCGTCTCCACCCAGCACGCCGCGGACATCGATCTGGACCGGATGCTCGCCGTCGATGTGCGCGCGCAGGTGGTCGGGCCCGAGATCGCCGATCTGGAGTTGGACACCTCCGAGGTGCGGCTGCTGGTCAACCCCACCGGCCGGTTCGTCATCGGTGGGCCGATGGGGGACGCCGGGCTGACCGGCCGCAAGATCATCGTCGACACCTACGGCGGAATGGCCCGTCATGGCGGCGGCGCGTTCTCCGGGAAGGATCCGTCGAAGGTGGACCGCTCCGGGGCCTACGCGATGCGCTGGGTCGCCAAGAACGCCGTCACCGCCGGGCTGGCCGCCCGGATCGAGGTGCAGGTGGCCTACGCGATCGGCAAGGCCGCGCCGGTGGGGCTGTTCGTGGAGACCTTCGGCACCGAGACGGTGGACCCGGCGAAGATCCAGGCCGCCATCAGCGAGGTCTTCGACCTGCGCCCGGGTGCGATCATCCGGGACCTGGACCTGCTACGGCCGATCTTCTCACCGACCGCCGCGTACGGCCACTTCGGCCGCACCGACCTGGACTTGCCATGGGAGCGCACCGACCGCGCCGACGCACTGAAGGCAGCGGCCGGAGCCTGACCGATCGAGGGTATCCATGTAGTACCCACGAGGGGGCTCTTCAAGTACCGCCAACCTGGGCGTGGGCTGCCTCCAACTGCTACCAACCCTCCATGGTCGGTCCCAGCATCCTACGCATCGAGGGTGGGCCCCGGGGGGTGCAACCGGGACAGCGTCGCGGTCAGCGTGACCCTGCGGCGGACAAGTTACGTCATGGTCAGCGGCACGTTTGCAAGGCGGGTCGCCCGAGTGGTGCGCTGGCCCGGAGTCGGCAGCCGGATCGTGAGGGGTCGCTGCTCCGTGCGCGGGACGTGCAGCGCCGACGGAGCCGGGAAGGTCCGGGTGGGCGCGCCGGGATGAGCCGGGTGCACGAGGCGTAGCAGGGCCCGCAGCGTCGGTTCGGCGGGCCCCTCGTAGGCCCATACCGCCAGCTGCGGGGCGAACACGTCGACCGGCTTCGGAACCCGCGCCGCCGTGATCCGCTCGTAGGTCCGGATGGTGACCAGGTCGACGCAGCCGGGCCACTCGTAGTAAACCAGCAGCACCACCGGGTCGTCGCGGGGTCCGCAGCAGCAGCGGACGAACCCCTCATCGACGAGATCGCGGTGTAACTGTTCCAGCTGCGGTGTCATCAGCCCACCGGAGTCCGGGCCGCTCCTGGGTCCGCCGCTCATCACGACCCGCCCACCTCGCTGAGGCTGGTGAGACACCCCGCGCACGGTGGGCGCATCTCCGGTTGGCACACCGGCACGCCCGTGACCCAGTCCAGCCGGGTGCCGCAGCACGTCTCGGGGTGCTCCGAGACCGGCTTGCCCGGCACCAGCCGCGTGGCGTGGATCGTCGCGTCGTCGGCGGTGGTGGTGAACAGCAGCACCTGGTGCAAGTGCGGCACGTCGTCGCGCAGTGACCATTCGACTCGCGTCGCGGGATGGGGGCCGCCTCGGAGGTACTCGGCCACGGCGGCGGCAGCGACCGCCGACGCGACCGTCTGGTGCACGCGCTCGGTGCCGCGTTGCCCGACCACCAGGAACGGGTCCTCACCGATCGTCATCGGGCAACCCCCACGGGGTGAACGGTGCCGTGCCCGGCCCGGCCTCGGCTGACGGCGCGACCCGGCGGATCACCGCGACCTGCCGTGGCGGGCGCCGCGCCATCATGACCCTCTCGCGTCGCTCGCGGTCCAGCCGCTTCGTGATCTCCTGCACCGACACGGCCGACACGGCCGCCCGGCCGGTCGGCGCGTGCCGGGGCCGCCGAGTGGCGCGCCGCGGTGCCGCCCGGGTGCCGCTGACCTGCCG
>JBOHGM010000050.1:0-35398 GCA_050699435.1 Pseudonocardiaceae bacterium | reverse complement strand
GTGTGCCGCAGCCGCAGTAGTACCGCCGCGGTCGTGTCGATCCCATCGCGTCCCCTCCCGGTGCTGGCCGATTCCGGTGCTGACCGATTCCGGGGAGTGTAACGGGCCCCTCAAGATCCAACACCGGGAGTGTGAACAGCGAGATTGCCTCGTCTTGGGGACAGTGGATATGCCGATCCACTGGATGGATACGCCTATGCATTATCTGGCATACCGGATGCCGAACATCCCTTTTTTGGTGATCTTCCAAGGCCCCAGGGCCGGGATGGTCGAGCGCGTCTGGTTGCTCGCCCCGGTCCTGGGTGCCGTCCACCACCGGCGAGATGGGCAAGGTAATGACCGATGATGACCGCAAGCTGCTGCACGAGCTAAAACTGCTCGGGCAAACGCTTGGGCCATTCGCCTGGGCATCCTGGAGAACCGCGTCGCACGGGACGCCGGGCGACCAACGAGGAGCGGCTGGCCGCGATCCAGTTGTACGAGAACGGGCTCAGTGCCGATCGCATCGCGGAAATCATGAATGTGGGCCGGTCGTCGGTCTTCGAGTGGATCTCGAAATATCATGAGGGTGGGCTGGATGCGATATCCACGAAGTTCGCGTCCGGTCGCCCGACCGTGCTGGATGACAGCGAGATGATCCGCCTCTACACCATGATCAACGGGAAGGATCCGCGAACCCACGGTTTCGGGCTGGCATTGTGGACCCGCGCCTTGATCCGAGACTTGATCAAAAAGACGTTCGGCAAGGATGTCTCGCTGGTCACGGTGGGGCGGGTGCTGAAGAAGCTGGGCATGTCGGCGCAGCGACCGTTGTACCGGTCGTGGAAGCAGGATCCGGAGCGGGTGGCCCGGTGGAAGCGCGAGGAGTACCCGGCGATCAAGGCCCGCGCGGCGGAGGTGGGCGCGACGATCCTGTTCGCTGACGAGGCGTCGGTGCGCACGGACTACCACGCCGGCACCACGTGGGCGCCGGTGGGACAGACACCGGTGGTGACCGCCTCAGCGGTCCGCCAGGCGGTCAAGATGGTCTCGGCGATCGGGCAGCGGGGGGGAGTTGAGTTTCCAGGTCCACGAAGGGCCGATGAACGCCGAGCGGTTCATCGAGTTCCTCAAAAGCCTCATCCACGATTTCACCACCCCCGTCTTCCTGGTGGTCGATGGCTCATCCGTGCACAAGGCGAACATCGTCACCGAGTACGTCGCCAGCACGGAGGGCAAACTCGAGCTGTTCTTACTTCCACCCTATTCTCCCGAGCTGAACCCCGATGAATGGGTCAACAAGAATGTCAAGCACGACCGCATCGCGCGGGCTGTGCCACTGACCAGAGACGAGTTGAAGGCAGACGCCCTCGACGCTCTGGAACGCCTCAAGAAGTATCCCGGAATTGTTCGCGGATTCTTTGCAGACCCGAAGCTGGGCTACATCCACGCATGATCCCACGAGACAAAAGCAAGTCCGGAAACTTTCATTCTCCTTAGTACCTCGGCGCCCAATTCCGCCGCTTCCACCGCCGATTCGGCAAGAAGGGCGGCCGAAAGGCCGTCCTCGCCACCGCTCACACCCTGATCGTGATCATTTGGCATGTGCTTGCCGAGACCACCGCATACCGCGACCTCGGCTCGGACTACTTCACCCGCCGCTTCGACAACCCCGACGCCCGCACGTGACGATCCCCGGGTGCCCGTGTTGCAGTCGCGGTGCCACGCAGAGAGTGCGTGCGCGCTGTCCATGCTGGACCAATCGCAGTCCGTGCTGGCCCGCGCCCGTGACGACCTGGCCAAGGCGCGGGACGGGTGGGTGCCACCCGACACGTTCGCCGCAGCGGACATGCACCTGACCAGCGCGCTGACCTGGCTGCACTGCGGGCAGCTCGACGCCGCGGAAACGGCCGCGACGCATGCGGTGACCACCTTCGGTTCCCTCCGACGGGGGGGTGTGGTCGCTGACCTCACCCGGGCCAGGCTGCATGTGCTGAGCGGCGATCCGGGGGCACTGGGGCTGGCCGAGTCGGCAATCAAGGCGACCACTCAGACACGCTCAGGAGTTGCCCGGCAGATATGGCTCCCGCCGCTGGCTGAGGCGCTGGAGGCCCGCCGTGGCAGCGACTACGCCGATCTCGCCCGGCAAGCCCGGCAGGTTGCCATGACCCTGGCCTGACGGGGTGTCTTGGAAAGGACGCCCCGGAAGTTCGAGAAAGAACAGCGAACGGCAGGCCGAGCGGGCATGGCGGACCTTTCGCATCCTGGCCGGGCGTTGACAGCGTGTGCCGCACACGATTGGACCCTCGGGGCTAAAGCCTCGGGGCTGCACACCGGGTCGTGACCCGGTGGCCTAGGTGTTCGATCTGCCAGCGGAGCGACTTGTCCCGGGCGTAGCGGATCTGCTTCACCCAGGCGCGGGGAGTCGTGACCTGCGGCTTCGCCCCACCTCGGCGCAGTGTCGCCGCTGGTCAGGGCCCTTTCCACAAGATCAGCGGTAGTGGCGAAACGGGCATACCGGCGCTCCGCTGTAGGACAGCGAACGGCTCGGCAAGAGGAATCACCCCCGGCCGGGCCGTTCCGTGCGCCGCGGGCGGCTACTCAGGCCGGCGGTGGCCCGGCCTGCCGGGTGCGGACGATCACCGCGGCGAGGTTCTCCACGCCGCCACCTGCCGGGCCATCCGGGCCAGATCCTTCGCGATGGAGCATCCGCGTCGCCCTGCACAACCGACGTCTGCCTCGTGCCCGCTACTCTTTCTGCACGGAAGGGCGTTCATCCACGTCCTGGGACGACTTGTTGATCCGGGCATTATGTGAAGAGAAGGACGCAGGCATGAGTTGGATGGATCGGCTCGCCGACGAGGTCGAGCAGCAAGCGCCTGCGGCGATGGGACGCAAGGTGGTGTGCGTGTCCGGTATTTCTCCGTCCGGCCCGATCCATATGGGCAATCTTCGCGAGGTGTTCACCACGCATCTGGTGGCGGAAGCGTTGCGGAGGCGTGGTAATGCCGTCGTCCACCTGCATTCCTGGGACGATTACGACCGGTTGCGGAAGGTGCCTGCCGGGGTGGATTCCGCGTTCGAGGAGTATGTGGGATCGCCATTGTCGGCGGTTCCTGATCCGTGGGGTGAGCGGCAGTCGTTCGCCGAGCATTTCATTGCGGAGTTCGCGTCCGCGCTTTCCATGCTGGGCATCGAGATGCGGCAGGTCAGGCAGTCGGACCTGTATCCCAGCGGTGTCTACAACGCGGCGATTCGGCGGGCAATGGACTACCGTGAGACGGTGTTCGACATCTTATCAGCCCAGCAGACCCCTGGTCGGCACGACAAGCCTATCGAGCAGCGGCGCGCAGCGTATTTTCCATTCCGTCCATACTGCGAGACCTGCGGTAGGGACACCACGGTTGTCGTGTCGTACGCGGCGGAGATGGTGTGCTACTCCTGCCGCTGCGGCCACGTGGGGACGATGAGCCTGGCGGACGCCGCGCCGATCAGCGGCAAGCTGGTGTGGAAAGTCGACTGGCCGATGCGCTGGGCACACGAGGGCGTCGCCTTCGAGCCTGCCGGAGAGGATCACCACGCGCCAACCGGCAGTTTCACTGTGGGCCGCGAATTGGTGAAGAGCCTGTATGACGCCTCGGCGCCATCGTCGGTCGTGTACTCGTTCGTCGGGATGGCCGGCGCGAGCGGCAAGATGTCCGGCTCAGTCGGCGGGGCGGCAATTCCGTCCACGGCGTTGGATGTGCTCGAACCAGCGATCGTGCGCTGGCTGTACGCGCGTCGAAACCCGTCGCAGTCGTTTTCCATCGACCTTGGCCCACAAGCTGTCCAACGGCTCTACGACGAGTGGGATCAGTTCCTGTCGGCTACTGATGGCGCCGAGGCCGACCCGGTCGACGCAGATATCCGGTCGCTGTGTCTGTCCACCTCGGTGGGGGACGTCGTGACCAGCCCGCGTCCCGTGTCGTTTCGACTGCTAGCTTCGGCCGCCGACATCACCCAGGCGAACACTGACCAGATCGCCCGAATCGTGGCCGACCACCTCGACGACCATCATGGCGTTCCTGCGGCCAATCAGTTGCTGCGCGAACTTGAGCCCCGGCTCGGTTGCGCGATCAACTGGGCCACCCGCCTACTGGCACCCGAAGAGCGAACAAGAATTGTCAGTGAGTTCAGTTCCGACATGTGGCGGGCGTTAGACGAGGTCACCCAGCATGGCATCCACCTACTGGCCGCTCGCCTTGCCGACGCCTGGACCCTGGACAGGTTGACCGGGCTGGTCTACGGCGTGCCCAAGGTACTGCTCGGCCTGCCATGGGATGCCGCGCCCAGTCCGGAGTTGAAGAAGGCACAACGAACCTTCTTCAAGGCCGTGTACCGGCTGCTCTGCGGTAGCGAAACTGGTCCCCGGTTGCCGACACTGTTGTTGTCGATCGGGTTGGATCGAAGCCGTGACCTGCTGATTGGCAACACCACCGATCCCCTCATAGAGGACGTATGACGTGTCCGCGTACCGGGGGGAGCGGAAGGTGTCGCTGGCCTTGCGCGATATGCCCGGGCTGCGCACGATCACGGCACGTCACGAAGAGTTCGGAGAATTAGCCGCGCTGAACATTCTCGGATGCGTTACCGTCACACCGGAAACCGGGGCGTTCGTCCGCACGCTGGCGGAACTCGGCGCAAATATCCGTTGGTGTAGTGACAACCAGTTCGCCTCCGATGACGATGTGGTGGACTATCTCGCGGCTGACGGAATCCCGGTTTTCGCACGATCCAATATGTCGACGGCCGAGTATTTCGAGGCGATGGATCGCGCTCGGGACTTTTCCGGGAGAACCGGCGAGGACATCCAAGTCATCGATGATGGAGTCGATATCACAAGCCACCTTGCGACGCGCAACGATCCCGCCTACTTCGACAGCGTGTGTTTTATCACTGAGCAGACCACGTGCGGAGTGGCTGGCCTGGAACATCTCTACGAGCGTGGGCTGCTGCCCGTGCCCGCGATCAACCGAACCGTCTATTCCCTGTGTCAAGGAGCGCTCACCAACCTCATCGCGGGCAGGGCAACCCACCGGCTATCATGAGCCTGACGTTCACCGCAGCGCGTTCCGGGTAGAGATCTCCCAGGAGGCCGGGGACTCCTTCGAGAACCTCGGACGCAAGGTGCGGATGTGGGGCCGGGCGGATCTGGCCATCGGCCGCCCGGCGCACCTGTAGCTGGTCACCGGCGCCGGGGCCAGCTGCTGACCCGGGTGCATCTACGGGTGGCCTACCGCCACCGCAGCGGAACCACCGGCCGGCCTGGGCATGTCCTGGAGCTCGACGACGCCGCAGCCACTCGGCTGGCCCACCGCCGGGCGTGCGGTCCGACTCCTCGAGCCCGGCGAGCCCGAGCCCGAACCGGAGCCGCCCGCACCGCGACGGCGCCGCCGCAAGACCACCGCGGAGGACGCCTTCCTGAAACCGGACGTGTCCGTTCCGGGCAACCGTGACCGCATCTGACGGCACCACAGGCCGACCGGCCGCCGGGAGCACCGGGCGGAAGCGGCGACGGCAGGAGCGCTTCCGGCTCAAACCGGCGGCCGGCCGGGGTCTTGGGTGCTGTCTGCCACCGTCGTGGCCGCGACCCGCACGCAGTGCGGGCAGTAGCGCAGACAGTCCCCGCAGCCCGGGCAGTCCTGGTCCGGGTCGTAGGGGTCCGGGTCGGTCACCTCGGCACCGCACAAGACGATGGGGTCCCGGTGGCGGTGGCGCTGGATGACTGTCTCGCCGAGGCGCGCACGAGGGCCGCCAGGGCCTCCAAAGCCCCGGCGAGCTCCTCGCGCCGCCCGGGGGTGGCCCGTCGGCAAGTCATAAGCCGCGTCGTCGATCGCCCACCGCGTCTGCCGCAGCAGCACGGCGAGTTGTGAGTCGGTGAGACCGGGGAATGGGGTCCGGCTGGTCGCCAGGACAGGCAACTGTCACCGCCGGTCCTCCCTCGGGCGCAGGCCTGGCAGTGGCGGCGCTCGGGTTCAGTCCGGCTTGCGGCGAGTACCTCGGCGCCGCAGCGGGCCCCAGCGCCGGACCCGGGTGATTCGGTCAGCCGGGTCACTCGACACCGTCCGGGAACGCCGTCAACTCGCTGCTGCTCCACAGTTGCCAGGGCCGCTCAGGTCGCCCGGTCGGCTGGACGAACACCGCATCGGACCGAAGGTCGTGGTTCAGCACCCGGGCCCGCACCCCGTGCGGGGTCAGCACCAGCGTGCCGGCGGGCCACCGGCCGTCCCGCAGCCGCGTCCCGGGCGCGCTCGCCACGTTCCAGCATGGACATATAGGGCTTGCTGATCCCGGCGAAGTCAGCCGTGATCTTCAGGCCCAGCCCGCGACGTTTGCGGATCATCCGCAACCGCGCGCCGATCGCGCCGGCTTCCTCAGCGTCCTGAGCGTTCACGCTGCCAGGCTACGAGGTCCACTGATCGAGCAACCAGGCACGCCAGCCCGTCTCGCGCGCGAGGAACCGAGGGGTGTGGTGCCCGGTCGTGGTAGGACAGCACTATGGCGCTGACTCTTGCCGGCGGGCGACGATGGGCCGGGTGACCGCCCATCGGGCCGTTTTGCGGGTCTCGGCCTCCGGTGCCGGGCAGTGGCCCGACAGCCTGGTCGTGGAAGAACCGCTCGAACTGCGGGTGGGCGGGCGCGCGCTGGCGGTCACCATGCGCACGCCGGGCCACGACGTCGAGCTCGCGCACGGCTTCCTGCTGACCGAGGGGGTCATCGGCGCGGCGGCCGACATCCGCACGGCCCGGTACTGCGGCTCGATCGACGGTCAGGGTCGCAACACCTACAACGTGCTCGACGTGGCGCTGGCGCCCGGCGTGCCGGCGCCCGCGGCCGAGGTGCAGCGCAGCTTCTACACGACCTCGTCGTGCGGCATCTGCGGCAAGACATCGCTCGACGCGGTGCGGTTGCGGACCCGGTTTCCGCCCCGGGACGACCCGGTGCGGCTGTCCGCGGAGCTGCTCGCCGGCCTGCCGGACGCGCTGCGGGCCGCGCAGCGGGTTTTCGCCTCGACCGGTGGGCTGCACGCAGCCGGGCTCTTCGACGCCACCGGTGCGCTGCTGGCCGTGCGCGAGGACATCGGGCGGCACAACGCGGTCGACAAGGTGATCGGCAACGCGCTCATGCAGGGCCGGGTGCCGCTGACCGGCGAGATTCTCCTGGTGTCCGGCCGGGCTTCCTTCGAGCTCACCCAGAAGGCTGTGATGGCTGGGATACCGGTGCTGGCCGCCGTCTCGGCGCCGTCCTCGTTGGCCGTCGACCTCGCCCACGAGGCCGGGATGACTCTGGTCGGGTTCCTGCGCGGTCCCTCGATGAACGTTTACACCGGCACCCACCGCATCCAGCTGCCGAGTGTGCCTGCCGCCCACGCCGGGTAGCGCAGGCCACGGCAGCAGTGGCTGACCAGGCGGGAAGGACGAAGGAGCGCCGATGGGGATAGCGAGGTGGCTGGGGAACTGGCCGGTGTATCGGCAACTGACCGGCGCTGACCCGTCCGGGCGGGGCGCGGCGGTCAAGAGCCACCGCAGCCAGACCCTCGTCCCGCGGGTGCAGACCGCCACCCGGGTGGCCAAGTCGGTCTGCCCGTACTGCGCCGTCGGCTGCGCCCAGAACGTCTACGTGCAGGACGGACAGGTCACTCAGATCGAGGGTGACCCGGATTCCCCGGTCAGCCGCGGCCGGCTGTGCCCCAAGGGTGCGGCGAGCCTGCAGCTCACCACCGGAGCGGGCCGGTTGCACCAGGTGCTCTACCGGCGTCCGCACGGCACCGAATGGGAGCGCCTCGACCTCGACCGGGCGATGGACATGATCGCCGACCGGGTGATCGAGACCAGGCGGCAGTTCTGGGAGTGGGAGTCCGAAGGCAAGCGGACCCGGCGCACCCTCGGGTTCGCCAGCCTCGGCGGGGCGACCCTGGACAACGAGGAGAACTACCTCATCAAGAAGCTGTTCACCGCGCTGGGCGCCATTCAGATCGAGAACCAGGCGCGGATTTGACACTCCTCCACCGTCCCCGGTCTGGGGACCTCGTTCGGCCGCGGCGGCGCCACCACGTTCCAGCAGGACCTGCAGAACTCCGACTGCATCCTCATCGAGGGGTCGAACATGGCCGAGTGCCATCCGGTCGGCTTCCAGTGGGTGATGGAGGCGAAGGCGCGGGGCGCCACACTCATCCACGTCGACCCCCGGTTCACCAGGACCAGCGCGCTGGCCGATCTGCACGTCCCGCTGCGGGCCGGTACCGACATCGCCTTTCTGGGCGGGATCATCAACTACGTGCTGAGCAACGAGAAGTACTTCCGCGAGTACGTTATTGCCTACACGAACGCGGCCACCATCGTCTCCGAGAACTACGCGGATACCGAGGACCTCGACGGCGTCTTCTCCGGGCTGGACCGCGAGCAGCGCACCTACGACTTCTCCACCTGGCGGTACGAGGGCACCACGATTCAGGCCGCCGCCGGCCACCGCGAGCAGGTGGCCGCCGAACGCAGGACGAGTTCCTCGATACCCGAAGCCGCTCGCGGCGAGTCCCACGGTTCGGGCGGCGCCGGGATCAGCGGACAGCTCCGCACCGACGAGACATTGCAGCATCCGCGGACCGTCTTCCAGATCCTCACGCGGCACTTCGCCCGCTACACCCCGGAGCTGGTCGAGCAGATCTGCGGTATCCCGCAGGACAAGTTCCACCGGGTGTGCGAGCTGCTCACCGAGAACTCCGGCCGGGATCGCACCACCGCCTTCGCCTACTCGGTCGGCTGGACCCAGCACACCGTCGGGGTGCAGTACATCCGTACCGCGGCGATCCTGCAGGCACTGCTCGGCAACATCGGGCGGCCCGGCGGGGGGATCCTCGCGCTGCGCGGGCACGCCAGCATCCAGGGCAGTACGGACATTCCGACGCTGTTCAACCTGCTGCCCGGCTACATCTCGATGCCGCACGCACAGTCCGCCCAGGACCTCGACTCCTTCGTCGAGGCGGAGAAGGCGAACAAGGGGCACTGGTCGGAGCTGGGCTCCTATCTGGTCAGCCTGCTCAAGGCCTGGTGGGGCCCCGCAGCCACCCCGGACAACGGTTTCTGCTTCGACTACCTGCCCCGGCTGACCGGCAGCCACAGCACCTACGAGACGGTGATGGCGCAGCTGGCCGGGAACTGCAAGGGCTACTTCCTGCTCGGCGAGAACCCGGCGGTGGGCTCGGCCAACGCCACGATGCAGCGCCTCGGGATGGCCAATCTGGACTGGCTCGTGGTCCGCGACTTCTCATTGATCGAGAGCGCCACCTGGTGGCAGGACGGCCCGGAGATCGAGACCGGTGAGCTGCGCACCGAGGACATCGGGACCGAGGTGTTCTTCCTGCCCGCTGCGGCGCACACCGAGAAGGACGGCAGCTTCACCAACACCCAGCGGATGCTGCAGTGGCACGAGCAGGCCGTCGAGCCGGCGGGCGAGGCCCGCAGCGACCTGTGGTTCATCTACCACCTGGGCAGGATCATCCGGGAGAAGCTGGCCGCCCGCGCCGAGTCCGCCGGAACCGAGGAGCGGGAGAGGGACCGGCCCGTCCTCGACCTGACCTGGGACTACCCGACCAAGAGCTCTCCCACCCGCCCCGAGATCGCCGAGCCCGATGCCGAGGCGGTGCTCGCCGAGATCAACGGCTGGGACGCCGAAGGGCAGCCACTGTCGTCGTCTCAGCAGCTCAAGCCGGACGGCTCGACCGCGTGCGGCTGCTGGATCTACTGCGGGGTCTACGCCGAGGGGGTCAACCAGGCCGCCCGCCGCAAACCCGGGGGCGAGCAGAGCTGGGTCGCGCCCGAATGGGGCTGGGCCTGGCCGGCCAACCGGCGCATCCTCTACAACCGTGCCTCGGCGGATCCGGCGGGGCGGCCGTGGAGCGAGCGCAAGGCCTACATCTGGTGGGACCGCGACAACGCGCGCTGGACCGGCCACGACGTGCCCGACTTCTCCCCCAGCACGGCCCCGGACCATCGACCCGCGCCGGACGCTACGGGTGTCGCGGCGCTGTCCGGGACCGACGCGTTCATCATGCAGGCTGACGGCAAGGCCTGGCTGTACGCGCCGGCCGGGTTGACCGACGGACCACTGCCCGCACACTACGAGCCGCAGGAGTCGCCGGTGTCGAACCTGCTCTACGGCCAGCAGCGCAACCCGGTCCGCCAGGTGACCTCACTGGTGCACCCGAAGAACCGGCTGCAACCCAGCGACGCGGAGCCGGGCGCTGAGGTCTTCCCGTTCGTGGCAACCACCTACCGGCTCACCGAGCACCACACCGCGGGGGGCATGAGCCGCTGGCTGCCCTACCTCTCGGAGCTGCAACCCGAGATGTTCTGCGAGGTGTCCCCAGCGCTGGCCGCCGAGCGGGGACTCGAGCACCTGGGCTGGGCGACCGTGGTGACCGCGCGCAACGCCATCGAGGCCCGGGTTCTGGTCACCGAGCGGATCACCCCGCTGACCGTGCAGGGGCGCCGGCTGCACCAGGTCGGTCTGCCGTACCACTGGGGTCCCAACGGGCTTTCCACCGGCGACTCGGCCAACGAGCTGGCATCGATGGCGCTGGATCCGAACGTGCACATCCAGGAGGTGAAAGCGCTGGCCTGCGACATCCGGCCAGGCCGACGGCCTCGGGGGCGGGCCCGGGTTGAGCTCGTCCGGGACTACCAGCGAAGGGCCGGGATCACCGAGCGGACCGGGACGGAGGTGTGAGATGACCGACATCGACCCCGCCGCGCGCAGCGGCTATGTCGACCACCCGCCGCGGATGGGGTTCTTCACCGATACCTCGGTCTGCATCGGCTGCAAAGCGTGCGAGGTGGCGTGCAAGGAGTGGAACGCGATCCCTGCCTCGAGCGGAGCCGAGCAATCAGGCACAGCGAGCGGAGGCGAGCACCCAGCAGGCGGCCTCACCGGGATGTCCTACGACAACACCGTCGGGCTGGGCGCGGACACCTGGCGGCACGTGGCCTTCATCGAACAGCGCAAGCCGGTGGCGCTGCCGGAGCAGGCGGAGCTGCGCTGGCTGATGTCCTCCGATGTCTGCAAGCACTGCACGCACGCCGCCTGCCTGGACGTGTGCCCGACCGGCTCGCTGTTCCGCACCGAGTTCGGCACGGTGGTAGTGCAGGAGGACATCTGCAACGGCTGCGGGTACTGCGTTCCTGCCTGCCCCTACGGGGTGATCGACCAGCGCAAGGAGGACGGCCGGGTATGGAAGTGCACCCTGTGCTACGACCGGCTCGGGGTAGGCATGGAGCCGGCCTGCGCCAAGGCCTGCCCGACGGACTCCATTCAATTCGGCCCGCTGGACGAGCTCCGCGAACGGGCCGGCGCGCGGGTGGCACAGCTGCAGGACGCCGGAGTGTCCGATGCCCGGCTATACGGCGCCGACCCCGACGACGGGGTGGGCGGTGACGGCGCCTTCTTCCTGCTGCTCGACGCTCCCGAGGTCTACGGGCTGCCGCCCGACCCGGTGGTCACCACCCGGGACCTGCCCTCGATGTGGCGCCATGTCGCCGCCGCCGCGGTGACCTTGATCGGTGGCGCGGCTGTGGCGTTCCTGAGGCGTTCCTGAGGAGGTAGGCAGTGCCGGACGCCGAGTTCAGCTCCTACTACGGCCGGCCGGTGATCAAGTCCCCGGTGTGGCAGGCGACAGACATCGCCGGGTACCTGTTCCTCGGCGGGCTGGCCGGAGCGTCCTCGCTGCTGGGCGCCGGTGCCCAGGCCACCGGCCGGACCGGGCTGGCCACGGTGGCCAAGACCGGCGCGGGGGGCGCTGCCCTGCTCTCGCTGGCAGCGCTGATCCACGACCTCGGCCGTCCGGCGCGGTTCCTCCATATGCTGCGGGTGGTCAAGGTGAGCTCGCCGATGAGCATCGGCTCCTGGCTGCTGGCCGGCTACGTACCGCTGGCGGGTGTGGCCGGGGCCAGCGCGGTGAGCGGCCGGGCTTCCCGGATCGGTGCGACGGCCACCGCCGGTGCCGCCCTGCTCGGCCCGGCCGTAGCCGCCTACACGGCAGCGTTGATCAGTGATACCGCGGTGCCTGCCTGGCACGACGGCTACCGGGAAATGCCGTTCGTGTTCGTCGGCTCGGCCGCCGAGGCCGCCGGTGGCCTCGGCCTACTCGCGGCGCCGCTGCACGAGACCGGTCCGGCCAGGACGTTCGCGGCGTTCGGGGTAGCTACCGAACTGGTCGCCGCGCAGCGGATGGAGCACCGGCTCGGCCTGGTCGCCGAGCCCTACCGGACAGGGCGATCCGGCGGGCTGATGCGCACCGCCAAGGCGCTTTCGGTAGCCGGGGCGGCCGGCGCACTACTCGGCCGGCGCAGCCGCGTAGTCAGCAGGCTCTCCGGCGCCGCGCTGCTCGCCGCCTCGGCCGCGACCCGCTGGGGAATCTTCACCGCGGGCAATGCCTCGGCCCAGGACCCGAAGTACACCGTCATCCCTCAGCGGCAGCGGCTGGCGGCTGAGAACATTGAGCAGCGCCAGCAGTGATCGCCGTCTGGGCCGAACGATACGCGCAGGCGCGGTTATCGCATCCCAGACGGCGATCATGGCTGAGTCTGCGGAGGCACATCACGGGACACCAGGTCGATCGTCGGCGCGCCGTCCGGAACCGCGTCTTATGCACGCCCCTGGCCAGCCGACTGGCGGCGTAGTGGGACGCGGCCGCACAGGTGGCCGTACCGATTCTTGGAGTGAACGGGTCTGATAAGGACAGCGAATGATTGACCAGGGCCGGGTGGGATCCACCCTGCACCGTCGGCAGCAAGGTGTCGAGCCGCTTCCGGCCCTCCTGTCCTCATCTTGCCATGCCTTCGACTAACTAGCGTGCGCGCTCTCCCAGGCTTCCAGCACCTCGGCGGACAGTCGGCCGCGGTCACTGACGCTGTGGCCGTGCTGCTTGGCCCACTCCCGGATCGACTTCAAGGTCTCCCGGTTGTAGGTGGCACCGCTTGTACTCCCGGTGCTCCGGCTCGATCCACGACGGCTACGGCGTCGACCACCGGTCCTGCGCGCCGCTCCCGTGTACTGCGCAAGGGCGTCCCGCAGCTTTGCCGCGTTCTCGTCACTGAGATCGAGTTCGTAGGTCACGCCATCGAGCGCGAACTCGACCGGACTGATGTTCTCAGCTTCCTCGCCGGTGAGATCGTCGACCATCGTGACCACGGTCTTCTGCGCCATGGATGAATCTCCTTCGTTGATGTCGTTCCGGATGCGTTACACCTTAACGCAGCGACTCGTCATGTTGCGAACAGACACGCGGAGCCCTCGCATATAGACAGTTTCCCTGCCAGGTGCGTGCAGGATGGTACGGCGTGCCGATCGACGGTCGTTGCGGGCCTCGTTGCTCTCCCCCCTGCCACATCTCAGCCGGGTATCAGGGACCTGATTACCCGCTGAGTCCGCTGAATGCGCGGAGGTCAGCGCCCGGGTGGCCGGGTGCGTAGGAGGAGACCGATAAGGGCAACAAGCAGGGCGGCCACGGCCCCCAGCGCGACCGTAATCCACGGGAAGCCGGAATCGGGGGCTGGGGCCCGGACGATCGAAGCCACCGCGGCGGCGGGGATCCACTCGACGCCGCCGGTAAGCGTCCGCTGCTCGCCGTCAATGGTCACCGGGATGCGCCAGCGCGCCAGCTCCACGACCTGGTTGTCGGCCGCGACGTCGTCCGGGGGCCGGTCGGCGCGGTAGCGCAGCCGGGAGTCGAGCCAGGTCACCGGTGGCGCCTCGGCGACCCGCACCCAACCGTCCGGACCGGTGGGCAGGCTCTGGAACTGTGGGTTGTCCTGGTAGTGCACGCTCGCCGGGTTGGCCGCGACCCCGGCTGGGCCGATACGCAGGAACGGCACGCCGTCAAGTCCGCCTACCGTGACCGCCCTCCCTTGCGGGACCTGGAGCTGGATCGCCGGAATCCGCCCCTGCCCCACCGCGACGTCGAGCCGATCGTCCCGCGGGTCGGCGGTGGCGCGGAACGTGCCGGTGATCGGGCGCCGCTCCAGCACCCCCACCGCCGTCACCGGGAGGTCCCCGTAGCGCATGCCGACCTGCCAGGAGGCCAGCACCTGCCGCTGCGCGGACCCGCTACCCGGCTCCTCGCCGGGCACGAACGGGTGCAGCCTGCGCTCGAACCAGCCCCACGCATCGCCTCGGGACAGTGGCACCCACCGCGGTTCGGTGCCAGGCTGCGCCTGCGCGGGAAGCGGTGCAGGGGCGTCCGGCGGGTTCGCCGTGGCATTGAGATACCGGGCGGTGACGTTGCCGAAGACCCCTGCCGACGAGATCCGCAGGAACGCGACGCCGTCGGGGTCCAGGACGGTCAGCGGGATGTCGGTGGGATTCGCGACCACCATCTGCTCGCTGAACCCGGTGCGGACCTGAACCAGCACGTCGGGCGGCAGTTGCGGACGTACCTCGGTCAGCAGGGCCACCAGCGTCGGGTCGTCGCCATGCGCCCAGGCCGGAACGGCCGCGGACCCGACGATGAGCGCCGAGAGCACCAGGACCCTGACCACCGCGCCGCCGAACCCTCCGCGCATCCGGTCAGCGAACCGCGTCAACGGAGACCTGGCGAGACACCGAGGGGATCTCACCGCGCTCGGCGTCGCGGTGCACGAAGAGCAGATACGGGCCGGGCGGCAGCACGGTGTTGCCCGGGACCTGCACCTGCACCGAGTCGGCGTCCCGGCCCACGATCCGCAGTTCCACGTTGCGCTGGTCGGCGTCCACGATGTGCGTGATCGAGGTGTTGCGCAGCAGCCGGACGCTGGAGATGTCCTGCGGGTTCGCCACCCCGACGTCGAGCACCTGACCCGTCCGCACCGCGGGATCCACGTCCGTGATGACCGGGCGCTCGCCCCAGAACAGGTACGGCGGAGAGAAGATCTGGAAGGTCGGGTCGGTGTATGCCTTGCTCAGACCGAGCAACTGCTCGCCGGAGTCGTCCGGCTTGGCGTATGCCGTGCCGATCGGGGCGTGCCCGCCGACCAGCACCCGGCCGTCGGGCAGCAGCGTAGCGCTGTTGTGGTAGGTCCGGCCGCGGGTCTGCGCGGCCGTCTCGGTCCACTCACCGGTCTCCGGGTGGTAGATCTCGGTGCTGCGCACCGGGGCCTCCAGGCCGGGGCCCACCACGTGGTCGCGGTCGCCACCGCTGGAGACGAACACTTCGCCGGTGGGCAGCATCGTGCCGTTGCCGTACCACCGGGGGGTGGTGAGCCTGCCGGTCTGTGCACTGGTCATCGCGTCACCGTTTGCGGTGTCGATGCTGGTCAGCGTCGAGGTGTCGGTGGCCAGGTAGCTGCCGGGGCTCACCCCGTAGACGCCCCCGGCGGACAGGAAGCTCGCCCGGGTGTACCGGCCGTCCGCATCGGGCCGCAGCGGCAGCAGCACCGAGAAGCCCGAGCCGCGGAAGCCCAGTGGCGCGCCGCCGAAGTCCGGCAGGCCCTTGTCCGTCCAGGTCTGGGTCGCCGGGTCGAAGACGCTGGCGAAGTTCCACAGCGCCTCGTCGTACGCCTGTCCGGCCGGGTTGAAGACCTGGCCCGCCGCATTGTAGAAGATCTTGCCATTGGGCAGCAGGTGCAGCCGCGGGTACAGCGGCAGCGACTTGTTCGCGCTGTCCGGCAGCGTGTTCCAGCGCCCGGTCGCCGGGTCGAAGCGTTCCACGTGCCGCTCGTTGGCGCCCGAATCCAGCGGGCGCTCCGGGTACACCGGCTTGATCAGCTTGGCGACGCCGCCGAAGGTCAGCTGCGACCCATCGGGCTGGGTGACCATCGACGGGTACCAGCGGGCGAACTCCATGTCGCCGCTCTGCTCCCAGGTCTGGGTCTGCGGGTCGAAGATCCGGGCGTTGCGCAGCCCGTTGAGCTCGACCACACCGAACTTCCCCACGCCCTCGTCACCGGGGACGCCGGGCTCCTGATAGTAGGAGGTGCCGCCGACCGCGATGAGCCGGCCGTCGGCGAGGAAGTTGACGTCCGAGCAGAACAGGTCACCGTCGTTGGTCGTGCGGGCGTTGTTGTGCGGGACCCCGGGCAGGTACTCGTTGTCCTCGTCATTGCCCTGCGGGTTCGCGCCGCCGTCGAAAGGCTCCGGCACCGTCCACCGCGGGCTGTCACCGGTCAGGTCGAGCACCCGGCTCTGACCGTTGACGGCCTCGTGGCCGTATTCGGCGACCACGTTGAGGTCCACCTGGTTCATGCCCTCGAGGCTGTTCCAGTAAAGCTGCTTACCGTTGACCAGGTTGGCCAGCGTGACCGCGCCCGGCTTGCAGCGTGGCGCGGGGTCCTGGGCCGAGGTGCACTCGATTCCGGTCGGCTCCTGGAACAGCGGGCCGAACGAACCCCCCACCGCCGGATCCGCTTCCTGGGCCGCTGCCGAGAACGGCGTCAGACCGGCCAGCACGACCAGCACGCCGAATGGGACAAGGTTTCGTCGCATATGTGATCTTCCTCCCGTCGGCCACACTACCGCGCGCGGCCGGTGCCCCACGGGTTAGCTCCGAATTCCGGCCGGGGGTGCCCTCTTCGCTGAGATCACATACGGTCTGGCCAACCATGACTGGATCGAAGTGGTGAGCAAGGGGTTGGGGTTGGACCCGAACCAGCACCAGGGATTGTTCGGCGAGTCGTTCGTCCGAGTGCTCGCCTCGGCGGCCGGCCTCGTCGTCGCCCGGGCGGAGCTCGACGTGACCGGGGATGACTTCACGATCAGCCACAAGGGTGTGATTGCCGGCACACGCCATCCCAAGGTCGATGTCCAGGTCAAGTCCTGGGCGCGGCGGAATGCTGTCTGGAGGGACGGGCACTGGAAGTACCGGATGCAGGCGAGGCATTTCAATGAGTTGGCCGGACCGGACTTCGCGCTGCCCCGCTTCCTCGTGCTGGTCATCGTGCCTGATGACTGTGCTGACTACGCGACAACCCACCACGACGTGGTGGAGCTGAAGCATGCCGCCTACTGGCTGTCGCTACAGGATCGCCAGCCCGTGGACCGAGCGCCGGATGCGAAGGTCCCCGTGGACGTACCGGTCGGCAATCTGCTTACCGTGAACGCCTTGCGCACGTTGATGAGGCCGACTGGCTCGGCACGGACGGGGGCGTGATGGCGACGGGCATGTCAGCCGACGCATTGGCGGAAATCGATCCGGCCGGAATCGTCGCCTACCTTCGAGCATCCGGCTGGCGCGAGGCGGGCTCCTACGGTCAGGCGACGATCTGGACGCGGACCGTGAACGGCACCGAGGCCGAAGTGCTGGTGCCGGTCAGCGCTGAGCTGCGGGACTACCCGACCCGGCTGGCAGACCTCGCGAACACGCTGTCGACGGTCGAGCAGCGGCCTGCTGCGGACGTTCTGCAGGACCTGCGGTCTCCGAGACTTGACGTGCAGTACATCCGGACGATGCCGGACGGTCCCAGTGGGTCGATACCGCTGCACGAGGGCTACCTCGCGCTCGGGGGAGTGCGTGAGCTGTTCCTTGCGGCCGCCACGTCCGCGGTGTCCGCCGAACGGCCGACAGTGCTGCCCGGCCAGAAGCCGCCGCAAGCACGCGGATTTCTCGACCAGGTACGGCTGGGGCAGACCAGCAGGGGCAGCTACGTGCTGCGGGTGGAGACACCGCTGCCACCACCCGGCATCGAGCCACCGGTGTCCTCCCGCGAGGTGCTGCTGCACCTCTACCAGGCAACGAGTGCCGCCCATGACGCCGCCGTCGACAGCGCCCGGAACACCGACCTCACGGCGTTCGCCGAGCGAGTCGGCGAAGGGGTTTCGGCGAATCTGTGCCAGGCGCTGGTGGACATCGGTGGTCAGCGACGAAGTCCGTTCGACCTGCGGTTCGCGTGGGCTCCGGCGTCGCCGGTGGATCTGGCTACCCCGATCATACGATTCGACCAGCCCTTGATCACAGCGCTGAAGGCCGGTGCCAAGTACCTGCGCGAGCTACCCGTCACCGAGACGGCGACCGTCGTCGGGCGAGTCGTAGACCTGCACCGCACCCCGACGGACCGGTTGGGCACGGTGCAGGTCGAGGGTGTGGTGGAGGCGGACGGCCAGCGCTACGAAGGCCGGGTAACCATGCGACTGGCGTCCCGGGAGTACGACCTCGCGCTCTCCGCGCACGGCACTCAGCGACCGCTGCGGGTGGTCGGCCCGTTGCGGCACACCGGCCGCTACTTCGAGATCAGCCGGGTGTCCAGCATCGAGATCGTCCCGCCGCCGCCGCGGGAGAACGCCGGCTAGTCCCCTGCCGCAAAGAACCCGCAGTCGGTGGTCGCCAGGGTGTCGACGAGCAGCGCCCGATCCAGATATTGATTGCCCCGCTCACAGGAGGTCTCCGCGGCGAACAGGCAGGCGTGACAGGCCGCACCGTAGAGTCGGCCGTGGATCCGCGGATCGTGTTCGGCGCACAGCGGGTCTGAGCTGCACAACCGGGCGGCCTCCAGCGCACGGTCGATGAGCTGGGAGAGCCGGTCGGTGCGACCCAGCGAGACGAGCCCGCCGAGCGTGCCCTCGCTGTCCGGAGCCGCCGTGTAGATCAGCACCCCGGCCATCGGCGCGTCCGTGCCACGGGCGTAGATCCGTTCGCCGATCCCCGCTCGCTGTATCCGGAGTCCAACGCCAGCTCGCGGATGAGGGCGTGGGCGAAGGTGTGCAGCAGGACGTACCGAAGACCCGGCCACTGCCCGGCATCCGCCCGCCGCTGTTCGCACCACGCTCGATGAGCCGGGATCAACAGGTGCTGCTCACGCAGGCACGCTGCGGCACTGCGCTCCCACCGGGCGACCCGGTCTTCGTCGAACCGCAGCAACACGCCCTCCCCTCGCATCTCGGCGCAGGGCACCCAGGTCGGCTCGACGGCCGATAGCGGGGCCCGCCGGGTGTCCGGGGTGTCCTGCACCTCCCATTCGGGAGCGTCGATGCGGGTGAAACCGTAGAGCGCGGCAACCTCGCGCAGCCGAGACACCAGCACGACTCGCTGCAGCCAGGGCCGGGCGCTGGCCGGAACCGGCTCGTGATGGGTGGTGAAGTCGGGCAGGTTCACGGGAGCGTCGCTGGTCAACGCGGTCCACTCGGGCGCAAGCAGATCGAGCTCACTAGGCCGTTCCAGGGCAGGTCCACCGCCCACGGCCCGCGATCGGATCGCTTGCCACACTCGGTCGGGCCCGTACGGCTCCAGCTCCGGCCAGCAGATCTGGGTCGGCATGAGCTGCTTGGCAGCCAGCTCCGGCAGGCTGGCCAGCGGCTCCAGGTTCCGCCAGAACTCGGCGACCAGATGGTCGAGCGGGTTGCGGTCCCGCGGCAAGGTGAACGCCCGCAGCTGCAGGGGGAACCAGCTATTGGTCGCGCCCAGCACCAGGGTCCGGGTGGGCCGGTCGCACGGCTCGAAGGTGCCCAGGTGCGGGTGCCTGCCGCGGCAGGCGGGCAGGCTCAGCTCCGTTGCTTCGCCGAAGGCTTCCGACATCGGCCTGCTCACACCGCATTCGTCGCACGAGACGAAGACGTTGGCGGCTTCCCCGGTGCTGCCTCGTTCGATCATCTTGAGTGAGTGTCCGGATTCCGGCTCGGCACCGCGGTGTGCGTAATACTCCCAGGAGAAGTCGTCCAGATGCCCGTCGTCGCAGGCCAGCACGAAACGGGCGGGCAGCGCGGCCGGCTGGGTACCGCCCCGGCCCCAGCACGGATGTACGTAGCGGATCATGTCCGGCTGGACCGCGTGCTTGAACAGCTCGAAGAAGCCGGCATCGGTTCGGCCGAGACGGTTGCAGCGCGAGCACCGCAGCCAGCTGGGAAACAGGCCGACCGGCACGCCCACCCGGGTCCACTCGGCAAACGGGTCGAACGTCTCGGGCAGGTAGGGCGGCAGGCGCAGCGCGTCGACCTGCCGGCCCAACTTCGCTCGCACCGCGGCGAGCAATCGTTCCTCCGGCACGGTCCGCGACCGCTCCAGGTTCCAGAAGTCCAGGCCCAGCATCACCACGGAGAGGTTCGGCAGATCGGCCATGGCGCCGACACCGTAGGTGTGCAGCAGTTGGTTCGGTCGCAGGGCGCCGACCCGCAGCGAGTGCAGCTCCACCGACGACATCACGCGCGCCCTTCCGTATCGGCGGGGGCTGGTGGGCGAAATGGCGGTTCGCTGGCTGGGTACCCGCCCGGGGGTTGCAGGAGCAGCAGGATGCCGGGCTCGACGTCGCGCAGCGAGGTCGGGCAGGTCGTCTGCCGCCAGGGTCCTTCGGTGGGGCTGTGCAGCAGACCGGCGACGTCGTCGGCCCGCAACGGCTGGGAGTACGCGAGCCTGCGGCCTGCTATTGACCGCTGCTGGTCCCAGTTGTCCAACCGATTCTCCAGCTCGTCCTCGACCCGGCGGCTGGTGTCGCGACCGCTGATCTCCTCAGCCCGGCGCTTGAGGTACCGAACCACGTGATCGGCGAGCTGGGAGTTCTTGTTGAAGTCCTGCGCACGGTGATTGCCGTTGTAGGCCGGGTCGAGCTCCCGGACCAGCGAGACCAGCACCCCGGTGAGGCCCCGGTCGACCGCGCGCTCCGCGAACGGGGTCACCGACAGCGCCTCGACGTACCGGTAGACCGTCGCGTGGAAGTGCTCGAAGCTCTCGTAGTGCGAGAGGTCCCGTGGCCTGGCCCAGTTGTACACGGTGAACACCAGCCCGGGCGCCGCGCGCCCGACGCGGCTGGTGGCTTGGATGTACTCCGCGGTGGACTTGGGCTGGTTGCAGACCACCATGACGCCGAGGCGGGACACGTCGACACCGACCGCGATCATGTTGGTCGCCAGCAGCACGTCGACCGGGCGTGGCGCGTCTTTGCCCGCGCCACGGGGGAACGGCACCGCGAGCAGGTCGAGCAGCGGCCGGATCTGCTCGGAAGACAGCCTCGACGTCAGCTCCCTGATCTCGGGTTCGTACCTTCTGGCCAGGCCGCGCTCATCCGCTCGCGCCAGCCGCGTGCTGACGTCGTCCTCGGCGAGCCGCCGCATGCCACCGAGATCACGCAGACTGTTGAAGTACCCGACCAGCGTCATATACGGGTCGGTGATGCGGTTTCGGCCGTAGCGTTCATGCAGTGTCTGCGCGGCACCGAGCACCGAGACGTACACCCGGATCAGGGTCGACTTGATCCGGGCACCGTGCGCGCAGATGCCGACGTAGCGCCGGCCCGGGGTGGTGGCGGTGTCTCGCTGCCGGGCGAAGAAACTGTCGGCGGCGGACAGGCCGGGCGGCGGGAACACCTCGGTGGCGCGATTGAACAGCGAGCCGATCTGCTGGTTGGCCCGCCGGACCGTGGCGGTCGAGGCGATGACCTTGGGGCGGACGTTGCGCGCGGTCTGCGAATCCCGCCAGGTGGCGAGCTTGTCGACGGCCCCCTCGTAGAGCCCGACCAGCGAGCCCAGCGGACCGGAGATCAGGTGCAGCTCGTCCTGGATGATCAGGTCGGGCGGGCGCAGCGCGGACACTCCGACGATCCGGGCGGCGGGTGCGCCAGGGCTGGGCTGGTGACGTTCGTGCTCCCAGTCCTTGGCCGCCAGGTCGTCGGTGACGAATCCGTGCCGTTCACACCGGCGAGTGACCCGGCCGAACAGCGTGGTCGTCTCACCCTGCCAGGGCAGCTGGGCGAACTTGTCCACCGTGCCGATCAGCAGCGACGGCGGATGCCGGTAGATCTCCTCGTCGACGACCAGCACCGGCAGGCCCTTGCGTTCCTCGGCATCCGGCTGGTTGTCGGCGAACAGCACCGTCCCGAAGAGGCACGAAACGTCCGGGCACAGCACCAGCGTGCGCCGGTACGCCTTGTGCACCACGATGTCGCGGCCTGCGTCGATCTTGCTGCCACACCAGGGGCAGCTGGACAGCTGATGCGGCGAGCCCTGTCCCCGGACCACCGGGCCCTGGGCGCGCCTGCGCTGCTTGAGCCACTCCTCGGCCTTGTCGGTGGTATTGGGGGTGACCCGGGCGCCGACCCACATCCCGATCCGGAACGGCAGATCACCCCAGATGGACGGGTCGGCGCGGCGCGATACCTCAGCGGCGCAGATCAGCGTCGCGGCACGCTCGAACTGCTGGATGGTGAGCAACCGCAGCGTGTAGCGCATCAGCACCGCGACCCCGGCAGCGGCCTCCAGATCGCCGTAGCGCGGTTGCAACCGGCGTACCGCAATGGTGAACGCGGTCAGCCCCAGGTACGCCTCGGTCTTACCGCCTCCGGTGGGGAACCACAGCAGGTCGGCGATCGCCTGCGTGCTGTCCTCGGATCGCTCGGGATGGCGGGGATCGGCCAGCGACGGCAGGTTCAGCAGCACGAAGGCGAGTTGGAACGGCCGCCACCGCTGGCTGCCCGCCGCGTCGACGTCGGCCACGGTCTCGTCCAGTCCGCGTTGTGGGTCCTCTCTGCGTTTCGCGGCCACCTGAGTGTGCAGACGCTGCAGGTACATCGCCCGGTTGGCGAAGCCGAACGCCCGCCGTGCGATGTCGTCGCGGGCCAGCAGCTCGATGCCGGCCTCGATGCGGTCAGCGGCGCGGGCCGCGGCGTCGAGGTTGTCGCGGGCCTGGTCGGCGTAGTCGGCCAGGTGTTCGGCCTGCTCTTCGATGTCGGCGGTGCTGTGCTCGATCCACGTGCGGTAGCCGACCACCAGCGGGCGCAGCGCCGCGGCCAGCGAGTGCGCCGAGGTCTCGGCCAGCTCAGCCAGCCGCTTCATCTCCAACTCCAGGTCGGAAAGCTCGGCGAGGTCCGGATCGGTGTCCGCGCTCGGCACGTCGGTGGCCGGGATCTCATAGCAGGGCACCGTCCGGGTGTGGATCTGCTTGGCCCGCAACGGGTTGCCCTCGGCGATGTCGGCGTGCACCGCGACGCCGCTGCCGACCGCGAACTCGGGATGAAACCGGTAGGCCATGGCCAGCCGCTGCCGTTCGGCCGCGTCGTCGTGGTCCCCGCCGCTGCGGCGTTCGGGCCGTGGGAGGAACACCGGCCGGTCGTCCCCGCCGGTCACGGACAACCCCGCCTGGAAGATCCACGACGGCGCATGCCGCTTGCGATTCGGCTGGCTCTGGCGGTTCTCCAGGAACAGCGAGACCAGCCAGTGGCCTTCGTGCTTGCGGGCGCGGCCACGGACGACGACGTCCGGCTGCTCGGGATCGGGGGCCTGCGGGGGGAGCGGTCCCTCGGCGAGCCGCAGCGAGACGGTTCCGCCCTGGTGCACCCGCCGCCACATCCGCTTGCCGAGCGTTTCCTCTCGTTCGGACTGGGTGAACTCATAGCGCGCCCACGTGGCGGTGACGCGAAGTTCGAATGCCTGGCCATCGACGTGTGCGGTGAAGCCCAGTGCGGACGGGTTCAGGCTGGGCACGTTCGGTGCGCTGGGCTCCGGATCGACCTCGCTGGCATCGCCCGCGTCGGCGGCGGCGAGGTCGTCCTGGTCGTCCGGCTCCAGCACCTCGCCCCTGGGTGCGAGGCGACCCAGCGGGTAGCGGTCGATGGGGTTCTCCCCGGTGAACTCCTCGTCGTCACCGCCGAGCGGGCCGTGCAGATCGGCCAGCACGAGCCGCTGCAACTCGTCGCGGATCTCCCGTTCCTCGGGTACGCCGAGCACCGACTGTTCGATCACGCGACGAACCGTAGCTGCCCGGTCCGACCCCACCCCGCGTGGTTAGCTGTTAACCAGTTGGTTCACCCGCTGGTGCGAAACTCCGAGAACGTCTCCCACGGCGCGCTGCGACAAGCCGGCCGCGGTGAGCAACCGCACCGCATCGATCCGTGCAGCGTCACGCTCAGCCAGTCGCTCACGGAGCTCAGCTTCGACGGCGAGGAACCGGGCCAGCTTGTCGGTCACATCCGCGCCGTTGACCTCATAGCGCCAGTCGATCGCGAAGTCGCCTGGGTCGGTGTCGGTCAGACCGGCGATCAAGTCCCGTACTTCCCCGTCCAAGTCAGCGAAGTGCTCGACATCGGTGGCGCCGATCAGGTGCGGCGGAAGGCCTCGCACATCGGCGACCCACAGATTGTCCTCCCGGGTCACCCACACCTCATAAGCGGTGGTCATCGCTTCTCCGTCCACTTCTCCCCGAGCCACGGCGTGAGCCCGTCCTCCAACTTCCGGAGCACACCCCACGACAGATCACGGGCATGTCCGGTCAGGCCGAACCTGGCGACCTCACGCCCGCTGGAGTCCACCAGGGCGTACATCGTGTGCGAGCCCTTGCCCTGGGACTTGCCTTGGATGGTCAACTTGACCACGCTCATGCCGTGTCCTCGGGCCGCCCGGCGCACGAGTTGAAGCGCCTGGTTGGGCTTCATCCTCCGGTTCACCATGAGAATAAGTCTATTTAGGTAGACATGCAAGGTGCAAGCGTGCTAGACGGTCGCTGAACTGTGCCGTAACGACCGGTTTGCTTCCCAGTGAGAACTCAGACGAGCCAGCGGATGTCGTCGGGACCTGGCAGGCGGTCACCCGACAGGGCGTCGTGCAGGGCGTCGGCGAGCGTGTGCAGACCCGCCCTGGTGCGTGGCCACCGCCTGGCATGCACGAGCAGAACACCGGCGTGGCGGGTGTAGCGCACCAATACGGCGAAGTCCCGTACGTTCTCGGTGACCAGACACCGGCCGTCCGCGGTCACAGCGTCCACGACGGCGACGTCATCGCTGCCAGCGAGTTCTACCGAGGCGGCGACCGCGATCACGTCGTGGCCCTTGTCACGCAGGGCATCAGCGAGCGTGGGCGGGTACATCTCGTCCAGCAGCAGACGAACGGTCACGAGGCGCGATCAGTTCCGCGCAGCAGATCCTGTTCGGCCTGCCACGCGGCCTCGGCCTCCCGCGCGGCCTGCCGGTTCGCCGTGATCCCCTCGTCGATGTCATCCCGATACATGGTGTAGTAGCGCACCGCGGTCCTGACCTTGCGCTCCGGCAACCCGGTCGCTTCGCCCGTCGCGGCAACAAGCGTGTCGTCAGCAAGCCCCGGTTCGGCGTCCCGGACGATCAGCAGGGTGTCGATGACCTCCCACACGTCAGGTCCGCCGACCAGCCCGGCACGCCGACCGGTCGGACCGGGGCGGAAGGTGCTGATCTACTCCGGCAACATGTTCAACGAGCTGCCCGACGATGCCACACTAGATACATGGGCACCTCTCGGAACCTCACCGCCGCGGTACACCAGGAAGAGGATTGGTACGTGGCGCAGTGCCTGGAGGTCGACGTGGCCAGCCAAGGCCGCACGATCCCCGAAGCCCTGAGCAACCTCGCCGAAGCGGTCGAGCTGTACCTCGAAGAGGTCGACGACCCCCAGGAGCATGTGACCGCCACTCCCCTCGTCACCTCGTTCCAAGTGCCCGACGCAGCGTGAGCCCTGCACTGTCTGACCTGCCGGTCCAAGCGCACCACACCATGAGGCATTATCGTGGCGTCATGTCGAAGCGCCTTGGGGCTGAACCTGCCCGATGACACGCACGCGCAGATCAAGCAACGCGCCGACGTCACCGGTGTATCGGTGCACTCGTGGATCATCGCGGCGATCGATCACGAGAACTTCCGGCAGCTCTGCCAAGAGACCAACGAGTGGTGGGCCCAGCATCCCGATGCGTCGCAGCAACAGCTCGCTGACCACCACCAACGCGAGGAAGGCCGGGCGAGCGCGCAGGCGGACCGTGGCTCCTCTGCCGCATAGCTGGCACACCGGGGGCCCACTGCGGGTCCGGCGCGAGGTCGCTGGTCTCCGGCCGTCACACGGCGATGACCGGCTGGTCCCGGTCAGCAGCCGCCAGCAGCGCTCGGATATCGGCAGGGTCGCTGGTGACGACTGCGGCGCCGGGTCGGTTCACTGCCGTGGCGACCACCACCGCGTCGACAGCGGACACGTCGCGGGCCGAACGGAACCGCAGCGCAGCCGCCTGGCGGGCACGGTCGAGCAGGCACGGGTCAGGATGTGCGCGACGTAGACGGTGGTTCACGGCGGAATCAGTGCCCGGACGGCCCGTGCTCGACTCGACGACAATCACGGTGGGCACGACGACCGACCCGCCCGATGCGGCCACGACTTCCAGCAGCTCGAGCAGATGAGGGGGTGGGCGCCGCTGAGCCCATGACATCAGGCCGCCACTGTCGAGAACGGCGTCCATGCTCAGGCAACCTCACCGGAAGACCGCTGCAAGCTGACCCCCAGCTGGTCCACCAGCGCGCGCACGTTATCCGAGCTCGGCCGCAGGTCGGGATGGTCTTCGTAGATCTCGTCCAGGGACAGCCGCAACAACCGGTTGTAGGCCCATTGAGTCAGCGCCTCGGTGGCAGCCGAAGAGGTGCTGTGCACGACGCCGGCCTCGGACAGGTCGGCAAGGGCGTCAGCGAGGGGACCCGGCAGGCTTATCGAGACGGGACGGGTGCGCGTCTCGCCCCGGGAGAGTCGCTCGAGTGCGTCCGCCAGCTTGTCCGCCGCCGCCGTTGCGTCACCCATACCGGCACCCTTCGCTGCGATACTAGTGTATCTAGATATATTTAGCTTTACGCTGCCTGGCAGGCTACATCATCGATCTCGGTGGCCCGCATGAGGGCCTCCATGCGGGACGTGATGGCGCGGACCTTGTCGATGATCTCGTCTGCGGTGGCTGTCCATGTGATGGGCTTACAGTCGCTGTTCCAGTTCTGGGTGAACGACTCAATCTCCTTGTTGAGAACCTTGACGGAGCTGAACGTGCCGCACCGGATCAGCTTCCGGGTGAGGATACCGTTCCAGATCTCAATCATATTCATCCACGACGCACCCGTGGGGGGTGAAGTGAAAGACAACTCGCTGCTGCTTGGCGAGCCATTTCTCGGTCTCTGCCGACAGATGCGTGAAAGCATTATCGAGGATAACATGAACTTTCTGCCCCGGGTAGGCCGCCACGACCTTCTTCATCAGCCGAAGAAAATCCGGTGTCGCGTGCGTCGGTGACAGTGACGAGATCACCTTACCCGTCCGGACATCCAGCGCGGCGTACAGATCCGTGGTCCCCATCCGCGCGTAGTCAAAAGTGCGTTTCTGGGTCTTGCCGAAGTCGATCGGCAGCAGCGGCTGCGTGCGGTCCAGCGCCTGGATACCCGACTTAGCGTCCACCGACACGACCACCTCCCCCTCCGGAGGGTCCACGTAGAGACCGACGACGTCGCGGACCTTGTCCTCAAACTGTGGATCCTTCGAAATCTTGAACGTGCCCTGCTGCCACGGCGCCAGGCCGTGCTCTCGCCACAGCCGCGACACCCAGGTCTGCGCCACATACACACCCTCGGTCTTCTTAATGTACTGGGCCATCTCCGTCGAGGACCAATGCGAGATCCCCAACGCCGACGGGGGTGTCGTCCTGCTCACCAAACCTTCCATACCGAACTGCTCATAGCGCTCGAGCCACTTATCCACCGTCGGCCGCGACGCCCCCGACATCGCGGCGATCTCACCCTTCCGATACCCCTCGTCATACCAGAGCACTATCTGCGCCCGCGCCGACACCGACCCGTCATACACTTCCGACCTGAGCGCCGCACGAAGCACAGCACGATCTTCCTCAGAAATGTTCATGCACAGAGTATCCCACTCTGCACCGCCAATGTAAAGCTAAATATATCTAGATACACTAGCAAACGATAATATCACCTCGGGCCGCAGGGGCTGCGGTCCCGCCGATGCCCGGCCACTGACCTGCGGCCGGCTCGGCTGACGACGCTACAGTCGAGATACGCGTGGAGGATGCGCCCGGGCCTGCGGGAAGGACCGAGTCCACCTCGCTGTGCTGCGCCCACTCGGTGTCACCCCCGCACCGGCGCCACGAACTGTGGAGCCAGGCGGCCATCGTCGAACACGGGTAACAACCCGATGGCCGGGTGCGTGTCCCGGAGCTGCTTCGGCCGTACCTGAGAGGCGCAGAGACTCTCGCGCCGCTGCGCCCCCAGGGTCAACACGGTGACGTCGGCTGAGTTCCGGGCGCGGCGAGTGTGGCCGCTCCCGGAACAGCCCGGTCACTGGCGCAATCGGGGAGACGTTCGAGCAGCAACGGGTGGAGTCCGCCAGTGGGTCTTCTGGGAGGACCGCGCCCGCCTAGCGTTCGCCGGACGCTACCACGAGGGCTCCCCGCTGCATGTCGAGGTGAGCCCCACCTTCCTCTGCAACTTCGCGTGCCCGTGGTGCAGCTGCCGCAGCGCCCAGGAGGAATGGTCGGAGACCGACGTCTTCGACCACCCCCGCTCGTCGCCACTCATGGTGATGCGGCGGTCCCGCATCGACGCCGTTGTCGATCACCTCGCCGAGCACGACGTGGAGATCATGAATCAATCCTCTAGAGTCGGTATCCGTGAACGACAGCCCTGAGAAACATGCGGTGGGACGCTCAGCGTGGCTCAACGCTGCTCGCTGCGCGTCTGAGGCTCGGCGCCTGATACCCGGCTCACCGACAGCCGCTGGCCAGCTCAAGCTACCCCTGGGACAGGAGCCGAGAGCCGGGTCGCCCGACTGGGAAAGCAGGTGCGACGTACAGACGGCTCGGCTTGTAGCTTCTCGACGTCGCCCGCCGGCACCACTTCATGCCCTTGCACTGCCACGTCCGCGGACGCCGGATGGATGGCCGATGCCGTTCGCAGGGAAGGATCCGTCCGACCCGTGCGCGACCGAACGCGAGATGGAGAGCATGTGCAGCCGGGAGCGCCGATGCCAGCTCTGCGCCCTCGGCATCGACGGAGTAGCTTACGTGGTTCGCCGACCGGGACATCACTACGATTTCCTCAGCGGGGGGGCAGTGCCGTGGGTCGAGGGTCGGGCGCCGCTGCACCTGAGCTGCTTTCGCTTCTCGATTCGCTACTGTCCCGAGCTGATCCGCCAACTCCGGCAAGGCGTGGCCCACGTCGTATGCGAGCCGCCCGGCACGCCGTACCGCGTCATGGACGGTGCCATGCTCGACACCCGCGAATACCTCGGCTTCATCGAGCCAGTCTGGCACCTTGAGTTCGCCCCTGACGCGGGGCTAGCGTCCGACGCCACGTTGCGCGAGCTTGAAGCTGCGGCCATGACGAATGCGACGGCTACCGCGACTCTGTTCCCCAAACTAGCACCGAGGCAGAACCAATGAGCGGGGCTCTGCACGAACGGGACTGGGAACGTGTCCTTCCCCCGTTGTTCTCGTCCGATGCGCCGAATCGTCACGTCGTTCTCGACGATGCTCTCAAGCCAGCGGCGCTGGCCAAGCTGCGGTCTGAGCTGCTGTCGTCTTGGGCATGGCACTACCGCGCCCAGCCAGGATTCGTGCTGTGCCTGTCCGGTCCCGAATCCGCGGTCATACGAGATGTGACACGTCGCTTGATCGACATCCTCGATTGCTTTCGTCCGGGTCTTGAGGTGTGTGAGGAGTGGGCATTTCTGCATCAGCGGCCATTCGAGGAGTTCGTTCACTCCGATATCGGCACCTACGTTTGGACTTTGTGGCTGACACCGGAGGAATGGGATCGTTCTCCAGGCACGAGCGGCCTTCGGCTCTTTCCGCTTGCCCGACCGGAAGGTATGCCCAACCGTCGCCAGCACACGTTAGAATACTTTGAAGCAAACCAGGTCAACGCGAGCGAATATGTCCCGTACCGGGAGAACAGAGCAGTCATGTTCCCCGCGTCGACGTTCCACTCGATCGGTCCATGCGACTTCGACGCGTCCAGCGCCGAGCGGATGCGTTGTTCCGTGTCGGTGTTCCTGGACCACCGAGACCACTGGCAGTCACAACATCAGCTTGAAGAACTCACTTCGGAGACACCGAGCCCATGACTTTTGACGCAGGCACCGCGACCGTGGTTGACCAGTACCGCTACACTGCGGAACTTGCTGTTCACATCGAGCTGAAATGGCAGCGGAGGTGGGCCGAGCGAGGCACGTTTAACGTTCCAAATCCGGTGGGCGAGCTGTCCGACGGCGTCGAGCGGAGCCGCGCCAGCAAGTTCTATGTAATCGACATGTTCCCTTACCCGTCCGGGGCAGGCCTGCATGTAGGACATCCTCTCGGATTCATCGCGTCCGACGTGTACGCGCGCTTCATGCATATGAAGGGTCACCTGGTCCTCCACCCGTTCGGATTTGACGCCTTCGGTCTTCCTGCTGAGCAGTACGCGATCGACACAGGGCGGCATCCGGCCGAGACCACCCGTCAGAACATCAACAACATGAGGCGACAGCTTAAGCGCCTTGGTCTCGCTCACGATCCACACCGGGAAATCTCGACCGCAGATCCGGCGTATTACCGCTGGACGCAGTGGATCTTCCTCAAGATCTTCAACTCTTGGTGCGATCCCACGACGGGGACGGCACGACCGATTGAGGATTTGGTCATGGAGTTCGATGCGGGTATCCGCGAACCACTTTCTCCGTCGAACCCCCAGTCTCTGGCCTGGCGGGACCTGGACGACGTGACCCGTTGCAGGGTTGTGGACTCGTATCGCTTGGCTTACCTTGAGGAAGCGTCGGTCAACTGGTGTCCCGGCCTCGGTACAGTCCTGGCCAACGAGGAGGTGACCATCGGGGGCCGATCGGAGATCGGCAACTACCCGGTTTATCGCCGGAGGATGCGGCAGTGGATGCTACGCATCACCGCCTTCGCCGACCGGTTACTGGAAGACCTTGAGCCACTGGACTGGACCGATTCATTGAAGACGATGCAGCGTAACTGGATCGGTCGGAGTGAAGGCGCTGACATATATTTCCGTGCACGCGACCGGCACAGCGAAGAGTGCCGAATTCAGGTTTATACGACGCGGCCGGACACGCTCTTCGGTGTTACGTTCATGGCCCTCGCCCCGGAGCATCCGTTGGTCGACGTGCTCACGGCCGACGAGTGGCCGCCCGACACGCCCCACGGATGGCGTCGAGCTGCCCTTGTCGGGGACGCCGGGGAAGAAACACCGGACTCTCCCAGGGCTGCGGTGGACGACTACCTCCGCCGTATGACTTCGTTGAGTGACCGGCAGCGACAGGCCCAGACGTCGAAGTCGGCGGTTTTTCTCGGGACCTACGCCGTGAACCCGGTATCTGGTTCCCGGATACCGATCTTCATAGCCGACTACGTGCTTCCCAGCTATGGCAGCGGAGCCGTCATGGCGGTTCCCGCTCACGACCAGCGGGACTACAAGCTCGCGACCGCGCTCGGTCTGCCGGTGCTGCCGGTTATCCGCCCGGATGACCAGTGGTTGCTCGATCATGCAGGGGCGAGTGCCGGGGACCCGGCGAGCTGGGGAGAGGCTTTCGAGGACGACGGTACGCTCGTCAACTCTAGCGGCACGGACGTGTCTCTCGACGGCCTGCGCACAGCAGAGGCCAAGGAGACCGTGATTCGTTGGCTGGAGTCGTCGGACCGGGGCCGCCAGCGGACGTCGTACAAGCTCCGGGACTGGCTCTTCTCGCGCCAGCGTTACTGGGGCGAGCCGTTCCCCATCGTCTTCGACGACACGGGTCTCCCCGTCGCACTGCCCGAGTCCATGCTGCCGGTAGAGCTTCCGCCGATGACTGACTTTCGGCCGCAGGCGACCGAGGAAGACGAGCCACGACGGCCACTGTCCAGAGCACCGGGCTTCGAGAAAGTGGACCTCGACCTCGGCTACGGCCTTCGCACCTACCGGCGGGAGACGAACACGATGCCGCAGTGGGCGGGCTCCTGCTGGTACTACCTTCGCTACCTGGACCCCACGAACGACCGCCAGTTCGTGGATCCGGCGATCGAGGGCTTCTGGATGGGGAGCCCGGACGGCGGGGAACGTATCGGAGGGGTCGACCTCTACATCGGTGGTGTGGAACACGGGGTTCTGCACCTGCTATACGCGCGCTTCTGGCACAAGATTCTCTACGACCTGGGCCACGTATCGACCAAGGAACCATTTCAGCGTCTTTACAACCAAGGATATATTCTGGCAGACGCCTTCACGGATTCCGCCGGACGGTACGTACCCGCGGCCGAGGTCGAGGAGACCGCTGAAGGTCCCGTGCATCGGGGAGAGCCGGTTCGCCGTCACTTCGGCAAGATGGGTAAGAGCCTAAAGAACTCCGTATCGCCCGATGACATCTACGACTCGTACGGCGCGGACACGCTCCGAATGTATGAAATGGCGATGGGGCCGCTTGATGTGGACCGCCCGTGGCAGCCCGACGACATCGTGGGCGTCTATCGCTTCCTGCAGCGCCTGTGGCGCAATATCGTTGACGAGCAGAGCGGCAAGTCCCAAGTTTCCGACGCACCGCTAGCGACCACGGAGCCGCTATACCGCCTCCTGCATAATACGGTCGACGAGGTCAACCGACTCTTCAGCGACCTGCGGTTCAATGTCGCTATCGCGAGACTTATGGAGCTCAACAACGCACTCGTCCAGCACGTCAAGGAGAAGGCGACTGGCCCGCGTGAGGTCGCCGAAGTGCTTGTTCGGATGACCTTCCCGCTTGCGCCTCACGTCGCCTCGGAGTTGTGGGAAAAGCTCGGTCACACTGATCCGATCGAAGACACCTCGTTCCCAGTAGCGGACGCCGAGGCCCTCGTGCGAGCCCAAGTGGTCATACCGGTGACGGTCGACGACAAGCCACGCGGCGAGATAACCGTTGATCGCGAGGCGAGCGAGCCCGAGGTGATAGAGATGGCGCTGAGGCTCGACGCCGTAACGCGCGTCCTCGAAGGCCGGCAGGTCGCGCGAACGATTTACGTGCCTGGCCGGATCCTCAATCTCGTCACCACGAGAGCGTCGTGAGGTCCCGTGGGCACTGACGGGTTATTGGGGCACTCATGCGTTGAGCGGGGCTGGCGGTTTCACCGACTGGACAGTTGCACCTTTTTCTTCGATGAGCGTTCGGAGTACCTGGTGCGCGTTGACGACAGCCTTGTAGAGAAGCTGCGGATGTCAGCACCGCCGAAGGGGTCGCTGAGCGTGGTCCTCGACGCACTCAAGCGCGGCCGCCACGAGGCGGAAGACGTGCCGGACGACGGTGAGAAGACGGTCGTCTCGCTTCGTCTGCTCGGCGTGAGAGTCGACGTGCACTGCACACACGATCCGTGTGCTGACCCGATCAGGGAGTTTTACTCTGCGTCACTGGTGTCGCCGCACTCCTCCAGCCCTGAAGTGATCGTGTGGTGTGACACGGAGGGCTCCGACAGGTATCTCTTCCGGTCGAGGCCGGACCGCCTGGCCGGCGCACCGCTCGCGGGCGTCTCGGTGCAAACGTTGAGGTCACACAGACACGACTGGACGTCCACGCTTCCGCCGGTTCCCGCCCTCGGGGTGTGGCCCTTCAAGGACCGATTCGCAGCGCTGCACGCTGCGGCAGTCCGCACCGAGACGGGCGAGGGTGTGCTGATCGCAGGAGATCGCGGCTCGGGCAAGTCAACAACGGCGCTGCTCCTGTCGAAGCGGCTCGGAGCAGAGGTTCTGTGTGACGAGACCGCCTTCGTACACTGCCGTACAAGATTGGTCGAGCCGTTTCCCCACGCCGTCGGCGTCTGGCGCGACGGTCGAAAGGTCCAAGTCCCGATCACCGAGACCGGGGTGAAGATCGGTTGTGAGCCTGTGCACGTAAGCAGACTCGTGTTCCTCGAACGCTGGACAGAGGGCGCTGCGGACGTGCGCCGACTCTCGCGGCCCGAATCGCTCCGGGTCCTGCTGCCGCATCACAGGGACGCGGGCGCCTCCATGGGAGACGCCATGCAAACGCTCTTGAGCCTGGTGGAGCGGTCGAACTCTTGGCTGGTCCGATACTCGAAGCTCGACGAGCTTGCCGATCTCGTCTGCGAACTGGTCGCACGGTGAACCAGACGTTACATGGTCCGCGACGTGCGCGCGGGCTCGCACGCACCGGTGCCCGAGCGTCTTCCTGTTGGGGGTTCAAGTGGTCGATGGTGCATCGACTCCAAGGCCGAACACATACGTCAGTCGACAATCCGCATCGCCGATATCGAGCAACGAACAGGTGCCTCGGTCGTGTACCGCCGGCGTCAAGAAGACCGCCATGTCCAGATCCGTCGCCGCTAAGCAGATCCGTTGTCCGAGTCTCCCGAGATCAACCAGGTCCATCACGTAGCGTTCCGGACGGCTCACATCCGTGATGATCGAAACCCACATCGCCAGTGCGCCGGACGAGACTGCGGTTTGACCGGCCGAGTTAGCAGTAACTGCGTCGCGCATCGGCGCTTCACCGATGTTGCTCAACTCCCCGCCTCGCCAACGGTACAGCGCAAGGTCGAGCCCACGGACGTTCCACGCGACCAGTGAGATGTCCAGCCCCGGATGTGACACATTCGCGAACACGCGACGGAGTAGTTGGTCGACATGAGCCCACGACAAGGCAGCTGACGAGAACGTACGTGACGTGTGGCGGCGAGTGACTACCCCGATGTCCCCGATATAGCTGAAATCGGAATGGATGCGGGACGTCACGGGCCTCTCGACGCCGTAGCTCAGTGCCTCCAGGTAAGCCAACAGCGCCATGTACCACTCATGGCGAACCCAGAGGTTACCTCCGCCGTACAACACCTCCGCGTCTCGCACGGGCAGCAGGCCGGCGCCGTCACGAAGACGTTCGATGGCTGCGGCCGAGGCGGACGGAACCGCAGCCAATATCCCGGCCACCGACGTGTCACGATCGTTCCGCGAGGATGGAAGACAGTGATTGAGGATTAGAAAATCGGTGAAATCGATCCGGGTGTCCTTGACCGACGGCCACAACGCACTCGCATACATTGCCTGGCCAAAGCGCAGGACGACGGCCGGATTCGTGAGATACGCATCGGCGTTCTCGGGCACCTGCGAACGTCCTTGCTGCGAGGCGGCTCGGCCTCGTGGCTCGTCCTCACCGGCGACCCAGGGCCGAACCAGCACCACCTCCGGCTCCTCCAGCCACGACACCCCAGCGGGGGCCATCGGCGGAGAGATCGCCCGTGTCGAGACTCCCACCTGGCCGAGCAGGAACGTAACCACCTCCACAACATGTCCGGCGTCGATGAGCACCGGACGCAGCGCCCGAAGATCACGATACCGCCACATGGGGCGCTCGACGCGTGTGCGCACCACGAGCCCGAACTCGTGGCCGTCGAGCGCACGCACATACGTGCGATGAACATCTGATCGTTCGGCGACGAGCGTGTGGGAGGCGATGTCGTAGGTATACGTTCCGCCGGGAACCTCACCGAGCGGACCGGCGAGCACCACTGCGAGTTCCGTTGGGTGCCGGGCACCGCCGGACGGCGTCGTTCGACGTACACAGGTGACGTGCTTTGTCCGGATCTCGCCGATCGGCGCAAGAGCAGTCCGAAGGACCCATGCCAGAGACACAAGCGAGAATCCCCGCTCCTCTGGCGTCCGGCCCGATGCCGCATCAGCCGGTGGCAGGGTATACC
>JBOHGM010000049.1:27860-35435 GCA_050699435.1 Pseudonocardiaceae bacterium | reverse complement strand
ACGGAAGAGCGCCTGCTCGCCGGACTCAAAGGCGGCGTCTCGGCCCTCGTTCGGGAACTCGGCCACGGCGCGCCGATTGTCGTCGAACTCGAGCCTGATCTCCCGCTGCACGTCCGCGCCGCGGCGCGCGAGAATTGCCCGGAGCACGGTGTCCGCATCCAGCCGGCCGAATCCGAGCTCGCCATCTACATGATCGGCGATCTGCTCCAGGTCGAGCTTGCCTGCGGCATCGGCCTCGCTTCCGGCGTTGAGCGCGGAGAATATCTCCGCCCGGCTCAGCCGCTTCCCGTAGTTGTTCATCCGATCGAAGATGTCCTGGAGCGTCTCCATGTCGTCCTGTACCACTTGATAGGCCGGGACGGAGAATTGCCGCAGGTTCTTGGCAAGCTCGAACGCCGTGCCTTGGTAGTCCGCAGCCTCGGGATGCGCGGCGAACCACTGCAATACCCGGGCCAGATCGAAGACCACCGGCAGGGGGATAATGTATGGATCCTCGATGGCTGGTCGGCTCACCACCCGACCAGCTCGGATGTCGTAGGCGAGCGTGAACCGTGGATCGGAGGCGCCGTCGTCGTGCAGGGCATTCGCCAGGCTGGTGATGCGCTGCTGACCATCAACCACCCAGAGGGCCTGGTCCACCGCGGGCGCGTCGATCGACAGCGCACCCAGGCTGATCCGCTGCGCGGGCGCTGGACGCCGCCACAGCAGCAGGCTGCCGACCGGGTACCGCTTGACGATACTGTCGAACAACCGGATGACGTCCTCCCGGGTCCAGCGGAAGTCACGCTGGAAGTGCGGGACCCGGATCCGGCCACTCCAGGCTAGCTCGACGAGGTCATCGAGGTCGATCGTCGTCGCACCCGGTCGGGTCTCCAGTCCGCTGCTCATCGCGCCTCCCGTGTTGGCACTCTTATGGTGCCCTATCCCGCCGTCAGTCCCGGCTGCACGGGGAGCCAGTCCCAAGGTGGCTTGGTGTGGTGCCAGACGTGAGCATTACCGCCCTGCGACTTCGAGGCCGGTACTGCCGAGATCGAAAGTCCTGGGGGTGGTCGTGCATCCCGTGCATGTGAGGCTTCCGCTCGGACCGGGTAGCTGGGATTCTGACGCGGTGACTGCAGTGCTCGCTCCGCTTGGCAGCAGACTCGTCCGCGCCGACGAGGGCGTGGTGGCCAGCACCGAGGTGACCGACAGCACCGGGGTCGCCGGTTCCACCTCGGTCGCCCACTCCGTGGGAGTGATCGGCGCCACATCCATCACTCACTCCGCCGGAGTGGTGGGCGCGACGTCCGTCACCCACTCCGCCGGAGTGATCGGCTCGGCGGCAACGGCCGGCAGCGTCGCAGTGTCCGGCTCAGTGGCCACCGCGGGCAGCGTCGCGGTGGCCGGCTCGGCTGGCACCGCGGGCAGCGTCGCAGTGGCTGGGAGCCTTTTCACCGTCGGCAGCATCGCGGTCGCCGGTAGCATCTTGACCTGGCTGTCCATCGCGATCAGCGCCTGCATCGGCTGTCTGGCCTGCTTGAACTGCACCCGCTGCCTCGGATGCCTTGGCTGTGTGAACTGCGCCGACTGCGTAGGCTGCCTGGGCTGCGTGAATTGCTCCGGGCTGCGCGGCGTGGTCGGTGCCCGCAACGTGCATGCCACGCCGGACGACTGAGATCCGGCGTCCACAGCTGATCGCCCCGTTCCCCGCATCACGTGCAAGGAGGTCGTCGTTGTGCGCCGGCGAGGACCGTTGGACGTGCGTCAGGTGGATGATTACTCATGTCTGACCTGTGTCGCTGCGAACATTCTGTTTGTGTTCGGGCTCACCGATACCGTGGACACGCGGTGGGTCGATCGCGAGGTGGGTCGGGAGCCGGACTGTGGCGCGTCGCGCGCCGGGGTCAGACGTTTTCTGCTACAGCAGGGCCTATCCTTGCACGTAGTGTGCGCCTACGATCCTGAACGGTTCCTGCAGGAGGGCGCCGATTACCTGAGGCGCTTCTACCACGAGGAGTGGGACTCGTCGTGGGACGAGTACTGGACACCAGCTCGGCTGGAGCGGCACCGCCACGAGTGCCGCGTGGCGCATGAGCTGAGCGAATTCGGCGCCAGGATGCGGACTGAGCACCGTGAGCCCACGCTCGCGGACATCCGGGGCGCCCTGGCCTGCGGCGGCGTTGTGTGGGTATCTGTCGACAACGGCTGGAGTGAGGTGGACTGTCACGCGGTCCTGGTCCATGGCTGGCGGGGCAACGTGCTCGACGTCTACTCGCCGGAGGTCTTAGGTAGCTGCCTGCAGCGGTACCGCCGTAGGCGACTGGACAGGGTGTGGCTGCGCAGCGAGGGCATGACCGCCGTGAGGTCCGTGGGCCCGTCGGGTGGTGCGGGCGCACCGTCGTCCGCCGGGCCAGGACTGCGCGACGGGGTGGCATAGTGATCTCTCGGCCTTACGTGCTGTTGTCGGTGGCGGTGTCGGTGGATGGTTATATCGATGATGCGACCGACACCCGGTTGCTGCTGTCCAACGAGGCGGACGTCGACCGGGTCGACGAGGTGCGTGCCGGTTGTGACGCGATCCTGGTCGGGGCCAACACGATCCGGCGGGACGACCCGCGGCTGCTGGTTCGCTCGCTCGAGCGCCAGCAGCAGCGCCGAAGTCGCGGGTTGCCCGCGCATCCGGTGAAGGTGACTCTCACCGGTAGCGGTGACGTGGACCCGACGGCGCGGTTCTTCACGGCGGGGGACACTGAGAAGTTGGTCTACACTCCGTCGTCGGTGGTCAGGAAACTGTCTGAGCGCCTGGGTGCGGCGGCCACGGTGGTTGACGCGGGAGAGCCGCTGGACGTGCAGACGGTGCTGGCCGATCTGGCTGATCGCAAGATCGAACGGCTGCTGGTGGAGGGTGGCTCCGCGGTGCACACTCAGTTCCTCGTCGCCGGTGTGGTGGACGAGATCCACCTGGTGATCGCCCCGTTCTTCGTCGGCAATCCCAGCGCGCCGCGCTTTGTCGGGCCGGGGTTGTTTCCGCAGAACCGGATGGTGCTGGTCGAGACCCGCCAGATCGGCGACATCGTCCTGCTGCGTTACCGGCCACACCAGAACCAGACCGCCTCAGCATGATCGTTAGCGACCGGGACCGGGAACGGCTCACGTGGGCGATCGAGCTGGGCGAACGCTGCCCGCGCTCGGCCACCGCGTTCTCCGTGGGCGCAGTCATCACCGACTCCGACGGCACGATTCTGGCTACCGGCTTCTCCCGGGAGCGCGATCCGCGCGATCACGCCGAGGAAGGCGCGCTGGCCAAGCTGGACACCGACGACCCGCGGCTGGCGCAGGCCACCCTCTACAGCTCGCTCGAGCCCTGCAGTACCCGCGCCTCCCGGCCCCGCAGCTGCACCGAACTGATCTTGGCCACCGCAATCCCCCGGGTCGTGTTCGCCTGGCGTGAGCCGACATTGTTCGTCGACTGTGAGGGAGCCGAACTGCTGCGTGTGGCCGGGCGTGAGGTCGTCGAGATCAGCGATCTGACCGATCGGGTGCGCCGGACGAACGCGCATCTGCTCCAGTAACACCTCGGCTGGTATCGGGCGGCGAAGTGCGCCCGAGCGGCCTGGTCCAGGTTGCACTATCCGGGAACAATCGAATTTAGTTCGAGGAGGCGAAAGAGGTCGGTACTAAACGTGGCAGTTACCGCGTTCAACTCACCCAATGCACACAAGAGCTCGTTTCTATTCGTCATCGGCAAGTTCCAGTTCTTCAACTGGTAGCAAGCGCGTAAAACCCGAAGGGAAGGCGACGAATATCGAGAGCGGTGATGGGAAATAGTTTTGGTCAGGACCAACAACCTGACCGCGCACCCGTCTCCCGCCAGGAGCCTTGTAGATAACGTAGGTTCCCGTTAGAAACTCAGATTTTGATAGCTTGCCCGGAGTGGGATTTAGTTGGTGCGCCACGCTCGTCCCCAAGGGATAAATGGAGCGGGTCGCAAGGGTGACGGGCATTACGGCCGTCGGGACGTCACCTCTGCAACCCGCTACCCCGGTCAGCTATGCGGGGCGTGGCACAGACTAATGCCGTGGGGATGATCACAGCCGAAACAGCAACGCACTAGTCACCAGTTCGGTACAGCCTACGAACTGAGAGTTCGTTGATCAGTCAAGTATCCCGATGCGCGAGGCGAATTCCCGCACCTCAGAAGCGTAGGACGGCTTGGCTCGCCGGACAAGGGAGCCAACCATCTGGCGCGGCTCCTTCCGGTAGAGGAAGGCTTGGGGCCTGATCTTCTCTGCCATCTGAAGGTGAACAAGTACGGCAGTGTCGTTGCACTTGAACTCATAGCATCGCGCAACATGCATTAGATGAGTAAACTGGCGTTCGCGTGAGGCTACTTTACTTATATCCACATCATTAGACAGACGCAGCGCTTCACCTGGTTCCCCATTTTCAAGTTCTACCGACACGGAGTGGATAGCTACGTTGGTTGGCCCGAAGAAGATGTTGTGGTAGTTGTGGCCCTCACCAACACGCTCAGCGGCAGGCTTAGCCTTGTCTCTCAACATGTCACGGCTACGCCAAGGATCGCCTGTACGAGTAGCAGCTATCGCGGCGATCTGAATAAGTCCACCATAAACCGAAAAGTCTTCAGGCGTTCCGTCAGATAGTGACGCCTCTAGCCGCTGAGCGCTTACCAGTGAAACATCAAGTGCACCGTGGGGCATATCATCAGAGAGCATAGCCTGGCCAAGTGTCCACGACCCTGCGGCTGTAGTGAGTGGATCTTCGCTCTCCTCGGCGTAGCGCATGCAACGGTCAGCAAGCATGGAACAAAGATCAATCCTGCCGACGTGCTTCATCACGCCGCGCACCAGGCGGTAGAGCCGGTAGGCAACCTTGCAGCTCTCCGGGGAGCCACCTTGCTCCTGCACTACGCGCTCGGTATCTACGATCAGGCCGGGAAGCAACTCCAGCACGACATATGACTCAGGTGCGAGATACCAAACTTCCTCGGCGGCTGTGATCCGGCCATCCACGTCAGCTAGATCGGTCTGGTTTTCTCGATCTAAAAGTGACACTGAGCGGTAGGTAAACAGCGCCCGCTCGATCTCAGCTAGACGGGGATTAACCGGCCCCTCGTGGTGCTCACTGGGTGCTTCACCGAGCAGTGCCGACGTGCGGACACCGAGCACCTTGGCTATCTGACGCAGGACGTGCAGGGTTGGCGTCTTGGTTCCAGCCTCGATCATCTCCAGGTAACGGACAGTGATACCGGCGAGCGTGGCGACGTTAGTCGTGCTCTTCTTGCGGTCGATCCGGTACAGCTTGATCAACTGGCCGGTAGGCATGTCTGGCACGGCGGAACCTTCCCTGGGGCTTGACAGGGCTACCAGGCCAGGCTACCGGGTGCTGCCTGGTGAGCATGCCCAGCCCGAGGGGGCATAGTTGATCTTTAGAAGCTGGCCAACGGCTGGACCCGGCCGCAGGTGATCGTAGGGATCGCCGTTACGTTGCCGCCGATGGAGGCCGAGCCACGTCACAGAACGGGTACTCGATGACGGCCCACGATGACGCCGCACTGGCGGCCCTGCGGGAGTCGATCGAGCTCGCTCTGGAAGTCGAGGGCCCCGCCGGCGGGCCGCTGACCCGCGAGCACCTCACCGGGGCCGTCTCCTACTACGCGTTGCGCTACTCCGCGTTCCCACCCGCACAGCTGGCCAGCGAAGTGCACCGTACCCGCTCCCTGATCGGTGCGATGCTGCGCCAACCCCAGGACGAGGCCAGTCGCGCCGAGCTACGCCTGCTCGCTGGGTGGCTCTCTGCGCTGGTGGGCAACCTCACCTTCCACCTCGGTGACTACCCGGCGGCGGCGATCCACTTCAGTACCGCCGCCCGGCTGGGCACCGCCGTCGGGCACGGCGATCTGATCTGCTGGTCCCTGGGCGCCCAGGCCATGACCGCCCACACCCAACGCCGCCACCCCGAAGCGCTCGACCTGGCCCGTCAGGCCGGCGAGTACGCCGAGACACCTCTGCGCCGCGCGCAGATCCTCGCCTGGGGCGAGCTACGCGCCCTGGCCGCATTCGGCGACGCCCGCCGCAGCGAAGCCGAGGACGTCATGGCTGCGGCCCAGGACGAGATGGCGGCCGACCCGCAGGGCGATCAGCCCGGCCGCTTCGGTTTCGACACCGCCGAGCTGCACGTTCACCTTGCCGAAGCCAGTCTCCTGCTCGGCGATCACGCCCAAGCCCGTGCCCACGCCGAGGCGTCCCAGCAGTACATCCCGCACGGCCGTCCCGGCTGGGCCGCTGCGGTACTGGTCCAGGCCCGGAGTGAGGCCGCCCGGGGGCGCCTGTCCGATGCCACCGCGCTGGCTCACCATGTCCTCGACACCCTCGCGGCCCCCGCCCTGCGCGAGACCCTCCGGGTACGCCTGCGCGATCTCGACCGTGACCTCTTCACCGCAGCCGACCCCGGCGGCGAAGCCCGCGAGCTACGCGAACGCCTGCACACGCTGCCCGCCTCATCCCGGCCGACCGCGCGAGCGACGAACCCAACGGCCAGTGATACCCAGTCAGCTGCGGCGGGGGCGGATTGAGCCGATCACCAGCACCAGCCCGACGAGTATCGCCACTGCGGCCAGCACCCACCGGGCGTCCACCCCGGGCAGCCACCCGAACCCGCCGAGCAGCGCGCTGACCGAGATGCCGAGTGCGCCGAGCCCGGCAGCCAGCGTGAGCAGATCCGGCCCGCGCCGCGGGGCCGGGGCGCCAGCCTCGCCGTCGGTGTGGTCGGGTTCGGTGTCAGTCATGGTCAGATCCCGCCTGTTCATGATCCGCGCACCACGGCCACGTTGCCGACGGTGGCGTACACGTCGAGGATCACCGTGCCACCCCCGGGGCCGTCGGGTCCGTTGTTCCGCTCGTCCACCCGGGCGGGGATGCCTGAGCTGGTCACGCCCAGGCAGTCGACCGCTCCGATCGGTGCCCGGCAGCGCACCTGGGCGTCGATGTCCCGGGGCAGCGTGACCCGGGCTTCCCCGAGTCCCACCGCGACGGCGGTGGACAGTGTCTGACCGTCGGGTACCCGCAGCCCGGTGAGGTCCAGTCGGCCATTGCCCATGGTGAGGTCGTAGCGCGGCTGCACCTGGGCGAGGTTGACCGGGCTCCACCGGCCCTCGCCGATGTGGAAGCCGGAGACCGGGACGGCGTGCAGCACCCAGGTGAGCAGGGCCAGCGGGACGGCGATCGCGATCAGCCCACGGCCGCCTCGCACCAGCGAACCCACCACCAGACCGAGCCCGACCACGCCGAGCACGAGCGCGACGATATGGGCGAGCGGCAGTGCCGGCCAGAACGCCGACGCGACACCTCCCACCAGCAGCGCGAGCCCCAGAGTGATCGGAGTGACCTTGGATCGAGGCTTCCGTGGCGGGGGTGCCTGCGGTGGCACCGGTGTGGGTTCCGGCAGGTCCCAGGCGAACGGCGCCGTGCTGAGCGGGTCCCACGCCGGGGGAGTGGGCCGGTTGCCGCCGGGTCCGGGCACTGCGCCCGGGCCCGCCGTGCCCTGGACAGCGGGGTCGGCGGTGGCGGGGTCGGC
>JBOHGM010000049.1:0-27760 GCA_050699435.1 Pseudonocardiaceae bacterium | reverse complement strand
GCGGGGTCGGCGGTGGCGGGGTCGGCAGTGACCGGGGCGGTGGTGCTGTCGGCAGCTGCCGGGATCTCTCCCAGCGCCGCCCGGGAGTGATGCAGCAGGACTATCGCGGCACCGGTCACCGCGAGCCCGATCAACCCGTACGCGTTTCCGCCGAACACCACACTTGCCGCCGGGATCAGCGCGAGCCCGAGCACCATCGTCAGCACCGGCGAGGCCGAGCTGCGCCCCCGGCCGAGCAGACCCTCCGCGGCGGACGCCGCATCCCCCTCGGCGGGCAGCAGCAGCCAGCCGAGCAGATAGAGCAGTACCCCCACGCCGCTGAACAAGGTGGCCACCACGAACGCCACCCGCACCAGCACCGGGTCGATGGCATAGCGGTGCCCGATCGCCGCCGCGACGCCGCCGATCTTGCGGTCGTCGACGCGTCTGTGCGGCCTGGTAGCCCAGAAGTCTCGGATCGTGTTCTCCACGTTCATTCCGCTCACGTCGTCGAGCGTGACCCGCCGAGGGGCCTGGCACCATCGGGGTCCACCCTGATTCGTACCCGGGTCCGGGATCTCGGGGTCGCCCCTGATGTGCTGCGCCGCCGCGCCGTGTGACGATGGCCTGCGTGAGTACACCGGCGGAGCAGGCGGCCGGGAACCCCCCGCTCGCCCAGCCGGTGCGCGACCAGCCGGTGTCCGTCCAGCCCCCGCCAGACTTGCACCCCACCGGACCACCACCGTTGCGCAGGCATCGATCCGGCCGGGTCATCGCCGGGGTGTCCAGCGGGATCGCCGAGCACCTCGGCGTGCCGGTGCTGTGGGTGCGGGTGATCTTCGCCGTACTCGCCGGCTTCGGTGGGGCCGGTCTGCTGGGCTACGCGCTGCTGTGGGCGTTCGTCCCCGCAGCCGACGGCGGTGTTCCGCGGCCGAGTACCCCGCGCGAGCAGCAGCAGGCCGTCGGACTGGTGGTGCTCGGCGGGGGCCTGGCGCTGGCCGGTGCCGCGCTGGGCACCTCCTGGGGCGGCTGGGTGACCGGTCCGCTGGGGGTCGCCCTGATCGGCGCAGCCGTGGTGTGGCGGGAGGCCGACGCCGGGCAGCGGATCCGCTGGCGCAGCGGTGCGGGCGCGGTGTTCGGTGGCGGGGGCCGGATGGCGCTGCTGCGGGTGCTGGCCGGGATCGCGCTGGTGGCCAGCGGGATCATGGTGTTCCTGCTCAACCAGGGCGACCTGAGTCAGTTGCGGTTCGCGCTGCTGGCCGCCTTCGCCACCCTGGTCGGGGTGGCCGTGCTCACGGTGCCCTGGTGGTTGCGGTTGATGCAGGCGCTGGGCGAGGAGCGCAGGGCTCGGATCCGCACCGAGGAGCGGGCCGAGATCGCCGCGCACCTGCACGACTCGGTGCTGCAGACCCTGGCGCTGATCCAGCAGCAGTCAGATTCCAGCCGGGAGGTGCGGCGGCTGGCCCGAGGCCAGGAACGGGAGCTGCGGTCCTGGCTCTACGGACCCCAGGGCTACGGGCGGGCCGCTCATGCACCCGCGGACCGCGGTGAGCCTGCGCGGGCGACGCTCGCCGCGGCACTGCACGCGGTCGCTGGTGACGTGGAGGACACCTACGCGGTGAGCGTGCAGGTCGTCGTGGTGGGTGATTGCGACCTCACTGATCCGATGCCTGCGCTGGTGCAGGCCAGCCGGGAAGCGATGGTCAATGCGGCCAAGCACGCGGGGATCGCCGAGCTGAGCGTGTACGCCGAGGTCGAACCCGAACAGGTGCACGTTTTCGTCCGGGACCGGGGCGGTGGATTCGATCCCGCGGCCGTGCCCGGCGATCGGCACGGCCTGGCCGACTCGATCCGCGGCAGAATGGAACGCAATGGCGGCACGGTGACAGTGCGTACCGCACCGGGTGAGGGCACCGAGGTCCAGCTGGCCATCGCCCGCCGAACGGGCGAGTCGGTTGTGGCCCACCGAGCGGGCGAGTCGCCTACGGCCCGCCGGACCAGCGGGGAGGAGACATGACCACAACCCAGGGCATCCGGGTCTTCCTGGTGGATGACCACGCGCTGTTCCGCACCGGGGTGAAGGCCGAGCTCGCCAGGGCCGGATCGGCGGACCCGAGCTTGCCTGCGGTGGTCGTCGTCGGTGAGGGCGGCTCGGTGGACGAGGCGGTCACCGGCATCGGGCACCTCCGTCCTGACGTCGTGTTGCTCGACGTGCACATGCCGGACGGCGGTGGTGCGGCGGTGCTGCGCCGGATCCGGCCCGAGCACCCCGACGTGGTGTTCCTCGCGTTATCAGTGTCCGACGCGGCCGAGGACGTCATTGCGGTGATCCGGGCCGGGGCGCGCGGCTACGTGACCAAGACGATCTCCGGCCGGGAACTGGTGGACGCGGTGCGCCGGGTGCACGCGGGCGACCCGGTGTTCTCGCCGCGGCTGGCCGGTTTCGTGCTCGACGCCTTCGCGCAGCGTCCCGGAGCGACCCCGGTCGGCGACCCGGAGCTGGATCTGCTGACTCCGCGGGAGCGTGACGTGCTGCGCCTGCTGGCCCGCGGCTACGCCTACAAGGAGATCGGCGCTGAGCTGTTCATCTCGATCAAGACCGTGGAGACCCACGTGTCCTCGGTGCTGCGCAAGACCCAGCTCTCCAACCGCTACGAGCTGTCGCGCTGGGCCTCCGACCGCCGCCTCGTGTAGCCTGCTGATCGCTCAGCTCCGGGACGCGGAGAGCAGCTGAGCATCGGTGATCCGAGGTGGTGCACCGGAGGTGACCAGTACCCGCTCCAGCGTATGCAGCACGCTACCGTCGGTTCGCTCCAGGCTCGCGGTCACCAGCACGGCGTTCGGTCCGTCCCGGCGGATCTGGTCCACGGTTACCCGCTCGACCCCGGCCCACGCGGTGCGGAAGTCCTGGTATCCCGAGCCCTGCATCTGCGGGTCGAGCAGGCCGAACGCCTGCTGTGGGGCTACCACCACGGTCTCGTAGAACGTGGTCACGGTGCGCAGGACCGGATCCAGATCCGGGTCGAGGATGCCGCGGGGTGGATCCTCGTCGAGAGTGGTGGGTGGTTCCGGTGCCGCGGTGGATGGCGGCTGCAGGTCGCCCTGGACCAGCGCCGTTCGGCTGGGCTCGGGGGCGGGCTGCGCGGGTTCGTCGGTGGTGGGCACATTCGGGGTTGCCGTGCTACTGGCAGGCTCCTGGCTGCTGACGGCCGTGGGCTGCGGAGCAGCCGGCGGCGGGAAGCCGACCGACTTGTTGATCAGATCAGGATGCAGCGCCTCGGCGCCCGCGATGGCACTCGGGATGGTGCTGCTGGGTGTCGCCCGTTCGGTCCGGGGCGCGGAAAGCGCCACAGTGCTGGCGGTCACCGCGCCGAAGAGCAGGACGAAACCGGCCACTATTGCGACGAGCCGGTACATTCCGGTAGGCCGAGGTGGCGGCGGTTGCTCTTCGACGCGGCCCTCTCTGCGCAGCAGCTCGGTCACGAACATCTGGCCGGTGTCGGTGGTGTCCGAAGGGGGTGCGGTAGGAAAGAGAACAGGATCCTGACGGTGGCCGCTCAGCCCAGCGACCTGGCCGTCGCACTGATGCCTGGCTAGCAGCTCCTCGACGCTCACCAGGCTCCGCTCGGCTTCGCGCCGGGTCGCATCCTTCGCCAACACGCGCCCTTCCGCTCCAGGTTACTGACGGCGATCATGCATACCCGATGAGTTCACGGAAATCTAGTCACAAACCAGTGCTTCCCCGGGACGCGTCGGTATCCGGTTCATGCGGTGGGCCGGACGGTTCAACCGCCGCTGCGGTAGCGCGCGCGGGTGTCCTTCAGGGCCTGGTAGCCCAGGGCGCCGCTGCCCCCGCCGGCCACGATGGCGAGTACGTCGGCGATCGAGCCGCCGGTGGACAGCAGCAGAGCGAGCAGCGCCACACCGAGAGTCACCGCAGCCAGTGGGACGCGGCTGCGGACGTACTGGCGGACCGGTTCCCCACCGGACCGCTGGGTCGCCGCCGATCCCAGTAGGGCCAGATATCCCCCGTGGGCCAGCGCGGCCGCTACCCCGCCGAGTGCGGCGAGGACGGCCAGGAGATTCAACAAGAACGCCATGGGAGCAGTGTGCCCGCCGCAGACAACCAACGGCCATACCAAGCCTACGGCGCGGTCCGTTTGCCCAGTTGGTCTATAGCCCAGTGGTCTGTTGCCAGTGGTCTGTTGCCAGTGGTCTATAGCCCAGTGGCGGGAATCAGCGGCCGAGTCGGCCGCGTCCCAGCCGCAGCAGCAGCATTGCCAGCTCGTGGCCCTCGGGGCCGAGCTCGCGGTAGCGGTCCACTACCGCCATCTCGCGGCCATGCACCACTCGGGGACCACCGGCGGCCCTCCGGGCGGCTCCGATCGCCTTGGACACGGCGGTACGTCGCTGGACCAGCCGAAGGATCTCGGCGTCAAGGTGATCGATCTCGGAGCGCAGCGCGTCCAGGTCGTCCCCGGCGACGGGTGCTGCCTCGGTTGTCGCGTGTTCGGGCATGTCGGTGGTCTCCCGGTCCTGGTCGGGGCTCGGAGTCCCCCGGCAGCAGCAACGCCCCGGGTCGGTGGACTCCGGGGCGTCGTGGTGGTCTGCGTTTGTGCGCTACGCCATCACGGGCACCGGGATCCGGTACCCGTAGAAAAAGCGGTGGTGGCTGAGCACTGTGCCGAGTCTGCCACGTTGCGTGGTTCGACGTCCACCTGCACGCCACGGCAGGGGTCCTGTTCCTCGGCCATCCGATGTACCGCCCTGGCCAGCACGGTGAAGCCCAGCGCGGCCACTCCCACCGCCACCACGAGCAGCCCCATCAGCCTGCCGGTGGACTGGCCGATCGCCTCGCCGGTCCCACCGGCCAGCGTCCCGAGGGACACGTACAGGCTGGAGTAGACCACCGCGCCGATCGAGGTGAGCTGCACGAAGCGCTTCAGCGGCACCCTCAGGGTGCCGGCCAGCAGGGGGATCAGATAGTTGAGCACCGGCATGAACTGCACCAGGGCCAGCGTCCGGCCGGCCGGCCCGCGCAGCAACCGCTCCGCCTGCAGCCATCGGCGGTCACCGACCCGCCTGCCCACCCAGCTGCTCCGGATGGTGGGTCCCGCCCAGCGGCCCACCAGATAACTCACGGTATAGCCCAGTACAGTTCCGGTGACCCCACCGGCCACCACGATCAGCGAACCGGACGGCCCCACTGCGGCGGCCGGGACCAGCAGCAGGAGATCCCCCGGCAACAGCGCTCCGATCACGGCCAGGCTGTCCACGAAGAGCGCGAGCATCACCACGAACAGCAACACGAGGGGAGAACCGTCGGCCACGTTCTCAACCCAGCTGACGGGATCCACGGTGCTCCTCCTGTGGTTGCCCTTAAAGGGGTCTTGCCTGACTGTGCTCCTTTCGCCGACGGTTCGCCACACCTATTCGATCACTCCCTCAGCGGACTCTCAGCAAGATACGGACTCCTCGGCGGCCCCGGTACCGTGGGCGCCACAATGAACTCCCCCACCGCCCACCCGACAAATGGCTCCACCCCAGCTGCCTCCACCCCAGCGCTCCCCCACGCCGCCGCGGTCCCCCGGGACCTGCTCGCCGGCCTCAACCCGCAGCAACGTGCGGCGGTGCAGCACGTCGGCTCCCCGCTGCTCATTGTCGCCGGGGCGGGGTCCGGCAAGACCCGGGTGCTCGCGCACCGCATCGCCTACCTGCTTGCCGAACGTGATGTTCAGCCCGGCCAGGTGCTGGCGATCACCTTCACCAACAAGGCCGCGGCCGAGATGCGGGAGCGGGTCGCCGCGCTGGTCGGCAGGCGTGCCGCGGTGATGTGGGTGTTCACATTCCACGCGATGTGCGTGCGAATCCTGCGGCGCGAGGCCAAACATCTGGACTTGACGTCGAACTTCTCGATCTATGACGCGGACGACACCCGCAGGCTGGTCGCGCTGGTGGCGCGCGATCTGGATCTGGATCCCAAGCGGTATCCGGCGCGCAAGCTCGCGGGGCAGCTTTCGAACCTGAAGAACGAGCTGATCGGCCCCGAAGCGGCTGCTGCAGCGGCTTCGAACGACCTGGAGCGCCGGGTGGCCGAGGTCTACGCCGCCTACCAGCGGCGGCTGGCCACGTCCAACGCGCTGGACTTCGACGACCTCATCATGCGCACGGTCGAGCTGCTGCAGGGCTTCCCCGATATTGCCGAGCACTACCGCCGTCGATTCCGCCACGTCCTCGTCGACGAGTACCAGGACACCAATCATGCGCAGTACGTGCTGGTCCGCGAGCTGGTCACGCCGGCGGCCAAGGACGTGGCGGCCAGCGACATGGCGGCCAGTGACACGGCGGCCACGGACGTGGGGGTCGGGGGCGTGGGGGTCGGGGAGCTGTGCGTGGTCGGTGACGCCGATCAGTCCATTTATGCGTTCCGCGGCGCGACCATCCGGAATATCGAGGAGTTCGAGCGGGATTTCCCGGACGCGCGCACCATTCTGCTCGAGCAGAACTACCGATCCACCCAGACGATTTTGTCCGCGGCCAATGCGGTGATCGCCCGCAACCCGGACCGCAGGGACAAGCGGCTCTGGTCGGCGGCGGGGGACGGCGAGCCGATCGTCGGCTACGTCGCCGACAACGAGCACGACGAGGCCGCCTTCGTCGCCGCCGAGATCGACCGGCTGGTCGACAGTGGTGCGGCGCGGTTCGCCGACGTCGCGGTCTTTTACCGGACCAACAACGCCTCCCGGGTGTTCGAAGAGGTGTTCATCCGGCTCGGACTGCCCTACAAGGTGGTCGGCGGGGTGCGCTTCTACGAGCGTCGCGAGGTCCGCGACGCGCTGGCCTACCTTCGGGTGCTCGACAACCCCGAGGACACCGTCTCGCTGCGCCGGATCCTCAACACCCCACGACGCGGGATCGGGGATCGGGCGGAGGCCGTAGTCGCGGAATATGCCGAGCGGGAACGGATCTCCTTCGCCGCGGCGCTGCGGGCCGCCGCGGCGGGCGAGGAGGTCCCGCTGCTTAACCCCAGGTCCCGCAACGCGATCACCGCGTTCGTCATGATGATGGACGAGTTGCGGGAGCGGGTGGCAGCGGGCGGGGAGGTCGCAGAGATCTTAGATGCCGTGCTGGAGCGCACCGGTTACCGAGCCGAACTCGACGGCTCCGACGACCCGCAGGACGCCTCCCGGCTGGACAACCTCACTGAGTTGGTCACGGTGGCGCGGGAGTTCACCGAAGACCTGCTTGCAGGGTCGAGCATGGTCACCGAAGACCTGCTTGCAGGGTCGAGCTTGGTCACCGAGGAGGGTGGCGCCCCGCCGGGGTCGCTGGCCGCGTTCCTGGAACGGGTCTCGCTGGTGGCCGATGCCGACCAGGTCCCGGACGATGACGGGTCCTCCGGCGGTGTGGTCACCCTGATGACCCTGCACACCGCCAAGGGCCTGGAGTTCCCGGTGGTGTTCCTCACCGGCTGGGAGGACGGGATGTTCCCGCACGGGCGCGCGCTCGGTGATCCGACCGAGTTGGCCGAGGAGCGCAGGCTGGCCTACGTCGGGATGACCAGGGCGCGTCAGCGGCTGCACCTGTCCCGGGCGATCACGCGATCCGTGTGGGGCCAGCCGATGACCAACCCGGCGTCACGTTTCCTGGCCGACGTGCCCGAATCGCTGGTCCAGTGGCGGCGCGAGGAGCCGGAGCGGGCCGCGCCGGTTGGGCGCACCGTCTTCGGCCGTCCGGGGTTCGGTGGCCGCGGGTTGGATGCCCACGGTGGCGACGTGACCGGCGGTGATTCCGCGCAGGCCGGGTTGGCGGCCCGGGGTATGCGCTCGACGCCGTTCCGGGGCTGGAAAGACACTCCGGCGCTGTCGTTGGACGTCGGGGACCGGGTCACCCATGACAAGTACGGCCTGGGCACCGTGGTCGCCACCGACGGCAGCGGCCCCCGAGCCACCGCCACGATCGACTTCGGCTCCAGCGGAACCGTCCGCCTGATGCTCATCGGCGGCGTCCCCCTGGTCAAGCTCTGAGCAGGCGGCTTCCGCGGCGAGCGGACTCCCACCAGGCGGGATCCGGATGTGCTGGTCGGTGTATCAGCAGGCTCCGGCAGCGCTCCAATACGCAGAACCCAGCCTCTCGTAAGGAGTTCGACCATGTTCACCTACCGATTCTGGCGTCAGGCGTCCGAGCGAGCCATCAAGACCTTCTTGCAGACCCTGGTGGCGCTGTTGAGCGTCAACGGCATTGGGCTGTTCGACGCTCCGTGGAGCACCGCACTGTCCGCAGCGGGCATGGCGGCGCTGTTGTCGTTGCTCACGTCGATGGCCTCGGAGCCGCTGGGTGAGCGCGAGAATCCCAGCCTCGTGCGGTCCGGCTCACCCGCCCAGCACCCGGCGCCCCCAAGCTCCGTCACGGCCTGACCGGCCAGTCAGAGGTCGAGGCCGTGGTTGTGCAGCCAGGTGAGCGGGTTGATCTTCTCGCCGTCGGCGTTCCATACCTCGAAGTGCAGGTGCGGACCGGTCGACTGACCCCGGTTGCCCATCTCGGCGATCTCGTCGCCGGCCCGGACCTGCTCGCCCTGCTCGACCAGCGCGCGGTTGATGTGCCCGTAGAGCGTCGTAGTGCCGTCAGCGTGCAGGATGCGTACCAGCATGCCGAAGCCACTGGCCGGACCGGCCTCCTCGACCACGCCATCGGCAGCCGCGAGGATCGGCGTCCCGATCGAGTTGGCGATATCGATGCCCCAGTGGGTGGTTCCCCAGCGGGCACCGTATCCCGAGGTGAACCTGCCCTCCGCAGGCAGGGCGAACAGCGGGCGGCGAGCCTCGGCCTCGCGGGCGGCGCGCTCGGCGACGAAGCGCTCGCCCTTGGCCATCGCCTGCACGGCCTCCACCGCAGTGGGATCCGCGGGCCGGGTCACCGGCAGGTACTCGGGAGCCGGCGCGGATCCGCCGAGGCCCATCGCGGACCTCGAGTCCCCTCCGGCGGCCAGGGTCGCATCGTCGGGCCCCGCGGCAGCGGTGTTGTTGATCGTCTGGCCCGCAGCCACAAAGGCGCCAGCGGCGACCGCAGCGACAACCACTCGTCCGCGGGCAGCGGGCGACGGTGCCGCGATGCGATGCGCCGACCGGGTGCGCGAGGGGCGTTGACGCAGAGCCGCCTCGAGGACCGGGGATGCTGGTTGGCCGCCTGGGGAGCGGTGTCGAGCCAAGACCTGCCTTCCCGTCTCGGGAGTCCGAACTGACACACCGGGCGGGGGATCCCCCGGGGCGCTGTGGTTCCAGTTCCGCAATCAGCCGTAATCGGACCGTGACCGTGAACGGCGGGGACCCTAACGAGCATGTGCCCGAGCGGGCAAGTCTCCTGGACCCAGCTTCTCGGCCGGATCGGCCAGAGGTTGGTTGCGCCCTGTGAGTGGCAGTGCGGGCTATAGCCCGCACTGCCACTCACAGGCTCAGCTCGTCGCCTCGGCGGCCATGGGGGGCGCCGAGCCGGCCCGGCGCTGCCGCAGGGAGAACGAACCGTCGAGCTGGGCCAGCGCGCTGACCACCGCGTGAATCACGCGGGGGTCGACGGACAGCGACAGGTGCCCCACATCGTTGAGCCGGAGGTTGGTCACCAGGAGGTCCGGATGATCCAGCCGAGCGTGCCGCTGGGGCACGATCAGCTGGTCCAGTTCGCTCCACACCGCGACGAAGCGGGTCCGGCAGTCCGGCGCCGGCTCGGCGAGCTCGGCCACCACATCGGAGTCCGGGCGAAGCTGGCGGAGCACCGGAGCGGGCAGCAGGTACGCGGCCATCGTGCCGTGGTGTGGTGTGCCCAGGCTGACGAGCGTGTGCACCCGCGCGTCCCCGCCAAGCCGTTGAACGTAGTAGCGGGCCACCAGCCCGCCGAGGGAGTGCCCCACCACATGCACCTGTTCGGCGCCGGTTGCCTCGCAGATCCGCTCCACCTCACGGCCGAACTCCCTGGCCGCACTGCGCACGTCACCGGTGAGCGCAGTGAGCACGCTGTAGTTGATGCCGTAGACCACCCCGAACCCACGCTTGCGCAACGCCCTGCCGAGCACCGCGAACACCGACCGGTTGTCCGCGAAGCCGTGCACCAGCAGGATCGGTGTCCCGGCAGCAAGGACGTCGGCGATCACCAGGCCGCGTCTCGTCGGGGCCAGATCGTCGGTCCGGTAATAGTTGTAGGGCCCCCCCGGGCGCAGCTGCTCGGCGAGCGCCCCCCACGGGTACATCACCAGGTGTACGGCCAGCCACCCGGTCTCCAGGAGCACGCCTCGCACGCCAGCGGGTCGGGCTAGCGTCCGGGCGGTGCGCGCCAGCGTTCCCAGTGCGCCCACCGTCCAGGTCGCTGACCCGGTCAGGCAGGTGGCGTGGGCGACCATCCAACGCGTCGCCAACCCAACCTGTCCGACGGGGTTCATACAGTAAGAATAAGTTGTTAACACAACATTTGCATGCGCTGGGGCGAACGGCCCGGTGAGTGGTGCTGATGATCGGAATCGTGCTGGCCCGGCGGCCTTCGGCCTGGTGACGGCGCTCTCGGCGCCGGACGCCTGACCTGCAGACGGGCTACTCTCCTGCTATGACCGGACGGATCCGCGTGGTCGTGGCCAAACCCGGGCTCGATGGCCACGACCGAGGTGCCAAGGTGGTCGCCCGCGCGCTGCGTGATGCCGGCATGGAGGTCGTGTATACCGGCCTGCACCAGACCCCGGAGCAGATCGTGCAGACCGCGCTGCAGGAGGACGCCGACGCGGTGGGCCTCTCGGTGCTCTCCGGAGCTCATATGACGCTCTTCGCCAAGGTCGTCGAGTTGCTGGAGCGCAAGGGCGCGGGCGACGTGCTGGTCTTCGGCGGCGGGATCATCCCGGAGGAGGACATCCCGAAGCTCACCGAGCTCGGGGTGGCCAAGGTCTTCACCCCAGGTGCTACCACGTACGAGATCGTTGACTGGTTGCGGGGCGCCGTCGAGGTCGCCGCGGTGGAGTGATCTGATTCACCGGTGTCGACCGGTGGGCAGTTGCCGACAGCTGGATAGGGTCGAGCGGCCCAGCTCCGCCCCACCTCCTGGAGATCCGAGTGGACCTGCACGAATACCAGGCCAAGGACTTGTTCCACGCCCATGATGTCCCGGTGCTGCCTGGGCGGGTGGTCACCACCAGCGCCGACGCCCGGGGCGCCGCTGCGGAGTTCGGCGACACCGTCGTGGTCAAGGCCCAGGTCAAGACCGGCGGACGCGGCAAGGCCGGTGGGGTGAAGCTGGCGGCGACACCCGACGAGGCCGAGGAGAAGGCGGCCGCCATCCTGGGTATGGACATCAAGGGCCACACCGTGCGCCGCGTGCTGGTGGCCCCAGCCTCGGAGATCGCCGAGGAGTACTACTTCTCTTTCCTGCTCGACCGGACCAACCGCACCTTCCTCGCGATGGCTAGCGTCGAGGGTGGGATGGACATCGAAGAGGTCGCCGCCACCAAGCCCGAGGCACTGGCCAAGGTGCCGGTCGACCCCCTCGCCGGGGTGTCCCTGGTCAAAGCTCGCGAGATCGTGGCGGCGGCGAAGTTCCCCGCTGAGGTGGCCGAGCCTGTGGCGGAGGTGATCGTCCGGCTGTGGGACACCTTCGTCGGCGAGGACGCCACGCTGGTCGAGGTCAACCCACTGGTCCGGGACCCGCAGAACGCGATCATCGCGCTGGACGGGAAGGTGACGCTCGACGGCAACGCGGCATTCCGCCACCCGGAGCACGCCGACCTCGCCGACAGTGCCGCGGACGACCCGCTCGAGGCCAAGGCCAAGGCCAAAGGGCTCAACTACGTCAAGCTGGACGGGCAGGTCGGTATCATCGGCAATGGCGCCGGCCTGGTCATGTCCACCCTGGACGTGGTCGCCTACGCCGGCGAGGCGCACGGGGGGATGCGGCCGGCCAACTTCCTCGACATCGGCGGCGGAGCGAACGCCCAGGTGATGGCCGACGGGCTGGACATCATTCTCGGCGATCCCGACGTGCGTGCCGTGTTCGTCAACGTCTTCGGTGGCATCACCGCATGCGACCAGGTGGCCACCGGCATCGTGCAGGCGTTGCACATCCTGGGCGACTCGGCGACCAAGCCGCTGGTCGTCCGGCTGGACGGCAACAACGTGGCGGAGGGCCGGCGCATCCTGTCCGACGCCGCCCACCCGCTCGTGACAACGGTGGACACGATGGATGCCGCGGCCGACAAGGCCGCCGAGCTCGCCGCGGCAGCAGCCCCGGCGCCGTCGAAGGGGATCTGAGCCGTGGCAATCTTCTTGACCAAGGACTCCCGCATCATCGTCCAGGGAATGACCGGATCCGAGGGTCGCAAGCACACCCAGCGGATGCTGAACTCGGGCAGCGAGGTGGTCGCAGGCGTCACCCCCGGCAAGGGTGGCCAGCGCGTCGACTTCGAGGGCGTGACGCTGCCGGTGTTCGGTTCGGTGGGCGAGGCGGTGGCCGAGACAGGCGCCGACGTCACCGTGGTCTTCGTCCCGCCGCGCTTCGCCAGGTCAGCGGTCATCGAGGCGATCGACGCCGGTATCGGCCTGGCGGTGGTGATCACCGAGGGGATCCCGGTGCACGACACCGCCTCGTTCTGGGCGCACGCCTGCGCGACCGGGAACGGAACTCGAATCGTCGGGCCGAACTGTCCCGGGGTGATCAGCCCCGGCGCCTCCAACGCAGGCATCATCCCGGCGGACATCACCGGCCCCGGCAAGATCGGGTTGGTGTCGAAATCCGGCACGTTGACCTACCAGATGATGTTCGAGCTGCGTGACATCGGGTTCTCCAGCTGCGTGGGCATCGGTGGCGACCCGGTCATCGGTACCACGCACATCGACGCCCTGCGAGCTTTCGAGGAGGACCCGGACACCGCGGCCATGGTGATGATCGGCGAGATCGGCGGCGATGCCGAGGAACGCGCCGCCGACTACATCGCCACCCACGTCACCAAACCCGTGGTCGCTTACGTCGCCGGCTTCACCGCGCCCGAAGGCAAGACCATGGGCCACGCAGGCGCCATCGTGTCCGGCTCATCCGGCACCGCCGCCGCCAAGAAAGAAGCCCTGGAAGCCGCGGGTGTCAGGGTGGGCAGGACCCCCAGCGATACCGCCGAGCTGATGCGGGAGATCATGAATCCCCCGGGCGCGAACGCCTTCGAGGTTCGCTAGCGTGCATCCCGTCTGCCCTGTTGCCCAGCCGAACGTGGAAGGTCTCTGATGTCCGTGCCCTATGGCCAGCCCCAGGCAGCGCAGCAGCCGGAGCCGACCGGCTCACCCGGCGGCGGTCTGGGTCTCAGCAAGATTCTCGCGATCGTCGCGGGCGGCCTCGGTCTGGTCCTCTACCTGCTTTCCTTCGGTGCTGACGCCGGTGGATACCTGCGCGGTCTCTACGGTGTCCTGCTCCTCGGCGGTGGTCTGCTCGCTGCGGCCTCCGTGCTGCCCAAGGCACCCGCGACGCTGGTGCCTGCCGCGGTGCCGGTGGTCACGGGCACCCTGTTCCTGCTGATCGACGTGGCCAAGGGACCGGCCTTCCTCGGTCCGGCCGGCGAAGCGGTGCAGACACCCGGGCAGGCGGTCATCGCGGTCGTCCTGGCATTCCTCCAGTCGGCCGCGTGCGTGGCAGCCGTCCTGATGGAGGCAGGTGTAGTGAAAACGGTGGCGTACCGGCCCAGCCACGTCCCGCAGCGATCGTGGACGCCCCAGCAGCCCAGCGGCTATCCCGGCGGTCCGGCTCAGGGTGGTTACCCGGGTGGTCAGGGATACTGGGGCGGTTACCCCGGTGCTCCGGCTGCGGGTGGTTACCCGGGAGGTCAGGGATACCCCGGTGGATATCCCGGTGCTCCGGCTGCGGGTGGTTACCCCGGCAGTCCGCCACCGGGCGGGTACTCGGGTGGCCCGGGCGGTTATCCGGGGTCTCCGGGGCCGGGTGGTGGTTACCCTGGTGGCCCGGGCTACCCGGCTGGTCCATCCGCCGGTAACCCCTCGGCGGAGTCGCCTCCCCCGCCACAGCAGTCCTACCTTGAGCAGACTGTGCAGTACCGCCCGATGTCGGATCAGTACGGCGGTCAGTCCGCGCAGTACGGTGGCGAGCCCGGTCAGCACGGTGGCGAGCCCGGTCAGCACGGTGGCGAGCCCGGTCAGCAGGACAGCGAGACCGCGCAGCGTGGTGGCCGGCCCGGCGGCACATCACCGGGCGGTCTCGGGTCGCCGGATCAGAGCTGAGCTGGGCGGCGCTCCCCTCGATCAGGTAACTTCGCGGCTCGATCCGGTAACTCCGGCGGCCCCGCCGGGATGTGCGGCGGCGCTGCCCAGGTAGCGTCCGGCCACCGGCGTCTCCGGTCGTCCGAGACCCGGTACCGGGCGGAACACCAGCAGGAACGGCGTGCGCGGGATCGTGCCGCCCTCGATATTGGCGGACCAGTGCGCCACCGCCGCCGCGACCAGACCGTGGTGCCCGCCACCGACGACCACAGCGTCCACCCGCAGCTCCATGGCCCTACGATGCCCTGTGAGTGGCGATGCCCAAACCTGCCAGGAGCCCGCGCTGTCCGTGCACCAGCTCCGCCTGCCGGTGCCCACCCGGGTCGTCGTGCTGGTCTCGGGCTCCGGGACGCTGTTGCAGGCACTGCTCGATGTCGCCGGCCCGGACTATCCAGCCCGGGTGGTCGCCGTCGGTGCGGACCGGCCCGAGGTCAGAGGGCTGCGGCGGGCCGAGTGTTGTGACCTGCCTACCTTCGTCGTCGGGTTGGGCCAGCACCCGGACCGGGCTTCGTGGGACGCCGCGCTCACTGCGGCGGTCGCCGCGCACCAGCCGGACTTGGTGGTCTCGGCCGGGTTCAGGAAGATCCTCGGCCCGGTGTTCCTGGATCGCTTCGGTGGTCGCATCATGAATACCCACCCTGCCCTGCTGCCCGCGTTTCCCGGCCCGCGTCCGGTGGCCGATGCGCTGGCGCACGGGGTGCGGGTGAGCGGCGCGACCGTGCACCTGGTGGACTCAGGCATGGACACCGGCCCGATCCTGGCCCAGCGGGCCGTCGAAGTACTGCCCGACGACACCGAGGACCAGCTGCACGAGAGAATCAAAGTCGTGGAACGGCGACTGCTGGTTGATGTCGTCGCCGAGGTGGCCCTGCGGGGTTGCACGGTGACTGGACGCAAGGTCACGCTGCCGTGACCGCTGAGGATCGCAGGCCGGTGCGCAGGGCCCTGGTGAGCGTGTCGGACAAGAGTGGTCTGCTGGAGCTGGCCACCGGGTTGCACGCGGCAGCGGTGGAGATCGTGTCGACCGGCTCGACCGCGGCCACGATCAGCGCTGCCGGGGTGCCGGTGACCCGGATCGAGGAGCTCACCGGCTTCCCGGAGTGCCTGGACGGGCGGGTCAAGACGTTGCACCCGCGAGTGCATGGCGGGCTACTCGCCGATACCCGCAAACCTGCGCACGTCGCGGAGCTGGCGTCGCTGGGTATAGCACCCTTCGACCTGCTGGTCGTCAACCTTTACCCGTTCGAGGCGGCCGTCGCCTCCGGGGCCGGCTTCGACGAGTGTGTCGAGCAGATCGACGTCGGTGGCCCGGCGATGATCCGGGCGGCGGCGAAGAACCACGGCTCGGTGGCCGTAGTGGTGAACCCTACCGCGTACGTCGACGTGCTGGACGCCGCCCGGTTCGGTGGGTTCACCGCGGCGCAGCGCCAAGCCCTGGCCGTCGCCGCCTTCCGGCACACCGCGGACTACGACATCGCGGTGGCGTCCTGGCTGGGTTCGGCGCTGGCTCCTCGCGACGGCGGGTTCCCGTCCTGGGTGGGTGCCTCCTGGCGACGCACCACAACGCTGCGTTACGGCGAGAACCCGCACCAGGCAGCCACGCTCTATGCCGCGGGGCACCGACCGCCGGGGGGCTTGGCCGGCGCGGGGCAGTTGCACGGCAAGGAGATGTCGTACAACAACTACGTCGACGCCGACGCGGCCTGGCGCGCTGCATATGACCACGACGCCGCCTGCGTCGCGATCATCAAGCACGCCAATCCCTGCGGTATCGCGGTGTCGGTGACCGGGGACGTGGCCGACGCCCACCGCAAGGCGCACGCCTGCGACCCGGTGAGCGCGTTCGGCGGCGTGATCGCGGTGAACCGGGAGGTCACCGTGCAGCTGGCCGAGCAGGTCGCCGAGGTGTTCACCGAGGTCGTGGTGGCGCCGTCCTACGCCGACGGCGCGGTGGACGTGCTGGGCAGAAAGAAGAACGTGCGCTTGCTGGTGGCCGACCCGCCCGCGCGGGGAGGTGTCGAGTTCCGGGCGCTGTCCGGCGGTCTGCTACTGCAGACTCGCGATGCGCTCGACGCCCCCGGCGACGACCCGGCGTCCTGGACGCTGGCTGCCGGGTCCCCGGTGGACGAGGCGACGCTGGCCGACCTGGCCTTCGCCTGGCGGGCCTGCCGGGCGGTGCGCTCCAACGCCATCCTGCTGGCCACGGACGGGGCATGCGTGGGCGTCGGCATGGGGCAGGTGAACCGGGTGGACGCGGCCCGGCTCGCGGTGAACCGGGCGGGCGAGCGCGCGGCCGGCGCAGTGGCCGCATCGGACGCCTTCTTCCCGTTCCCGGACGGGCTGGCGGTGCTGCTCGACGCGGGAGTGCGCGCCGTGGTGCAACCCGGGGGCTCGGTGCGCGACGCCGAGGTGATCACCGCCGCGGAGGTCGCCGGGGTGCCGCTCTACCTCACCGGCACCCGGCACTTCGCGCACTGAACAGGGAGGACTGCACCCATGCGGACGGTGGGAAATGTGCTGTGGCTGTTGCTCGCCGGGCTTGGGCTGGCGATCGGGTACGCGGTGGCGGGGATCGTGTGCTTCCTGCTGATCGTCACGATTCCGTTCGGGGTCGCGTCGTTCCGGCTCGCCGGTTACGTGCTCTGGCCCTTCGGCCGGGTGGTGGTCGACCGGGCGACCAGTACGCCGGTGCTGATGTTCCTGGCGAACCTGCTGTGGTTCGTCTTCGCCGGATGGTGGTTGGCGCTCGGCCACCTGGCCTTCGGCCTACTGCTCTGCCTGACCATCATCGGTATCCCGTTCGGCATCGCCTCGTTCAAGATGGTTCCACTTGCGCTGGTGCCGTTGGGTAGGAGGGTCGTCTCCTTGCGGGACCTCGGCCCAGGAGTTCCCGTCGTCGCCTCCGTGCCCCGCCGCTGACCGCGGTGGCCGGGCCATGTCCGGGGTTGACGTCGTCGGGGGTGATCGGGTTCACTAGATATCGAACATGTGTTCGATATCTAGGTGTTCGATATCGTTGCCTTCCCCGCAGCGAACCGGGTGTGCCAGCGCGGTTCGACGTCGGTGCGCACCCACTCCGCGGAGGAGGCTGCCGATGGAGGGCGGGGGAGTAGTGGCGGCGGCGCTGCAGCAGGCGGTCGCGCCAGCGTCGATGCTGGGGGAGCGGCTCGATGTCCCGGGTGGCCGGCCACCGTTCCCGGTAACGGAACCGCTTGCGCCGTTGCTGCCCGGCGGTGGGCTGCGGCGGGGGTCAGTGGTCGCGGTGCGCGGCTCGACGGCGCTGCTGCTGGCACTGCTGGCCGCGGCCACCGCGCAGGGAGCCTGGGCCGCGGTGGTCGGCGTCGGTGACCTCGGGGTGCTGGCCGCGGCCGAGGCAGGGGTGGCGGTGCAGCGGCTGGCGCTGGTCCCCCGGCCAGGGCCGGATCCGGCACCGGCGACCGCGGCCCTGCTCGACGGGATGGGCCTGGTGGCGCTGGCCGGCGCGGACCGGGTGGCATCCGGGGCGCGGCGCTCGTTGGTCGCCAGGGCGCGGCAGCGTGGCGCGGTGCTGCTCTCGCTCGGTCCGTGGCCGGGTGCGGACGTCGAGCTGCGCTGCCGCACCGAGGCCTGGTACGGCGCGGAGTCCGGGCACGGCCGGTTACGCAGTCGCGAGGTGCTGGTGCACGCCAGCGGTCGGGGCGCCGCGGCACGGCCGCGCACCGCCCGGCTGCTGCTGCCCGGTCCCGGTGGTTCGGTGGCGCCGGTGCCCGGCGCAGGTGGCTCGGTGGTACCGGTGCCCGCAGGCCCGGCCTGGACGATCAAAGCGGTGGGCTGAGATGGCCGATCCGGCTACCGGGGCGGCAACGCTGCGGGTGGTGACGGTGTGGTGTCCGGACTGGCCGGTGGTGGCCGGAGCCGCCGCAGCGGGCCTGACCGCGCAGACCCCGGTGGCGGTGGTGGCGGCAAACCGGGTGGTGGCCTGCTCGGCGACGGCCCGGTCGCACGGGGTGCGCCGAGGGCAACGCCGCAGGGAGGCACAGGGCCGCTGCCCGGAGCTCGCCGTGCTGGCCGACGATCCGGACCGCGACGTCCGGGCGTTCGAGCCGGTGGTGGCCGCGGTCGAGGCCCTGGCGCCCGGGGTGGAGGTGGTGCGCCCCGGACTGGTCGCGGTGCCCGCCCGCGGGCCGGCCGGGTACTTCGGCAGCGAGCCTGCGGTGGCCGAGCGGATCGTCGACGTGGTCGCCGCGCAGGCCGGGGTGCAGTGCCAGATCGGCATCGCCGATGGCCTGTTCGCGGCGACCCTGGCCGCGCACCGGGGTCTGCTGGTGCCACCGGACGGGTCGGCCGGCTTCCTCGCCATGCTGGGCATCGGCGAGCTGCGCCAGCCCGCTGCCGCCAGGTTTGATCGGGATACAGTGGATCGGTCCGCGCTGGTGGATCTGCTGCACCGGCTGGGGCTACGCACCCTTGGCGCGTTCGCCGCGTTACCCGTGGACGACGTCGCCTCCCGGTTCGGCCCCGAAGGGGTGCGCGCGCACCGGCTGGCTCGCGGACTGGACGAGCGCCCACCGGCCCGCCGCCGCCCACCGGTCGATCTCACCGTCACCCACCGGCTCGACCCGCCGGTGGACCGGGTCGACGCGGCGGCGTTCGCCTCCCGGCACCCCGCGGAGCAGCTGCACGCCGCGCTGGCCGCTCGCGGCCTGGCCTGTATCCGGCTCGGGGTGAGCGCGTGCACCGAGGCGGGTGAGGAACTGCACCGGGTGTGGCGCTGCGCCGAGCCGCTGACCGCGTCCGGCATCGCCGACCGGGTGCGCTGGCAGCTCGACGGCTGGCTGAGCACCCGGGGTCCCCGGCCGAGCGCGGGTATCGCGTTGCTGCACCTGATCCCCGAGGAGGTGGTGGGCGGGCAGGCGCTGCAGCGCGGGCTGTGGGGGGAATCGGGGGAGGACGACGAGCGGGCCGGCCGGGCGCTGGTGCGGGTGCAGGGGATGCTCGGGCCCGACACGGTGCTCACCGGAGTGCGCGAAGGAGGTCGCAGCCCGGCCGACCGGATACGCCTGGTGTCCTGGGGAGAGGACCTCACCCCGGTGCGTGCTGCCGATACAGGGTCATGCACTGACCCACCCTGGCCGGGCAGGCTGCCTGCACCGTCCCCGTCCCGGGTGCCCGCCCGCCCGCTGCCCGCCGAGGTGCTGGACGATGCCGGCCGCGTCATCGGCGTCAGCGGGCGCGGGGTGCTCAGCGGTGTCCCGCATCGGGTCGCGGTGGACGGGCGCCCGCCGCGCCGGGTGCTGTCCTGGGCGGGGCCGTGGCCGGTCGAGGAACGCTGGTGGGAACCCGGTGGAGGGCGGCGTTGCGCCCGGTTGCAAGCGGTGCTCGACGCCGAGCCAGGCGGGCACGCCGGCGAGCCGCTCGCGGTGCTGCTGACCCGCGCCGAGGGTTGCTGGCGGGTGGAAGGGTTCTACGACTAGACAACGCTCGCATGCTGTTGGTGGCTCTTCAAGAGCTACCAACCCCCCAGATCACTGCTCATAACGACAGCCAACCCCCGGGTGGTAGGTCAGCCGGACCGAGCGCACCCCGTCGTGGCCAGCACCTCGCGCACCGGATCGGGCAACGCGGCGCCGAGCCCGGTTACGTCCAGCCCCGCGGCGCGCACCCGTCAATCGCTGGTTCGGCTCCCGATCCAGCCCTTCCCCTCCTGGCATTGCCTCCCCTTTCCGTTAGTTCGATGTCCCGCGCGCTGCGACCCGTGCCCCGTTAACACGATCGGTGGTAGCGCGCTCAGGCTATCGGGCTGTCGGTCACATGGGCGCTGACCACGCGGGACACGACCATCCGCGGTGATCCTCCAGGTTGGCTGGTGGGTGTTTCGGCGGTTCGTAATGCGCTGTCCCGACCGGCCGGCTCACGACATGATCGGCATCGATCACCGTTTCTTGTCTGGTGATCGGTGCAGGCAAAGGTACTGCACGTCGCAGTTTTCTCTGTCACACTGCTGATACGGGCTGGGTGATGCCGGGGGCGATGGCATATGGGTGGATTCGGGGTCTCACCGGAGGGTCTGCGCGCGGTTCGGAACCTGCTGGGGATTGCCGCTGACGATGTCGCCTCGACCCGGCGGACCTGGCCCGCCTGGTGGGCGAAAGCCTGGCGGCCGGTAGCGAACTGCTCGGGCAGGTCCGCGAAGACCACGAGGCCGCCGCCGGGCGTACGCATTCAGCCCACGTGAGCGCCGAGCACGATCCGTGGCATGGGGCCAGCCCGGACGACAACTTGACCTGAGGTGCCGGGCCACCCGCAACCTTACGAGAGGGCAGGGGTGGCCCGGGGGTAGTTGTCGCCTACGAGGACGAGGCGGACCTCGCTCACCGAGTGCGCGTGACCCTGCTGACAGTGCCACTCACAAGCCGTAGGCAGTTGACTGCACGCCGGGGATCTCGTCGTTGCGGAATGCGTCGACGAACAGCCGGTGGTCGTCGCGCACCACGGCGCCGTACTCCCGGCCGAATCGGGTCACCCACGCGATGAACTCGTCGTCGCGACCGCCGATCACGGCTGCGATGGCCTTCTCGGTCTGGAACGGGACCAGCGAGTGATCTGAATCGGAATCGGACACGCAGTGCACCTTGGCGATGGCCCGGCCCAGCTGATCGACCACCGGCGCGATGTCGGCGGGCTCGGTGAGCTCACTCCAGTCCAGATCAGCCTCGTAGGGGGAGACCTCGCTGACCACATAGCCGACCCCGCCCAGTTCGGTGTACCCCAGCAGCGGGTCGGCGTGCGCCTGCAGAGCGCGCTGCGAGATCGCGGTGCGGTGACCGTGGTGGCGGAAGTAGCCGGCCAGCTCGGGATCGGTGACCACCCGGGACGGCGCGGCGACGTTGCCCTGCTTCATCGACAACACGATGTCGTTGTCCAGCGCCTGGTTGTACCCCTCGATGAGCACCGAATACGCGGGTAGCCCGGCACTGCCGATCCCGAACCCGCTGCGGCCGATCACGTCTTTCACCGCGTAGGCGATGCCCCGGAACCTCTTGGACTGCGGAATGGTGTCCAGGTAGCGCTCGAAGGCGGCGCACACCGTGGCGCGCTCCTCGGCGTCCAGCCTGCGCACCCCCGGCCCGTCCCGGAAGATCCGGTCGTATCCCTCCGGCTGGGTGATCTTGTCGAGCAGCCCGACGCGAGTGCGCAGCCGGGTGGCCAGCAGCACCTCGCGTACCGCGCCGTGCGCGGTACCCAGGTGCAGCGAGAAGTCACTGTCCTCGTCCGGGTCCAGGAATTGCCGCACCTGGTCCAGGTAGGCCCGCAGAGAGGTGCCGGCCAGCGCGTCGATGTCGGTGTCGGACAGCGCCTTGGCCCAGCCCAGCAGCGCCAGGCTGGCCGCGAAGCGCTGCAGGTCCCAGGTGAAGTGACCGAGATAGGCCTCGTCGAAGTCGTTGACGTCGAAGACCAGCACTCCCGCGGAGTTGAGGTAGGTGCCGAAGTTCTTCGCGTGCAGGTCGCCCTGGATCCACACCCGGCGGGTCCGCTCGTCGGCCCAGGGATCGGGCAACTGGGCGACGTCGGCGTAGAACAGGCACGTGCTGCCCCGGTAGAAGGCGAATGGGTCGGCGGCCATCTTGCGGAACTTGGTCCGGAAGGCCGCCGGGTCGGCGGTCATGAGGTCGGCGAAGGCGTCGGCCAGCGTGGCGACGATGCGGTGGCGGCGCGCGTCGGCGTCCCGGGTGCGCAGGGTCTCGGCGAGTGAAGTCATACCCCTACAGGTTATGCACGTCGGACTGCTTGGCCCGGACCGCCTCGGCGGCTTGCCGCAGCTGCGCGAGCTCGCTGTCGGTCAGCGCAGTCTCCACCACCCTGCGCACCCCCCCTCGGGCCAGTTCGGCGGTGACCCCCAGGTAGACGCTGGAGATGCCGTACTCGCCGTCCACCCAGGCGCAGACCGGCAGCACGGCACCGGAGTCCTCGTGCACCGCGCGCACCATCCGGGCCGCCGCCGCGGACGGGGCGTAGTAGGCCGACCCGGTCTTGAGCAGGGCGACCACCTCGGCGCCGCCGTTGCGGGTCCGGGTGACCAGCTCCTCGATCTTGTCAGCGGGGAGCAGGTCGGTCAGCGGCTTGTCGTGCACCGTGCAGGCGCTGGGCACCGGCACCATCGTGTCGCCGTGCGAGCCCAGGGTCAGGGTGCGCACCGAGGACACCGGGACGGCGAGTTCCTCGGCGACGAAGTTGGTGAACCGTGCGGTGTCGAGCATCCCGGCCTGGCCCATCACCCGCTGGCGGGGAAACCCGGTGGCGAGCTGCGCCAGTGCGGTCATCTCGTCCAGCGGGTTGGACACCACGATCACGACCGCGTCGGGGGCGTGCCGTGCGACGTTCTCGCAGACCTGCCGGACGATCCCGGCGTTGATCTCGAGGAGGTCCATCCGGCTCATCCCGGGCTTGCGGGGCAGCCCCGCGGTGATCACGACGATGCCGGCGCCCGCGATCGCCTCATACCCGGCACCGTCTCGGCCGGTGGTCTGGCCGACGACCCGGGTCTCGAAGCCCTCCACCGCCCGCGACTGGTTCAGGTCCAGCGCGAGGCCCTCCGGCTTGCCCTCGACGATGTCGGTCAGCATGACGCTGTCGAACAGGTCGTACTCGGCCAGCCGCTGCGCGGTGGTCGAACCGTAGAAGCCGGCCCCGATGACGGCGACCTTCCCGGACCGTGCCATCCGTGATGAATCCTCTCTCCCCTTGCGACGCCAGCGAGGTTACCAACGGCGCAACTCAGCCGTCCGCCAGCGGACCACCGGTGATGGTCAGCGCCACAGCCAGCACGAGGAGCCCGAACCCGCCGTAGGTGAGGACGTCCAATCCGCGGCCGCGGATGGCGAGCAACCCGGCCCGCTCGGGCGACAGCATCGCCCGCAGCATCGCCGCGAGCAGGAGAGCGCCCCCGATGATCGCGGTACCTTCCCGCCAGTGGTACTGGACGATACGCACCATGCCGAGCAGCACCGCGATCAGGACGAGACTGAAAGCCAGCTGGGCCTGCCAGCCGGTCCGGCCGATCACACTGTCGGCCCGATCACGCTGTCGCCCGATCACGCTGTCGCCCGATCACGCTGTCGCCGGATCACGAGGGGAGCGCCCTTTCGGCCGCCTCGATCACGTTGACGAGCAGCATCGCTCTGGTCATCGGGCCGACGCCACCCGGAACTGGCGACAGGTACCCAGCCACCTCGGCCACCGCGGGATCGACGTCGCCGACCAGCCCGGCGCCGGTCCGGGTGATCCCGACGTCGAGAACCGCGGCTCCCGGCTTGACCATGTCCGCGGTGACCAGGCCGGGCCGCCCGGCCGCCGCCACCACCAGGTCGGCGCGGGACACCTCAGTGGCCAGGTCACGGGTACCGGTGTGGCACAGCGTCACCGTCGCGTTCTCGCTGCGCCGGGTCAGCAGCAGCCCCAGCGAGCGGCCCACGGTGACCCCGCGCCCCACGATGGTGACGTTCGCTCCCGCCAGCGGCACGCCGTAGCGGCGCAGCAACGCCACGGCCCCGCGCGGGGTACACGGCAGCGTGCCCGGTTCCCCGAGTACCAGCCGGCCCAGGTTCACCGGGTGCAGGCCGTCGGCGTCCTTGGCTGGGTCGACCCGTTCCAGTACCGCGCCCGCGTCCAGCCCCCCCGGCAGCGGCAACTGCACGAGGTAGCCGGTGCAGGCCGGATCGGCGTTCAGCTCGTCGATCACCGCGAACAGCTCGCCGGAGCTGGTGTCCGCGGGCAGGTCGCGCCGGATCGAGACGATGCCGACCTTCGCGCAGTCATTGTGTTTACCGCGCACGTACACGTGCGAGCCCGGGTCGTCGCCGACGAGCACCGTGCCCAGACCTGGCGTCACGCCTGCCGTGCGGAGCACCGCCACCCGGGTTCGCAGCTCCGCGAAGATCTCGTCCCTGGTCGCCTTGCCGTCCAGCACGATCGCACCCACGGGGCCACATCCTTGCACCGGGGGGTCAGACTCTGGGTCTCAGGCTCTGGGCCGTCCGGGCAGCGCGATCACGGTGACCGCCACCAGCGTGAGCGCGGTGCCGATGAGGGTGGTGGCAGTGAGGTGGCCAGCACCGGCGGGCACGAACAGGTCGAGCAGCAGCGCCCCGACGAGCTGCCCGGCCACCGTGCCCAGCCCCAGCAGGAGCACCCCGGTGATCGGGACGATCGCTGCGGCGGTACCGATGAACAGCACCCCCAGCGGGCCACCGAGGTAGAGCCACGGCTGGGCGGGCAGCGGGTCGGGCAGCCCGCGGATCGCCACCTCCACCGCCGTGACCAGCACCAGGGCCAGGGTGCCCACCACGAAGTTGACCAGCGCCGCGGGCAACATCCCGGCCAGCGGGTGCCCGCCGCGGCGGGCGGCGGCCCCGACCCGTCCGTTCACCGCCTGCTGCCAGGCGATGCCCACTCCGGCAAGCGCGGGCAGCAGCACCAGCCACAGGGCTCGCGGCGCGTCCAGTCGATCGGACATCGCCAGCATCACCGCGGCCAGCGCGAGGGCGGCCCCGACGATCCGGGGGACGGTGACCGGCTGCGGCCCGCCCGGCCCGAGACCGGCCCGGTCCACCAGCAGGCTGCTGGCCGCCTGCCCGGACACCACAGCGACGGTGAACACCGCGACGCCGATGGCCGCGACGGTGAGCCCCTGGCAGGTCACCAGGAACGCGCCGAAGACACCGCCGAGCAACTGGTAGGGCCGCAGCCGCCGGTCCGCCAGCGCGGCGCGCACCCTGCGCAACCCCGCGCGTAGCTGCGGCAGCGCCGCGGCCAGCAGCACCAACAGCACCAGCCCGCCGAGGAAGGACAGCAAGGCGGCGACCAGCCCGTCGTCGATCCGCCTGGCGAGTTCACCGTTGATCCGAGCCTGGACGGCCATCGCCATCCCGACCCCGACGGTCACCGCGGTGCCCACGGCGCGCGCCGTCGCGGTGGCCGCCGTGCCGGCAGCTGGCACCGAGGAGCCGGTTCGGGAGGTCACGAGTTCCTATCCTCGCCCTGCGACGCTGGCCGCACCTGGCGCGGTGACGATAACCACCGCGAGGGCCAGGGCGAGCGCGGCCACCGCAGCTCCGCCAGCGGGACCGATACGGTCCAAGCAGGCACCGGCGGTGGGGGCGGCCAGCGCCATTCCAGCCATGGACGCGGTGGACTGCCAGCCGAACGCCTCGGCGCGCCGGTGCTCCGGGGCCCGCTGCGCGATCCCGCCGTACACCGCCCCGAGCGCGGGCGCGATGGCGGTGCCGGCGAAGAACAGTACGACGCCGAGCAGCACCGGCGATGGGACTCCGGCCAGCACCGCAACCAGCACCACCATCCCGGCGAGCACAGCGCCCAGCCGCAGGCCCAGCCGGGGTGGCGCCGCCGTGGACCGCGCGCCCGCGACCAGCCCGCCGAGCAGTGAGCCGATGGCCCACACCGCGGCCAGCACCCCGGCGAGGAAGGGCTGCCCCCGGTCCCGGGCCCAGGCGATGATCGCCAGGTCGGTCGCCATCAGGCCACCGACCAGCAGTGCCATCACGACGATCAGCCCGGCCAGCCCGGGCTCAGCCAGCACGCTGCGCCTGCGCACCAACGGGGTCAGCGGCGCCACCGGCAGCGGCACGCCCAGCCGGGTACGCCGCATCATCCCCGCGAAGCCGACCCCGCCGACCAGGACGACACCGGCGACCAGCAGGGTGCCGTGCGCAGGTCCGGCCAGCGCGACGGTGGCCGCTACCGCCATCGGCCCGGCCACGAACAGCAGCTCCTGCAAGGTGGCGTCCACGGTGTACACCGAGTCCCGCAACTCCGTGGGCGCCAGCCGTGACCAGCTGGCCCGGGCGATCTGGTTCACCGGCGGCAGGGCGAGACCGGTGACCGCCGCCAGCGCCACGGCCAGCGGCCACCCTGTGGGCGGCACCCACGCGGGTAGTGCGGCCAACCCGGCCAGCCCGGCGGCGTAGCCCAGCGACGTGAGAACCACCAGCCGGACGCCGTGACCTCGGTCCGCCGAGCGGCCCCGCCAGGGACCAGCCACGCTCTGGCAGACAGTGAGCGCGCCTGCCACGACCCCGGCCAGGGTGTAAGAACCGGTCCAGCCCGCGACCAGGAAGGTGATCGCCAGCGAGGTGCACGTCAGGTGCAGCCGACCGGCCAGCGCCCAGAACATCAGCCCAGGCAGGTGCGGGATCGCGAACAGCTCCCGGTAGCTTACAGCGGAAGCGGCCACCGATATCGGGAGTCCGGGTGGTCGGTGGAGTGTCCGGACAGTTCTGCGCCGCTCAGGGAGCGCAGGAAGCCACGAAGGCGCCGCCCGGCTAGGTGCAGTTGTGCCATGAATCGCAACGACCGGTTGTCCGCGACAAGTCCCGGATCGAGGGGGGTCGTTCCGTGCTGCGGGTTGCGCTGGTCGAACACCTGGTCCCAGCTCTCACCGTCGCGGTGCGGGCTGTCCAGCCGGGTGCGCATGGGCATGAACGCTCCGGGCAGGTTCACAAACGACCCCTCGGCAACGTCGCTGTCGATCGCCGTCAACCGCAGGAGCGAGCCGTCGAGGCTGCCACGCAGATCCACGACGATGGACCCCCCGGGGGCGAGCTGGGAAATCCACGAGGGCGGGATGTGGTCGGTGGCCGCGGTGGCGATGATCCGGTCGAACGGCGCGACTGCGGCGAGCCCGGCCGCTCCGTCGCCGGTGTGCACCGCTGGGTGTAACCCAAGTCGGGCAAGTGCCCGACGTGCTGTTTCGGCCACATGAGGGTCGAGTTCCACGCTTGTCACGTGCTCCGGTCCGGCTCGGTGGCAGAGCAATGCGGCGTGGTAGCCGGTGCCGGTGCCGATCTCCAGGACACGGTGGCCGGGCTGGAGGTCGAGGACTTCGAGCATCCCGGCCATGACTGTCGGCATGGCGCTGGAGCTGGTGGGAGCGCCGGCCCCATTGGCCAGGTCAGGCGCCGGTGTCAGCTGGACCGTGAGCACCTCGTCGGTGTAGACGCCGCGCAGCCACTCGTCGCGCTGCCGGGGGTCGGTCCCGTCTACCAGCACCTCACGGCCTGACTCCGATCTGTAGAAGCGAGGAACGAACACCTCCCTGGGTGTTTCCTCGAAGGCTTGTCGAAGCCGGGGCTGCGCACGGCCCCGCTGGTGACCAGGGCACTAGCTAGCTCCCGCCGGTGCGCCACCGCGCTTGTCATGCGACACGCACCAGCTCGCTAGTCGGATTGCCTGACGAGACACAGGCGGGGCTGTTCAGGTCATCTCGGTGAGCACGGTGGACAGGCGTTGACGGAGATCACGGGCGTACTCATCAGCGCTGCCTCCGGGCCGCAACACCCGCAGGAGCACCCGGAGATCGTCCGCCAGTCGCGCGGAGCGGACCTGCCCGGCCAACGCGATCGCATCCTCGGTCACCTGGTCCGCGGAGTGCCGCTCGCCCTCCAGGCAGAACAGGGTAGCGAGCCTGGCCGCGATAAGGGCCTTGCCGAGCACCCGGTCTG
>JBOHGM010000048.1:0-35552 GCA_050699435.1 Pseudonocardiaceae bacterium | reverse complement strand
GTGTCCGCTCAGGAGTAACACCCAGGTCAGGACACCGTACCGCGCGCTACGACCCACTCGGTGGGCTGCGCAGTGATCCCGCTGATGTGGTCGAAGTCGGCGTCGTAGTGCAGGATCGTCACACCGTGGAGCTCGGCGACCGCGGCGACGAGCAGATCGGGGATCCCGACCGTGCGGGTCATCGACCGCACTGCGAGCTCTCGCTGAACATCGAGCGCGCGGTCCCATACCTCCTGGTCGGTCACCAGGAACTCGTACGCTGCCCGGCGGTCGCGGCGAACCTGCTCATACTCCGCGGCACTTCGTGTGCTGTAGAGCGACTCGGCGTCGAGTACCGAACAGGTGGCCACGAGCCCTGCGCCGATGAGCGGCACGACGTGATCGGCGACGCCGGGATGTCGTCGACGCGCCCACACGCTCGTGTCCAGCAGGTATCGCGCGACTACCGCCACGCCGAGGCGATCACGTCGGGATCCTCGACATCGTGCTGGTCGGTCGAGGTGAACCGTTCGATCTCCCTTCGCCGCGCCGCAGCGGCGATGATCTCGCACAGGCCCGCGTTCACGGTCTCCTTGTAGCTGTCGAGGCCGAGTATGCGTTTGGCCTCCTCGAGTGCCTCGACGTCGATGTCCACGAGCTTCTTCACCATCCGGACCTACCTCCGTATATACTGACGGCCGTATCAGTCTATACCGAAGATGCTGGAGGCGGCGTGCGTGAATCAGCAGCCCACTGTGGCGTGCGACCATGGGGTTGATCCCCCGCTGCCACCCGAGGACTGCTGAGTGACGACGTTCGCCGACAAGACGTTCACCGCGCCTGCGCGAATCCGCAACTTCTGCGTCATCGCTCACATCGACCACGGCAAGTCCACGCTGGCTGACCGCATGCTGCAGCTCACCGGCGTGCTCGACGCGCGCAACTACCGCGCGCAGTACCTGGACCGGATGGACATCGAGCGCGAGCGGGGCATCACGATCAAGGCGCAGAACGTCCGGCTGCCCTGGCAGGTCGACGGGGTCGACCACGTGCTGCACCTGATCGACACCCCTGGGCATGTCGACTTCACCTACGAGGTGTCCCGGGCGCTGGAGGCATGTGAGGGCGCGATCCTGCTGGTGGACGCCGCGCAGGGGATCGAGGCGCAGACGCTGGCCAACCTCTACCTGGCACTGGAGAAAGATCTTCAGATCATCCCGGTGCTGAACAAGATCGACCTGCCGGCGGCGGAGCCGGACCGCTACGCCGCCGAGTTGGCGCACATCATCGGCTGCGAGCCCGACGACGTGCTGCGGGTCAGCGCGAAGACCGGGCAGGGCGTGCGGGAGTTGCTCGACGAGGTGGTTCGGGTGGTCCCGGCCCCGGTCGGGGACAGCGCGGCGCCGACCCGAGCGATGATCTTCGACTCGGTCTACGACTCGTACCGGGGCGTGGTCACCTACGTCCGGGTGATGGACGGGCGGATCACCCCGCGGGACCGGATCCGGATGATGTCCACCAACGCCACCCACGAACTGCTCGAGGTCGGCATCATCTCGCCCGACCAGAAGCCCTGCGACGGGCTGGGGGTCGGCGAGGTCGGCTATCTCATGACCGGGGTGAAGGACGTCCGGCAGTCCCGGGTCGGGGACACCGTCACCAGCGAGCGCAAGGGCGCCACCGAACCGCTGGCCGGATACCGCACGCCCAGGCCGATGGTGTTCGCCGGGCTGTACCCGATGGACGGCTCGGACTACCCGGAGCTGCGCGAAGCGCTGGACAAGCTGCGGCTCAACGATGCCGCGCTGAGCTACGAGCCGGAGACCTCTGCCGCGCTGGGGTTCGGCTTCCGCTGCGGTTTCCTCGGCCTGCTGCACCTGGAGATCACCCGGGACCGGCTGGAGCGCGAGTTCGGCCTCGACCTCATCTCCACCGCGCCCAACGTGGTCTACCGCGTGGTGGCCGAGGACGGCACCGAGCAGACCGTCACCAACCCCTCGGACTGGCCGACCAGCAAGATCGCCGAGGTGTACGAGCCGGTGGTGAAGTGCACGGTGATCGCGCCTGCGGAGTTCGTCGGCACGATCATGGAGCTCTGCCAGGCGCGTCGCGGTGCCCTGCAGGGGATGGACTACCTGTCCGAGTCGCGGGTCGAACTGCGTTATCTGCTGCCGATGGCCGAGATCGTGTTCGATTTCTTCGACGCGCTGAAGTCCCGCACCCGTGGCTACGCCTCGATGGACTACGAGGAGGCCGGCGAGCAGACCGCCGATCTGGTCAAGGTGGACATCCTGCTGCAGGGCGAGCCGGTGGACGCGTTCTCCGCGATCGTGCACCGCGACGCCGCCTACGGCTACGGCACCTCGATGGCCACCAAGCTGCGCGAACTCATCCCGCGTCAGCAGTTCGAGGTGCCGATCCAGGCCGCGATCGGCTCCCGGATCATCGCCCGGGAGACCATCCGCGCCATCCGCAAGGACGTGCTGGCCAAGTGCTACGGCGGGGACATCACTCGTAAGCGCAAGCTGCTGGAGAAGCAGAAGGAGGGCAAGAAGCGGATGAAGACGATCGGGCGGGTCGAGGTTCCCCAGGAAGCCTTCGTCGCCGCCCTCTCCACCGGCGACTCCGCAAAGCCCGGCAAGAAGTAACCCGCCCGCGACCCTGTGCGACGGTATCTTCCCCTGTCTGCTGTGAGACTGTCACTACACTGGGCTATCAGGGGCGGGAGAGATCGGCAGCGCGGCCCACGGCTGCACCGCCGGCGCGGGATCGACGTCGTCGGTGAGCACCAGGCCGGGACCGCCGTCCAGATCCACCTCGACCGGTCGTACGCCCCCAGGGCCTGCTTCACTGCGTCACGGAATTGTCGGTGATTCCTGGCAGAGCTGGCCTGACAACGGAGGGAGGGGGACCATGACAGCCATGAGCGCTGACCCGAGCCTGGCGGGTGTCGCCGCAGGTCGTCCCTTCACGGTGCACGACCTGGAGGCGATGCCCGATGACGGCCACCGCTACGAGCTCATCGACGGGGTGCTGATCGTGACTCCGGCTCCCGGCTGGTATCACCAGGAGAGCAGCGCGGCACTCCTCGGGCAGCTCAGGTATGCCTGCCCGGCTGAGTTCCGGGTGCTGGCTGCGCCCTTCGGGGTCCGGACCTCGATCCGCAACGAGCTCCAGCCGGACATCCTCGTGGCCCGCTACGCCGACCTCACGCTGAAGAACCTGCCGGTCGCGCCAGTGCTCGCGGTCGAGATACTGTCCGCGAGCACCGCGCTCAACGACCTGAACAACAAGAAGGCCGCCTACGAGCGGATGGGTGCCGCCTCGTACTGGGTGATCGATCCGGAACCGCCCGGCGCGCTGACCGTCTTCGAGCTCGACTCACAGGGTCGCTACCAGGAGGCGGCACGAGTCTGCGGCGACGAGAAGTTCACCGCCGAGCGCCCCTTCCCGATCACCATCATCCCCGCCCGGCTCCTGGATGGCCTGCGCCCGTAGCGTCGCGTACCCCGAGCGCGTTCTGGATGCGAACTGCATTAATTGATGCCTCGATAACTGCAGTGTGCATCCAGAACGCGGTAAGCCGGGCCGATCAGCGGGTGAAGACGGTCTTGCCGGCGGTGTGGCCGTCGAGCATCGCCTTGAAGCCTTGCTCGGCATCGGACATCGGGAGTTCGGTGCCGATCTGCGGACGGATTCCGGTGAGGGCCAGGAAGGACAAGAGGTCGGCCAGCTCGTCGCGGGTGCCCATGGTGGAGCCGACCACCCGCAGCTGCAGGAAGAACAGCCGCTGCAGTTCGGCGCGCTCGGCGTCCCCGCTGGTGGCGCCCGAGCAGACGATGATGCCGCCCGGCTTGAGCGACTTCGCCGAATGTGACCAGGTGGCCTTGCCGACGGTCTCGAACACCGCGTCCACCCGCTCCGGCAGCCGCGCCCCCGACTCGAACGCCTGGTGCGCGCCCAGTTCCCGGGCCAGGTCGCGCTTCGCCTCGGTGCGCCCAGTCACCCACACCCGCATCCCGGCGGCCCGGCCGAGTTGCACCAGCGCCGTGGACACCCCGCCCGACGCGCCCTGCACCAGCATGGTCTGCCCGGGGCGCAGCCCGGACTTCACGAACAGCATCCGGTAGGCGGTGAGCCAGGCAGTGCCCAGACAAGCCGCCTCGGGGAAGCTCAACGACGCCGGTTTAGGCAGCACATTGCGCGCCGGCACCACCACGGTGTCGGCGAAAGTGCCCGGCAGCTTCTCGGTGAGCAGCGTGCGGCCCGGGTCCAGGGTCTCGTCGCCGACCCAGCCGGGGCTGGCGATGACGGAGTGCAGCACCACCTCGGAGCCGTCGGGCAGCACGCCTGCGCCGTCACAGCCCAGGATCATGGGGAATCGCTCGGGTGGGATGCCCACCCCCCGCAGTGTCCACAGGTCGTGCATGTTCAGGCTGGCCGCCCGGACCGTGACAGGGATGAACCCATCGGGTACGTCCGGATCGGGACGGTCGCCCACGCTGAGCGAGGCCAGCGGGTCGTCGGGGTTCGGCTCGGCGGCATAGACGGCGAACATGGCCTCCACCGTAGTGCCGCCTACCGGCGGGTATATCCGGGCGGGCTACCCTGCCTGCGTGCTCGCCTCGGACTGGGAAGCCGCGATTCAGTGGTGGGACGGGGTAGAGCTGTGGCTCACCCAGCAGTGGCTCCCGCTCCAGCTTGCCCTGCTCGTCGCGGTGCTGCTGCCGGCCTGCTGGTGGGTCGCGCTGCTGATCGACCGCTGGGTGGACCTCGCCTCCGAGTGGCTGCGCCGCCGCGCTGGCGTTCGGGACGCCGAGGGCCCGCCGTGAACTACCGCCGCCGGGTCACCGCCGCGCTGATCGCCCTGCTTGCGCTCGTCGTCGGGGTGTGGCTGGCGCAGCAGGGACTGCCCGGCCCGTGAGTGGCATTGAGTGCTACAGCACTCAATGCCACTCACGGGTTATCCACAACCCAGGACGGGTGGCGTTTCTCGGCGAAGGCGCGGATGCCCTCTCGGCCCTCTTCTGACGCGAAGCGGGCGGCGGAGAGGTGGAGCAGCTCCGCGAAGTCCTCGGCCATGGTCGGGGCGGGGGAGCGGCGGAGCAGTTCTTTGGTCAAAGTCAGCGCCTCGGGTGCTCCTTGGGCGAGCATGCTCGTGTAGCGGGCTACCTCGGCATCGAGGTGGTCGGCGGGCACGGCGCTGGTGAGCAGGCCGACGCCGGCCGCACGGGTAGCGTCGAACGTCTCGCCGGTGAGGAACAGCTCGTGGGCGGCCCGCGGCAGCAGCCGGGGGAGCACGGTCACCGAGATCACTGCCGGTACCAGGCCAAGGCGTACTTCGGTGAACGCGAAGGTGGCGCCGTGTGCGGCGACGGCGATGTCGGCTGCTGCGACCAGGCCAATGCCACCGGCCCTAGCCGGTCCAGCCAGTTTGGCGACGATCGGCTTCGGGTGCGTCCAGAGCTGCTCCAGGATCCGGGTGAGCTCGGTGACGCCGTGGTCGGCTGGTTCTTTGAGATCCATCCCGGAGCAGAACACCGGCCCGGTGTGATCCAGCACCACGACCCGCACTGAGTCGTCCTCGGCAGTGTGCTCCAGCGCACGGCGTAGCTCGGCGCGCAGTCGCACGGAGAGGGCGTTGCGGTTGGCGGGGGAGTCCAGCGTGATAGTGGTGATCCCGGATTGCATGGACAGGCGCACCACCTCGGCGGCATTACTCACACTAGACACCCACTCACGGTGCGATGACGTGGACCAGGCTGTCGAGCCCGGCGAAATCATCCGGGTTCCGCGTGACCAGGACGAGACCGTGGGCCGCCGCAGTTGCCGCGATCTGCAGGTCGAGCCGACGCGGCCGGGGGTTGCGGCCTACGTCGATCACCAGGGCGGACAGCTCGCCGTAGGCGCGTGCTTCGGCACCGCCGAACGGCAGCGTCTCGATCGTGTTCTCCAACGACTGGAGACGGGATAGCCGGCGGGCCCGTTCGGTCGCGGTTCGCGCGGTGTGGACACCAGCAGCCAGCTCGCCCAATGTGACGCTGCTGACGAACGCCAACGTCACGCCCGGGAGCTCGGCTGGCGGGTCGATCACAACGGACGTGTCGAGCAGAACGCGGGTCACTGAGCCAGACGATCCGGCTCGCCAGGACCGCGCAAGGGATCAGAGTCCACGTAGCGGTCGAGATCGGCGTAGAACTCCTCGACGTCGATGCGAGGCCCCCTGGCCAAGGCACTCAAGAGCTCGTCGACCGGCACGGCCCGGCGCTTGGCGGTCTGGCGCGGTACGAGGTCGGCGATAGGCGTGCCATTGCGGGTGACGACAAAGCTCTCGCCGTTCTCCACGGCGCGCATGATGGCGGCGTTGTCGTTCCGGAGCTCGCGCTGGTTGATGATTCTTGACACCCTGTCAGTCTAGCTACGATACGCTACAAGCGCTACGAACGACTCGACAGCGGCGATGCCGGCGGGATCAGATGACCTTCAGCCCCGAACGAGACGTGCCGGACGGTGCGTTGTGGACCACGTGAACCAGCTGGACCAGGCGGCGCGGGCTGAGCGCGCCGCGCAGGGCAGGCGAGCGGCCGAGCGGCTGGCCGCCACTGGTGTCGTCGGTGTCGCTACTCCGCAGGCCCGACCGGTGACCTGCGGCTGCTTCCCGATCTGGCCCGGCTGGTGCCGCTGGCCGTCCAGCCGGGGTGGGCCTGGGTGCCCGTTGACAGGTGGACCCAGGAGGCAGCCGGCTCGACGGCTGGCGACGCGACGACGAGGCCGCCGAGCCGGATATCCAGCGCATCGCCGAGATGATCGCCAGCGGTAACGCACACCGGCTCTACCGCCTCAGCCGGCAAGCGGAATGAGCTTGCCCGTGCCCGGCACGTCAGGGCTCGGTCTTCGGCCAATGCAGGCCCAGGTATGGCTCGGGGTTCACAGCAGCCCACTGATCCAGCACCGCGGCCAGGTGCTCATCCATATGTGTTGGGCCAGACCTGCCATACCGGAGCGGTGATGGTCGTGTGCGTACCTCGTTTTACTCCGCTGTGGCGGAAGTACCAGAGCTGCTGGCGCATTAAATGCGGACGCACAGGGGAGGCTGGTCGCCAAGCTCGGATCCAAATGCTGTGTCAAGAGCGATTCTCCTGGGGCGGACCGAGGCAGGCAAGCAGCCGCTGAAGCTCGCCTTGGTCCTTGGAAGCGATCACCGCCGTGAAATGCGGTCGGTGCCCGGTGGGCAACAGGCGCACACCGATGAGCCGCAGTGCACTCACCCGACAGTAGTGGATGCAGTGATGCTCACGTGCGGATTCGGGTCGGTCCGCTCCAGTACAGCCGCATCGGGCGTGAGCGCCTGACGACCCGTGCATGGGTGGCGGAACGCGGGGGAGGGTCAGGCTGATCGGGTGGCGATGGTGCGTGCGGCGGCCGCCTCGTAGCGGGCTGCGATGAGTTCTGCTACGGCGGGATCGGCGCCGAAGGGGTCGGCGAGCAGGGCTTGTGAGTCGGTGGACGCCGCTTGCCGAACCACTTTGTCGAGGAGTAGGCCGGGGGCGAGGAACCAGGAGGCGAGGGCGATCCGCCGGGCTCCTGCGGCCTGCAGGGTCGCGATGGCGTCCGGCACCGTGGGCCGGGCCGCGCAGGCGAAGGCTGGGACGACCTGCCATCTGGTCCGTCGAGTCCAGGATGTGGCGACGGTGGCGACGATGGCGTTGGCAGCGGCCTGCTGGGAACCGGCGGCGGCGAGCACGACACCGAAATCCGGGTCGTCTGGCGAGACGCCGACCTCGGCCAGCCTGCGCAGTGCGGCGACCTCCAGCCGGGGGTCAGGGCCGAGCACGTCGGCCACCACCACCTCCAGCCCGGACCGGGCGACCACGGCGCGGGACACCTCGCCGGGCAGGTCGAACCTTGCGTGGAAGGCACAGCTGAGCAGCAGCGGCACTACCACCGCGCGGGGCACGGTGGCGAGCACGGCGTCCAGCCGGGGTGGGCACAAGTCCAGGAACGCGAGCCGGACGTCGAGGTCGGGTCGCAGCGCCCGCACCCGGTCCAGCAACGCCGACACCGTGGCGGCCGAGCGCGGGTCCCGGCTGCCATGTGCCACTGCCACCAGCGCAGGGTTCACGCCACATCCCAAGCAGGCAACTCCTGCGCCGGGTCGGCGCCGACCAGCCCGGCCGCCAGGGTGTTGCCGTCCCCGACGTCGATGACCAGGAACCCGCCGGTGTGCCGGTCGGTGGCGTAGGTGTCCACCGCCAGCGACTCGGCGAGCCGGAGCTTGGCCCCGCCGATCTCGTTGAGCTCCAGTGAGTTCGGTGGCTCGGTATGCCGCAGAGTGTGCAGGTCCAGCCGCCCGGTCAGCTCGGTGACGATCGCCCGCACGGTGCGGGTGCCATGCTTGACCAGTACCCGGGCGCCGGGGCGCAGTGGCCGATCGGCGAGCCAGCACAGGTCCGCGTCCAGCTCGGTGACCACCCGAGGCGGCTGCGAGGGATGGGCCAGCACCTCGCCGCGCCCAGCGTCGATCTCGTCGGCGAGCAGCACGGTGACCGACTCCCCCGCGGCGGCCCGCGACACCGGCCCGTCCGGGGTGTCGATGCCGGCAACGAGGGAGCGCACCGCGGAGGGCAGCGCGATGACCTCATCGCCGACCTGGAGCACCCCGGAGGCGATCCGGCCGGCCAGCCCGCGGTAGTCGGGGTGCTCAGGCGTGCGTGGACGCAGCACCAGTTGCACCGGGAACCGCATCGGCTCCGCCACTGCCTCCCGCCCGGTGGGCACCGCCTCCAGGTGCTCCAGCAGGGTCGGCCCGTCGTACCACCCCGTGCGGGCGCTGCGGGTCGCCACGTTGTCACCGTGCAGCGCCGACACCGGCACCGAGACGACGTCGGGTACGCCCAGCGCCGCCGCCGCCGCCGCGAACTCCGACTCGATCCGCCGGAACATCAGCGCGTCGAAGTCCACCAGGTCCATCTTGTTCACCGCGAGCACCACATGCGGCACCCGCAGGAACGCGGCGACGGCCAGATGGCGCCGGGTCTGCTCGACCAGGCCGTTGCGGGCGTCGACCAGGACCACGGCGAGCTCGGCGGTGGACGCCCCGGTGACCGTGTTGCGGGTGTACTGCACATGGCCGGGGCAGTCGGCCAGGATGAACTTGCGGGCCGGGGTGGCGAAGTACCGGTAGGCGACGTCGATGGTGATGCCTTGCTCGCGCTCGGCGCGCAGCCCGTCGGTGAGCAGCGCCAGGTCCGGGGAGCCGTTGCCGCCGCGGGCGCGGGTCGCCCGGCCCACTGCGGCGAGCTGATCGGCCAGGATCGACTGGGTGTCGTGCAGCAACCGTCCGACCAGGGTTGACTTGCCGTCGTCGACAGAGCCCGCCGTGGTCAGCCGCAGCAGACCCGAGACCTGCTCGCAGGGTCGAGGCATCAACACCGTCATCAGAAGTAGCCTTCCCGCTTGCGGTCCTCCATCGCGGCCTCGGAGAGCCGGTCGTCGGCCCGGGTGGCACCGCGCTCGGTGATCCGGCTGGCGGTCACCTCGGCGAGCACCTCGTCGATGGTCGCGGCGGTGGACTCCACGGCGCCGGTGCAGGAAGCGTCCCCGACGGTGCGGTAGCGCACCGACTTCACCACCAAGCGCTCCCCGTTTCGCGGGGCACCCCAGTCGCCCGCGGTCAGCCACATCCCGTCACGGGCGAACACCTCCCGCTGGTGCGCGTAATAAATGCTCGGGATCGGCACCGCGCGCCGGGCGATGTAGTGCCAGACGTCCAGCTCGGTCCAGTTCGACAGCGGGAAGACCCGGACGTGCTCACCCGCGGTGTGCCTGCCGTTGTAGAGGTTCCACAGCTCGGGACGCTGCCGACGCGGATCCCAGCCGCCGAAGGCGTCGCGCAGGCTGACGATGCGTTCCTTGGCCCGGGCGCGGTCCTCGTCGCGGCGGGCACCGCCGAACACGGCGTCGAAGCGATGCTCGGCGATGGTGTCCAGCAGTGGGACGGTCTGCAGCGGGTTGCGGGTGCCGTCGGGACGCTCGACGAGCCGCCCGTCGTCGATCCAGTCCTGCACTGCGGCTACGTGCAGCCGCAGCCCCAGATCGGCGACGAGTTTGTCCCGGTAGGCGATCACCTCGGGGAAGTTGTGCCCGGTGTCCACGTGCAGCAGGGGGAAGGGCAGTGGCGCCGGGTGAAAGGCACGCAACGCCAGGTGCAGCATGACGGCGGAGTCCTTGCCGCCGGAGAACAGCAGCACCGGCCGGTCGAACTCGGCGACCACCTCACGGATGATGTGCACCGCCTCGGATTCCAGCGCCGCCAGGTGATCGTTCTCCACAGTGAACTGTGCCGTGGGGGGCGGTGCTGCCACGGTGCCGCTGCGGTTCACTGGTGCAGCCCGCATTCGGTCTTGGCGAAGCCCGCCCAGCGTCCGGCCCTCGGGTCCTCGCCGGGCGCTACCGCCCGAGTGCACGGTGCGCAGCCGATCGACGGGTAGCCCGCGGCCAGCAGTGGATTGATCAACACGTTGTGTTCGACGATGTAGCGGTCGACGTCGGCGTCGCTCCAGGTCGCCATCGGGGCCACCTTCACCTTGCCGCGGCTGGCGTCGTAGCTCACCACCGGCGTGTCCGCCCTGGTTGGCGCGTCGACCCGGCGCACCCCCGTGGCCCAGGCGTCGTAGCCGGCCAGGGCGCGCTCCAGCGGTTCCACCTTGCGCATCGCGCAGCACAGGTTGGGGTTGCGGTCGTGCAGCTTGGCGCCGAACTCGGCATCCTGTTCGGCAACGGTGCGCCGGGCCAGGACGTTGATCACGTTCACGTCGTAGGCCGCCGCCACGGCGTCCCGGGTGCCGATTGTCTCGGCGAAGTGGTAACCGGTGTCGAGGAACAGCACATCGATGCCTGGAGCCACCCGGGCCGCCAGGTCCACCAGCACCGCGTCCTGCATGGACGAGGCGACCACGAGCCGGGCGCCGAAGGTCTGCGCCGCCCACCGCAGGATCTCCTCGGCCGGGGCGCCTTCCAGTTCGCCTCCGGCCCGCTGTGCTTCGTGTTCTCGTTCGACGGCGTGCGTCATCTCCGCACCTCCTGGGTCGTCCCCGCCTGGGTCGCTGCCGCCAAGCCCACCATGCGGACGACGAAGACCCGCAGGCAGTCCGCGCACCGCCACGCCCCGTGCGGTTCTTCCTCGGGCCGCAGATCTTCCTCGCCGCAGTACGGGCAGTAGAAGGGCACCGCCCTGGCGAGGCCGGACTCGCTCATCGCAGATCGCTCTCTTCGGCGCGGGCCACCCACTGGGCGAACCGCTCGCCCGGCTCGTGCTGGGCGGCGTAGCCGCGGACCAGGCGCTCGACGTAGTCGCCCAGCTCGGCGGAGGTCACCTTGTGACCGCGCAGCTTGCGGCCGAAGCCGCTGTCCAGCCCGAGCCCGCCACCCAGGTGCACCTGGAAGCCCTCGACCTGGTTGCCTGCCGCGTCGGGGACCAGTTGGCCCTTGAGTCCGATATCCGCGACCTGGATCCGGGCGCAGGAGTTCGGGCAGCCGTTGAGGTGCACCGACACCGGTGTGTCCAGGGCGGACTGCACCTCGACGAGTCGCTGCTCCAGCTCAGCGACCAGGTCGATGGCCCGGTTCTTGGTCTCCACGATGGCCAGCTTGCAGAACTCGATGCCGGTGCACGCCATCACCGAGCGTCGCCACGGGGTGGGATCGGCGCGCAGCCCGAGTGCGGCCAGCTCGGTGCTCAGACTGTTCACCTCGGACTCTGCGACGTCGAGCACGACGAGCTTCTGGTACGGGGTCAGCCGCGCCCGGGACGACCCGGCGCGCTCCACCGCCTTGGCGACGTCGACCAGCGTGCTACCGCAGACCCGGCCCGCCACCGGAGCGACACCGAGGTAGAACTTGCCGTCGCGCTGCCGGTGCACACCGATGTGGTCGACCGGCGCGGGTGGTGGCTCGGGGGCCGGGCCGTCGATGAGCGTGCGGTGCAGGTACTCGGTCTCCAGCACCTCGCGGAAGCGCTCGGCGCCCCAGTCGGCGATGAGGAACTTGATCCGGGCCCGGTGCCGCAGCCGCCGGTAGCCGTAGTCCCGGAACAGCGCCGTCACGCCGGCCCAGACCTCGGGCACCTCGTCGCGCGGCACCCAGGTACCGAGCCGCTGTGCGATCTTCGGGTTGGTGGACAGCCCGCCGCCGACCCACAGGTCGAAGCCCGGCCCGTGCTCGGGGTGCACCACGCCGACGAAGGAGATGTCGTTGACCTCGTGCGCGACGTCCTGCAGACCGGAGATCGCGGACTTGTACTTGCGGGGCAGGTTGGAGAACTCGGGGCTGCCGACGTAGCGCCGCTTGATCTCCTCGATGGCCGGCGTGCCGTCGATGATCTCGTCGGCGGCGATGCCCGCGACCGGGGAGCCGAGGATGACCCGCGGGCAGTCGCCACAGGCTTCGGTGGTGGACAACCCGACGGCCTCCAGCTGTTCCCAGATCGTGGGGACGTCCTCGATCCGGATCCAGTGGTACTGGATGTTCTGCCGGTCGGTGATGTCGGCGGTGTCGCGGGCGTAGAGCCGGGAGATCTCGCCGAGCACGCGGAGCTGCTGGGTGGTCAGCGCGCCGCCGTCGATGCGCACCCGCATCATGAAGTAGGAGTCGTCGAGCTCCTCGGGCTCCAGAGTGCCGGTGCGACCGCCGTCGATGCCGGGCTTGCGCTGGGTGTAGAGCCCCCACCAGCGGAACCGGCCGCGCAGATCGGCGGGGTCGATCGAGTCGAAACCCCGGTGAGCGTAGATCGTCTCGATCCGGCGACGCACGTTGAGCGCGTCGTCGTCCTTCTTGACCTGCTCATTCTTGTTCAGCGGCTCGCGATAGCCCAGGGCCCACTGGCCCTCACCGCGACGAGCCTTCGCTGCGGGTGCACGGCGGGTAGGTGCAGACATTCGGGGTGCCTCCGGAGGGAGCACCGGCGTACCCGGGGAGGCCGTGACCAGGCCGCGCTACAGCCCGGTTCCCGGCGCACCCGGCGCCGGCTGGGCAGCAGTCGGGCGGGGGCGTCAGCTCATCGAGCGGCAGAGCGCGCTGGACACCCGGACGTAATCGACGTGGCGGCGAGCCACCAGCAGGAGTCCGGGCGCAGTCACGTGTCTAGGCTCCCACTTTCTCGCACCACGGACCACCGCCGATCGCATGTTGGGACAATGGTCACGTGGCTGTCCAACCCAGCGGTGATCCTGCCCCGCCCGGCCCTGCCCCGCCCGGCCCTGCCCTGCCGGACGCAGCGTTGCCCCCCGCCGCCCTGACCGGACTGGGTGAGCGGCCGTTCGGGGTGTACGTGCATGTGCCGTTCTGCGCTACCCGCTGTGGCTACTGCGACTTCAACACCTACACGCCTAGTGAGCTGGGCTCGTCATCGCCGTCCTCCTGGCTGGACGCGCTGCGCCGGGAGCTGGAGCTGGCCGCGACCGTACTGGGGGAGCCGGTGGCTGCTCAGACGGTGTTCGTCGGTGGGGGCACCCCTTCGCTGCTCGGCGCGGACGGCCTGAGTTCGGTGCTCGACGCCGTCCGCGGCTCGCTCGGAGTGGCTGTGGGGGCGGAGATGACCACTGAAGCCAACCCGGAGTCCACCTCGCCGGAGTTCTTCGCCGGGATCGCCGCAGCCGGCTACACCCGGGTCTCGCTGGGTATGCAGAGCGCTGCCTCGCACGTGCTGGGTGTGCTGGACCGCACGCACACCCCGGGCCGGCCGGTGGCCGCGGTGGCTGAGGCCCGGGCCGCCGGGATCGAGCACGTCAACCTGGATCTGATCTACGGCACGCCCGGGGAGACCGGGGATGACCTCGCTGCCTCGCTGGACGCTGTGCTCGCCGCCGGGGTGGACCACGTGTCGGGCTACGCCCTGGTGGTCGAGCCGGGTACCGCGCTGGCCCGCCGGGTGGCCCGCGGGGAGCTGCCCGCGCCGGACGACGACGTGCTCGCGCAGCGCTACGAGCAAGTCGACGCGGCGCTGTCCGCGGCGGGGCTGCACTGGTATGAGGTGTCCAACTGGGCTGCCTCTGCGCAGGCTCGCTGCCGGCACAACGTCGGGTACTGGGCGGGCGGGGACTGGTGGGGCGCCGGGCCGGGAGCGCATTCGCACATCGGCGGGGTGCGGTGGTGGAACGTCAAGCACCCGGCCCGCTACGCCGCCGCGCTGGCCGCAGGTTCCTCGCCTGCGGCGGGCCGGGAGGTGCTCAACGCCGGGCAGCGGCACACCGAGCAGTTGATGCTCGGGCTGCGGCTGGCCGAAGGGCTGCCCCTATCGGCCCTCGACCCGGCTGGCAGGGTCGTCGCCGACCGTGTGGTGACCGACGGCCTGCTCACCGCCACTGCGGAGGGCCGGCTAGTGCTCACTGCCCGCGGTCGCCTACTCGCCGACGCCGTAGTGCGGGATCTACTCGTCCCCTGACCCTCGCGAATCTCCATGCGCCGAACCCGACACCAGAGCTGCCGATCGCATCCACAGCAGCTCTGGTGTCGGGTTCGGTGTCCAGCGGGGCGGCGCCCAGCCAGACGGGGGACTAGCTGCGCAGCGCGTCGAGGTCGAGTACCCGCACGTGCAGTATGGTGCGTTGCTGCAGGGCGGCTCGCAGCGCCCTGTGCAGCCCGTCCTCCAGATACAGCTCGCCGGACCAGTGCACGGCGTGCGGGAAGAGATCGCCGAAGAACGTGGAGTCTTCGGAGAGCAGCCGGTCCAGCTCCAGCACGGTGGTGGTGGTGACCAACTCTTCCAGGCGCACCTGGTGCGGCGGGATCTGTGCCCAGTCCTTCGCGGAGAGCCCGTGTTCCGGATAGGGGCGACCCTGGCGGACGTCCTTGAAGATCACAGCGCGCGCTCCCCCTCCCAACCGGCTCCGCAGGCGTCCAGGGTAACCGGCTCGCTGCAGGGTTCGGACGGGTGCGCCTGGACGGCACTAGACTCGGGGTGACGGGCCGCGACCAGCACAGGAGGTGACGTGAACGCAGACGACCGCCGGTTCGACGTGCTGCGTGCCATCGTCGCCGACTATGTGGCGACCCAGGAGCCAGTCGCCTCTCGCACCTTGGTAGAGCGACACAACCTCGGGGTTTCCAGTGCGACCATTCGCAACGATATGGTGGCCCTGGAGGAGGAGGGCTACATCGCGCAGCCGCACACCAGCGCAGGCAGGGTACCCACCAACAAGGGCTACCGGCTGTTCGTTGACCGGCTCTCCGAGGTCAAACCGCTGTCGGCGGCCGAGCGCCGCGCGGTGCAGATCTTCCTGGAGGGCGGGGTCGATCTTGATGACGTGCTGCGTCGCAGCGTGCGATTGCTGGCCCAGCTCACCCGGCAGGTGGCAGTGATCCAGTATCCCACCCTGAGCCGCTCCACGGTGCGTCACCTCGAGGTACTCGCAGTGACGCCGGCCCGGTTGATGCTGGTGCTCATCACCGACGCGGGCCGGGTGGACCAGCGTCTGCTCGACCTGGGGGACGTGATTTCCGACGAGCAGGTGGCGCAGTTACGAACGCTGCTCAACCAGGCGTTGTCGGGCCGCAGGCTGGCCGAGGCCTGCGCGATGGTGGCCGAGTTGCCCGAGCACACTCCGATCGAGCTTCGTGACACGATGGCTCGAGCCTCGACGGTGCTGATCGAGACGCTGGTGGAGCATCCCGAGGAGCGGCTGGTGCTCGGCGGCGCCGCCAACCTCACCCGCAACGCGGCCGACTTCCCGGGTTCGCTTCGGCAGGTGCTCGAGGCGCTGGAGGAGCAGGTGGTGGTGCTCAAGCTGCTGGCCGCAGCGCAGGACGCGGGCACCATCACGGTGCGGATCGGTGAGGAGAACGAGGCCGAGGAGATGCGTAGTACGTCGGTAGTCTCGATCGGCTACGCCTCCCACGGCACTGTCCTCGGGGGGATGGGTGTGGTCGGACCGACCAGAATGGACTATCCGGGCACCATCGCCGCAGTGCGTGCGGTGGCTCGGTACGTAGGGGAGATCCTGGCCACCCGCTGAGTCGGGGGGCCGGGCACACAGATCAGGCACGGCGAGCACCGCGGCCGAGGGTTGCGGCAGGAGGACACCAGCGTGGCCAGGGACTACTACGGAATCCTGGGCGTGCCCAGGGACGCCAGCGTGGAGCAGATCAAACGTGCCTACCGCAAACTCGCGCGCGAGCTGCACCCTGACGTCAACTCCGATGACGGCGCGCATCAGCGTTTCCAGGACGTCACGGCCGCCTACGAGGTGCTCACCGACCCGCAGAAGCGGAAGATCGTCGACCTCGGCGGTGACCCGCTGGAATCCGGCGGCGGGATGGGCGCGGGGCACGGCGGCGACCCGTTCGGCGGGTTCGGCCTGGGCGACATCATGGACGCCTTCTTCGGTGCTACCGGCGGAGCCGCTGGACGGCGCGGTCCACGCAGCCGGGTCCAGACCGGCTCGGACGCGCTGATCCGCCTGCAGCTCACCCTTGAGGAGTGCGCGACCGGGGTGTCCCGCGAGCTGGCTGTGGACACCGCCGTGGTGTGCGGCGAGTGCGAGGGTTCCGGCTGCGAGCCCGGTGCCCGGCCACAGACCTGTGACACCTGCGGTGGGACTGGCGAGGTGCAGAACGTGCAGCGCTCCTTCCTCGGTCAGGTGATCACTTCCCGGCCATGCCCGGTGTGTCGTGGTTTCGGCGAGGTCATCCCGGACCCGTGCCGTCAGTGCGGCGGGGACGGCCGGATCCGCGCCCGCCGCACTGTTACCGCGAAGGTGCCGGCCGGGGTGGCCGACGGGATGCGGGTTCGGTTGGCGGGCCAGGGTGAGGTCGGCCCTGGTGGCGGTGCCGCAGGCGATCTCTACGTCGAGGTGCAGGAGGTGCCGCACGAGACGTTTACTCGCGACGGCGCCGACCTGCACTGCACGGTGCGGGTACCGATGACGTCGGCCGCGCTGGGTACCAGCGTGCTGTTGGACACTCTCGACGGCCCGGAGGAACTCCGCGTCGAACCGGGCACCCAGTGCGCGACCGTGCAGACCCTGCGCGGACGGGGTATGCCACGGCTGCGCAGCACCGGACGCACCGAAGGACGGGGCGATCTGTTCGTCCACCTCGATGTCGTGACGCCGACCCGGCTGGACTCCCGGCAGAGTGAACTGCTGAGAGAGCTTGCCGCGCTGCGTGGTGAGGAACAGGCCGAGCTTGCTGTCAATGGCCGGGCCGGCGGACTGTTCTCCCGGTTGCGCGATTCCTTCGGTGGGCGCTGAGGTTCGGTGGGCGCTGAGGTTTCGTTCGGTGGGCGCTGAGCCCGCGGCGAGCAGTCTGCCGCTGTTCCTGGCCGATCAGCTGCCGCCAGTGGGCGCCGAGGCGGTACTGGACGGCCCGGAGGGCAGGCACGCGGCGACGGTGCGCCGGCTGCGACGGGGTGAGCAGCTGATGCTCTGCGACGGGCGCGGCGGGCTGGCGCGCTGCGAGGTGCTCGCCACCGGCCGGGACCTGCTGCGGTTGCAGGTGCTGCACCGTGGGAGCGAGCCCGCTCCTGCCCTGCGGGTGACGCTGGCCCAAGCCCTGATCAAGGGTGAGCGCGGGGAACTGGCGGTGGAGTTGGCCACCGAGGCCGGGGTGGACGCCGTGCTGCCGTGGCGGGCCGCTCGCTGCGTGGCCCGCTGGGACGAAGGGCCCCGGGGGGCCAAGGCACTCGCCCGTTGGCGAGAGACTTCCCGCCAGGCCGCCAAGCAGGCCCGCCGGGGGTGGCTCCCCGAGGTGGGGGAGCCGGTGGGGACGACCGAGCTGGCAGCGCGCTGCGCCGCTGCCGCGGGATGCCTGGTGCTGCACGAGGCGGCCACCGATCCGTTGCCGTCGGTGCCGCTGCCGGCGGCGGGGGAGTTGCTACTCGTCGTCGGTCCTGAGGGTGGCCTGACGGACGCTGAACTGACCGAGCTGACCGCGGCCGGAGCGCGACCGGTGCGGCTCGGACCGACGGTGTTGCGCGCCTCCAGTGCCGCTGCGGTAGCGCTCGGCGTGATCGGTGCTCTATCTGGGCGATGGGAAGTGGTTCCTCCGCGTGATATATGGCGCGGCTGATCTCGTACGATTCCCGGCAGCTCATCTGATCATGTCATTGTCGCGTCGACCATGGACAACGAAGAGACGCGCCTGCGACGCCCGGGGGAATCCAGGTCCCGCTGACTCCGGTCTCCGCTAGCATCGGGGACTGTCCGTCGACCGCTATAGCGCAGCGCGCAGGAAGCAGGACCCACGTACACGTGACCGGTACCCCAGTGGGGGGCACCTCCCGAACCGGTTCGGGAACGACCCCACCCGAGCCCGTCCAGTCGAAGATCGTGATCCCGGATTCCGCCGTGTTGGCGCTACTGGGCTCCCGCGACGAAAACCTGAGGGTCACTGAGGACCTGCTGACCGCTGACGTGCATGTGCGGGGCAATGAGGTCACCCTGTCTGGCAGTCCGGCGGATGTGGCGTTCGCCGAGCGGGCCTTCGCCGAACTGCTCACCCTCGCCCGCCGGGGCCAGCAGCTCGGGCCGGACGCGGTGCGCCGGACGCTGGCGATGCTCGCGCAAGGCGACGCCGAGTCCCCGGCCGAGGTGCTCAGCCTGAACATCCTCTCCCGGCGGGGCCGCACCATCCGGCCCAAGACGCTGAACCAGAAGCGCTACGTGGACGCCATCGACGCCTACACGATCGTATTCAGCATCGGGCCCGCGGGCACCGGGAAGACCTACCTCGCGATGGCCAAGGCGGTGCAGGCACTGGAAGCCAAGCAGGTGAACCGGATCATCCTCACCCGGCCCGCGGTAGAGGCGGGGGAGCGGCTGGGCTTCCTGCCGGGCACCCTCTACGAGAAGATCGACCCGTACTTGCGGCCGCTGTATGACGCGCTGCACGATATGCTCGACCCGGAGTCGATCCCCAAACTGATGGCCGCCGGGACCATCGAGGTCGCCCCGCTGGCCTATATGCGCGGGCGCACCCTCAACGATGCGTTCATCATCCTGGACGAGGCGCAGAACACCACGCCGGAGCAGATGAAGATGTTCCTCACTCGGCTCGGGTTCGGCTCCAAGGTCGTGGTCACCGGCGACGTCACCCAGATCGACCTGCCCGCCGGGCAGGTCTCCGGGCTGCGGGTGGTCCAAGAGATTCTGGATGGCGTGCAGGACGTGCACTTCGCGCAGCTGTCCAGCGCCGATGTGATCCGGCACCGACTGGTCACCGACATCGTGGACGCCTACGCACGGTGGGACTCGATCCAGGACGCCATCCACGACGGTGCCGGGGCGCGCCCCGTGCCCAACCGCGCTGACCGCCGCCGGAGACGGTGATCTGCCGTGGGTGTCGAGATAGCCAACGAGTCCGGCACCGCAGTCGACGAGGCTTCGCTCGCTGCGGCCGCCCGTTTCGCGATGGACCGGATGGGCGTGAGCCCGCTCGCCGAGCTGTCGGTCATGCTGGTCGGATCCGGGGTCATGGCTGATCTGCATGTGCGGTGGATGGATCTGCCGGGACCCACTGATGTGATGGCCTTCCCGATGGACGAGATGGGCGACGGCGGTGTGCTGGTCGGCGGCAGGCCGGACAGCCCGCCCATCGGGCCCGCCTTGCTCGGTGACATCGTGCTGTGCCCGGAGGTCGCCACCGAGCAGGCCGCCGCGGCAGGGCACTCGGTGCTCGACGAGCTGCATCTGCTCACCGTGCACGGTGTGCTGCACCTGCTGGGCTACGACCACGCCGACCCTGCCGCGGAGCGGGAGATGTTCGCCCTGCAGGACGGGATTCTCAGCGAGTTCCGACGCGCCGCCCGCGCCGCCCGGCGCCGGGACGCCCAGCGGGCCGCGGACACCCGGCTGCTCGGGGCGGTCGGTCTTGCTGGGCCGGAGGAATCCGGCCCAACCGGATGAGCCCGGGGTGCCCGCGGTGCTGACCTCCCTGCCTCTGCTGGTGCTGGCCGCCGCCCTGGTGGTGGCCGCAGGGGCCTTCGCGGCAGCGGACGCGGCGCTGGGCACCGTGTCGAGGGCGCGGGTGGATGCCCTGGTGCGGTCCGGCCGGTTCGGCGCCCGTCAGCTTGCGCACGTCGTCGTCGACCGGCCACGGCACATTAACCTGCTGCTGCTGCTGCGGCTGGGCTGCGAGATCACGGCCACAGTGCTGGTCACCGTGGCGGCGGTGCGGGAGTTCACGCCGACCTGGCTCGCGATGCTGGTCGCCGGAGTGGCCATGCTGGTGGTGACGTACGTGGTCGTCGGAGTGGGCCCGCGCACCATCGGGCGCCAGCACCCCTACGCCGTGGGTCTGGCGGTGGCCGGGCCGGTCCGTGCGCTGGGCCGGGTACTGGGTCCGCTGTCGCGGCTGCTCATCGCGGTCGGTAACGCCATCACGCCGGGTCGTGGTTTTCCGGAGGGGCCCTTCACCTCCGAGGTCGAACTCCGCGAGCTGGTCGACATGGCCGGCGAGCGCGGTGTGGTCGAGGCCGGCGAGGCCGAGATGATCCACTCCGTGTTCGAGCTGGGCGATACGGTGGCCCGCGAAGTGATGGTGCCGAGGACCGAGATCGTCTGGATCGAGCGGGACAAATCGGTGCGCCAAGCGGTGGCGCTGGGCCTGCGCTCAGGGTTCTCCCGAATACCGGTGATCGGGGAAAGCGTCGACGACATCGCAGGCGTCGTGCACATCAAAGACCTCGTGGCGCGGACGCTGCTGGGCGTCCACGGCGCAGAGGTAGCCCAGGGCACGGACGGCCGGCAGGATCCGGCCGGCGGCAGCCTCGCGGAGGTCATGCGGCCCGCCACGTTCGTGCCCGACTCCAAGTTGCTCACCGCGCTGCTCAAGGAAATGCAGGTCTCGCACAACCATATGGCTGTCGTCGTCGACGAGTACGGCGGCGTCGCCGGCCTGCTCACCATCGAGGACATCCTCGAGGAGATCGTCGGCGAGATCACCGATGAGTCCGACACCGAGGAGCGGCCGCCGGTCGAGTACCTCGACGACGGTGCGGTGCGGGTGCTCAGCAGGCTGCCGGTGACCGACCTGGGTGAGCTGTTCGCGGTCGACTTCGACGACGCCGATGTGGAGACCGTGGGCGGGCTGCTCGCGCAGCGGCTGGGCCGGGTGCCGTTGCCCGGTGCCGAGGCCGAGGTGGCCGGCCTGCTGCTGTGCGCTGAGGGGGGCAAGGATCGCCGCGGGCGGCTGCGCATCACCACCGTCACCGCCCGCCGGGCCAGCACCCCACTGGACCCGGGGGATCATGATGCCGCGGCCGACCAGCCGCAGGAAGCGAGCGATACCCGTGCCTGAGACCGTCGCCCCCGACTCTGCTGACCTCAACCCGGAGGACGCCAAGATCGTGGCGCTGGCGCGCTCGGCGCTGGCCCGTACCGGCGCCGACGAGGGTGCTGCGGTGCGCGACACCGAAGGGCGGACCTACACCGGTTGCACCGTCGCTTTGCCCTCGCTGGCGCTCAGCGCGCTGCAGGTGGCGGTGGCCGCCGCGGTGGGCAGCGGGGCCACCGGTCTGGAAGCGGCCGCCGTGGTGTCCGGGTCCGGCGCGGTGGACGCCGCCTCGCTGGCCGCAGTCCGTGATCTCGGACCCACTGCCCCGGTACTGCTGGCCGACCAGCGGGGCGAGCTCAGCGACGTGCTGCACCCGGCGGGGTAGGGGGTAACCCGCAATGCAGGACACCGAAGGGACGGCGTTCCGGGCGGGATTCGCCTGCCTGGTGGGCAGGCCGAACACCGGCAAGTCGACGCTGACCAACGCGCTGGTGGGTCGCAAGGTGGCGATCACCTCCAGCCGCCCGCAGACCACCCGGCACACCATCCGGGGAATCGTGAACCAGCCCGATGGCCAGCTCGTGCTGGTGGACACGCCCGGGCTGCACCGGCCGCGGACGCTGCTCGGCCAGCGGCTCAACGACCTGGTGCGGGCGACCTGGTCCGAGGTGGACGTGATCGGGTTCTGCGTGCCCGCCGATGCCCCGATCGGGTCCGGCGACCGGTTCATCGCCGGTGAGCTGGCCGGGTTGGCCCGACGCACCCCGGTGTTCGGCATCGTGACCAAGACCGACCTGGTGAGCCCGCAGCGGGTGGCCGAGCAGCTCGCCGGGCTGGCCGACCTGGCGCGGTCGGCCGGCTTCGGCGAGTTCGCCGAGCTGGTGCCGGTGTCCGCAGTTGACGGCTTCCAGGTCGAGCTACTCGCCGACCTGCTGCTGGCCCGGATGCCGGAGTCGGCGCCGTTGTATCCCGGCGGGGAGCTGACCGACGAGCCGGAGCGGACCTTGGTGGGCGAGCTGGTCCGGGAAGCGGCCCTGGAGGGGGTGCGCGACGAGTTGCCGCACTCGTTGGCCGTCGTGGTGGAGGAGATGGGCCCGCGGGAGGGACGCCAGGACCTGCTCGACGTCTACGCGAACCTCTACGTCGAGCGGGCCAGTCAGAAGGCGATCGTGATCGGTCGTGGTGGGCAGCGGCTCAAGGACGTCGGCAGCCGGGCGCGCAGGCATATCGAGGCGTTGCTGGGCACGTCGGTGTATCTGGATCTGCACGTGAAGATCGCCAAGGACTGGCAGCGCGATCCGAAACAGCTGCGCCGCCTCGGCTTCTGACCCGGTCGATCGATCCGTGGTTTGCCGCTCAGGATGTGGTGCACGTGGCCAGCAGCTGTCGTGATCGGGCCGTGTCGTGGTTGAACAGCACACCCCGGTGGGGGAGGGACTCGACGCGTTGGCGAACGTGGACCCACATCTGGTGGCGCTGCTCCGGGCAGATACGAGCGACCAGGGCCGTGATCCCTAGTTGATGCGAAACGCATCGCTTTGCATCGTCGGCGGCTACACTGGTGTCCATGACGAGGGCTATCACCGTTCGCCTCGATGAGGCCGACCACATCGCGTTGCTGAAACAGGCCGAACGGCTTCGGGTACGGCCGGGCACTCTGGCGCGGATGCTGGTGCACGCCGGGCTTAGCGGGAACGCTCCCGCCCAAGGACGTTCGGATGCCCACGCCGCGCTCGAGCGGTTGGTGCGGCGGTCTCACCAGTACCCCGCAGCCGACGCGGTGGCCTTGGTGAACGACGCCCGTGCCGATCTCGGCGCCGAGCGGTGAGTGTCGTCCTCGACGCCAACGTGCTCGTCGCCCTGCTGGTAGCCGACGAACACCAACCCACGGTGCGGGGCCAGGTCGAAGAATGGCTGAACGTTGGGGAGGAACTACACGCCCCGGCAGTGTTGCCCTACGAGGTCGCCAACGTGCTAGCCCGCTTGGTCTTCAAGGGTGCGCTCAAGGTCGACGACGTGACCGAGATCTGGCACGACCTCGCTGCTTTCGACCTGCAGCTGCACCCATTCGACCTCACCCACGACGGCCCAGACGTCGCAGCGATCACCGCGCAGCTGCGACGTCGGCACGCCACGGACTCGACCTACGTCTGTCTGGCTCAGCGGCTCGAGACAACGTTGTGGACACTCGATGGTGCCCTGGCCCGCAACGCCGCGGACCTTGGGTTACCCGTCGCGCTCGTCGCCTGACGCGCATGACATGGTGCTCTGGACACTTGTAACCGTTGCAGTTGCAATAGCCGATCCCTTATCGAACAGCTGACGCTGGGGTAAGGGACGAAGGGGCCGGAATAGCCGCGACGGCGAAGAACTGGGCCGCGCTCGGGTAACGCGAGCGTGCGCCTACCCGCTGGACCAGGTGTGCAACGTATACCGGGGAGCTGGAGCGGCGCCACACCCGCCCGGATGCCGGAGTCGGCGCCGTTGTATCCCGGCGGGGAGCTGACCGACGAGCCGGAGCGGACCTTGGTGGGCGAGCTGGTCGCGTTGGCGAACGTGGACCCCCATCTGGTGGCGCTGCTCCGGGTAGATACGGGCCAGCTGGAGGAAATCGGGGTAGCGGTCATCGTTGGCGGGGTCGAAGAAGTCGGTGCTCGTGCGGGACCGTGAGGTGGGCTCAAGGCCAGGCCGCGCGGTCGGGTCGATGCGGGGGAACAGGAGCTGGCCGGCGGTCGCGGTTCTGGACGCGTAGCTCGGCCCAGCCTTCACCCAGGCGGCCGTTGCCGTGCGCCGTCAGGACTCGGCGTACACCAGGCAGCAACCTACCCGTTTCCGCAGAGAGATCGCGCCGCATGCGTCCAGTGCAGCGGTGCAGGAGTTCGACGCGAAGTTCAAGGACCTGCTCTCGGCCTGGCTTTCGTCACCTGGCGGGTAGCGGTGCGACGATGAGTGCGTGAGCCTGTACCGCGACACCGGGGTGGTGCTGCGGGTGCAGAAGCTGGGCGAGGCCGACCGCATCGTCACGCTGCTGACCCGCCGCCACGGGCGGGTGCGCGCGGTGGCCAAGGGGGTGCGCCGCACCTCGTCGCGGTTCGGGGCGCGGCTCGAGCCGTTCGGGCATGTCGATGTGCAGTTCTACGCCGCGCGGACGCTGGACATCGTCACCCAGGTGGAGACGGTGGACGGCTTCGGTTCCCGGCTGGTCGGTGACTACGGCCGCTACACCGCGGGCTGCGCGGTGCTGGAGACCGCCGAGCGGCTGGCCGGCGCTGACGAGGAGCCCGCGCTGCGGCTGTACCTGCTGGTGGTGGGCGCACTGCGGGCGCTGGCCGAGGGGCGCCGGGACGCCCTGCTGGTGCTCGACGCCTTCCTACTGCGCGCGATGACCGCGGCCGGATGGGCGCCCGCCCTATCCGGATGCGCCCGCTGCGGGGCACCGGGGCCGCACCGGGCCTTCAGCGTTCCGGCCGGCGGCGTGGTCTGCACCGGGTGCCGCCCGGCTGGCGCGGCCACTCCGTCGCCGCAGACGCTAGAGTTGCTCGACGCCCTGGCGCACGGCGACTGGCCGGTAGCCGAGAGCGCGCCGGCGGCGGTCCGCCGGGCCGGTAGCGGACTGGTCGCCGCGCACCTGCAATGGCACCTGGAACGCCGGCTCCGCTCCCTTCCCCTGGTTGAACGCCGCGCCCCATCCCGTTCTTTCCCGCATTCAGCGGGGCTATCCAGCGGCGAATAACCCCACTGAGCCCGCTGGATGCGGGAGACGGCAGGATGGCCCGATGCGGCGGCGGGAACGGGGACGCACGCGCGGGCGCGGTCGTGATGCCGTGGTGGTCCGCCCGCCCGATCCGCATCCCTCCGGTGCCCGGCCCCCGCAGCTTCCCGCCGAACTGGTGCCCCGTCACGTCGCGCTGGTGATGGACGGCAACGGGCGGTGGGCCGAGCAGCGTGGGCTTCCTCGCACCGAGGGTCACCGCCGTGGTGAGGCCGTGCTGCTGGACGTGGTGTGCGGGTGTATCGAGCTGGGCGTGCGGTGGCTGTCGGCCTATGCGTTCTCCACTGAGAACTGGCGGCGTAGCCCCGAGGAGGTGCGCTTCCTGATGGGGTTCAACCGCGACGTCATCCGTCGTCGCCGCGATGAGATGCACGAGATGGGGGTACGGGTGCGCTGGGCTGGGCGTCGCCCCCGGCTGTGGCGCAGTGTGATCTCCGAGCTCGAGGCCGCCGAGGAGCTCACCGCGGACAACGACGTCATGACGCTCACTATGTGCGTGAACTACGGCGGTCGCGCGGAGATCGTCGACGCCGCCCGCGAGCTGGCTCGCCGGTCGGCCCGCGGCGAAATCGACCCCGAGCGGATCGACGAGCGGATGCTGGCCCGCCACCTGGACGAGCCGGATATGCCAGATGTCGACTTGTTCCTGCGGCCTTCCGGGGAGCAGCGCCTGTCGAACTTCCTGATCTGGCAGTCTGCCTATGCCGAACTGGTGTTCCAGGATGTGCTGTTCCCGGACCTGGACCGCAGGGATCTGTGGCGGGCCTGCGAGGTATATGCCGCCCGTCACCGCCGGTTCGGCGGCGCCGTCGCCACCGTTCCGCTCGATACCGTTCCGCTTGATGCCCACGACCTGAAGCCACAGATCTGAGGAGGACGATCACGTTGAGCCCTGACGAGGGCGCGACAAGCCTCGCCGCCACCCAGGAGTTGCTCGACGCCGCCCGGACAGCGCTGGAGCGCTACCAGGACGTCGAGGTGGACGACGATGGTGCGTTGACCTTCCGGCATTCCGAGGTGCCCTGCGCGGTGCAAGCGGTGGAACTCGCCGAGGGCCTGGTGGTGCTCAGCCTGACCTGCGTGGTCGCTTGGGACCTCCCGGCCGGCGGCGAGATCGGCGAGCGGATCGCCACCCGGGCCGGGCAGGGCCTGTTCGGCACGCTCGGCCAGGTCCGCACCGACCGCGGAGTCGACGTGACGCTGCGCTACGCGTTCCCGGCCGCGGGCCTGGACACCGTGCCGCTGGGCACCCTGCTCATGCTGGTGGTGTCCACCGCCTCGCAGGTGCGCGGCGAGCTGCTGGCCGGCTGAGCAGGCTGAGCGGACATGTCGACACCCTCCGCCGCGCCGTCGCCGCTCGCCACCAGAGCCTCGTCCAGGGGTACCGAGTCGGCCGGTCCACCCCCGTGGCGCCGGATCACCTCGCTGGAGGTGCTCTGCGGCGTCCTGGTGCTGGCACTGCTGGCGCAGGGACCACTCATCCGGATGCTCGACGTCCCCGCGCTGCGCACCGGCGCCACGGTCTTCGTGGCGGTGTGCGTGCAGGCGATGCCGTTTCTCGTGCTCGGGGTCCTGGTGAGTGGGCTGATCGCGGCCTTCATGCCGCCTGCGGTGCTTCACAGGCTGCTGCCGCGCCGCGCCGTGGCCGCGGTACCGGTTGCCGGGGTAGCCGGGATGGTGCTGCCGGGCTGCGAATGCGCCTCGGTGCCGGTCTCGCGTCGGCTCATGCAACTGGGCGTGCCACCGGCGGCGGCGCTGACGTTCCTGCTGGCCGCGCCCGCGGTGAACCCGGTGGTGCTGGTGTCCACCGCGGTCGCCTTCCCCGGTGAGCTCAGGATGGTGGCGGCCCGGTTCCTCGGCTCGCTGGGCACCGCAGTGGTGATGGGGTGGCTCTGGGTCCGCTTCGGCCGGGCTGAGTGGATCGCTGAGCGGGCGCTGCGCCGCTGCGAGCGGGCGCCGGGCCGCAGCAGCTTTGCGGTGTGCACCGAAACCGCCCGGCACGATCTGATCTCCTCGGGTGGGTTCCTGGTGCTCGGGGGCCTCACCGCGGCCGCGCTGAATGTCCTGGTGCCCGCGTCCTGGATGGCGTCGCTGGCTGGGCAGATGCTGCTCGGAATCCTGGTGATGGCGCTGCTCGCGGTGGTGCTCGCGCTGTGCAGCGAGGCCGATGCGTTCGTCGCCGCGTCGCTGTCGATGCTGCCGCTGCTGCCCCGGCTGGTGTTCCTCGTGGTGGGACCCGCGGTGGACGTCAAGCTGATGGCACTGCAGGCCGGGGCCTTCGGACGCGGGTTCACCGCCCGCTTCGCCCCGGTGACCTTCGTGGTGGCGATCGGCTGCGCGGTACTGGCCGGAGTACTGGTGCTGGGCGGTGTGCGGTGAGGCGGGAGACCCAGAACGTCCTGCTGGTGTTGCTAGGCGGCGCCCTGCTGAGGATTGCCTGGAATGGCACCTATCTGCGCTACGTCAAGCCCTCGGTTCTGCCGCTCCTGGTGGCGGCGGGGGTGGTGATCGTCGCGCTCGGGCTGATCGCCATCGTCCGGGACCTGCGCGCCGCCCGGGCTCAGCCTGCCGGGTCTGGGGGGGTTGAGCACTCCGATCACGAGCACGCGGGGCGCAGTCCCTGGCTGCTGCTGCTCCCCGTGCTGGCTATCTTCCTGGTGTCCCCGCCCGCGCTCGGCGCGGACACGGTGTCCCGCTCGGCCGGGGCGATCGCCGCCCCCGAGCGGTCCATCGACTTCCCGCCGCTGCCCTCAGGCCCGGCTCCGGCGATGCGGATGAGCGACTTCGTCACCCGGGCGGTGTGGGATGACTCGGGTAGCTTGCACGGTCGCCAGGTGCGGTTGCTCGGCTTCATCGTGCACAGTGCCGACGGCGGCAGCTACCTCGCGCGGCTGGTGATCGCCTGCTGTGCGGCCGACGCGTCGCCGGTGAAGGTCCGCCTGATCGGTTCCGACGGGCTCGCGAGGTTGCCGCAGGACGGCTGGTTCGAGGCACGCGGGCAGGTGGTGCCCGGATCAGCAAGCCAGGACACCCGCTTCGTACCCACCTTCACCGTCTCCGACCTGCGCCCCGTCCCCGCCCCCACCGAGCCCTACGAGTTCTAAGCGTGCGCGGCCTTGAGAGAGCGGCGCCTGTCACGGTCGTCGATGGACGGCCCGCCGATCATCACCCGACCGGGGAGGGTTACCGTGCCCCCGACCACTCAACGCACCCGAGGGAGGACGATGACGATGGGCTACGGTCATGGGGATAACCTTGCTCGCGGCGGTGCCCAGCACGGCGAGCAGAAATCGGAGACGGCGAAGGCTGAGCGGCCCGGCGCCCTTGCGCCGGATTGGTATGCCGCGCCCGGCCTGGTGCCGGTGCTGACCGGGCACGATATCGGTGCGCTGTTTCGCTGGGTGAATGCCGCTGGGGTGGTGCAGCGGCGGATCGCGGTGCTGACCGGTAGCAGCCAATCCGAGGTTGCGGATATCATGACCGGGCGCCGCGGCCGGGTGATGGCCTATGAGGTCCTGGCCCGGATCGCCGAGGGTCTGACTGTCCCCCCGGAGCGGATGGGCCTGTCCTGGTGGGGACCGGACGGCCGCTGGTACGGCCCGCCCGGCGCCTACCCTGGGGGTGTCTCGGTCACCGACGCCGAAGGGGCTGCGGAAGTGCTGCGCCGTCGTTTTGAGCATCTGCTGGCCCTGGGTGCGGCTGCCGCGATGGGTGGTCTGGTCCCGGGGGTCGGTGAGCTGGACGCGGACCTGCCGGTGCCCGCCCTGGCGGGGGACGTGCCGTCGCGGATCGGCATGGTTGATGTCGGGGTGCTCCGCGGATACCGCGAGAACCTCCGCACGATGGCGCGTACCTACGGGGGTCAGGCCGGGGCGGCGGTCGCGCTCACCGACTGGGCTGACCAGTGGCTCGCCGCAGACGCTTCGGACCCCACCCGCCGCGCGTTGCTGGGTGAACTGGCCGGGCTGCACACGACCACTGCGTGGTGCTGTCACGATTGCGGAGCGCCCGCCCGGGCGCTTTACCATTTCGGGCGGGCGGTGGAGCTGGCCACCGGCGCCGGTGATGCCTACCAAGCGGCGTACGCCCTGCGGTTCTCCGCGATGATGCTCGTTGATCGCGGGCGGCACAATGACGCGCTGAAGGCGATTCAGTTCGGCAGCGTGCGACTGCTCGATGCGCCACGCGATGACCCCCGGGTGCCCGTGCTCGGGGCGGAGTGCGAGGGCATGTCCGCGTTAGCGCTGTCGCGGCTGGATGACTCACCGTCCGTGCGTGCCCGGGCGCGGGAGGGGCTGACCCGGGCTCGGGACGGGTGGGTACCACCCGACGAACACGCCGCAGCCAATATGCATTTGATCAGTGCGGTGACGTGGCTGAACTGCGGGCAGCTCGACGCCGCCGAGGCGGCTATCACGCTGGCGTCGCGGACCTACGGCACCTACCGGCGCGGTGCCGTGCACGCTGACCTCACCCGAGCTCGGCTGCACGTGATGAGTGGCGATCCCGGGGCACTCCGGCTGGCCGAATCGGCTCTCAAGGCGACCGCCCAGACACGCTCGGGGGTGGCGCGGGAGGTCTGGCTCCCGCCGCTGGCCGAGGCGCTGGAGTCCCGCCGCGGCAGCGACTACGCCGACCTCGCCCGGATCGCCCGGCAGGTCGCCGCGACCAGGGCCTGATCGCGGGCCTGCTCGCTCGGTCAGCGGGAGGTGGCGCAGTCGACGCAGCTGCCGAAGATCTCGACGGTGTGGCTGATATCGGTGAAGCCGTGCTCGGCGGCGACTTTCTCGGCCCACAGCTCCACCGTGGGCCCCTCGACCTCGACGGTGTGCCCGCAGTGCCTGCATACCAGATGATGGTGGTGATGGGCCGAACAGCGTCGATAGACCGCCTCGCCGGAGTCGGTGCGCAGCATGTCGATCTCACCGGCGTCGGCCAGCGTCTGCAGCGTCCGGTACACGGTGGTCAGGCCGATGCCCTCACCGCTGCGGCGGAGCTGCTCGTGGATCTCCTGCGCGGATCGGAAGTCGTCGACGTCGTCGAGCAGCCGGGTCACCGCGGTCCGCTGCCGGGTGGAGCGCAGCCCAGGCAACGGTGCGGGCCGTGGGACACTCACCATTCCTCCGCGTGGGTCACCGCGTCCACCACGATGTTCGACAGGTGCTCGTCGACCAGCCGGTAGACGACCTCGCGGCCGTGCCGCTTACCGACCACCACGCCGGCCGATTTGAGCACCCGGAGGTGCTGACTGATCAACGGTTGGGCGACACCCAGCGCATCGACCAACTCGTGGACGCAGCGCTCGCTGTCCCGCAACTGCAGCACGATGGCGATCCGCACCGGTGCCGAGAGCGCTCGGAGTAACTCGCCCGCGGCCGCCAGGACGGCAGTCGGCCGGGTGGCCACCGGTCCTTGGATGGGCCGGTCGGGTGAGTGCTCATCGACGCCCCCGGCGATGACGGGTTCTGGTACGGCGTCGGTGACGTCGCTGGCCGCGCTGGGCATGCCCTGTTCCTCCTCGATTGGGGGGTCCCACGCCATCGTATGCATCCCTAACTCCACCGTTGCAGCGCGATCGCGACGAGTACCGCCAGCACCGTGAGCCGCAGCGCGCGTTCCGGGGCGCTCAACCGTGACCAGGTCGCCGCGAGCAGTACTCCGACCGCGACTGCGAGGAGCCCGAGCACCAGGGCACCGGCAGCGCCACCCCACCACACGCCCACCGCGAACACCACGAGGACGGTGACGAAGGCGATCGCCGGGTGGACCCGGGCCAGCGGCCCTTCGCCGGGCAGCACCGGGCGCCGCCAGTCCCTGCCCCGGATTCGCTTGTAGCCCCGTATCCCCTTGGCGCCCCGTATTCCCTTGGGCCCGAAGCCCTTGGGCCCGATCCGTGCCATCGCCACCTCCGCGCCACCGCGCCATGCTCCGCTACCGTCATCCTGCCACCGCTGCCCGAGGACGCCCGTTGCTATTGATCTGCCGCTTCGTGCGGTGATCGACCACGGCAGCCTGCTCGCAAGCGTCACCGACCAGGCGATCCCAGGGGGAATCCCGGCGCGGGAACGGCTCCGGCGCTCGCTAACCTGAAACGGACCCTCTGTATCTGACCAGGAGCGCCAGTGCCCGCCGATCGCATCGAGACCGTCGTCAGCCTCTGCAAACGCCGTGGCTTCGTGTTCCCGAGCGGGGAGATCTACGGCGGGACGCGCTCAGCCTGGGACTACGGACCGCTGGGCGTGGAGCTCAAGGAGAACATCAAGCGCCAGTGGTGGCGCGCAATGGTCACCGGCCGTGACGACGTTGTCGGCCTGGACTCCGCAGTGATCCTGCCCCGCCAGGTCTGGGTCGCCTCCGGTCACGTCGATGCCTTTGTGGACCCGCTCGTGGAGTGCCAGAGCTGCCACCGCCGGTGGCGCGCTGATCAACTGGCCGAGGAGTACAGCGAGCGGACCGGCATCGAGCTGATCGAAGGTGAGCTGTCCGAGGTGCCGTGCCCGAACTGCGGCACCCGGGGTCAGTACACCGAGCCGCGGATGTTCAACGGCCTGCTCAAGACCTATCTCGGCCCGGTCGAAAGCGACGAGGGGCTGCACTACCTGCGCCCGGAGACCGCGCAGGGCATCTTCGTCAACTTCCAGAACGTCCTGATGTCCGCACGCAGGAAGCCGCCGTTCGGTATCGGACAGATCGGCAAGAGCTTCCGCAACGAGATCACCCCGGGCAACTTCATCTTCCGCACCCGCGAGTTCGAGCAGATGGAGATGGAGTACTTCGTCGAGCCCGGCACCGACGAGGAGTGGCACCAGTACTGGATCGACACCCGTACCGACTGGTACGTCGACCTGGGCATCGACCGGGACAACCTGCGGCTCTACGAGCATCCCAAGGAGAAGCTCTCGCACTACTCCAAGCGGACCGTGGACGTGGAGTACCGGTTCGGCTTCTCCTCCGGCCAGGAGTGGGGCGAGTTGGAGGGTATCGCCAACCGCACCGACTTCGACCTCACCACGCACTCCAACCACTCCGGGGTGGACCTGTCCTACTACGACCAGGCCACCGACTCGCGGTACCGGCCCTACGTGATCGAGCCCGCCGCCGGTGTCGGGCGGCCGATGATGGCCTTCCTGCTCGAGGCCTACGCCGAGGACGAGGCGCCCAACGCCAAGGGCGGGGTGGACCGCCGGGTCGTGCTCAGGCTGGACCGGCGGCTGGCGCCGGTGAAGGCCGCGGTGCTGCCGCTCTCGCGCCACGGCGACCTCACCCCCAAGGCCCGGGACCTCGCCGCGGCGCTGCGGCGGAACTGGAACGTCGACTTCGACGATGCGGGTGCCATCGGCCGCCGCTACCGCAGGCAGGACGAGGTCGGCACGCCGTTCTGCGTGACGGTGGACTTCGACTCGCTGACCGACCACGCGGTGACGGTGCGCGAGCGGGACAGCATGGCCCAGGACCGGGTCGCCATGGATCAGGTCGAGTCCTACCTCGCGGCCCGCCTGATCGGCTGCTGATACGTCACCTCGGCTCCTCGATCGCGTCCCGTCTGGGAACATGGCGCGCATGGGAACCGTGCGCACTGAGGAACCGAGAAGCCAGAGAAGCCTTAGTCAAGCCGGTGACGCGCTGCGCCGCTGGGCTGGGCAAGGCCGCGCCGCCGGGGTGGTGCGGGTACTGGAGCGGCACGGTTTCGGCACCGTCGCCACCGGTCAGCTGCTCGCAGGAACCGCTGATGGCGAGCGGGCCGGCGCCCTGTTCGCGGGCACCATGGATGCCGTCGCGTTGCCGCTGCTGAGTTCCGCGGTCGCCACCCCCGGCACCGTGCAGGGACACGTCACCGAGCCGGACGCGGTGGATGCCGGGCTGGCCTGTGCCGGGGGGGCACAGCTGCTGGGACATCCGCTGCCTGCGCAGGCCGCCGCCGCGCTGGGCGCTGCGCTCGCCGACGGGGTCCCTTCGGCGCTGGCGTCCACGGCCGACGGCGTCGCCGTGCTGGTGGCCACCGGGGCCGGTCTGGCCGACGTTATCGGCACGCTCGGCTCCGCCGACGCGGACGATGCGGTGCTGGCCCGGTTGCGTGAGTTGGCGCGGATCGGTGCGACGGTCACCGAGCAGCTCGACGCCGGGGGCGGTCCGGTACTGCTCGACGTCTGGGTGCCGGTGACCACCATGCTGGTGGTCGGGCGAGGAGCGATCGGGGGGGCCCTGGCGGCGCAGTGCGAGCTGCTGGGCTGGGCGGTGCGCACCGAGACCGAGCTGGCGCCCGCCGTCGCCGCAGCCAAGGAGTTCACCGCCACCGACGTGCTGGTGCTGCTCGACCACGCCCCGAGTTTCGACCCGGTGCTCGTGGAGCTGCTGCGCTCCGGCCGCGGGTTCTGCGGCGCGCTGGGCTCGCGGCACACCCAGGCATCCCGGCGCACCAGGCTGGAAGCGGCCGGGCTGACGGGGGACGAGATGACCGGGCTGCACGGGCCGGTGGGCCTGGACCTGGGTGCGGCCACCCCGGCCGAGACGGCGGTATCGGTGGTCGCCGAGGTGCTGGCCGTTCGGCGCGGGCGTTCCGGTGGGCAGCTGGCCGCAGCGAAGGGCCGCATCGGTGGGTAGCCGGACCTTCGGGTCCGTGCTGTCGGTCCTGCTGGTGCGCGTGGTGCTGGGCGCAATGCTGATTGCCGCCTTAGTAGTGGGTGGCACGTTGTTCCGGGTCTGGCAGGTAGCCCGGCTCGATGATCGGCACAGCGCGGACATCGTGGTGGTGCTGGGTGCGGCGCAGTACGACGGGGAGCCCTCCGCCGTGCTGGGTGCCCGGCTGGACCACGCCGCGCGGCTCTGGCGCAGCGGGGTCGCCCCGACGATCGTCACGGTGGGCGGACGGCGAGACGGTGACTCCTACACCGAAGCCGAGGCGGGCGAGAGATACCTGACGTCCTACGGGGTTCCGGAGGACGCGGTGGTGCCGGTCGGGGAGGGCGGGGACACCCTGGAGAGCCTGCAGGCGGTGGCCCGGCGGGCGGGCACCGAGGGCTGGGACAGCGCGGTGATCGTCAGCGATCCGTGGCATTCGCTGCGCGCCAGGACAATGGCCGAGGACGACGGCCTGCAGGCCTGGACCTCACCCACTCGCAGCGGCCCGGTCGTGCAGACCCGGCAGATCCAGGCTCGCTACATCGCCAGGGAGAGCGCGGCGCTGCTGCACTACCGCTTCACCCATGCTTCGGCCGATGTGCTCGGCACCGACCTCGGGTGAACCCGGCCGGGCACCGCTACACCGAGTCCGACCGGGCGCGGCTGCTGCCCGAGCCGGTCAAACGCGCCGCGCTGCCCGGGACGGGCCCCGAGCGGCGCAGCCCCTTCGCCCGGGACCGGGCAAGGGTCTTGCACTCCGCGGCGCTGCGCAGGCTGGCAGGCAAGACCCAGGTGGTCGGCCCGGGGGAGGGCGCCGAGGTCACCGGGGCGCCCCGGACCAGGCTGACGCACTCCCTGGAGGTCGCCCAGATCGGCCGCGGTATCGCCGCCGAGCTGGGCTGCGATCCGGACCTGGTGGAGACCGCGGGGCTGGCGCACGACATCGGTCACCCGCCTTTCGGCCACAACGGGGAGCGCGCCCTGGACGAGGCGGCCGCGCCTTGCGGGGGGTTCGAAGCCAACGCGCAGACGCTGCGGATCCTCACCCGGCTGGAACCCAAGCTGATCGACCCCGAGACCGGACGCAGCCACGGGCTCAACCTGACCAGGGCGTCGCTGGACGCCACCGTCAAGTACCCGTGGCCGCGCCGGGACGGAACCGCGAAGTTCGGGTTCTTCGCCGACGACGCCCCGGTGTTCGACTGGCTGCGGGCTGGTGCGCCCGACGGGGTGCGATGCCTCGAAGCACAGGTCATGGAGTGGGCCGACGACGTCGCCTACTCGGTGCACGACATCGAGGACGGCATCCTCGCCGGTCGAATCTCGCTGGACGCGCTGGCCGACGCGATGGAGCGGGCAGTGCTCGCCGAGTTGGCTGCCGCGCACTTCAGCTTGTTGCCCGCTACTGCGCTGGAGGCTGCGGCAGCGGGGTTGCTGAAGATCCCGGTGCTCGACCGGCTGCGCAGCTACGACGGCTCGTTGCCCGCTCAGGTCGCGTTGAAGGAGCTCACCAGCGAGCTAGTCGGACGGTTCGCCACTGCGGTGGTCTCGGCGACCGTGGCGCGATATGGGCCCGGTCCGCTGCGGCGTTACCGTGCTGACTTGCTGATCCCCGGGCAGGTGGCCGCAGAGGTTGCGCTGCTCAAGGCCATGGCCCTGCGGTTCGTGATGCTCGACCCGCACCGGCTCGCGGTGCAGGCCCGGCAGCGGGAGCTGCTCGCCGAGCTGTGCGTCGCGGTGGCGGACCGGGCGCCTGACGCGCTGGACCCGGCGCTGCGCCCGGCCTGGCACCACGCTGACGACGACAGCGCGCGGCTGCGGGTGGTCATCGACCAAGTGGCCGCGCTCACCGACACCCAAGCGGCCCGCTGGCTCGCTGTGCTCGACCCGTGAGTGGCGATACGAGCTATCACTC
>JBOHGM010000047.1:22713-35702 GCA_050699435.1 Pseudonocardiaceae bacterium | reverse complement strand
TGCCGGGAGGAGCTGTCCAGCTCACCGACGACGGCCGTCGCTTCTTCCTGGAGCAGTGGTCGACGGCCCGGCAGCGGGAGTGGCACCACGCCGGACTCGGCCGGGACATCCCCGCTGCGCTGCTGCCACTCGTGCAGGCGCGCCTGCTCGCGCGGCACCTGCGCGGTGACAGCGATGCCTACCTGCCCTGGACGCTGAGCTGATGGAGCTACTCGTCACCTACGACGTCGACACCACCACCCGAGAAGGAGAACGCCGACTTCGCCGGGTCGCGAAAGCCTGCGAGGGCTACGGCTACCGTGTCCAGAAGTCCGTCTTCGAGATCGTCTGCGACCCAGCGCAACGGCTCGTCCTCGAAGCAGAGCTGTTGGAAATCATCGACCCTGCTCAGGACAGCGTGCGCATCTACCACCTCACCCGCAGCACGTTCCGAACCGCCCGCCATCTCGGCGCAGCCGTGAGCCCAACGCATGACGGACCAATGATCATCTGACAGACCGGCTTCGGAGTACCTATACAGTCCAGACGATCCGCACCGAGAACTTGTGGATCAACTTTCCTCCGCTGCTCCGAAGCCCTGAGACCGGATCATCTCGGCGAGTCGATAGAAAGTCCGGTCAATTCCGTTATGGGGAAATGAGATTGTGTGGGGTTTGGCCGCCTGTGGCACGAAGTTGCATCCCTCTTCGGCCAGCACCATCACCCGGTCGAATCCGTGCCTACCCTGGAACAAGCCGACTTCGTGAACCACGTTCTGGCGGGCAAGCTTTCGGCCATCTCCAGTGAAATCCTCCGCTGTAAGCACGCAGATCGCGAAGCTGCACTTTTCAAGGTAGTTGGCGAGCGCCTCGGTTACTTGGTGCCCGCCCCAGGAGCTGCTCTCAAACGAGTACACCGGAAGGTTGAATCGTTCTTCGATGAAACGCTGTACGGCCAGCCACTCGGGATTGGCTCCGTGGGCGATGAACACACCTTTTGGTTGTAGCCTTGTGCGCCGCTCGGCGTCGAGTGAACTGATGAATTCCCGAGTGACCTCGGCAAACTGCGCATGGCCAGCGCTACCGACGTATCGTAGCTTGTGCCTGGCCAACCGCATTCCAAGCAGCGAGCCCAACTCGACTTGCAGCTTGTCGTTGGTCAAGACGATCAGAAGGCCAGCAGCGAAGACGTCGCCGGCTCCGGTGGCGTCTTCGACTTCTTCGATGGAGAGTGGAACTTGAGGATAGAAGTCGCTAATGACCTTTTCGCCGTCCCGCCAGTAGGATGAGATTCCGGTGGGACGCTTGACAATGACGACGCTTCGTTCGCTGTCGAACCGTCCCAACAGCCTGGCGGCCACGTCGTCGTTCGAGTCGTCGGTCCCAGCTTCGCCGAGCTCGCGAAACTCCCGGTAGTTGACCAGTAGATAATCGCTGATCCGGACGATACCCTGGATCTCCGGTGTAGGATCCACGCTCCATACATGCCCCGGATCAAAGCAGATCAGCGTGCCACGATTGGCCGTCTTGACCGCTTGCAACACCGCGAGTATGCGCCCAGCCGTTCTGCTGTCCAGGAAGGAGGTCAAGTGGATCACCCGAGCACCGGACAGGTAAGTCACGATGTTCGCGAACTCGCGGTCAATGTAGTCCGCCATGTACTCGTTGGCGCCTGCGTGAGTAAGTATGGTGCGTTCGCCGTCTTCGGAGAAAGAGAAACAAATACCACAAACGCGGTCGTCATCCCGTAATACGAAACGGTGATCAACGCCGAGAGCTTCGAATTGCTGGATACTCGACACGCCGATGACGGGTACTCGGCCAGCGACTCCGACGTAGCCGAGCCGAAGCCCCACCTGAGTCTTGGCTATGGCGTAGATCGCATTGAATGCCGAACCTCCAAGTGAGGTATCCGGCCGAGCAGAGCTGACCGCCTCGATAGCGGCGTGGATCGTGTGACTATCAACACGTCGTTCTGTTCCCCACTCCAGTGGCGGCCCCATCCGATCAATCAACTCGGAGATGCGCGTCGTTAGCGAACGCGAACGAGTCTGTCCTGATGACGCTGAGGCGTTGGCGATGTAGTCCAAGTTCAGCGCCCCGACACCGACCACATCGAGCGTGAAACCGCTGAGCTGAGCACCGCCACCAAGATGATCGTATAGTTCAGGCACGTGGACCGCCTCCTCGTCGCATCAAGCCTTCCCGCTGTAACATGCGTTCCAGCTCGAAGAATGTGCTCTCCACCAACCCTCGGCCCGGTACGGTTCAGAGCGGCGATCCGAGCACTAAGTTCTTGATTTCACCAACCGCTCGCACCAAGGTCTACTTCCTGCTCTTCCGACCAAGGAGGAGTAGCAATCAACAGCAGTGTCATATCGCCGCGATATGTAAACGCCGTTCCAGCGGGCACGACAACGAGGTCCCCAAGCGACACATCCTCCTCTTCCCCGGCAATTCGGAATGTTCCGGAGCCGCGCGTGACATAGTATACAAAATCACACTCCGTCTGCTTCAGTACCCTATCAAGTGCTCCTTCAATACTTAATATGAGGTAAGCTGATCGAGCGACAAGATCACCCGATGCGAAGCGCTTGCCCCCATGTCCTGACTTCTCAAAATCCCATGTGCTCGGCTCGCGTAGAACGTACATGCGCTGCCTCCTACGTCGTAGCGGAACGTACTAAACCAACTACTGAGCTAGAATTTCAAGCAGTATGCGTATTCTGGCATGAACCTCCCCAGGAGTGAACTTCGTGAGTTCCCTAGTAGTCGCGCTGGGTTGCCTAAGAGCGTAGATATCGCTACCCGGTTTCGTCGCCGCGTCTTGCACGATCAGGGTATCAGTATCAACAGCTAATGCCAGCGCAATGTGCACTGTGTCTCGGTGCTGCACGTAGAAGTCGCCTGCCCGATGGGTGTACCTACGAGTCTCGGAGAGGGCGGCCTCGCCTAAATACTGCAGTTTGTAGGAGCGCGCGCCCTCGGGCGATCGATACCGGTAGTGAAGCGTTCGCATTTTTCCGGCGTTGCATGGTACGTAGTCTCTATCCTCTACCGTACCGCGGATCACGTACGAGACAAAGTCCCAGCGATGATTGTGTATCTCTATCTCATCTTCGCTACCAACCAATTTCCATTGGTGCCACACGAGCTTACGGCCACTGGAAGCCGAGGCCAGAACTATTTTATCGAAGCTGTTGACGTGGGTGTAGCTATTCTCCGCGATCCAGCGAATCTTGTACTCGTCCTTTAGGGCTCCAGTCAGAAACGATTCAAGCTGTCGCCCGGCGAGGAGTGGTCGCATGAACCGTTCGATGTACAACGTTCCTAGGGGCATTCGGTCGTCTAGTTCCATCTGATCTCCTAAATCCTCAGAAGTTGTCCCCCATCAATGGTGAGTATATGTCCGCAGACGTAATCTGAGCTGATAAGGTATGCGATCGCGTCCGCTATTTCCATTGGTTCGGCCAGTCGCCCAACAGGAGTCGTAGAGATGGTCCAATCGAGAAGCTCTTGACCTCCTGACGTAGTCATTGTCGTGTTGACATTTCCGGGTGCGACTGCGTTCACCAATACGCCGCGCGCACCGAGCTCGCTTGCCATCCCGGTTGTGACCGCGTTAACTCCTGCCTTGGCGGCAGTATAGGCCAAGACGGGCGCCGCTCCATTGAAGGAATAAGTGGAGGTTAGATTTACTATCCTTCCGCATCCTCGCGCTACCATTGCGGGCGCGAATGTTCTAGTGGCGAGTATGACCGAAATCAGATTGACGTCGATTGTACGCCGGATATCGTCCTCAGACTGACTATCCCAGTCGCCTGGCCGGGTGATTGCGCCTGCGTTATTCACCAAGATCTCAACTTCACCGAAACGTTGGAGAATCTCCTCTCGAAGCTCCACGAGTTGACTCTCGGACGTTACATCCGCCCGCAGGGTAATACACCTTCTGCCTCCTTGCAGAATCTGCTTCTCGACGTCATGCGCACCTTCGGAGTCTGTGAGGTAATGCACCACGACATTAGCCCCGCGCTGGGCGAGCTCAAGCGCTGTGGCCTTGCCAATTCCCCTGGAGCTACCCGTTACAAGGGCAGTCCTTCCGCTGATATCCATGCTGCCTGCTCCCTGTTGATCGAATCGAGACTACCACATGAAACTAATTCTTACGTATTGCGTCCGGACAACTTTTTTGTGACGAGCGCTCCTGCTACAACAACGACTGTCCATATCGCGGAGCTCGCGACATTATTCCATACACTTGAACCGTCCAATCGAAGGAAGCGCAAAACCGAAATCGTCATATCGCCGATCGAACTTCCGAACTGCGCTACAACAAGGACGGCCACAATAAGATATAGAACCCACGCCCTCCAACCTTGGACTAATGACGTCAGCAGGTCGGCCCCAGCGCGGCTATATGTGTCTACGCGCTGAGAGGTCGATCCGCGCTCAACGACACGCGCGTGCTTGCTCTCGCGCCACACGACCAGTGCGATTACTGCCTGGGTTGTGCACCAAACGTGCTCAGTTGGATCGAACTCCTCGTAGAGCCAAGCACCCGACGACTGCTGTGTATCGATGAGCTTTCTCGCTGCTAGCGTCGCGCTCAATCGTGCGTCTCGGTGCTCGAAGAATGACAGGGCGAGAAGAGCCCACCCTACGACGAAGTGTGAGGTACGATAGGGAATCTTCGGCACCGCTCTCGTGAACCACTCGTCGTGACTATTTGTCCACCCGCCATCAGTCCCCTGTCGAGATATAAGATACCGTTTTCCCTGACTTAACCATCCGACGTCCTCGGTGACGCCACTCTTACGTACTGCATGAAGCACTTGTGCAGTGCTGCCCGCATTGGCGGGGGCGCCAAACTTTACGCCCCAGCCGCCAGTTTCGGAATCTTGGGATGTCCGAAGTCGTTCGATAATGGTTCCGCATACCTGTGCTGTGCCGGGCTGCTGAGATAACGCCCAGAGCGCTAATGACGCTGGGAAGGTTCGAGGGTCATCGAAGTCCAGAGGTGTGGTAGAAACGCCACCCCGGGCGTCGACGCACTTTAGTAGATACTCAACGGCTCGTTTCGCGGTTTGATCGTTCTTTGCTGTTAGCCCGAGTTGAGCGAATGTTATTAATACCCATGAAGTTGCCTCCGAGGCCGAGTACTGCAGCTCGCGGGAGCCGAAGCCACCGTCGGACCGCTGCTGCCGCTTCATCCAGTCTAATGCGCTCGCAATCTCCGTTGAAAGAGGAGGTGCGCCGAGAGATAGGAGAGCACGGATCGCGTCCAGTGTTCCGCCCCATACGGTCGGCTCATCCTCACCGCGAAAATGTGCCCATCCGCTGGTCCCGGCTTGACCCTCTAGATGGCATTCCTCGAGCCACCGACGGCCCCGCTGGAGCGTCCCGTCTAGGCGCTGGCTGTAAACGGGCTTCCAGCTAGACAATTGGCTTCTCGATCACCATGAATGCACAATCACTCCTCACCAATTAACCGCCTGTAGTCCGGACCCGTCTGGATCGTGCTGTGCACGCTGCGGTGGCTGTGCTGCGGTTGCGCTTCCGCCAGTGTGCAGTGCTGACGTCCAGCGCAGGCATCCCGACGCTCCTCTCCCGGTTCTCGTCGCAGCTCAGCTTGATTGAGCCGGTCGGTCACTCCAGGTCGGCGGCGACTTGAGCGATGAGCTTGACCGTTGCAATGGGTGCAAGCCTACGGGCGGGGTGCTCACCAGCGCCAGCCAGTGGGCAGCCGCTTGCGGACTGTGATAGAGGAAGGTGGGCTGGCTGCCACGACAAACTGAACTGGTCTGTGCACGCGAGCGCCTTCGCAGTTGCCAGCGGAAAGCTTCACGACTCATGCCGACGCCCCGTCGCACGGCCCACTGGTTCAAGGCAGGCTCGAGGCGGTCTACTCGGACAGCACATTGATCATCAAGCGGCTCTTACCAAGGCGTGTACGAAACTCAAGCGTGCAGCCCGGACTGGACGCCTTGACATCCGTGACGGCCATCGCGTCCTGCAGATCGGCATCGGGTCCGGCGACACCGCGACGCTGCTTGCTGGATAGGTTGAGTCCGAGACGTGGCCAGCCTGACATCCAGGCCGAAGACAGCCGCCAGATACCCGGCTGCGGAGCGTCGGTCGTCGTCCTGCGGTTTGCCGTGCGGGACGGCTACGTCCGGCTCGCCGAGGCGCTCCCTACGACCGTGTCATCGCGACGTGCTCGGTCCGGGCGAACCAGCCAGCCTAGGATCTGGGACCTGGTGGGCTCGTATGGTCGACGTGCGCAGCAGCATGCACGCCACTGCCCTCGCCGCGTACGGAGTGGCCTGCGTGCGCCGGCTCAGTCGAACTCGCGGTGGCGGATGGCGGTGGTGAAGGCGGTCCAGGCTTGCTGGGTGACGGTCAGCGTGGCACCGGCGGGGTGTTTGGAGTCGCGTATGGCGACGGCGGGGCCGGTGAGGGCCACCTCGACGCAGTTCGCCTTGTCGCTGCTGCGGCTGCTCTTCCGCCAGCGGGTGGTGTTCGGGTCCGGCGCAGGCATCCCGCGCTCCTCTCCAGTGCTCGTGCGGCCCGGCCCGCCGGTTCAGCCGAGCTCGGCGGCGATCTGGGCGATCAGCTCGGCCGTTGCAGCGGGTGCAAGCGCTGCGTGCAGGATAGTCCCCAGCGCCAGCCGGTAGGCCGCCAGGTCGGCCTCCTCCTCCAGGAACATCTCGGTGCCGTGGTTCTCCAGGTAGACCAGCGCCGGCTCCTCGGCGAACTCCAGGATCACGAACGGGCCGCGCAGCCCGGCGTGCGCCCCGGCCGCCAGCGGCACCACCCGCAGCGTCACATGCGGGCGCTCCGCCGCGCCGAGCAGGTGGTGCAGCTGCCGGTGCATCACCCCGGGCTCGCCGACCGGGCGGCGCAGCGCCCCCTCGTCGATCACCGCGAAGAACTGCGGAGCGCTCGCGCGGGTCAGTACAGCCTGGCGGGCCATCCGGGAGGCCACCAGGTTGTCCAGCTCCGCCTCGGAGATGGTCGGCGCGACGCCCTGGATGATCGCCCTGCTGTACTCCGCGGTCTGCAGCAGCCCGGGCACGAAGAGCGCCTCGTAGTTCTGCACCCGGGTGGCCTTGGCCTCGAAGTCGATCAGGCTGCGCCACAGCTTGGGCAGCCCGGGCTGGCGGGTCCACCAGCCGCGCTCCTCGGAGCGGCGCACCAGGTCGAGCAGCTCGTCGCGGGTGGACGCGGGCACCTCGTAGAGGCCGAGCAGCGCCGCGACGTCCTCGATCTGCAGCCCGCTGTTGCCGGTCTCGATCCGGCTGATCTTGCTGGGCGACATGCCGAGGCGCCTGGCCACCTCCGCGCCGGACAGCTGCGCCCGCTCCCGTATCGCCCGCAACTCGGCGGCGACCTGGCGGGACCGGACCGAGGTGTGCGGGTTACTGGGCATGCTGTGAGCCTCCGCTGCGTAGGGGCGCGCTCACTATCCATGAACCGCAGGGCCGCGCCAATCACACGATCAGGTCATTGCTTGCAACGGCTGCAACGAACGACGGTCCCCGTATGGATGCGCAGAGCGGGCGGAGCCCGCGGGAACGTTCGAGATCACCGGCTCCGGCGGGCCCGCTGGCCGCCGCCGTCAGTCAGTGCCGGAGTTGGGGCTGGCCGATCAGCCTCACCGGATCCCGCGTCCTGCTGACCACCGGGGTACAGGTCAGCGCGGTCGAGCTCGCCGAGGATCTGGCCGCCGAGGTGCAGCGGTTCCTCGCGATACGGCTGCTCGCCGGACCGGTGGTCGCGCTGCCCGGCACGCCACGCCGCCTCCTGCTGCTGGCGGCCGCAGGCGACGAGGTTTCCCCGTCGGTGATCGATCGGCTCGACGGGCGCGGCGGCGTCACCCACCGCGCAGGGACGCTCGTGCCACTGCCGCCCAGCAAGCTGGCCTGCGGGCAGGTCACCTGGCAGGTGCCGCCCGCGCTGGTCGAGCCGTGGTTGCCGCCGTTGACCGCGATCGCCGCGGCGGTCCGCTCGATCACCCAGCCGGTGGGGACGCCGTGACCGCAGCGGGCAGCGTCGTGGCCCTGGCCGTGCTTGCCCTCATCGCGGTCACCAGCGTCGCACTGGACCTCACCAGCGCCATCGTGGACTGGTCACACCGCCGACCGCGGTAGGGGCCCGACCCCGATGTGCGTGTGCGGATGGCAGCTGATCGCACTGGCCGTGTTCTGCCAGCTGCTCATCATCGCCTACAGCGAGTACGAAGGCCGCCGCCGCGCCCATGCCGCCCTCCTGCAAGCCCGCCGCGGCCACGTCGCTGTGCCCGAGCGCCGCGCACGTCACCGGGCCGGCCGCCGACCCGAGCCGCCCCGCTGACCGCCGACCCGAGCCGCCCCGCTGACCGCCGGCGCTGGCCCGGTTCGACCCCACCGGCGAGGGCGCGCTGCTCTGAGTTCGACCCCAGTCATCAGTCGAGTGCTGGTGGGATCCGGTCCGGCAACGCTGCCGGTAGCTACCTCCTGGGGCCGCTGCGGGGGGTGCTGCCAATCGGCATGAACCCCCCGTAGTGGGGCAGGAACCGCGCCCACCGAACAGCATTGCCTCGACCATCGCGCAGTCCCACGCGGTGCGCAGCACAGTCCAGCATCCAGGCGCCCAACCCGCCGGGGTCTGTGTGCACTCAACCAATGCCACTGCTGGGACCCGGGCAGCGGGCGGCGGACGGGCCGTGGGGATACTGGCGCTCATGCCGGCCACCGGGTTGCCCGAGCTCGACATCGCACGCGTGCAGCGATGGTGCTCTGAGCGTGTTCCCCAGCGGGCTCGTCATCAGGTTCGGGTCGACTGCGACGTGGCGCCTCGACACCTGACGATCGTGGAGTGTCGCGCTCCCTGGCAGGCGGATGACGGCCCGGAGTGGACCCGCTTCCCGATCGCCAGGCTGCGCTATGTCAAGACCAGCAAGATGTGGGAGCTGTACTGGCGCGACCGCAACCTGCATTTCCACGTCTACGACCGCATCGGGCCAGCGGCCAGCGTCGAGGAGCTGCTCGTGGAGATTGACCGTGACCCGACCGGCATCTTCTGGGGCTGACCCCCCGGCTGCGAGGTCGTCAGGCACGACAACATGGTCGGCCGGAAGGTCGGGGAACCCGCCACCAGTAACGCGGCGGACGTCGACCAGGCAGGTCAGCCAGCGCGTTGACCCCGTCGAGTCGAACACCGCAGTCGTCACCGGCGCGGTGGTGCCGCTCTCTCGCCGCCCGGTATCCACTGTGGCACGCTGACCCTCGGGCGGGCGCCGCCTGTAGCCACCCCACGCCCTTCACAGGAGGACGCGATAGACGCGTTGCGGGTTGTTTCATTGATGGCTGCCGCGGTATCGATGGGACTCGTGGCCGGTGTGTTCGGCCGCTACGCGCACACGATCATGCCCGGTCTCGGGAAGACCGATGACCGAACCTTTGTCGGCGCGTTCCAGTCCCTCGACAAGGCGATCATCAACCCGTGGTTCATCGGTGGCGGCTTCCTCGGCGCCTTGGTGTTCACCATCGTGGCCGCGATCGCTCATATCGGCCGGGACGGGCTCCTCTGGACCGCGACCGGTCCGGGTCGAGGATGGTGGCATGGCACAGATCCCCGCCCGTAGCCTCGGCTCCCTCACCACCTCCGCCATCGGCTTCGGCGCGATGGTGCTCTCGCCCGGCATGTACGGCGAGATCGACGACGACCGCGCCGTCCGCGCGCTGCATGCCGCCCTCGACGTCGGCGTCACGTTGGTCGACGTGACCGGGGCGCAGCTGCGCGAGGCGCACGCCGTGCACCCGGTCACGGCGGTGCAGACCCAGTGGTCGATGTGGCAGACACCGGACCAGGAGCTGCTGGCCACCGCGCGCGAGCTGGGCATCGGGATCGTCGCGTGGTCGCCGCTGGGCGGTGGGTTCCTCACCGGCACCGTGCACCAGATCGCCCCCGACGACTTCCGGACGAACGTCCCGCGCTTCTCCTCGACCAACCTCGCGGCCAACAACCAGCGCTACGCCCCGGTCCGGGGAATCGCCGCTGACCTCGGGCTCACCCCCGGCCAGCTTGCGCTGGCCTGGCTGCTACACCAGGACGATCACGTCGTCCCGATCCCGGGCAGCCGCACCCCCGCGCACATCGCCGAGAACACCGACGCCGCGCGCGTCGTGCTGCACCCGGATACGCTCGCCCAGATCGACGAGGCGCTGGCCCGGTTCGACCCCACCGGCGAGGGCGCGCTGCTCTGAGTTCGACCCCAGTCATCAGTCGAGTGCTGGTCCGATCCAGTCAGGCAACGCTGCCGGTAGCTACCTCCGGGGCCGCTGCGGGGGGCGTGATCCTAGGGCAGCCAGCCGAGCCGCCCATGCAGCACCGCATACCCGACGAAGGCCACCACGTCGATCAGCGTATGCGCGATGACCAGCGCCCAGAGCCGATGGGTGCGCTGCCACACCCGGCCGAACACGAGCCCCATCACCAGGTTCCCGCCGAACCCGCCGAACCCCTGGTAGAGGTGGTAGGAACCGCGGAGCACCGCACTGATCAGCAGCGCACCGCCCTCCTCCCACCCGAGCTGGCGCAGCCGGGTGAGCAGGTACCCGACCACCAGCAGTTCCTCGGCCACCGCATTGGCCACCGCCGAAGCCAGTAGCAGCGGAACCCGCCACCAGGTGTCGTCCAGTGTCGAGGGCAGCACTGTGAGGTTGAGCCCCACCGCGTGGGCGAGGAAGTACAAGCCCAGGCCGGGCACCCCGATCAGCGCCGCCAGCCCGGCGCCCAGCCCGGCATCCCGCCCCGGCCTGCTCCGGTCCAGACCGAGGGCGCGTAGCGCGATGCCGCTACGCGACAGCAGGTAGGCACCGAGCCCGCCCCAGGCCACGAGCTGGATCACCCCGGTGAGCTGGTAGCCGAGATCCAGCAGCGCGATCTGCCGGGCGGGCGCGTTGATCGCCACCGACTGGTCCGGCAGGGGCGTCGGTGCGAGCAGCGCATCCAGCAACGCCAGCAGGCCGCGCATCCCGGCAAGGCCCAGGGTCGCCGCGAGCACCAGGACGATCTCGATCACCAGTGCCCGGCGCCGGCCCGGATCGGTGATCACCGCGGGCTGCTCAGGGCGTGACGGCGCCAGCCACCCCCGTAGTTCGCCGGCCCGCGCGCCCATCTCCGGGACGCTAGCCGGTCACCCAGCCAATCCACTGCAGCGCCCGCACCAGGCTGCAGCGGCGCGCGGGGGGCGTGGTGATCGGGCGTATCGTGAACCGGGTGTGGCGGTTCGCGCTCTCCCGACGCTGGTGGGCGGGGCACGTGCTGGTCGTGGCAGGTTGCGGGCTGTTCCTGGGACTGGCGCGCTGGCAGTGGGACCGGGCTCATTCGGTAGTCGGCGATTGGCAGAACCTCGGCTATGCGCTGCAGTGGCCGCTGTTCGCGGTCTTTCTCGGTGCCGCCTGGTTGCGGTTCCTCTGGCTGGAGCAGCGCGGCGGGACGGTCCCGGGCGATCTCAGCCGGCTAGCCCCCCGCGAACCCGCCACCAGACAACCCGCCACCAGAATGAGCCCGGAGGACGATCCCGACGATGAGCTCGCCGCGTACAACGCCTACCTCGCCCGGCTCGCCGACGAGGACCGGCGGCGCTGATGCCCGCTCGGTGGCCCGGCGGCTGCTGGCCTACCGGGTGATGGCCTACGTCACCGGTGTCCTGCTGCTCCTGCTGGTGGCGTCGATGGTGCTCAAGTACGGGTTCGGCAATAACGTCCTGGCCTGGAGCGCGTACGCGCACGGCTGGATGTACCTGGTCTACCTGGTCACCGTGGTGCTGCTGGGCACCGCGGTAAGGTGGCGTCCCGGCCGGATGGTGCTGGTGGCGCTGTCCGGCACCATCCCGCTGATGTCTTTCGTCGCCGAGCGCAGCGTCACCCGCGAACTGCGGTACCAGGCGTGAGCGCGACGCCGGTGTCTCTCCGTACCTCCTCGGTTATGCGGCGAGCCTAACCAGACCGAGCAGGTGACCGACGTGGTGCAGGGCGCCCCAGCCGCCCGCCAGTAAGGTGCCCCGAGTGTCTACGGTGTTGAACCTGCACTCTTCCGAGCCGAGAGGTGTCCCCCCTCTGCTCGCCCACCTGGTCGATGACGGCGCTCTCTTTCCGCCATCCAGGGCGAGCATGGACGATGCCGTTCGGATGCACCTCGCCGCCCGCAGCGAGGCGTACGCGTGGGTGGTCGGCTTCTTCCTCTGCCCCACCTCCCGGCTGCCAGAACTGGTCACCCAGCTCCGCAAGCGGCCGCCGGACCAGCCGGTGACCCTGTCGCTGGTCGCCGACACCGGGTTGGGCGGCCTGCCCAAGGCCATTTCCCTTGCATCGGACAACGGGCAACTGGTGGACGTCCGCATGATCGAGGTGCCCGCACCGTCTGATGTGGACGCCAACTGGCTGGTGCAGCTGACCGAGTTCGTCCCGGACGATGTCGTGCGGGTGGTCGAACCGCGCCGCGGTAGGCCGGAATGGCTGACCGGAGTGCGCCGGGTCGCCGAGGCGGGCTGCTGGCCCAAACTACGCTGCGGCGGCAAGTCGACCGAGTCGTTTCCCACGGTCGACGAGGTCGCCGAATTCCTGGCCATCGCGACCGGAACCGGGCGCTCGTTCAAGGCCACCGCTGGGCTGCACCACTCGGTTCGCCATCACGACGAGGCCACCGGGCTGACCCACCACGGCCTGCTCAACATGCTGGTCGGCAGCGCGCGCGCGGTGTCCGGCGCGAGCGTGCACGAGGCGCTGCGCTGCACCGACGCGAGGGTGCTGGCCGCCGAAGCGCGCGCGTTGTCCGAGGACGACGCGCGGGGAGTCCGCGAGGTGTTCGCCTGCTTCGGCTCAGCATCGCTGACCGAGCCGGTGGCCGACCTCATCCGGCTGGGACTGCTAGCGGAGCCCGACCGGTATCGGAGTACCTCTGGCGGGTGAGCCGGCCCAGCCCTGGTTCAAACCCAGCCCTGGTTCAAACCCAGCCCTGGTTCAA
>JBOHGM010000047.1:0-22613 GCA_050699435.1 Pseudonocardiaceae bacterium | reverse complement strand
AACCCAGCCCTGGTTCAACCCAGCCCTGGTCAGCCCAGCACCACGGCCACCCCGGCCGTCACGGCGAGTCCGGCGAAGATCGCGCCCGCGATCCGCTGCAGCCACCTCGTCGGCAGCCGCAGCGCGAATCCCTTGCCCACCAGTACCGCGAGCGTGGCGACCGTGACCAGGGCGAGCCACGCGCCCAGCCCCACCGATAACGGGTCACCGAAGCGCGCGGTGAGTGCGGCCGTGGCGAACTGAGACACGTCGCCCCATTCCGCCGTGAAGAGCACCCCGAAGGACAGCGCGGCGATCCTCCACCATGGGGTGGACCCGGGGCGTGCGGCCACGTCGGCGTCTTCCTCGTCATCGCCACCACCACGTCGCCGCAGCAGCAGCACCGCGCCGACGGTGAACATCAGGCACGCCACCCCGGCGACGATCCGATCCGGCAGCAAGGTCAGCACGCTGCCGAAGGCCACTGCGATCACGCACTGCACCGCGAACGCCGCCGATGCTCCGAGCAATACCGGCCACGACCGGTACCGCGTCGAGAGCAGCAGGGTGGCGACCATCGTCTTGTCCGGCAGTTCCGCGGGTAGCACCAGCGCGAAAGCGAGCAGCAGCAGCGAGGGTTCCACGGATCCGATCTCCCACGGGTGCGTTCTGGATGCACACTGCAGTAATCAGGGCAGGATTACTGCAGTCGACTGCATCCAGAACGCACCGGGTAGGCGCGGGCACCTCGTAGGCTCGGCTCATGGCCGCGACCGCGTATCTCGGACCTGAGGGGACCTTTACCGAACAGGCCGCTCTCCTGCTGGCCTCGGGTGACAGGCTGTGCCCTGCGGAGTCGGTGCCCGCGGCGATCGCTGCGCTGCGGGCCGGTGCGGTGGACGGCGCGTGTGTGCCGGTGGAGAACTCGGTGGAGGGCTCGGTGCCTGCCACCTTGGATGCGATGGCCGAGGCCGAGCCGGTCCTTGCGGTCGCGGAGACCGTGCTGCCGATCCGGTTCAGCGTGCTGGTGCGTCCGGGCACTACCGCGGCCGACGTGCGGACCGTGGCCACCCATCCGCACGCCGCGGCGCAGGTCCGAGGCTGGGTCGCCGAGCACCTGCCTGCGGCGGTGTCAGTGCTGACGGCCTCGACGTCGGCGGCCGCGGTCGCGGTGCGAGACGGGGAGGCTGACGCCGCGGTATGTGCCCCCGTCGCGGTCCAGCACTACCCGCTGGCCGAACTGGCGACCGGGGTGCACGACGTGGGTGATGCTCAGACCCGCTTCCTGCTGCTCCGGTACCCCGGGACGCTCCCGCCACCCACCGGCGCGGACCGCACCTCGCTGGTCGCGGTGGCCGCGGATCGGCCAGGTGCGCTGCTCGAGGTGCTCGCCGAGTTCGCGTTGCGCGGGATCAACCTCACCCGGATCGAGTCCCGTCCGATGAAGGGCAGGCTGGGGGAGTACCGGTTCTTCCTGGACTGCGAGGGTCACGTCGCCGAGGATGCGGTCGGCGACGCACTGGCGCAGCTGCACCGGCGGTGCACGTCGGTGCGGTTCCTGGGGTCCTATCCCCGCAGCAATGGCGGCTCGCGTCCCGGTCCCGACGCGGCCGGCTTCACCGCCGCCCGGCAGTGGATCACTGCGGTTCGCGCCGGGAAGAGCGGGTGACCCCGCTGCGGCTGCTGCTGGTCCGGCACGGGCAGACCACAGCTAATGCCGAGGGCATCCTGGACACCCGTCTGCCGGGACACCCGCTGACTGAGACCGGCCACCAGGAGGCCGCCGAGCTGGCCCAGCGGCTGGCCGGTGAACCGGTGGTGGCGGTGTACGCCAGCCGCGCCACCCGGGCTCAGCAGACCGCGGCGCCGGTGGCCGCCCAGCACGGCCTGGCCGTGCAGGTCCTCGACGGGGTGCACGAGGTGTCGATCGGCGATCTCGAGGGACGGCACGAGCCGGTGGATCACGCCGCGCTGCATGAGATGTATGACGCCTGGCACTGCGGTGACCTGCACCAGGCACGGCCCGGCGGGGAGTCCGGCAAACAGGTGCTGAACCGGTATCTCACCGACGTTGCGGCGATCCGTTCGGCGCATTCAGCGGGCACGGCGGTCCTGGTCAGCCACGGCGCCGCGACTCGGCTCGCCGTCGTTGCGCTGGCGAGCAACGTCGACGGCTCGTTCGCCGGGCCGCGGCTGTTGTCCAACGCTGCGGCCGTCGTGCTGGAAGCCGACGGAGCCGGCTGGCGGTGCCTGCGCTGGGACGACATCGAGCTGGCCTAAAGTAGACAGTCCGCCGCGATCGAGGAACGTGTTGGTGAAGCGACCTTCGCAGCAGCCGCCTGACCTGAACGTGGAGCGCGGCATCGTCGAGGGTGGGCGCCGGACTGCAATCAGATCAACATAGCGAAACCGCTCGATTCGGTCCACCACCCGGTTACGATCGTCTCGAGTCGTCTGCGCAGCGGAAAGATCGTCTTGTCGGAGGGCGGCGCCAGGCGGACCGGGGTGTGAAGGGAGCTGCGTTGGGGGACTTACGGGGGGACGGTGCGGCCGTGCTCATCGTCGGCGCCGGGCCTGCCGGCCTGGTACTCGGCAACCTGTTGCGGGCGGAAGGGATTGCCTGTCTGATCCTGGAACGCCAGAGCCGCGAACACATCGAACGTCGAGCGCGTGCTGGCTTTCTTGCGGCGAACAGCGTCCGCATTCTGACGGAGAACGGTCTCGCCGCCGGTCTGCGCGCGCATGGCCAGCAACACGACACCTGCGCGTTCCGCAGTGATCACGTGCAGTTCGAGCTCAAGTACAGCGGGTTGGGCCGCGGGGAGATACATACCGTCTACCCCCAGCAGGATTTGGTTCGGGACCTCCTCGCTGAGTACCTCGACCGCGGCGGCGACGTGCGGTTCGAGATGACCGTGGTCGACGTGCCCGACATCGACTCGGACCGGCCGTGGGTCAGGTGTCGAAGCGCGGACAGCGAGGTTCACCGGTGGAGCGGCCGGTACCTCGCGGGCTGCGACGGCCAGCACGGCATCGTGCGGCAGGCGGTGCCGCCGAGCGCGGTCCGGCGATACCGGCGAGACCACCGGATCTCGTGGCTAGCGATCCTGGCCGAGGCACCGCAAAGTATGGCGGCGGTGACCTATGCCGTCCATGACGAAGGTTTCGCCGGCCATATGGCCCGCAGCCCGTCGATCACCCGCTACTACCTTCAGTGCCCCGGGGGAGACGATCCGGCGAGCTGGTCGGATTCGCGCATCTGGGACGAGTTGCGCTTGCGCATGCGGACCGACCAGTACGGGCCGCTGCGGCAGGGCCCGATCCTGGAGCGCCGCGTCGTGGACATGTGCTCCCACGTCATGGATCCCATCCAGCACGGCCGTCTGTTTCTCGCCGGCGACGCGGCCAGCCTGATCAGCCCGTCGGCGGCCAAGGGCGCCAACCTGGCCATCATGGAAGCTGAGGTGTTGGCCAAGGCCCTGATCGCCGGCCTGAGACGGAACGACGAGCGGCCGCTCGCCCGCTACTCGGCCGAATGCCTGCCGCGCATCTGGCGGGCGCAGGAGTTCTCCTACTGGATGATCAATCTGTTGCACGGCCCATCCGGGAGCAGCGACGAGGTGGCTTTCCAGCGAGCCCTGCAAGGAGCCCGCCTGGAGAGCTTGCAGAACTCGCGCTCACATCAGGATTTCTTTGCGGAGAACTACGTCGGGATCTGATCCCAGCGCGGGGGTCTTGGGACTTCACAAGGACAATCGGGGGAATTATGAAATGGCAGCAGGCCGAGCAGGCGCGAATTAATCCGGCTGATCTCGCATCCATCGACGAGACGGTCGCCTTCATTCGGGCCAATGACACCGGGAGCGTCCTCGCGGAGATGCTGCCCGGCCGCACCGCCGAGGAGCGGGCAGCGATCGGCGCGCACTGCAGGTTCAGCCACGCGGCGGTGCTCGTTTTCCCGCACACGTTGACCGACCTGCGCGACGACCTCAGAGCGCGCGGCCTTGCGGTCGGCGAGATCATACCAAGCGTCGTCGTGCGGGACCGGCTGAGCCGCCGCCACCGGCGATCCCGCCAGTCCCTGGAGGTCGGCATTCTGCGCGCCCCGATACCGGGCAGGGACGGCCAACCGTGCGAGATTGAAATCTTCGCGCTGGCGGTGCCGCCGGGGACCGGCCTTGACGACATCGCCACCAGCGAACGGGCGAACGCCTATGAGACCCATATTGCCCTCGAGGTCAGCGCGCCGGACCGCGTTGTCCTGTCGGGGCTGCGGTCAACGCTCACCGATCGAGGCCGAATGGGCTCCGACGGTGGTGGCTACAACGGCCACGAGGACGCCACGGTGCTCTATTTCCGCGATGCCGATCGTCCCAACCCACTGCATTGCAGGCTCGAACTGATCGCCAAAGGGCACCATCCGGAGGCCCTGGCCGCTCATCGCCGCCAGTCGGAACAGCCGGCCAACCGGCTGCTGCAGCTGATGACCGGCGCGTGGACGACCCAGGCGATCGCTACGACCGCCGAACTCAGACTCGCCGACCATGTGGCCGGCCAAGGCGGTGCGACGACCGAGCGGCTGGCAAGGTCGACGAGCACCGATCACGACAGCCTGTGCCGGTTGCTCCGATACCTGGCCAGTCTGGGCGTCGTGCAGGCTTCCGGCGACATGGTCGAACTCACCGAGCTGGGTCATCTCCTGCGGACCGATGCGGATCACTCGCTGCACCCGCTGGCTCTGCTCTACGGCGGTTCCTTCTATCAGTCGTTCAGCCAGCTGATCCACTCCGTGCGAACCGGCCGGGAGTCCTTCGAGCGTCTGTTCGGAAAGAACCATTTCGACTACTTCGCCGAACGCCCCGAGCTCGCCGAGCTGTTCGACCGCGCCATGGCATCCAGCGTGTCGATGTTCGGACGGGTGGCCGAGATCGTGCACGACTGGGACGACCAGCAGTGTCAGACGATCCTGCAGCGGTGCGCCGAGGCGATGCCCGCGCACGCCGACCTGCTCATCATTGAACGTCTCCTCCCGGAGGATGACTCGCCATCCCTCGCAGTGGCCTGGGACATCCACATGATGTGCAACGTCGGCGGGCGCGAGCGAACCGCCAGCCACTATCACCGGTTGCTGTCCGAAACCGGATTCGAGCTGACCGCCCAGTACGAGCTGCCGCTGGACGTCGCCCTGCTGCGCGCCGGTCGACGGATCTCGGCCGACACGAGGAACGCGGCTTGACCTTCCTCCCGGCGGGCAGCTCATCGCCGTCCAGCTCGAGACGTTAGCCGACTAGGTCGTCGAACTCGCCGCCTTTCGCACCGTGAATGAATGCGGCCATCTCGGCGTGCGTATAGATCAGCGCTGGGCCGGCCGGAAACCGGGAGTTGCGCATGGCGATCCCGCCGCCGGGCAGTTCCGCCAATTCGACGCAGTTGCCGCTGGGATTGCTGTAGCGGCTTTTTCGCCAGATGGCCCCCTGCAGCCGAGCAGCCGGGACACCGTTGGTTATTTGTTGCATGCCCACCTCTTCGATTTCGATCAGTTCAGCCAGACCGCGACGCCCACCTGCAGGAGTTCCTGCTGGCTTGACGCCGCAGTAGCCAGGTAGGGGGAACCGCGGACAGTTGCACCACCGGAGGCCCGGACTACTGAGAGTAGTCGCAGCGATCTTTGGCGGCGCTGGATGCGTGATCATACGTTCTTGCACCCGTTTGTGCATCAGTGCATGCAACTGTAAACCTCGGAATCCATGCAGCACCGTTGACCTGCGGTTCATCGGCCCGGAATGACCGCGGCGTCCGGGTGGTTGTACCAGGTGTCCGGGCCGGGTGACCCAGGTGTCCGGGCCGGGTGACCCAGGTGTCCGGGCCGGGTGACCCAGGTGTCCGGGCCGGGTGACACGGTGTCCCCGGGTCCTATCGCACACTGCCACCGCGGACGATCGTTCGGCTGAAGCTGCGGTGGGCCGCTCGCCGCAGGGCGACCAGAGCATCCGCCCGGGCACGTTATGTACACCAGCAGTGAGGATGGCGAGTCATGAAGGGTGATCGGATCGAGATCGTGATCGATGCCGGCGATACCACCCGCACTTACGAGATCAAGGCCGTCCGCGCAGGCCGCCGGGTCGAGGCCACCCACGGCCGGGGCATCGTCGAGGTCACTGAGGTCACCCGCACCGGCACACCGGTGCGTACTGCTCGGTTCATGGCCAGCCGCGTGCTGGCACTGGTGGAGCATCCCGCCGCGGAGCACTCGGGAGGAAGCCCGGCAACACCGCTGCACCGCACTGCCTGACACGGATCGGCGTCGATCTCGTCTCCGCGTCGTCCACCGTCGGCCCTCAGCGGTCGATCGACAGTGCCTCGACCAGATCACCCACCGGACGATCACTCATCGCCGGGGCCGCCTCAGTTCTCGACGGGGTAGCCGGCGTTGTTCCAGGCCGTCATACCACCGAGCACGTTGACAACGCCCGGGTGGCCGTGGCCGGCGAGCAGGCTGGCCGCGACCGAGGAGCGGTACCCGCTGCTACAGATGACCGCGACCGGTCGCGCTTCTGCGACCTCGCCGAGCCGCTCGGGCAGTTCGGCGCCGGTGATGTAGCTGGCGCCGGGCACGTGGGCGGCGGACCACTCGGCGGGTTGCCGTACATCGAGCAGGTCCAACTCTCCGCGGTCGAGGCGTTGCTTGAGCTCGTGGACGGTGATCTGGGGGATGTGGTCCACGGGGCGCGCGGTCGTGCGCCAGGCCGTCATGCCGCCGCGCAGCCAGCCCCCGGGTGCGGGGTAGCCGATGCGCAGCAGCTGCCAGGCGGCCTCCCACAGGTCCTCGGCACGGTCGAGCACGAGCAACACAGCCGCCTGGTCGGGCAGCACGGTGCCCGCCCAGGTGGAGAACGCGGCGCCGAGCCCGACATTGAGCGCGCCGGGGACGTGCCCGCCGCCGAACGCCTCCGTCGCGCGCGTGTCGAGGACCAGCGCGCCGGCCCGCTGCTGCTCGGCGAACTCGGGCACGGTCAGCGCGGGCGGCTCGGCCAGCACCCCGAGCGGGGCGACACCGTGCATGTTCTGGGTGCGCATCCGCCGCCAGTACGGGGGTACTGCGGGAAGGTTGTCCAACCGCAGGCACTCGTGCACGAAGCCGTCCGCGGCGTCGACCTCGGCGAGGATCGGGTTCGTCCGGCGCTCGTAGCCCACCGTCGTGGACAGCCGGCTGCCGATATTGCCTGCGCACAGTGATCCCGCGACGTGGGTGGGAAAGACCTCCACATGGTCGGGCAGCGTCAGCAGCTTGGTCTGAATGGTGTCGCAGAACACCAGCGCGGCCTGACGGGCCTGCTCGGGCCCGCCGAGCAGATCGGGCCGTGCGAGGTCGCCGACCAGGAGCGCTCCACCGGAGAGCAGCAGCGCGGGGGTGTCCCCGCTGGCCGAGCGGTCGTAGACCAGCAGGCTGATGTGCTCGGGGGTGTGCCCGGGGGTGTGTAGCACCTCGACGCCGACGTCGCCGATCTCGATGAGTTCGCCGTGCTTGAGCGGCCGGTGCGGGTAGCCCAGCTCGCCCGCCGCCGATCCCCAGATTTCGGCCCCGGTGCGGATCTGCAGCTCGCTCAGCCCGGATAGGTAGTCGTTGTGGCCGTGCGAGTCGGCGGCGTAGCGGATGCGCAGCCCCTGCCTGCGGGCCGCCCGGGTGTAGACCTCGACGTCGCGGCGGGGGTCGAACACCAGGGCCTGCCCGGTCTTCTCGTCCCCCACCAGGTAGGAAGCATGGCCGAGGCTCGGCACGGAGAACTGCTCGAAGAACACGGCCTCGCCACCTCCTGAGGTCAGTAGGCCGCGTGCGTACGGGAGGAGTCCGTCGAGGTCATCGTCGATCCTTCCTCGTTCACTTCGGCACGGGAGGTGGCGTCCTGTCGATGGCTCCACGGTAGGCGCTGCGCCCGCATCTTGTCAGACGGCGCCAGGCGTACCGCCCCGTCGCAGCGGTTAGCCCTGCCCAGGATGAGATCACCGCGCTGCTCGGTGTCGTGCGGGGCCGGAGTCACTGGCCTCGGGTCCCGCTACGCCGTCGGATAATCCACCCGAGCAGGCCGACGGCGAACAGCCCGAGCCCGGCGAGCACCGCGGGCAGCGGCAGGCTCGCGGACAGGGTCAGGCAGCCGAGTAGCCCGAGGACGGGAAGCCAGCGCCGGAACCGCCGCTGGTCGGCGGGCAGGGTGAACGCGGCGGCGTTGGCGATGGCGTAGTACACCAGCACCGCGAACGAGGAGAACCCGATCGCAGCGCGCAGATCGACGGTGAGCACCAGGACGACCACGACGGCGGCGAGGGCGAGCTCGGCGCGGTGCGGGACCCGGTAGCGGGGGTGCACCCCGGCCAGCACCCCCGGCAGGTCGTGTTCGCGGGCCATGGCCAAGGTGGTGCGCCCCACCCCGGCGATCAGGGCCAGCAGGGCGCCGAGGCTGGCCACCGCGGCCCCGACCCGGGTGACCGGCCCGAGCCAGCCGGCGCCACCGGCGGTGGCGGCGTCGGCCAGCGGGGTCGACGCGCCGCCGAGCTCAGCAGGGCCGAGGACCAGCAGCACGACTACCGCCACCACGGCGTAGAGCGCGACGACGATGCCAAGCGCCAGCGGGATGGCCCTGCGGATGGTGCGGGCGGGGTCACGGGCCTCCTCGCCCAGGGTGGCGATCCGGGCGTAGCCGGCGAAGGCGAAGAACAGCAACCCGCCCGCCTGCACCACCCCATACCAGTCGCCCCCGTACCAGTCGCCCCCGTACCAGTCGCCGGCGCCCAGCTCGGGGAGTCCGCCGAGGTTGCTCACCTCGGCCCGGCCCGACCCCAGGGCGCCGGCCACCACCGCGGCCAGGGCCAGCAGCGTCACCGCGAGCAGTGCCCGGGCCAGCTTCGCGGTCCTGGTGACCCCCACGTAGTTCACTGCCGCCAGCACGACCACCGCGGCTGCGGCGGCCGGGGGTTCGTAGCCGGGGGCGGCGTAGGCGCCGAAGGTCAACGCCATCGCTGCGCAGGACGCCGTCTTGCCGATCACGAACCCCCACCCGGCCAGATACCCCCACACCGGGCCCAGCCGGCGGCGCCCGTAGACGTAAGTGCCCCCCGACTCGGGGTAGCGAGCGGCGAGCGCCGCCGAACTCATCGCGTTGCAGTACGCCACCACCGCCGCCAAGCCCAGCCCGATCAGCAGCCCTGTCCCGGCCACCCGCGCGGCCGGAGCGAACACGGCGAAGATGCCCGCCCCGATCATCGACCCCAGCCCGAGCACCACCGCATCGGCGGTGCCCAGCCGCCGGGCCAGCCGGCCGGTGTCCCGCCGACGGTATCGCGGCCACGGGCCATGACTCGGGCCCGTGGGGTACTTGTCCGCGCCGTGCGGAGCCGTGGTGACCTCCTTTCCTGAGCCGCCCGGCCACCTGCTGACCGTTGCCGGAGTACCGCCCGGTCAGTTGGTGACCCTCGGCGCGACGGCGACCAAGGCGCTGCTCGGCTCGTCATTCCGGCTCACCCACCACCGCGGGCTGTCGGTGCGCCTGCGCCACGGCGACCTGCTTGCGCCCGTGGCCGCCGCCGAGCGGTTCGACGCCCACCCGTGATCACCATCTCGGAAGAATCAACCGCGGTCAGCGCGGCTCATTCTTCCCATCCGGCGATCACCGCCGCAGCGGCACCGCAGTGATCATTTCATCTGGAGCTAGCACGGCCAGCCATTACGCCACGCGCGGTCTGGCGGACGAGTCAATGACGTTCCGCCGCACGCTGTCGCTGAGCCTCATGGCCGCTGACTTCCTGGCGCTGGGCCGGCATCACGACGCGGTGCTGGTCGTGCTGGGTGTGGACGAGCAGCGCGATTCATCGCCAAGTTCGGCATCGACCCGACCGGAGCCGAGGTCCACCTGGGTCACGCGGTGCCGATGCTGATCCTGAGCCGGTTCCAGCGCATGGGCCACCAGGTCGTGTTCATCGTCGGCGACGTCACGGCCAAGATCGGTGACCCCAGTGGCCGTTCCGACGAACGTCCTCCGCTGACCGACGAGGACATCGCCCGCAACCTGGCCACCTACCGGGCACAGGTAACCCCCTTTTTCGACTTCACCCGCGCCCAGTTCCGCCACAACGGCGACTGGCTGCGCGAGATCACGCTGCCCAGGTTGATCGAGATCACCGCCCAGATCCCGGTCTCCATGCCGCTGCAACGCGACGATTTCCGCACGCGGCTGGAGTCCGGGCAAGGACTGTCGCTGGCCGAGCTGCTGTACTCGGTAGTCATGGCACTGGATTCGGTGGAGATCAACACTGACCTGGAGGTCGGCGGTATCGACCAGTTCCTCAACATGCAGATGTGCCGCAAGGTCATGGATATCTGCGGGCAGATTCCGGAGTTGGTGGTCGCGAATCCGCTCATCGAGGGCACGGACGGCACCGGGGCGAAGATGTCCAAGTCCAAGGGCAACTACGTGCCCTTGACCGCCCCTCCGGACGACGTCTTCGGCAAGATCATGTCGGTTCCCGATCGACTGGTCGAGCCCTACTTCCGGGCGCTGAGCGAGTGGCGCGACGCCGAGCTCGCCGTGACGAACGAGCGGCTGGCGGCCGGGTCGCTGCACCCGATGGACCTGAAGAAGATCCTGGCCGGTGAGGTCACCGCGGCCATCCACGGCGTCGATGCCGCGATGAAGGCACGGGAGGAGTTCGTGGCTCGCTTCTCCAAGCGCACCTTCAGCGAGGTCGCAGACCTGCCCACCGTCGCGGACCTGGGCCAGTCCGTGGTTGACGTGGTCAAGGCCCTCGGCTTCGCCACGAGCAGCGGCGATGTCCGCCGCGTCGCTCAGCAGAACGGCCTGCGCCTCGTCGTCGAGATCGAGGGCAGCCAGGAGCAGATCACGCTCACCGCCGACGAGGCCCGTGCATCCCTCGCGGCCGTGGTCAGGGACAAGGTCAACGGGGACACCGGTGAGTTGTACCTCAAGGTCGGCCGCAAGCTCGCCCGGATCGACACCAGGCGCTGACAGCGCCAACCGGATCGCGTTAGCCCCACCCGAGTTCGTGCAGGCGGTGCTCGGGGATGCCGAAGTGGTGCGCCACCTCGTGCACTACGGTCACCGCGACCTCGTCCACCAGCTGCTGCTCGTCATCGCAGATGTCCAGTAGGGCGTCGCGGTAGAGGGTGATCCGGTCCGGCAGCACGCCGCCGTAATGCGAGTCCCGCTCGGTGAGCGCGATCCCCTCGTAGAGTCCGAGCAACCCTGGCTCGTCCGGATTCCTGCGCTCGACCAGCACCACCACGTTGTCCATCGCCGCCACCAGCTCGGGCGGGATGAGGTCCAGCGCCTCGCCGACCAGCTCCTCGAACCGGTCGGCGCTCAGCCAGAAGTTCATCAGCGCGGCCAGGTGCCCATCAGCGCGGCCAGGTGTCCATCGGCGCGGCCAGGTGTCCAACGCAGCTCGGCCAGGTGTCCATCGATGCTCGTCCGGGTGTCCGTCAACTCGGCGGGGGTGGTGGGCCGGGGGTGGCGGCTTCGGTCACCGGCGATGCCGTGAGCGGCGAGGGTCCGGGGGTGTGCGGGGCCGGTGGGGCGGGCTCCGTGCCGATCTGCACCGGGCCCTGCACACTGCTGGTCACCGGGGCGAAGCCGGACCGGTCTGGCAGGAATGCGCCCAGTCGGCAGTCCACCCGGGTACTCCCGGCCTGCCAGCTCTCCGGCCGCAACGTCTCCCAGAACACCGTGAGCTTCTTCTCTCCGACCGCTGCCGGACCGCCGGCGAACTCCGCCGCCAGCCGGGTGCATTCGGCGTCCAGTACGCCGTCCTGTGCCGCTTCGTCAGGATAGCCGTCGGGGAAGGCGCCTTTCAGGTCGACCACCCCGACCACCTCGACGGCGTGCGGACTCCCGCAACCCACCGGGTCGCCCACCGCCTTGCCGTCGTTGCCCAGGCAGGTGCCGGGCAGATGCACATCGGACTGGTTCTGCTGGGCCACGCTGCCGGTGGTGAGGAAGAGCGCGCCGGAGGGTCCGGAGGACTGCACCCCGCAGCGCAGCGTCCGGTCCCCGCGCTGCCAGCTGTGCTCGCTGGGTTTGATCGCCCCCACGGTGAACCGGCCGAACGGGTCGAAGCGGCCCGCCAGCGCCTGGTTGGTCCGTTCGGTGCAGCGGCCGGTCACCAACTCCTGCCAGCTCGCTGGGTCGGGGAAGGGGGCCCGGGCGCCGAGGTCCTCGAGGTCCACCGTGCCGGTCACCTCGAACAGGTGTGGTTGCGCGCAGTCCACCTGGCGAGCGTCCGAGGCGTCCTGCTGCTGCCAGGTCAGACAGGTGTGCACGGGGGCGCGCAGCGGCTGGGCGCCGATGGCCTCTGCGGGGTCCTCCGAGGCGCTGAGCAGGGCACCGAGGTCCCATCCTCCCGGTATCGTGACCGCCAGCAGCGCCGCGAACGCACCCAGCGCCGCACCCGCGGCGATCCGCCGGATACAGCGGCTGGAACGGAGCCACCCAGGGATCAGCGGCCCAGGCGCGGTTGCAGCGGGACGTGACATCCGCACGATCTGCCTACTCGGCCAACGAAACACCGCTCACCGGCTGGTCGAGCTCCCCTCCAGGCAGGTCGGCGCTCTCGTCCACCGGCTTGCGCATGTCCTGCCGGTAGCGCCACAGCCCGATCCCGACCGTGATCACGAAGCAGGCCACGACGAGGGCAGTGATCAGCGGTTCCAGCCACGGAAGTCGGTCGATGAGGCCGGCACCGTAGTAGCCGAGCAGAATCAGCCCGGGTACCCAGGCCAGCGCACCGACGGCGCTGGCGACCAGGAAGACGCGACGATCCATCCGGGCCGCGCCTGCGACGGTGGGTGCCAGGGTGCGCACCCACGGTAGCCAGCGGGCGACCACCACGGCCCAGAACCCCCACCGTTCGAAGAACCGGTGCGCCCGTTCGAGGTGGTGGCGGTTGAGCACCCGGCCACCCTCGCGGGCCCAGATCCGGGTGCCGGTGCGCCGCCCGAGCACATACCCGACGTGGTTGCCCGCGACGGCGACCACGGTGGCCGTCACGGACAGCGCCCAGGCGTGCACTGCGCCGGTTTGCTGAGCCAGCACCACACCGGCGCCGAGCAACATCGAGTCGCCCGGCAGGAACATGCCCACGATGAGCGCGCACTCGATGAAGACGAACGACGTGACCACGATCCAGATGGTGGAAGGTCCGGCCGACTCGAGTGCCCCGAAGGCCCCGGTCATCAGCCTGCGCCCGCCGTCCGCCGATTCTCCCTGCGAGCCTTGATGACCTCCAGGAAGATCGGCAGCACCGACAGCACGACGATGCCGATGAGCATCATCTCGATGTTCTCCTTGACGAACGTGATGCGGCCGAGCCAGAAGCCGAGCAGCGTGACCCCGGTGGCCCAGGCGATGCCGCCGATGATCGAGTAGGTGAAGTATGTGCGAGGGTCCATCCGGCCCACCCCCGCGATCGCCGTGATGAACGTCCGCACGATCGGCACGAAACGGCCCAGCACGATCGCCCGTGGCCCGTACGTGACGAAGAAGGCGTGTGTCTTGTCCACATACTCGCGCTTGAACAGCCGGGAATCCGGCTTGGTGAACAGCGCGGGACCGGCTTTGTAACCGATGTAGTAGCCGACCACGTTGCCCACCACGGCACACACCGTGAGCAGCAGGCAGACCACCCAGATCGGGGTGCCGATGATGCCGCTGGCGACGAACAACCCCGCGGTGAACAGCAGCGAATCACCGGGCAGGAAAAATCCGATGAGCAGGCCGCACTCGGCGAAGATGATCACGCATAGCCCTACCAGCACAGCGGGGCCCAGCATGTACAGCAACTGTTCGGGATCGAGCCAGGAGGGACCCAGTGCGAGATAACCCGGTGCGAGCGATGTGGCGGCGAGGGAGGGCGGCACGGTGCCACGGTACCGGGCCGTCTCGGCGTCCCCGGGCGGGCACCCGCGGTTACCACGCGCTGATCGCCCCGGCCAGCCCACCTGCCAGCGCGCCGAGCAGTACCGCCAGGGCGAGCACCGCCCAGGCCGGCAGTCCGCGCGGTCCACGCTGCGCCGCGCGCGGACCGGGTGAGGGCCGCCCGGGCTCGGGTTCTGCGTCGCGAAACGCCGGTCCGGCCGGGGCCTCGGTGACCAGCCCCGCGGCCTGCGCCCGCAGCGCGGCCGACAGCTGTTGCACCCGCTCGGGGGTCACCGCTGCTCCAGAATCCGCTGCAGCGCATCGAGCGCGCGGCTGGCACTGGACTTCACTGTGCCGCGGCTCACCCCGGTGGCCGCCGCGATCTCCGCCTCGCTCATCCCTCCGTAGTAGCGCAACACCAGCACCTCCCGCTGCCGCGCCGGCAGCTGGCCCAGTGCCGTTACCACCGCCTGGTGCTCGGCGGTGAGCATCGCCAGCGACTCCGCCGACCGCGCGTTCGCCTGATGCGGCGGGACGTAGCCGCGGGCGGTCTTGCGGCGGCGCAGCACCGAGCGGGAGCCGTTGACCACCGCGGTGCGCAGGTAGCCCAGTGCGGCCGCCTCGTCCCGCAGCCCCGACCAGTGCCGGTGCAGCCCGGTGAACGCCTCTTGCACGACGTCCTCTGCGGTGCTCGGTTCATCGACCAGCAGGATCGCCAACCGAACCAGCCGCATCCGGTGCTGCCGGTAGAGGTCCTCGAGGGTCAGCGCAGCGGCCGGGGTCGCGGCGACCGAGCGGGTGTCGAGCACGCGCAGCTGGCCGAGGGTCATCTCGACCGTCTCCTGCACCGCCGCGCGGTTCAGCGGTTCGTCGGGGGGCACGCCGGGAAGGTACTGCGACCAGGTCACCTCGACATGTCACCCGACTGGGTGCGCGCCGCTCACAACGAGTAGCTTACGCCATACTTCACCCACCGCCCATGACCAGGCTGCAACTACCCGGAGGTCGGCACCATGCCCATCGCCACGCCTGAGGTCTACCACGAGATGCTGGACCGCGCGAAGGCCAACGAGTTCGCGTATCCGGCGATCAACGTGACCTCGTCTGAAACGCTGAACGCCGCGTTGCGTGGCTTCGCCGAGGCGGAGAGTGACGGCATCGTGCAGCTCTCCACCGGGGGGTCGGAGTTCGCTTCCGGAACCAAGGTCAAGGACATGGTCACCGGCTCGGTGGCGATGGCCGAGTTCGCGCACGTGGTGGCCGCGAAGTACCCGGTCAACGTCGTGCTGCACACCGACCACTGCCCCGAGGACAAGCTCGACGCCTTCGTCCGGCCACTGATCGCGATCTCCCAGGAGCGGGTGGCCCGCGGCGAGAACCCGCTGTTCCAGTCGCATATGTGGGACGGCTCGGCCATCGAGTTGCGCCGCAACCTGGCCACCGCCGCCGATCTGCTGGCCGCCTGCGTCAAGGCCAAGATCATCCTTGAGGTGGAGATCGGCGTGGTCGGCGGCGAGGAGGACGGCGTCGTGGGCGAGATCAACGACAAGCTCTACACCACCGCTGAGGACTTCGCGCGCACCGTCGAGGCGCTCGGCGGCGGCGAGCAGGGCCGCTACCTGCTGGCCGCGACGTTCGGCAACGTGCACGGGGTGTACAAGCCGGGCAACGTCACGCTGCGCCCGGAGATCCTCACGATGGGGCAGGAGGTCGCCGCCCGCGAGCTGGGCCTGCCCGACGGCGCCACGCCGCTGGACCTGGTGTTCCACGGCGGGTCCGGCTCGCTGCTGGAGGAGATCCGCGAGGCGATCTCCTACGGCGTGGTCAAGATGAACGTCGATACCGACACCCAGTACGCGTTCACCCGGCCGATCGTCGATCACATGTTCAAGCACTACGACGGGGTGCTCAAGATCGACGGTGAGGTCGGCAACAAGAAGCTCTACGACCCGCGCTCCTACCTCAAGGTGGCCGAGCAGTGGATGGCCGCCCGGGTCGCCCAGGCCTGCGAGAACCTACGCTCGGCCGGACGTATGCTGGCAGGTTGAGGGCTCTTCAAGAGCCCCCAACCCCCGCCACCGCTGCCCGTAACGACCACCAACCCCACCGGCGCGGTTGCCCGCACCAGCCCCCGCGAGCCAGCGCCCCGGCGTACCCGGGAGGATGTAGCCATGAGCGTGCACGGCGACCTGCTGGGACCCAACCCGACGCTGCTGCCCGAGCAGCCCGAGGCCGAGGCGACGCTCGCAGCCGCGAACGACCCCGCCACGGCAGCCGCCGCGTACCCCGAGTTCTCCGCGGCCTGGGCGGCCCTGGCCGAACGGGCGCTCGACGAGGGGGACGCGGTGGCCGGCTACGCCTTCGCCCGCACCGGCTACCACCGCGGTCTGGACCAGCTGCGCCGCGCCGGCTGGGGCGGGCACGGGCCGGTGCCCTGGTCGCACCGCCCCAACCAGGGCTTCCTGCGGGCGCTGGCCGGGCTGGCCCGGGCCGCGGCCGAGATCGGTGAGGACGCCGAGGCGCTGCGCTGCCGGGACTTCCTCGATGAGTGCGATCCCGCCGCGGCCAGTGCCCTCGGTCTCGGCTGACCTGACCAGGCTGAGCAACCGCTTCTCATCGGACCTCATAGTGGTACTGCCGAGTGGTGGTACTGCCGAGTGGTGGTACTGCCGAGTGGGTGGTACTGCCGAGTGGGTGGTACTGCCGAGTCGACCACTTGATCCCGGATGCGAGGTTATGAGCCCGGGAACCGTGACCGCTGTTGTCGTCGGCGAGCAGACCGGGTGTGTTCAGTTGACTGCACCAACTCATGTTGATCAAGGATGAGTGATCATCCGTGGTTGGCGGGGTTGGTGTATGTCTGACGTGCGACGGCGGCTGATGGAGGGTCGGCTGGACCTCCGCCGTGTCGGTTCGGTAGCGGCGGCGGAGGGAGGGTTTCCTCCGTTTGTCGTGCGCGATGGCGCCGGTGTAGAGATCGAGCCGGTCAGTCGGTATCTGCGTGACCTGGCGTTGAGCGACATGAGCCCTCTGACCAGCCGCAGTTACGGCTACGATCTGCTGCGCTGGTTCAGGATCCTGTGGGCGCTGGACGTCGCGTGGGAGCGCGCGGCCGGGTCTGAGGTGGACGTCCTGGTCGGTTGGATGAAAACCGCGCGCAACCCCCAACGACGGAGGACAAGGCTCTCCAGCACGACTGCTGGGGTGGTGAACACCCGCACCGGCAAGCCTGCGCTCGCGGAGGGCTACGCGCCGCGGACGATCAATCACTGCCTCAGCGCGGTGTATGGCTTCTACGCGTTCCACGGGCACTACGGGCGCGGTCCGGTGACCAATCCGGTGCCGTCCTCGCGTGCGCGGCGGCTGGCGCTGGCGCACCGCAGCCCGATCGAGTCGACGCGGCCCTTCGCCCGCGCGCGTCTGCGGCAGAAGGTCGCGGAGGTGACGCCGCGCGGGCGATCCCGGACCTGATGTGGGACGAACTGTTCGCGGCGATGACCTGCGATCGGGATCGAGCGCTACTGCTGTGCTACGTCTCCAGCGGCGCGAGGGCCAGCGAGCTGCTGGGCGTGGCCATTGGAGACGCCTCCAGCCTCAAGGGTCGCTCACGCGATCGCTGACGCGACGGCCTACTGCCGCCCTTGACCCCGGAGCCTCGACGGCCCCCACCCGGCGCACAGCGCGGGCAGGCCAGCGCCTGCCCCACTCGCGCGCGGCGCGAACCACACGACCAAACTACAAGATCACCATAACCGCGTCTCTACGGTTTGAGGGGATTGCCACCTCGCGCAGGCGCGAACGGGTAGTGCTGCCGAGTTCTGTACAGCGGGTGTCGCCCTCACGCATCCAGGCCGTAGAGCGCGGCGATGTCTTCGGAGGTGGTCCACCGGCTGTAGGTGGGCGCCTGCGGCCAGCCCTCGGGCGAGTCTTGCCACTCCTCCTGCCGCCCGTACGGCAACAGATCGATCAGTGCGAAGCTGTGACTGAGCTGCTCGGTGCCACGGCCGTTGGTGTGCCAGGTGCGATAAACGGTGTCACCGTCGCGCAGGAACACGTTGACAGCAAATCCAGCGCCGGGCGGTGCGCCGACGTCAGAGCCGAATGGACTGTTCGCTGTGGAGTACCAGGTCATTTTGTTCCCGACCCGCCGCTTGTAAGCGAGTGCCTCATCGATCGGGCCTTGGGTGACGATGACGAACCGGGCGTCGTAGCGCTCCAGGAACTCTAACCGGGCGAATTGCGAGGTGAATCCGGTGCAGCCCGGGCACTGCCACTGCTCGCCGGGGAACCACATGTGGTTGTAGACGATCAGCTGTGACCTACCGCCGAAGATGTCCGCCAGCCGGACCGATCCCTCCTCGCCCTCAAGGGTGTAGTCGGGCATCGTGACCATCGGCATGCGGCGGCGCTGGGCGGCGATCGCGTCGAGTTCTCGGGTCGCAGCCTTCTCCCGGTCGCGCAGCGCGGCGAGTTGGCGCTGCCAGGTCTCGGCATCGACGATGGGTGGTAGTGCGTTGGTGGTCATGGGTTCCCTAACTGATCATGGTCATGTTCACAGCTTGCGGTTGCAGGTATTGACCCCGCCCGGTCGATGAACTCATCGGTGGCTGGCCACGCCGAGCGAAAGACCGCGTAACCACGGGGTAGACCGAGCTGACAGCATGCTCGTCCGCTTGCCCATCCACTACCGAGCGCCCTGGTGCTTCGAGGTCACGGGAGCATGGCCGATCCACTCAGCCACGAGCGCTGCCACCCGGGCAGGTCAACGGGTTGCAGCGTTCCAAGGTGGCTCGGGCGTGCAGACGAGGATCAACTGCCGAAGAGAAGGTCCCGGTGCCGTCGTGTTAACTGGCGCACCACGAGTTCGTAGGAGTGGTCGATCATCTCTCGAAGCTCGTCGTCCTCGATTTGAACCGTCGAGTTCCACGGTGTTCCAGTGGCGTTCGTTCTGGTGGTAGCCGGGACGAACCGCGGTGTACTTGGCGCGCAGCGCAAGCGCAAGCTCCGGATCACATTTTGAGGGTTCACGCTGGCCGGCTCCCCGTCGAGAGACACCAGAGCGAACATCCGGCCTCCGACGTTGAACACGGCAACGCCATCTCCGAACGGGTAGTCCTCGATCGACCCAGGCAAGCGTTGGGGTTCCGGGAGTGCGGCGTCGCCGATGCCGACAAGCTCACCGAGTGGCTGGTCACGAACGTCACGCAGGCCGAACGCCGGGGCGAGCAGGTCCGCGAGGAGCTTCTGACCAGGCTGCTGGCCGAGCGGATCGAGCCTCCGACCGCTGGGCGGATCGACCGGATCGTCCGCTCGGCGCTGCACCGTGGCGAAGAGCTGCTGGTCGCCTGGGTGGTCGGGCGATTGCCCTCGGTGGTGCGGGCGCGGCTGCGGGAGTTGGTCTCGTTCGACGGTGGCGAGGAACTCGGGGAGACGGATGGCTCGGCGGAGTTGGCCTCGATCCGGTCCGAGCCGGGCAACGTCAGCCTGAACACGATGCTGGCTGAGGTTGCCAAGCTGGAGACGGTGCGCGCGGTGGGCCTGCCTGCTGACTTGTTCGTCGATGTGGCGCCGAGGGTCCTCGCCGGGTGGCGGGCCCGAGCGGCGGTGGAGGCTCCGAGTCATCTGCGGATGGTCGATGGCGTGATCCGCCATGGCACCGACATGGCGGTCGAGGCCAACTACGTCGACTCGCATGGCCAGTCCGAGATCGGGTTCGGCGTCACCAAGCTGCTCGGGTTCGACCTGCTGCCCCGCATCAAACGGATCAACAAGGTCAAGCTCTACCGCCCCACCACCGGCGAGCCGGACCGCTGGCGGGAGCTGGCGCCGGCGATGACCCGCCCGATCCGCTGGGAGCGCATCGCCGAGCAGTACGACCAGATGCTCAAGTACGCCACCGCGATCCGCCTCGAAACTCTGTGCTGTGCTCGGCATCGACGTGCCGATCATCTGCGCCCCGTTCGGCGCCTGGGACCAGGTCGAGCTCGCCGCAGCGGTCTGCGCGGCGGGTGGGCTCGGCAGCCTCGGGACCGCCGTGGTCCCGCTACCGGAGCTGCGCGCGCAGTGGGCCCGCCTGCGGGACCACACCGACCGCCCGTTCGCCATCAACCACACGGTTCGCCCGCTCGACGAGGAGGCGTTCGCCGCCACCGTCGACTTCGGACCCCGCAGCGATCAGCTTCCACCTCGCGGTCTGCCCCGACCTCATCACCAGGGCACACGACGCCGGCATCCGCTGGGTGCAGCAGGTGATGACCCGCCGTCAGGCCGAGGAGGCCCTCGTCGCGGGCGCCGATGTGCTCGTCGCCCAGGGCGGCGAGGCGCCCCGTTTGCCTTTCGGCCGGCGTGAATACAACTGGGGAGAGTGGATGAACTGGCGAGAACGATCGCCGCTCTCACACGATCTTCCGGGCAGCCCCGCTGGTGAAGCCGGGGTCGGCGGCCTGCGCGGCCGGCACCCGGCCCTTCGGCTCCTCCCACTCCTCCTGGCGTCCCAGTGCGGTGATGTCGAGCAGCCGGTAGGCGTGCATCATCACCTCGACCCCCCGGCCCTGGGCGGCGTAGGTGTGGAAGACCTCGTCGCCGTCGCGCAGGAAGGCGCTGACCCCGGGCTGCTCGCCGACGTAGTCGACCAGCCAGGCCTGCCCGGCGGCAGCCAGCTCGTCGCCGCCCCGGAAGTTGTAGGTGTTGGGCGTGACCGCCGGATCCAGCGAGACGTGGAAGTCGTAGTTGAAGTCGCCGCCGTACGAGGAGTACCAGGGGAAGGTCCAGCCCCGGGCCTGCCGGTAGGCGGACAGCTTCGGGTACGGCGCGCGCGAGACGGCGGCGAACGCGGTGTCCCGGGCGGCCAGGTGGGCGCGGGCGCCCTCGCTGAGATCGTCGGCCATCGCAGTGCAGCTGCCGCAGCCCCGGTCCCACGACGGGTCGAACATGAAGTGCTGAAGCACCAGCTGCCCTCGCCCGTCGAACAGGTCCACCAGCCCGACCTCGCCGTCCGGTCCGGTGAACCGGTAGTCCTTCTCGACCTGCACCATCGGCAGCCGCCGCCGGTCGGCGGCCAGCCCGTCCAGGGCCCGGGTCAGCTCCTTCTCCCTGGCCAGCAGCTCCCGGCGGGCGGCCAGCCACTCGTCCCGGGTGACGACCTGCGGTCGGTCCACGACGTCCTCCAATCCATCGAACTAGCGTGATAAAAGTACGCTAAAAGCTTAGACTTGCGTCACGCAAGTGAGAAGCGGATCATCGACCTCGTGCTGGGTCGGACGTACGAACGCGAGAACTGCTCGGCGGCGCGCGTTCTGGAAATGGTCGGCGAGCGCTGGAGCCTGCTGATCATCCGCAACGCGGTGTTCGCCGGCATGACCCGATTCTCCGACTTCGAGCGCAGGCTCGGGGTCGCGCCGAACATCCTGGCCAAGCGTCTGGACGGGTTCATGGCCGGCGGCCTGATGCAGCGACGTGGCGACCGGGAGTACGTGCTCACGGAGAAGGGCCGCGAGCTCGCGACGGTGATCGTCGCGCTGACCGAATGGGGCGACCGGTGGGCCGCGCCGCACGGCCCACCGATCCTGTTCGAGCACGAGGGCTGTGGCGGGCCGGTCCACGTGCACGCAAGCTGCGACGACTGCGGACGGGAGCCCGCCGCAATCGACGTGGCCGCCGTCGCCGGCCCGGGGGCGGACCCGCATCGCCGCCCGACCCGCGACCCGAGCCGCCCCCGCACCGCCTGAGTCGCACTGCACCGCCTGAGTCGCATTTGCACCGCCCGAGTCGGGCACCGATGATCACCGCATCGGTGACTCGTCCTTCAGGGTCTCGCCGGCCGTCTCAGCGTGGGGATGGCTCTCACCAAGTGATCTCGGCGGCTCAGCAGTCCTCCTCGAGGTCGAGGTCGACGACCCCGACGCAGTCGGCGAACGCATGACCACCCACGGCGCCGAGGTGGTCGTGCCGATCGAGAACCGAACCTATGGCAAGCGCTCGGGCCGCATCCGCGACCCATTCGGCCACCTATGGATCATCACCGGCGAGCTTCGCTGAGAGGCTGTTGTCTTTACGATCTTGAGGTCGGGTGTTTTCTCTGGTCAGGCGTAAAGCTGGTGATCCCGCCTGGTCCATGCAGATCGACGACAGCATCAGCCCCAACGCATATCGCGCGCTCAGTGCGCTTGTTCTGGACCCACCTTGGCGTCTCAACAGGGGATCCCCTCTGAAGTGACGTCCCGGGCGCTCGTGAGCAGCTGTCTTACGAGAGGTGGGCGAGGACGTTGATGATCGTGCCTCCGGGGTCCTCGACGAAGAAGCGACGCACGCCCCATGGCTCATCTCGGATGGGGTAGACCACGCGGAGTCCGCGCTCGAGTGCGGCCTCATGCGCGGCGTGGACGGCGGCCGGGTCGCCGACGTCGATGCCGAAGCTCGGCTCGGGGTTCTCCATCCCGGCCGGCGGGATGATGACCTGCGCGGTCGGGTTGGCCGGCGAAGTAAGCCCGAGTACGGGATCCTGCATGGCGACCTCGAGGCCGAGTACCTCGGTGTAGAACTCCTGCGAGGCGGGCAGGTTTGTTCCCTGGGCGTACGCCACGATCCTCGTCACTGACACAGCGACGACCTCCTTGATTGCTCTGAGAACTTGGCACTTGGTCAGAGTGTCAGGCAGCCGCCGTGGGTTGTCGTGCGTTGGTGAAGCGGGCGTTGATGTGCTGGTCGATGGTG
>JBOHGM010000046.1:0-36434 GCA_050699435.1 Pseudonocardiaceae bacterium | reverse complement strand
ACCAGGGTGAACATGCTGAGTGCGCTCAGATCATCCAGGACGGTCACCGACTCGATGTCGGTCCGGGCATCGAGCGGCAAGCGTGCTCCGTTCACCCGGATGTCGGTGTCGGCCACCACGCCCGTACGGGGCGTCGTATTGGGTACTGTCATCTGCTCGTCCCCCTACCCGCCCAGCTTGGGAATCGTCAACACCGTGCCGGGTTTCAGCTCGCGGGGGTTGAGGATGCCGTTGGCGCTTGCGATGTGGCGCCACCGGCTGGGGTCGCGGTACTCCTCGGCGGCGATGCTGTGCAACGTGTCGTGGCGGCGGACCACCCGGGTTTTCACCACATCCGCGGAGTTCATCTCGCGCGCCCTGCGGTGCGCCCTGGTCTGGAACTCGAGGAAGCTGCAGGACAACGTGGCCCGCACCGGTGTCCCGTCGGAGAGAAACAGGGTGAACCGTTGGTCGAGCTGGGTCAGCACACCGGTGAAGATGTCGGTGAACGTGCCCCAGGAGAGGTGACAGACGGGTGGGTGGTGCAGATCCTGGTCCACTTCGGCCAGTGTGGCGACCTTGCGGGTGAGCGCTGTGACGTCCGTCGCATCGCCCGTCTGGAACGGGTTGACCGGTTGCACGAACGAGGCGGCTTGCTTCCAGCCCGACGCCGCCCCCCTCGACTCGTAGGTGTCGAAGAAGAGCTCGACGGACAGCGTCTCCGCCTCCACCGCCCGGAACTGCTGCTCGGTGTCCGACCAGGTCCAGCCCCCTCCTTGGCTGGCGACCTTGTGCTGATGCCAGCTGACCGACCGTGACCGGCTGATCTCGTGGGGATTGAATAACGCCTCGATCGGACCGCCCACCGTGCCGTCGTGCCGATCGAAGGTGATCCGCAGCTTCTTCAGCCCGCCCCCACCCGGCCCGAGCCCGAGCAACTCCGATGCCGCGCTCGCCTTGTTGAGCGCCATCACCGCACCGCCCGACGTTCGGCCTCGATCGCCAGCCGCCGGACGAACCGGCGGTGGACGGTGTCCACGATGTGCTCGAGGTCGACCGGGGCGGTTGCCTGCCGACGCGGCTGCGCAGCGCGGTCGGCGCTTCGCGGTGCACCGGCGTCCTGACCCGCCGCCGGGACGTGACCCGCCGCCGGGATGCGGCCCATTACCGGTTCCCGCTGCTGCTCGGCAGGAACCGGACGATCCCGGGCGGTTCGCGAGTCCGCGAGATCGACCAGGGGCAACGGTTCAGGAGGTCGGGAATGCGGACGGTGGACGGCGACCGCCACCGCGCGCCCGGTCCGCCCAGCCTCCGGCTGTCCGGACTCCAGGTACCCAGACCCTGGGTGCACGAGGGTCCCGACAGGACGCTCCCAGCTCGGCCACGGTGTGGGGCGAGTGGCGACGACGAGCGGCTGCGCACTGCCTGCACCTCGCGCCGGACGGGGTGCACCACCGGGCTCAGCGGGAACAACCTGCTGCGAACCCGCCGGCATTCCGGGCTGCATCGATCCCAGATCGGACGATCTGGGGGTCCCGGGCCGCTGTGTCCCTAGATCGGATCCAGGGCCGACAGGTCCGGCCTCCGGCGTCCGCAGGTCCGACGGGGACAGATCCGACGCACGGGGACCAGCCAGCGGCGAACGCTGCACAACGGGTCCGGCGCGCTCCGGCAGTGACCTCACGGGTGACGATCCCGGTACATCCGACGCGGCGACCCTGCCCTGCACGATCAGCGGCGGCGGCGCGTCGTGGGCAACCGGGGCAGCGGGCGACGGAGGCGGGACAGGCGAACCGGGCGCGGCCTGCGCGGGCGCCCGGTCTGCTGGCTGTGCAACACCCGGCGCCGGCTGCGCGGGACGGGCCGACACGATCGCGCCGGCTGCTGCCCGGCCGCGTCGACCTTCGGTCGGGCGGGAGTCGGGGATGGGTGGTGACTGGCTGGGCAGCACGTACACGATCGGCACCACCGGGTCCAGCACCGAACCGGTGTGCCGCGACACCAGCTCAGCCAGCGGCAGCCCGGCCACCATCCGCTGGTGGCGGGTGAGCATGGCCCGAGCCGGACGTGGGTCGATGACGCCAGGACGCTCGACGGGCCGCCACAGCCTGTGCACCAGTACCGGATCCAGCGCCAGCACCGGATCCGAAGACTGGGCTTGCTCCACCTGCATCTGACGCTTCCTTACGCTCCGGTCTTACGCTCCGGCCATCTGGGCGGTGCCGTGCGCCAGCGCAGCGGCTTGGCCGAGTAGCGGCTTGGTCAGGCCCTCGTGAGCCAGCTCCAACGACTCGACACCCACCTCGTCGCTGCTCGCGTTGAACACCGGACCGGTCCAGCGCACCGGCAGCGCATTGCGGAAGTTCCACCACATCACCGGAATCTGGCGCCGGTCGAGCAGCATGATCGTGCCGTTCTTGCGCTGGATGATGCCCTGGACCGTGTTGTAGTGCCAGTTCCACAGCGTGCTGATCGCAGTGAGCCCGTGCTGCAGCACCAGATTGGAATGGTTCACCGATCCGGGCAGTTGGTGCACGAAGTTGTTGACCCCACCCTCCCGGTAGGGTTCCATCTCGATCTGGCTCTCCAAACCGCTCACCTCGGTGAAGCCACCGACCAGCAGACCCTCGATCTCGACCGCGAAGTTGAAGGTCATGAACGGTTCCAGCAACCGCGCTCCGGGTACCCAGTTGCCGATCGCGGACGGCAGCCAGCTCAAACCGAGGGGAACTCCGGTGGACATCATCGCCGTACGCCTCCCTGCTCATTGAGCCGCTGGTTGATGCGGGCTATCTCGGCGACCCACCGCTGCCGTTCGCGGTGGTCCAGCTGCATGATCTCGTGATACGGCCAGTGAAAATGGTACGCCATGTACGCTACCTCCTCGTGCAGCTGGTCCGCGGGGTAGCGCGTCATCCCCCCAGGCCCACCGTCTCCACTTCGAATGCCCCGCTGCAGTGCGGGCAGTCGACCTGGAGGCGGGCATGCCCGTTGAGATTGATGCGCTGATAAAAGTCCTGAAGGTAGGCGAGGTCCGCGGAGTACAGGTTCTCGATGGTGTTGGTGTTGATGTACTCCAGGCTGCCCAGGCGCGTGATCACGCGGGTGAGCAGGATGATGACCAGATAGCCCGGGTTCGCGCGCACCCGCGGATCCTTGATCGGCTCGATCTCGTCGAACGCAGTGGCCAGGCGCATGGTGCCGTCCCGGTGCACCGTCCCGTCCGGCGCGACGAGCCCCTGGGGTAGCGTGAAGGGGAACTCGGTCGGGCGAGCTCCGTTGTCGCCGTCTACTTCCATTGATCGACCTCGATCCTTTCGCATGCGAGGGTGAGTTGCTCGATGGCGAACTCGTCCGCGGTGGCGTTCAGACTGGGGCCGGTCCAGGTCCTTGGCCAGCAGTCGAAGAGGTTCCAGGTGATCCGGGGAGTGCCCACGTCGTCCAGCAGCGTGATGGAGATGTTGTGCCGCTCCACCGCGCCTTTCATGGCCTTTTCGCGCCACTCCCACAGCTTGCTGTCGGCTGTGATCCCACGGCTGAGCGTGACGTCACCGTAGGTGTTGAGACCGGGGATCTTCCGCGCACTCAGGTTCTTGTCGGTGCCCTCACGGTACTCTCCGGGGTTCTGGCTGCTCTCCAGCCCTGAGCACTCGCGGAAACCGGCCCGGGTGATTCCGTCCAACTCCACAGCGAAATTATAGCCGGCATAGGGGTCGGCTCTCGTCATCGCTGAACCTCCTCATAACGTCTCAGGCCGCACGGACCGTCACTCCGCTCGCGCCGTGGATGGCACGAACGATGATGAACTCGGCAGGCATGGTGGGCGCCACGCCGATCTGTGTCACGACCATCCCGGCATCGATGACGTCGCTGGGATTGGTCTCGTTGTCGCATTTGACGAAGAACGCCTCGTCCGCGGTGCGACCCTTCAACGCACCACGTTGGAACAGCCCGTCGAGATACGCGGTGAGCTCACGCATGATCCGCACCCAGAGCCGGACATCGTTGGGCTCGTGCACCAGGTTCGTCATGAAACGCTCGACCCACCGGCTGATGGTCCCGACCAGGCGCCGCGCGTTCACGTCACGCCAGGTCGGGTCAGCGCTCAGGGTCCGCGCCCCCCAGACCCGGATGCCCCGGCCGGGAAGGGCGCGCAGGCAGTTCACCCCCTGCTCGTACAGCTCACCGACGTGCGGGCCGGTGAGGTTGGCCTGCAGGTCCAGTACGCCCTCGATCACCTCGTTGGCGGGTGCCTTGTGCACGCCGACCCGCTGGTCGCTGCGGGAGTAGATGCCTGCCAGGTGACCGCAGGGTGGCAGGGGCCGCTCGCCATCGCGCGCCCAGAGCCACGGGTAGTAGAGCGCCCCATAGCCGCCTGCCTCCCCGGCCAATCGGTCGCGTTGCTCCTGGACCAGGTCGCGTTGCTCCTGGACCGGATCGGGGGGCAGAGCGGGCACGCCGTCGAGAATCGCGAACCGGTTGCCTCGATCCCAGCAGTGATCAAGAAGTACCTGCTGCAGGCCGGTGAACGCCAGTACCTGCTCGGAGTCGGTGACTAACTGCGGCCTGGAGTTGTCCGACCACGTCGCCCAAGCCATGACGTCGGGCGCGCAGATCAGGTCGACGTCATCGAAGTCGTCCAACGCGGCCAGCCCGCGCTGCAACTCGGTCACGGCAGGCCCGGTCTTGTCCAGCAGAACGACGTAGCAGAGCAGCCCGTCGTTCTCGAAGAAGCTCCGGACGGCCTCGGGCAACAAGCCGTCCGGCGCGCCACCGAAAGTCTTCTCGAACTGCGGCCACAGCGTCAGCCGCTGCGGTGTGCTCAGCCACTGCGGCGGGTCATCCTGATCAACGACGGTGGCCCGGCCGAGGAACGCGGGCACACCGGTGAGAAAGCTCTGCACCGGCGGCGGGAACACATCCTGGAAGTAGGCCCCCGGCGTCAGGTAGTCGGTCACGGCCTCGTCCCGGTCAGGGTCCCAGTCAGTGTCGATGTCCCCATCAGTGTCACGGTGTCGCGCCGGACCACTGGCTGATCCGGAAGATGACGAACTCGGCGGGCTTCACCACTGCGACGCCGATCTCGGTGACCACCTGTCCGAGCTCCCGGACCTCTTCGGGGTTGGTGGTCTCGTCGCAGCGCACGTAGAACGCCTGCTCCGGGGTGGCGCCGAGCAGCGCGCCGGACGCCCACACCGTGGTCAGAAAGGCGCTGACGTTGCGCCGGATCTTCGACCACAGCTCCGGCGCGTTCGGCTCGAAGATCACCCACCGGGTGCCCTCGTCGATCGACTCGCGCAGGAAGTTGAACAGCCGCCGGGTGCTGACATAGCGCCATTCGGCGTCTTCCTTGCCGGCCAGCGTGTGCGCCCCCCAGACCGTGATGTTGCCGTCGAACTTGCGGATGACGTTGATGTCGTCGGGGTTGAGGCCGGCCTGGCTCTGCTTGCTGACCAGTGTCTCCACGCCGAGCGCGCCGCGGATCACCTCGTTGGCCGGAGCCTTGTGCACCCCGCGCTCGGTGTCGACCCGCGCGTAGACCCCGGCGATGTGACCGCTGGGCGGTACGTACACCGGATCGCCGTTGGCGCCCTTCTCGCCGACGTCGATCCACGGGTAGTAGATCGCCCCGTAGCTGCTGTCGCGAGCTCCACCCTGGATCTCGGTCTTGGTCAAGGTGGTCGTCCTCCGGCCGTCCAGGATCGCGAACCGGTCCTGGGCGTTCTCACAGTGAGCGAGAACGGCGCTCTGCACGGCGTCGCTGACGGCGCCGGGGATCGCCACCAGGGCGATCTCGTCGATTGCAGTGAATCCGTCCAGGGCCTCGGTCAGTGCCTCGTCCGGCGGCGCCTCGTCCGGTGCCTCTGCCACGACCCTGGTCACCCAGCACCGGCCGCCGCCGTTGTTGAAGAAGCCGTAGACCGCGTGGGCCAGTGTCCAGTTGCCCGCCAGGATGCCGTCACCGAAGCGGGTCCGGAACTGATCCCAGCTGTCGATCAGCTGTGGCTGCCCAGCGGCGGCCACCGGGTAGTAGTCAGCGGGCTCATCGGTCGTGCCGTTGGCCTTCTTCCCGGTGCGACCAGGCCGCAGCGGCATGGTGACGTCGTCTGCGACTGCACCGATGAATCCTGCGGTACTGGTTCCGACGCCGGCGATCGGCTTGATCGCCGACGGTACCTCCTCGACGTACACACCTGGCGCGAGGTATTGCGGCATCGCTGGTGTTCCTCCTCGTCACGGCGGGATCGTCGGCTACTCGCCGCCGACGCCCAGGCTGACCTTGATGATCTTCTCCGTCACCTCGGGTCCGACATCCTCGGGATCGAAGACGTCGACGCTGAGGGTGATGCCGTAGTGCAGGGTGGCCTTGGGCCGACCGCCCATGGCCTGCCAGAACTCACCGAGGCTCTGCAGCTGGTTCCCGCCGATGATCTTGGCTGGTACCGGCGGCTCCTGGCCGATCAGCTCACCACGCAGGTAACCCGCGGGAATGCGCCGGTGGCGCAGCAGCACCTTGAGCACCTCGCCGAGCAGGCGATGCTCGTCCTGCGCCGGGTTGGGCGCGCTCTCACTCGGCCAGGCCGTGATCAGGTAGGAGCAGTCGACCCGGGCCGGTGGGCGCTTGCGGGTGGTCATCCCGTTGGCTTGGCGCTCGGTCTCCCACTGGTTGGTGCGCAGCGCGACGTTCTCCCGCACGTCGTAGAGGAAGAACGCGATCGCCGGCAGCGCGACACCGGACGGCGGGAACTGCTCATCCGGGCTGGCAAAACTGATGGCGACGTTGCGCAGCGACAGTTCAGCCTGCACGAGCGCCGTCAAGGTCGCGTCTAGATCATCAAACATGCCCCGCCGCACCCGTTCCTGCTAGTCAAGTTGCACAGCGGCAGGTATATCGGGCACGCGTCGATGCGCTGTCTGTATGCGCGTCTGTTGGTCCGTCTCCACATCCACAGCGAGGCGCATGGACACGGCCTCGCCGCGGTCTAGTCTTTCTCTAAACCGGTCGGCCCGTAGTGGAACACCTCCCACTGATTAGCGGACTTCCCCTTCTTCACAAGTACCGAGCAGGGCCGCATCTCGTAAACCCCGTAACCTATATGCGTCTTCTGGTCGCCCAGCTGCATCGTCCAGTGACCCTCAGCTTCGCTGAAGTTCGCCCGGTACTGCGAAACGTAATTGAGCAAATTCAGGGGGTCATGAGGCACGGGTGCGTTCTTAAGGTGTTTGAAATGCTTCCTCGCGCTGCCGAGCAGGGTGAACGTGGCCGTCGACAACTTGGGAGACTCCTGCAGCTTCTTGGATTCAACTGGCTGCGCAGGCGCGCTCCCCGACGGAGGCACTACATTCGCCGGCTTCCCCGCCCACACCGATTTTTGAGAGGGTTGGGGGTATTTGGTGAAATATTCCTCCAATATCGTGGAATATACCTGTGCTGGCGAAAGATTCATCGGTGCGCTGCCAGCCTTCTCGTGCATGTAGTTCATAAAACTAGCAAACGTATCGAAACTCGGAGCATGCAAGAGTAACGTTACGACGTTGACGGACTTGTTGTCTTTGTACGACAAGGCCCATTTGTCGTAACTTTTTCTCTGGGGGACAGTCAAGTCCGTCAACCCGATCCGCTGAATGATCGGAGAAGCGCTGGCGCTGGGGCGATCCTTCACCGCACAGTTACCGGGGGCACGCCGTAGCTTCGACCCATCTGCTTTCGTGGGGACGGCTGCCTGGGTGGGAGCCGTGACCGCCCCCTGCTGGACGGTGTGGGTCAGTTCGTGCGCCAGCAGCGCATCGCCACGCGGGCTTCCCGGCTGATAATCGCTTCGGCGGACGAACACATCAGCGCCAACGGTGAATGCCCGGGACTGCAAGGCAGCGTTAAGTCGGTCGGCTCGGGCGTCCACATGGATCTTGACGCCGCTGAAGTCCGATCCCAACGCGCGCTCCATCCGGGCCCGGACCGTGCCGGGGACCGCCCGGCCACCAGTGCGGGCCTGTTGGATGGCTTGGGAAACCGGCGCAGCCACTGCGCCGCCAGCAGCACCATGAAGTCGCTGAATCGCCAGACGACCGCCGTTGCCGAACCCGGTGTCAGGCGCACGCTGATCCGGCCTGCACATCACGTGGTGGGCGATACGGTCCGCCTCGCGCTCATAGCGGCCATTGGCCGGGCCGAGCACAAGCTTGGTCTGAATCACCGGCACAGCCGGGCTCGCCGACTGCCGAGCGTGATCAATCACCTGTTGCACGTAGCGGTTCCCGTGGCGACCCTGCAATCGGAGCAGGACGTCACCGACACGAGCCAGATGATCGCCGCTGGCCTGGGTGAGGGCGGTGGCCTGGACGTGCGGATGCGGCACACCGGCACCACGATCGACGTGCCGAAGCAGGCGATTTGCCATCGACTCAGGTCTGGTGGTCTCGGTGACTGGTGTCCGCCCCACCGAGGCGCGCTCAGCTTTCGGTACAACGGTAGTGTCGAACTGGCGGGTAGCCATGGCGGTCATCCTCTTCACTCAAGTGGCGTGGTCGCCGAACTCTCCGGTCGTCAGAACCTTGCCCATTTTCTGGTAATCGCGTCGCGTCGCCCGAACAAGGTGCGCCATGGTGACTATGCCGCCGTCGGTGGCGGCCAGAAAAGCGCTGGCAAGCGCGATGTTGCGAATGCTGCCGCCAGACACGTCGAGCTGCCGGGCGAGCAGCTCCAGATCGAGGCTCCCGTCCCGTGGCATCTCGGTGGGCCAGACCTGGGTCCAGATGCGCAGGCGATCTTCGGCGTCGGGAACCGGGAACTCGATCGTGAAATGCAATCGGCGGACGAATGCCTCGTCCATGTTCTTGCGCAGGTTGGTGGCCAGGATGACCACTCCCTCGTGCTCCTCCATCTTCTGCAGCAGATAACTGATCTCCAGATTGGCATAGCGGTCATGCGCGTCACGGATCTGGGTGCGCTTGCCGAACAGCGCGTCGGCCTCGTCGAAGAACAGGACGGCGTTGCTGGTCGCCGCCTCGGCGAAGATGCGGGCGAGGTTCTTCTCGGTCTCGCCGATGAACTTGCTCACCACGGTGGACAGGTCGATCTTGTAGAGATCCAGGCCGAGGTCGTGCGCCAGGACGTCGGCGGCCATGGTCTTGCCGGTGCCGGGCGGGCCGGCGAACAGGACGCAGGGCCCTCGCCCGCCCGCCACCTTGCGCTGAAAACCCCAGTCTTCGTAGACCAGGTCGCGATAGCGGACCTGGTGGGAGATCTCGCGTAGCTGCTCCATCCGGTCGTCGGGCAGCACGATGTCGTTCCAGGTGTAGTGCGGAGTGATCTGCTGCGCCAGCGCAGCCAGCTTGCGGTTGGACTGCAGACGGCACGCAGCATGCAGGTCGTCCTGGGTCACCTGGGGTCTGCCAGGCGTGCGGACGTGCGCCAGGTTACGCGCGGTCGCCGCAGCGTCGCGGATCTGGCCGCCGCTCAAGCGGAACCTGCCGGACAGCGTGGCCAGGTCCAGCGTCGAGCTCGCCGTCCCCTCGAGCGCGGCGCTCCACAAGTGGTGGCGCTCATCGTAGCCCGGCGCCGGGAATTCCAGCCGCACGAAGGTGACGTCCTCCGGTGCGCCGGCCGGTTCCCACGTGGTGTTCCCGGCCAGGAACGCCGGCCCCGGATACGCCTGCAGCGTGGACAGCAGCAGTGCCCGTTGCGCCTTCTTCTCCTCGCTCAGCAGGGCGTCGACGTTCTCCCAGTACATGACCGCGCCCTGCAGCCGGGCCTCGCGGTCGATGAGACCGACCAGCGTCGCGAACTCCTCGGCCGGGCTGCTGGCCAGCAGCTCCGCGGTCACGACCAGCAGCGCAGCGCCCCAGCGCTGGCAACACGCCGCCGCCGCGGTCTGCCTGCCCACGCCGGGGGGACCTTGGCAGTACAGGACGAGGTCGTCACCGGCATGCTCGGCCAGCCGAGCAAGGCATGCACTGAACTCCGCCGGGAAGAGCAGATCGTCGAAAGAAGTGGTGGGCACGGCGAGCCGGGCGCACGACCGCAGCCGATCGTCCATCTCGTCGTCGTCGAGCAGGAAGCGGGTGATCCGCGGATCCAGCTGAACGTTCTTACCCAGCAGGGAGTACGAGCGCTGGGCGGGGTCCTCCCCCAGCGTCACGAGACGGTGCCGGACAAGAGGCGCGGGCAGGGTGAATCGGGTGCGCGCGGCCACCTTCGTGTCGAGATCGGCACACAGCAGGTTGAGGACCAGATCGACCGTCGGCGCCCGCCGCGTCACGTCGTCGTGCAGGTAGGCGTACAGGCGCTCGTAGCGCCGATCGATCTCGGGAGCCAGACACATCACGACGACGTCCACGTCGAACGGGGTCAGGTCGAACAACTGGGCCAGCGCTACCAGCTTGAGGTACACGCCCTGATGCACACTGTGCACCACACGTTCGGCGATCTCGGCGGATAGCTGATCCAGCCGAGGTGCAACCACGCTCTCCGGCACGTCTTCGGAGTGCGCGTCAGTGGCCCACGTGGGGACACCGATCGGCTTGTCCAGCAGCACGTCGATCTCTGCATCGGGGATGTAGAAGGCGGACAACCCCTCCTCGCGCGCGCCACTGGATTGACGCAACCGCCAGACCTGGACGCGTAACAGCAGATCGAGACGGGCGAGCTCGGCGAGCACATGTTGCAGCGAGGTGGTGTAGCTTTCGCCACCCGCCATGGCAAACTGTGCCTCGTCTCGATGTCTTATGGGGCGTCTTCGGTGCCGCCCCTGCCCAGCAGCCCAGCCTTTCCCGACGAGCCGTTCTGGATGGTTCGAGCATGCGTGAAAAGCGCGCCACTATTCTGCGGAACTGATTCTTGAAGTGCGCGCAGACTGGCTTGGAACTGATCGAGCCGTACGTGCAGGCCTGCGATCACTGCGGTTTCCGGCCGCTCGGATGTCGGCGGCCCGACCACCGGCGTTTCGACGGGCGGCGGCATCGGAATATCAGGAACCCAGTCGGCGCGGATCTGCTCGTACAGCGCGACGGTGCTTGTGGAGGGCTGGACTCCGAACTCCTGGGCCATGGCCGAGATGCAACGCTCGTACTGACGTATGGCGGAGGTTCGGTCCCCCGACCGGTAGTGCAGGCGCATCAGCTGACGATGGGTGCATTCCCGCGCCGGGTCGTAGCGCAGTACGGTCTGCCCGAGGCCCACCCCCTTCGCGTAGAGCCGCCGCGCCTCGCAATAGCCCATCAACTGATCCAGCATCGCCAGGTAGGCGAGCTGCAGCCGGTCCCGCTCGTAGCTGCACCAATCGTGGTACCTGGTCGCCATCAGGTCTCCGCGATAGAGCTCGAGAGCGGATTCCACGCCTTGCGCCTGATTGTCGGAGAGGCTGTGACCAGATGTGTCACGAGCGGCGGTGTATGCCCGCTCGAACGCATTCACGTCCAGCCACCATGCAGCGTCAGGATTGATGCGCACCCAGTCGGGTTCCACGACCAGGAGCCGCTTAGTTCCCGTTCGGTGACGATCCGGCCGACACTGGATCGTCGCGTTGAGCCGCCACAGGGCTTGGCGAAGATACCTCTTGGAGGCAGCGGGTCTCCCGCCGGGCCACAACACTTCGGACAGGGTCTCACGGGTGTGTGCACGATCGCGATTGATCAGCAGGTAGCAGAACAGCTCGAGGGCTTTACCCGACGGAAAAGGAATGGATCGATTATCCTGCTGGACCGACACGTCGCCGAACAGCCTTACTTGTAGTTCATCCACGGGCAACGTCGCTGCCGCACTGCTTCCGCACCAGGTATGCCGGTCGAGCTCAGGTGGATCCATGGCCACGTCAGATCCTTTCCCAGTGGGGTCGGTGCTGCGGCGACACCGAACCCGTCCGCACCGGTCCACGGGTGGTGAGGCATGAGTAGGTGACTGCCCGCAGGTTAACCCTTCAGCGCGGCACCCGGCTAGAGGGCTTGTAGCAGCAATCTGTCACCGACGGCAGCGCCGGCGCCTGCCGTTTGAGCCGCTCGCCACGAGCGCCTCGATCTCGTCCGCCGAGACACCCGCGACGACGGTCCGCACGGTAGCGAGCGGACCTCCCGCGCATAGGCGGCGGTCTGTACCATGCCCGGCATCATCGAGGGCTGGAACTCGGCGATCCGGATCGTTTCCGCGTCTGCGCGGTGGTGGCCGCTTGGTCGGCGAGCGCACTGCCGTGGCGGCGGTAGAGCTGCCCGAAGGTGGCGTACTCGACCCGAGACGCGGACAGCACGACGGCCCGGACGGTCCGCGGAGGCGGACGGGAATCGAACCCGCCTGACCGAGGTACTCGGGTCACGTCGGTTTTGAAGACCGCGGGGGCCACCAGGCACCCTGACGCCTCCGCGGGCGACCCTACGTCACCGCCGCGGCGCGTCGCCCGCCGCGAGGGTGCGCACGGGCGGTCGCCGGCCGGCTGCGACGTGGTTGCGGGCTTACGGTGTGACCATGACGGCCACCGAGATCCGCAGGCTCACCTCCTACTACGCGCACGGTGGTGGGTGCGCGTGCAAGATCCCGCCGGGTGAGCTCGAGTCGGTGGTGTCCGGGCTCCTCGAGGCGGGCGTGCAGCACCCCGCCGGCGAGCTCGTCGTCGGCCTGAACGACGGAGACAACGCCGCAGTCGTCCGCATTGCGGGCGGGCAGGCCGTGATCGCCACCGCGGACTTCTTCACCCCGGTCGTCGACGACCCCTATGACTGGGGCCGCATCGCCGCCGCGAACGCGTTGTCCGACATGTACGCGATGGGCGGCGCGCCGGTGGTGGCGGTGAACCTGCTCTGCTGGCCGCGGGACGTGCTGCCGATGGAGTTGGCCGCGGAGGTGCTGCGCGGTGGCGTCGACGTGGCCTCGGCGGCGGGCTGCCACGTCGCGGGCGGCCACAGCGTCGACGATCCCGAGCCGAAGTACGGCATGGCCGTCACGGGCATCGCGGACCCCGAGAAGTTGCTGCGCAACGACGCGGGCACCGCGGGCGTGCCGCTGTCGCTGACCAAGCCGCTCGGCGTGGGTGTGCTCAACAGCAGGCACAAGGCGACGGGGGAGGTGTCCGCGGCGGCCGTCGACGCGATGACGACCCTCAACGCCGACGCCGCGTGCCGCCGTCGCGGCGGGCGTGCGGTGCGCGATCGACGTGACCGGGTTCGGCCTGCTCCGGCACCTGCTCAAGCTCGCGCGGGCCAGCGGGGTGTCCGCGGTGATCGACGCGGCGGCGGTGCCATACCTGGAAGGCGCGCGGGAGGCGCTCGCCGACGGCTACGTCAGCGGTGGCACCCGTCGGAACCTCGACTGGGTACGTCCGCATGTGACGTCCACTGTGGATGAGGATGAGCTGCTGCTGCTCGCCGACGCCCAGACGTCGGGCGGCCTGCTGGTGGCCGGTGAGGTGCCCGGCGAGGCGATGCAGGACCTCGCGACCCTGTGCGAGGCCACGTTCGCCGCCGTCGCCGAGTGCGCCGCCGGGCGCGACGTCGCGGGGCTGGCACTCACCGGGGCGTTGCACAGCGTGCTGGGTCTCGACGCGGCGGGCGCGGCCGTCACGCCCGTTCACCTCTGGGCCGACACCCGGTCCTCGGACGTGGCCAGGCGGCTGCGGTGTCGCTCGGCACCAGCGCGGCGCTGCGCGTGGCGGCGTCGAGCCCCGCCGTCAACGGCCGCACGTTCTGCTACCTGCTGGCCGACGACACCTGGGTCATCGGCGGCGCGGTGAGCAACGGTGGTGTCGTCGCGCAGTGGGCGGCGGAACTGCTCGGCGCAGACCTGCCAGCCCTGCTGTCGGAGGTGGCCGACGTCGCGCCAGGGTCCACCGGATTGTTGGCGCTGCCCGCGCTGCTCGGCGAACGGGCGCCGTACTGGGATCCGACGCCGCGCGGCACGTTGCTCGGGCTGCGCCGCGACCACCGGCGGGCGCACGTCGTCCGCGCACTGCTGGACGGGGTGTGCCTGCGGCTGGCGATGGTCCGGGACGCCGTCGTGCACGCGGGGACGCCGGTCGACACGGTGCGGGCCACCGGGGGAGCGCTGCGCAGCCCGGCGTGGACGGCGTCGCTCACCACGGCGCTGGGTGTGCCCGTGCAGGTCGCAGACGCCACAGGTGGGTCCGCGCTCGGCGCTGCGTTGCTGGGTTGGCGGGCACTCGGGGCGGTCGCCCGGCTCGCTACGCTACGGCCCCTTGCGGACCGGGCGCACGAGGCGTTGCGTCAGATCTCGATCGAGCTGGCCACGCTGAGCTTCGATTAACGTGCGTCCAGCAGCCTGAGCGCCATGAGCGAAGGACTTGCCATGACGTAACCGGGGGATTGGTGCGTCATCATCGATTGACGGTGCTTCCGTCGGGACCCGCCAGGGTGGAGAGTCGCTTCGCGAAGCAGTTGTCGGAATCAATGGCCTGCCTGTCACACCAGGCGTTTGCTTCTCCCGGTGTGCTGAATGACACGGCCGCCACGGTGATGTAGAAGTCCCCTTCTCGGAAGCTTGTCCAGTCACCGGACCACACAAGCCGAGCACTGTAGGTGGACCTCAACGCAAGGTGGTCGTTCAGGATGTCGGTGTAGCCGTAAGATATACCGTCGACCACAAGGCCCGGTTGCTTCGATGACAGTTGTGGCACCCACGTCTCGGCGAGTTGGCTGCGTACCTGAGGCCAGTCGAGTGCAATCTGCTGGGCCAGCTGATCCAGGGCACTGCTCGGCCATGCTGACGGTGGCGTTGAGTCGGTTGTCGACGACGAAATGCGCGCACCGGGGATGTAAGGACAAGTCGATGGTCGCGAGGTAATCGTCCCAGCACTCCAGTTTCCACGCGTCGCGGGCCGCCCCGCGGAACGACAGGTAGTCGTACATCGACTCCTCGTCGCACTCCACCCACACAACGGTGACCTCCCCGTCGCGGGCCGCGCACTGGTTCTTCAGCCGCGTCAGCCACGGCTCGTCGACGATCTCGGAGATGAACGGCGCCGTCACCACAGTCGACACACCACAGTCGAGGTTCTGCAGCGCCGTGTTGATCACAGCCCGGTACTCCAGTGGCCGGATCTTCTCTCGATACAGGGCCGTGTGCCGGTCGTTGACGTCACTGCCCAGCGACAGGAGCAACGCCTCGGCGAACGGGCGGGTCAGGGTGTCCTTATCCAACAGTGCCCAGCCGGTCATGGTGCTCAGGAAGCGCCCGAACTCGGACTTGCCCGAGCCCGCGAAACCACCGACCAACGACAGTCGGGCCGGTTGACCGACCATGTGGCTCTCGGGGTGTTGAGCGGTGTGATTCATCGGGACATCATCGACGATGTGATCCGGGAAAGCGGGAAACGCGAGGCACGGTCGCGGTTGCTGCCCGCACACGTGGTGGTGTACTACGTGTTGGCGTTGAACCTGTTCTTCGGCCAGGCCTACGAAGAGGTGATGCGTCAACTAGCGCCCCTTGGGCGCTAGGAGGTTGAGACTTGAGCAGAGTTTCAGGCGGCCATACGGGCCTCGGTGATGTAGTCGTCGACGTGGCGGTCGATCACCCGTAGGGCCTGGCGCAGTGGGAGTGGGGCTGGTGGGTCATTGGCTGTGAGGTCATAGCTCATCTGGCCGGTCGTGTACGCGGTGCCGAGCAGGGTGCTCACCTGGGCGCGAAGGCTCCGGTTGGTGAACCCGGTGATGGTGTGCACGACGGCGCACAGGGCGCCGGCCAGGGCCATGACCCGAGGGTCGCCGAACCGCGGGGCCGGGGCCCTCCGACCCTCCTGCACGGTGGGTCGCGCCACACGCTCAAAGGCTGGGCTGGCAAGGACACAACCCTGACCTTTCCCGGGCATCACTAGAGATCAACAATGGAGGGAGTGGGGCATGACGAAACGTGGACCAGCTACCCGGCGCCGACCGGCCCGGCGTGGCGCCGCAGCCCGGGTGTGCTGACGGCTCTGGACGATTAGCCGGTGTCCCTGAGCGCACCGGTCCGGGGGTCCGGCTGGCCGGAGAGAAGACGCCTGTCACACTCGCCGCGACCAGCCGGGCCGACCATCACCCTACCGGGGAGGGGACTACGGTGCCCCCATCACACAACGCACCGAGGGAGACGGTGACGACGATGAGCTACGGACACGCGGACAACCTCGCCCACAACGGTGCCCAGCGCGGCGAGCAAACACCCCCGGCCGAGCAGCCACCCGAGCCGACGAAGGCGGAGCAGCCCACCGGTCTCGCGCCCGACTGGTACACCGCACCCGACCTCAAGCCGGCGCTGACCGGACGCGACATCGGCGCGCTGTTCCGCTGGGTGAATGCCGCCGGGGTGGTGCAACGGCAGATCGCGGTGCTCACCGGCAGCAGCCAATCCGAGGTGGCGGACATCATGACCGGCCGCCGGGGCCGGGTGATGGCCTACGACGTGATCGAGCGCACCGCCGAGGGCCTGGCTGTCCCCCGGGAACGGATGGGCCTGTCCTACTGGGGACCCGACGGCCACTACTACGGCCCAGAGGACGCCTACCCTGGAGGTGTCACGGTTGCCGAGCTCGAAGGGGTCGCCGACGTGCTGCGCCGCCACGTGCTCGGGCTGGGTGGGGTCACCATCGTGGGCGCCACGGTTGAGGGGCTGGGGGAGCTGTTCGCCGAGCTGCCCGACCTATCACCGGTGCCGCTGCCGGACCGGCTCAGCGGTGTCCATGTGGCAAAGGTCCGGGACCTGACTCAGCAGATCCGGGAAGTCGGGCGGGCCTACGGCTCTGACCCTGCCGTCAGCAGCGCAGCCGCCAAGGAGGCGATGAGGCTGCTGCGGGTGTCCGGTCCCGAGCCGGTCAAGCGAGAGCTCAAGAGCGCCGTGGCCGGACTGCACCTGGAGGCCGGGTGGGACGCGTTCGACGCCGGGCTCTATGACCGGGCCATGTACCACTATGCCCGCGCCCTGGAGCTGGCCATTGAGGCCGGGGATGCCTACCTACAGGTTGTTGCCCTGAACTGGGCGGGGTTGGCCAGCGTGGAGCACGGCCACCCGGACGACGGGCTGAAGATGCTGCAGATCGGGCAGGTGAAGGCGTGGGACATTCCCTCGACCCTCGACCGGAGCCTGGTCGTGATCGGGGGGGGCTCCCGGGTGGCGCTGCAGGCGTGCGGCATGGCGGACTCCGCGACGGCGCTGGTCATGCTCGGACAGCCCGACGCGGCGTATCGGGAGCAGGGCAAGGCACGGGAGCTGTGGACACCTGCTCGTGACGACCCGGAGGGCGACCTGGACCGCCCAGCCGCGCTCCTGGAACTCACCCGGGGACGGCTCGACGTTGCCGAGCCCTTGGCCGCGGCGTCGGTGCACCGCTGGGAGGGCATCAGCCAACGCGGCCGCACCCGGTCCCGCATCGTCCTAGCCACCATCCACGTCAAGGCCGGGGAGCGCAGCGCTCCTGGGCTGGCTTACGACGCCATCACCGCGGTAGGCAAGCTCACCTCGGTCCGTGCCCGCCGGCAGCTCGTGCCGCTCGCTGAGGCGCTGGAGTCCCGCCGCGGCAGCGACTACGCCGAGCTGGCCCGCACCGCCCGGCAGGTTGCCACGACCAGGGTGTGATTGACCGTTACCCGGGAGGTGCCTTGTCAGCGCCCCTCATAGGAGGCTGCTGAGCGTCGTCCAGGCCAGCCAACGGGAAACGCGTAACGCGGAGGGTTGACCGGCTCCGGCCCGCCGGGAAAGGACGCGACGCCAAACCAGCGGGCCGGAGCGGGGGGATCGGAGTGGTGCCCCGCGGCTATGCCATTGGGGGTCCGGCGCCGATCCGGTGCCGATCGTAGTCAGGCGGGCGGGCGCTGCGTCGTGCTGAGCTGATCTCGCCGCACGGCGTATTGCGGGATCCGTTCGTCCGTGACGTGCTCGCTGTGCTGCTCAAGCACTCGCGCCGGGGCTCTCCGGCAGACCAGGAACTGCGGGGCATGGCCCGCAGTTCCTGGTCCGCCCGTCTAAACCCGATCCAGGCACCGCGATGCGAACACGTCCATCCCAAGCTTCCACGCAGACTGCGCGGCGTTCACCGACCTTGCGAGGACACCCGCCGCATCCTTGATTTTGGGAGTCTTAGACCAGCCGATCGATTGCGAGATCGCCTGAACAAACTCAGCCCGCTGAGCTGGCGGCAACTGGTAGGCAAGTTCAGCACCCCCGGACTTCGAGATCGTAGCGATCTGACATGTGACACCTGCTAAGTCGCGCTAAGTCCTTGCGGATCACCCTACCGCCGTGTTGACGTGTTGACCCGTGTCCAACGCGCGTCGAGCACCTGGTCACCGATGCGGCAATGGTCGCCGGGCGCTACGCCGCAGCGTGCGGAGCTGAGGTGCTGGCGGCAAGCCTCACCGCGCCAGAAACCGGGCACTGCCGAGCCTGCCGCCAACAAAGGACGAGCCGTGGCTGACGGCCCGGAAGTCATCACTGGCAAGCAATTGCTGGACCAGGTAAAGAGGCGCGGGTTCGTGTTCGCGCGCATCGCGCCCGGTCCGGATGGGCCGATCGAGGGTATCCGAGAAAACGACCAGTGGCGCGACGTGATCCACATTGGCGGATTCTCCAGCAGTTGTTATGCATGGCGGGAACGCTCGGTGCAGCTCACCCTGTCGCGGCTACGCTCGGCACTGGATAGCGCGGTCCATCGGCGGCTGATCGAGTTCAATGTGGCCGCGCCGGTGCGGTGCCCCTCGCAGGTACGCGCTGATCGGGAACCGTGGACGGCCACGGAGGTCAAGACGTTCCTGACGTCCCTGGCCGGTGAGCGCCTGCACGCCGTGATGCTGCTGTCCCTGCTCGGGTTGCGACCAGCGGAGGTGTGCGGGCTGCGATGGGCAGACGTTGACCTCGACGCCGACACGCTGAGAAACTGCGGGCCGGTCCGGCATACCAGGACAGCGGTTACGTGCTGGTCGACGAGCTGGGCGCCCCACAGCGGACCGACTGGCTACGACGCCGCACCTACGCCCTGATGGCGGCGGCCGGTGTGCGGAAGGTCCGGCCATACGACGCCCGGCACGCCGCGTTGACCTTCCTGGCCACCAACGGCGTCCCCGACGTGATCGTGTCCGCGTGGGGCCGGTCACGCCGATCTGTCCCTGGCTAAGCGGGTGTATGTGCACCCCTCGGCGAAGGACCTGGAACGCGGGCGCGATGCCCTGGCCGTACTGCTCGGCTAGCACCCGTTACAACTGCGCAGTGAGATTTTGTGAGATCCGGGTCCCCACACAGCAGTCAAGGCCCCGTCTCACCGTAGTAAGAGAGGCCCTGACCTGGGCTTTTGCCGTCGGGACGACAGGATTTGAACCTGCGACCCCTTGACCCCCAGTCAAGTGCGCTACCAAGCTGCGCCACGTCCCGGCCACGCCTTCGCAGGCGCCCGCACAGCGTAGCGCAGCGCCGTGCGCGGCTGCGAATCGCTACTGAAAGCGTAGCCGCGCAGACAAGCAGCCGGGCAGGGCTCTGCTCGGAGGACACGTCCTCCAGCCGTCGGTCCTCGATGAGGAACGTGGCTACGACGGTGATCTGCAGCTGCTGGCTCAGCGGAGCGCCTGCGTCGCGTGTCGGCGTAGCGGCCGCCGCTCACCTCACCGCCCCGAGCTCAACCACAGAGCTGCGGGGCGGCGCGGTAACAGCTCTCGCGTTGGGTTCGGGGCAGCCAGAGCGGGCGAGGTGGCCAGCGAGGGCGCGGGGCGCGCGGGGCACTCTGCGCGAGGAGCCCGGCGGGCGGTTTAGCGTTGTTTGCGTTCCCGGACCCGGACCGAGATGCGCACCGGGCTGCCGGTGAAGCCGAAGGTCTCGCGTAGTCGCCGCTCCAGGAAGCGCCGGTACCCGGCTTCGAGGAAACCGGTGGTGAACAGCACGAAGGTGGGCGGGCGGGTGGCCGCCTGGGTAGCGAAGAGCACCTTGGGCGCCCGGCCCCCGCGCGCAGGCGGCGGCGTCGCCGCGATCACCTCGGCCAGCCAGGCATTGAGTTGCCCGGTGGGCACCCGGCGGTCCCAGGATTCCAGTGCGGTGCGCAGGAAGGGCGCGAGCTTTCCCACCGATCGTCCGGTTCGCGCCGAGATGTTGACCCGCTCCGCCCACCGCACCCGGGCCAGGTCCCGGTCCAGCTCCCGGGTCAGCTCCCGGCGCCGATCATCGTCGACCAGATCCCACTTGTTGAACGCCAGTACCAGCGCCCGCCCAGCATCCACCACCGACGAGATCACCCGCTGGTCCTGCTCGCTGATCGGCTCGCTGGCGTCGATCAGCACCACCGCCACCTCGGCGGCGTCGATCGCGGCCCGGGTGCGCAACGAGGCGTAGTACTCGGCGCCGCTGGCGGTGTTCACCCGCTTACGCAGCCCCGCGGTGTCGACGAACCGCCAGACCTCGCCGTCCAACTCCACCAGCGAGTCCACCGGGTCCACCGTGGTACCCGCGACCTCGTGCACCACCGAGCGTTGCTCCCCCACCAACTGGTTGAGCAGGCTCGACTTGCCGACATTGGGCTTGCCGACCAGCGCAACCCGGCGCGGTCCCCCGCCCCGAGCGGCCGCGTCCCGGGGCGAGGAGGGCAACGCCTCCAGCACGGCGTCGAGCAGGTCACCGGTGCCGCGACCGTGCAGTCCGCTCACCGGATGCGGTTCGCCCAGCCCCAGCGACCACAGCGAAGCGGTGTCCGCGACCGCCCGCTCGTCGTCCACTTTGGTCGCGGCCAGCAGGACCGGAGTGGACGAGCGGCGCAGCACCCGCGCCACCGCATCCTCCGCCGCGGTCGCCCCTACCGTGGCGTCGACCACCAGCAGCACCGCATCCGCGGTCGTCATCGCAAGCTCGGCCTGCCCGGCTATCGCGGCCTGCAGGCCGCGCGCATCAGGCACCCACCCGCCGGTGTCCACCACGGTGAACCGGCGGCCGTTCCACAGCGCGTCGTAGGCCACCCGGTCCCTGGTCACTCCGGGCACGTCCTGCACCACCGCCTCGCGACGTCCCAGCAACCGGTTCACCAGCGTCGACTTGCCGACATTGGGCCGACCTACCACGGCGAGCACCGGCTGCTCGAGATCGGCCTGATGGTCCGCATCAACACCTTCGACGTCGTCCAGCGCGGTCCACTCGGCCTCGTCGGACCAGGACCCTGCATCGGGTGCAGAACTGCTCATCATGCTCCCTCCGGCTGCGCAGGCGCCTGATCTCGGCTGCGGAGCGCGTCCAGCTCGGCGACGAGCGCGGCCAGCCGGGTCCGCATCTCGTCGGTCGCGGCGGCCAGCACAGCCCGGCCCCCACCCGCTGGGGTGGCGAAGGGCTCGCCGACCAGCACATCGACCCGGGGCCGGAACCGGCGACCGCTGCCAGCGGGCCGGCGGGTGCCGCGGATCGCTACCGGCAGCAACGTCGCTGCCCCGGCGCGGGCGATCCAGGTGGCGCCGTGGTGGGCGGTGGTGACATCGCCCTCGCCCCGGGTGCCCTCCGGGAACACCACGACCACCCCGCCGGCACGCAGCAGGCGCGCCGCGGCGTGCCGCGGCGCTCGGTCACCCGAACCGCGGCGCACCGCCAGTTGCCCGAGTCGTGGCAGCAGCCAGCTCAACGGGCCGCGGAACATCTCCTCCTTGATCAGGAAGGTGGAGCGCCGTCCCAGCAACCCGAACAGCAGCGGACCGTCCACCATCGCGCTGTGGTTGGCCACCACCACGAGGGGTCCGCTACGCGGGATCCGCTCGCGGTGCCAGACGTGCAGCCGGTACACGACGAAGAAGCACCAGGTGCCGAGCCAGTAGGTGAAACCGTGCAACCACCGCCAGGTGCCTTCCGGCACACCCGTCGCGGCCCGCACAACGAGCTTGGTCATTGCTGACCCCATACGGCCATCGCGACCATCTCCCGCTGCACCGCCAGTTCGCGCAGCATGCCCAGCACGGCGTCGATGTCCAGCTCAGTGGTGTCCAGTTCGACCGCGTCGTCAGCGGGCCGCAGCGGGGATGCCGCCCGGCTGGAGTCGAAGCGGTCCCGGCGCTCCACGGCGCGGCGAACCTCGGCCACGTCGTCGACACCGTCCTGGGCCGCCCGCCGGGATGCCCGCTCGCCTGCAGTCGCGGTGAGGAAGACCTTCAGCGGCGCGTCGGGCACGACCACAGTGCCGATATCACGCCCTTCCACGACGATCCCGCCACCACGGGACACCGTGTCGTGGATGATCCGGCGCTGCTGGGCGACGAGCATCCCACGCACCTCGGGCACTGCGGAGACTGGGCTGACCGCAGTGGTCACCGCTGGGCCGCGAATCTCCCCGGCCACGTCCTCGCCATCCAGCAGCACGGTGCAGACATCCGGGTCGGTACCCACCTCGATGCCCAACCGGGCCACCACCTGGCCCACGATGCACGAGTCGGCGGGGTCCACACCGGCCCGCAGCACGCCCAGCGCGGCAGCCCGGTACATGGCTCCGGTATCGAGGTACCGGGCGTGCAGCGACGCCGCCAGCCGACGGGCCACGGTGGACTTGCCGGTTCCCGAGGGCCCGTCTACCGCCACGACGCCCTGTAACCCGCCCTGCTGCACCCGAATGACCTCCCACATCGCCGTCCCGTCCATTCTGCCTGCCACTCTCGCAAGTCTGCTCGGTGTCCCGCACCTGGTCAGCACGCTGTCCGAGCAGCAGAACTACAGACCGACCACGCGGTAGAGCCCGCCGACCTCACCCTGGGACAGCGCCCGCACCGTGCCCGGGCGCTGCTCACCGAGATGCAGGTCGGCGATCGCGGTGCGCACCAGCCGCAGCACCGGATGGCCTAGCTCGGCGAGCAGCCGACGCACGATGTGCTTGCGCCCCTCGTGCAGTACCACCTCGACCAGCGCCTTGCCAGGCAGCGCCTGCACGACCCGGAACCCGTCCACCGCCACCGGGTCGTCGTCCAGTTCGACCCCGGCTCGCAGGGTCCGGCCCACTGAACGGGGCACCGGACCCGGCACCTCAGCCAGGTAGGTCTTGAGCACCCGGTAGGAGGGATGCATCAGCCGGTGCGCGAGCTCCCCGTCGTTGGTGAGCAGCAGCAGGCCCTCGGTGTCTGCGTCGAGCCGGCCGATGTGGAACAGCCGCTGCGCCCGGTCGGCCACATAGTCGCCGACACAGGGCCGGTCGCGGTCATCGGACATCGTGGACTGCACGCCGCGCGGCTTGTTCAGCGCAAGGTGCACCACGTCGCAGCGCAGTTCCAGCCGCATGCCGTCGACGTGGATGACGGCGCGCTCGGGGTCGACACGCACGCCCATCTCGCGCACCACGACCCCGTCCACCTGCACCCGGCCGCGAGCGATCATCTCCTCGGCCCCGCGCCGGGATGCCACCCCCGCCTGCGCGAGCACTTTCTGCAGCCGGAGCCCAGCACCCGCAGGCGATTCGTCAGCTGGGGACATCATCGATGGTGTCGACGTCGGGAAGCAGCGGGGCGATCGGCGGCAGGTCGTCCAGCGAGGGCAGCCCGAGCCGCTCCAGGAACAGCTCGGTCGTGCGGTACAGCCCGCCCTGGGTCTCCGGGTCGACCCCGGCCTCCTCCACCAGGCCGCGGGCCAGCAACGTGCGCATCACCCCATCGACGTTCACGCCGCGCACCGCGGCGACCCGGGATCGGGTGACCGGCTGGCGGTAGGCCACCACGGCGAGCGTCTCCAGGGCAGCCCTGGTGAGCTTCGCGCGCTGCCCTTGGAGCAGCAGCCGCTCCACGAACGGCGCATACACGTCGCGGGTGTACATCCGCCACCCGTCGGCCACCCGGCGCAGGTCGATCCCCCGTGCCGCATCGGCGTAGCCGTCCCGCAGCCGTGCGAGCGCATCGACCACCCGCTCCACCGGCTGATCCAGCGCGCTGGCCAGCACCTCCTCCCCGGCCGGGGAGTCCACCACCAGCAGCAACGCTTCCAGAGCGGCATCGAGTTCGGCGCCGCTGGACAGCAGGGGCAGTCCCCCGGGGTCAGCGGACCCGGCGGCAGGCGCCGGGGCGGACGCAGGATCGGTCACCGGTAGTCCTCGTCAACGTCTGTCCCGGCGGCAGCCTGCTCGGATCCGCCGATCCACCGCACGTGCAGGTCACCGAGTGGGTCGATCTGATCGAACACCACCAACGCCTCACGGTAGAGCTCCAGCAGCGCCAGGAAACGGGCCACCACCTCCCTAGTGTGCTCACAGTCAGCCACCAGGGTGCGAAAGCTCGCCCGGCCCCGGCGGGCGAGCCAGCTGCGCAGCAGGGCAGCCTGCTCAGGCACCGACACCCGGACGACGTGCAGATGCTCCAGCGATACCGTCGGCGGCGGCTTGGGCCGGAACACCGCAGCGGCGATCTCAGCGAACCGGGCCGCGTCGACGCCCAACATGACCTCGGGAAGCAGGCCCGCAAAGCGCTCCTCCACCGCCACCGACCGTGGGTAGCGGCGCAGCGCCCCGGCCTCCAGCTCGGCGAACAGCGCCGCGACCTGCTTGTACGCGCGGTATTGCAGCAGCCGCGCGAACAGCAGATCCCGCGCCTCCAGCAGGGCGAGGTCCTCCTCGTCCTCGACCTCGGCGGCCGGTAGCAGCCGGGCTGCCTTGAGGTCGAGCAGGGTCGCCGCGACGACCAGGAACTCGGTGGTCTCGTCCAGGTCGAAGGAGTCGCCGAGCTCCCGCAGGTGCGTGATGAACTCGTCGGTGACCCGATGCAAGGCCACCTCGGTCACGTCCATCTGGTGCTGCGAGATGAGCTGCAGCAGCAGGTCGAACGGGCCCTCGAAGTTCTCCAGCCGCACGGTGAAGCGGCCGGACGCGGCGGCATCCTCCGGCACCACCGCCTCCTGCACCGCGGTCACTGTGTGGCCTGACAGCCCCGTGAGTGGCGTTCGCCACTCACCAGCGCACAGCGCCAGTTCATCGCGCGATCACTTCACGGGCCAGCGCCCGGTAGGCCTTCGCCCCGGTGGACTTCGGTGCCCACCGGGTGATCGGCTCACCGGCCACCGTGGTCTCCGGGAAGCGGACCGTACGGTTGATCACTGCGTCGAACACGATGTCACCGAATGCCTCCACCACGCGGGCCATCACCTCGCGGGCGTGCAAGGTGCGCGGGTCGTACATCGTGGCGAGAATCCCGATGATCGCCAGCTTGGGGTTGAGCCGCGCACGCACCTTCTCGATGGTATCGATGAGCAGCGCCACCCCGCGCAGGCTGAAAAACTCGCATTCCAGGGGGATCACAACACCATCGGCGCAGGCCAGGGCATTGATGGTGAGCAGGCCGAGGGACGGCTGACAGTCGACCAGGATGAAGTCGTAATGCGGCACCAACGGGGTGAGGGTCCGGCCCAGCGTCTGTTCCCGGCCGACCTCCGTGACCAGTTGCACCTCCGCAGCGGACAGGTCGATATTGCTGGGCAGCAAGTCCATTCCGGGCACCGATGTCGGCTGGACGACTTCATCCACCGGGACACCCGGCTCCATAATCACGTTGTAGATAGTGCGTTCGAGTTGGTGCGGGGGGATTCCCAGCCCGACCGAAAGCGCGCCCTGCGGGTCGAAGTCGACCAGCAGTACCCGGCGGCCGTACTCGGTCAACGCGGCCCCGAGATTGATCGTCGAGGTGGTCTTACCGACACCGCCCTTCTGGTTGCAGATCGCGACTACCCTGGCCGGTCCATGCCGGTCCAGCGGGGGTGGCTGCGGTACTGCGCGGCGCTGGCGCCCGGCCGGATAGATGCCATCGTCGGCCGCTGTGTCGTCGTCCGGGATCGGCGGGGTCGGCACAGCCAGCGGCTGCTGCGCGGACGCCCAGGTGGACATGGAAACCCGATCCCTTCCTCAACACGGCCGTGGTCCCGGGGAGCCTATTCGGCGGCTGGTAACGCCTTCAACGGGCCCCGTGAGTGGCGTCCGGTGCCATCGCACCCAAGACCACTCACGGGCCATCAGCCCGGGGGTGCGCGGTGGCGTAGACCTCCCGCAGCGTGTCCACCGTGACCAGCGTGTAGACCTGGGTGGTGGTCACCGATGCGTGTCCGAGCAGTTCCTGCACGACGCGCACGTCGGCACCGCCCTCCAGCAGATGGGTGGCGAAGGAGTGCCGCAGGGTGTGCGGTGACACCGCGACCGTGATCCCGGCCCGATCCGCGGCGTCCCGCAGCACCGCCCAGGCGCTCTGCCGGGACAGCCGGGCGCCGCGCGCGTTGAGGAATACCGCGGCGATGCCCCTGCCCTGGGCCGCGAACGCCGGGCGGCCGCGGACCAGGTAGGCGTCCAGCGCGGCCAGCGCCGGGCGGCCCACCGGCACGAGCCGCTGTTTGCCGCCCTTGCCGCGCAGCAGCACGGTGCGCCCCGGGGCGTCGACGTCGTCGCGGTCCAGCCCGACCGCCTCGGAGATCCGCGCGCCGGTCGAGTACAGCAGTTCCAGCAGCGCCCGGTCCCGCAGTGCGCGGGGTCCCCCCTCAGCCGGGAACACCTCGAGCAGCCGCAGGACATCGGTCACCGCGAGGGCTTTGGGCAGCCGCTTCGGCGGACTCGGGGGGTGCACGTCGACCGCGACGTCTGCCGCCACCAGGCCCTCCCGGTAGGCGAACCGATGCAGGCCACGGGCCGCCACCAGCGCGCGGGCCGCCGAGGACGGCGCCAGCGGACGGAAGCCCGGTGCCCCGTCGCGCAGCGCGGCGAGGAATCCGGTGACGTGCTCCTCGCGGACCGCGGCGAACTCGGTGAGCCCGGCGGCCGCCAGGTGTGCCCCGTAGCGGCGCAGGTCGCGGGCGTACGAGTCGAGAGTGTTCGCCGACGTACCACGCTCCACCGCGAGGTGATCCAGGTAGGCAGAGATCACCGTGGCCAGCGCGGGAGACACCGCGGGATCCTCGCCCGTGGCTGACTCCGGGGGTCGATCGACGGCTGATCGGGTCATGGATCCGCGCTCACCCGAGTGCCTCGGCCAGCGGCATGTAATTGCGGTCCTGCGCCTGGGCCACCTCCGGCAGCACCACGGAGCCGGCCACCACGTTGACCCCCCTGGCTAGCGTGGGGTCGTCGTGCACGGCGCGGCGCAGTCCCTTGTCCGCCAGCGCGCAGACGTAGGGCAACGTCACGTTGGTCAGCGCGTAGGTGGAGGTGTGCGGTACCGCGCCGGGCATGTTCGCCACGCAGTAGAAGAGCGAGCCGTGCACGGTGAAGGTGGGATCGCCGTGCGTGGTGGGCCGAGAGTCGGCGAAGCAGCCACCCTGGTCGATGGCGATGTCCACCAGTACGGAACCCGGGCGCATCCGGCTGACGATGTCGTTGCTGACCAGGGTGGGGGCCTTGGCGCCGGGCAGCAGGACCGCGCCGATCACCAGATCCGCCCACAGGCAGGCCTTCTCGACTTCGTAAGCGTTCGACGCGACGGTCTGCAGGTGACCGCGGTAGGAAAAGTCGATCTCCCGCAGCCGGTTGATGTTGGTGTCCAACACCACCACCTCGGCCTGCAGGCCCACCGCGATGGTAGCGGCGTTCATTCCTGACACCCCCGCGCCGATGACGGCGACCTTGCCGGCCGGAACGCCGGGCACCCCGCCGAGCAACACCCCACGCCCGCCCTGCATCCGCTCCAGGAAGTGCGCTCCCACCTGGGGTGCCATCCGCCCGGCCACCTCGCTCATCGGGGCCAGCAGCGGCAGCGAGCCGTCGGGCAGCTGCACGGTCTCGTAGGCGACCGCGTCGATCCCAGCCTCGACCAGCGCAGTAGTGCACTGCGCCGACGCGGCCAGGTGCAGGTAGGTGAACAGGGTCTGGCCCTTGCGCATCCGGTGGTACTCCTCCGGTACCGGTTCCTTCACCTTGAGCACCAGCTCCGCCGCGCCCCACACCTCGTCAGCCGTGGGCACGATGCGCGCTCCCGCCGCCGCGTAGTTCTCATCGGGAAACGCGCAACCGGCGCCTGCGTCGTGTTCCACGAGCACCTGATGCCCGCGACGGGTCAGTTCGAGCACGCCAGCGGGGGTCAGCGCGACCCGGTACTCGTGGTTCTTCAGCTCCCGCGGAACACCGATCTTCACCCCGGCGCGCCTCCCTGCTCGGCCCGGCGCGGGAGCCGGCATGATCCGTTGACTCGCCGCGATATCGTAACGCCCGTGGCCGAGCAACACGTCAGCCACGGCGTGCGGCGAAGCGGATCGGGCGGTCCGGCCACGGCGCGTCGACCGGCCGCGGCTCGGCAACTCCGGTCCGCACCGCGTGCGCGGCGAGCAGCCCGGCGACGGTCGTCGCATTGACGATCTCGCCGGCCAGCACCTGTCGCACCGCCTCGTCCAACAGCAGCCGGACCACGTCCAGGTCAGCCTCCTCATCGTCCGGACCGGTGGGGCGGCCCACCTTGGTCAGCCCGCGCGCCAGGAACACCCGCACCCCCTCATCGCTGAACCCGGGCGAGGCCACCACATCGACGAGCACCGACCAGTCCCGCGCCGTGCAGCCGGTCTCCTCCACCAACTCCCGCTGGGCCGTCGTCAGCGGGTCCTCCCCCGCGGTGTCGAGCAGCCCCGCGGGCAGCTCGCGCAGCCGACGGCCGATCGGGTGGCGGTATTGGTCGACCATCACCACCGACCCGTCAGCGTCCAGCGGCAGGACGGCCACCGCCCCGGGATGCTCGAGGACCTCGCGCACAGCGATGCGCCCAGCGGGCATCACCACCTGGTCGCGGCGCAGCGCGAGCACCCGGCCGACGTACACCAGGTCGCTGTCCGACACCGCGAACTCGTGCGAAGCGCTCACCGTGAGGCGTCCGGCAGCTCGACGGGCAGCCGGTCCGCGGCCCGGTAGTTCAGCGCGGCTCGGACGAACGCGGCGAACAGCGGGTGCGGGCGGGTCGGTCGGCTGATCAGCTCGGGGTGTGCCTGGGTGCCGACGAAGAACGGGTGGGTGATGGCGGGTAGCTCGACGAACTCGACCAGGTGCCCGTCCGGTGAGGTTCCGCTGATCACCAGGCCGGCCGCGGTGAGCTTGTCCCGGTAGGCGTTGTTCACCTCATAGCGATGCCGGTGCCGCTCGGAGACCTCGGTCACTCCGTAGGCGCCTGCCACCACGGAGCCCTTCGCCAGGGCTGCCGGGTACGCGCCCAGCCGCATCGTCCCGCCCATGTCGCGCTGGCCGGCCACCACGTCGGTCTGGTCGGCCATGGTGGAGATCACCGCATGCGGGGTGGTCTCGTCGAATTCGGTCGAGTCGGCGCCGTCGAGCCCGGCGAGGTTCCGGGCGGCCTCGATCACTATGCACTGCAGGCCCAGACACAGCCCCAGGACGGGAATGCCGCAAGTGCGGGCATGGTGGATGGCCCCGATCTTGCCCTCGATCCCCCGTACCCCGAACCCGCCGGGCACCAGTACCCCGTCCACCCCCTGCAGGGCGGCTTCCGCGCTGGCTGGGGTCTCGCAGGTGCCCGAAGGCACCCAGCGGATCTCGATCCTGGCCCGGCGCGCGAACCCGCCCGCGCGCAACGCCTCGGTCACCGACAGGTAGGCGTCCGGGAAGTCGACGTACTTGCCCACCAGGGCGATCCGCACCGTCTCCTTCGGGTTGTGCACCCGATCCAGCAGATCGCCCCACACCGTCCAGTCCACGTCGCGGAACGGCAGCCCGAGACGGCGCACTACGTACGCATCGAGGCCCTCGGTGTGCAGCACCTTGGGAATGTCATAGATGGAAGGCGCGTCCGGCGCCGCGACCACCCCGTCGATATCGACATCGGACATCAGCGCGATCTTGCGTTTCAGCCCTTCCGGGATCTCCCGGTCAGCCCGGCAGACCAGCGCATCAGGCTGGATACCGATGCTGCGCAAGGTGGCAACCGAGTGCTGGGTCGGCTTGGTCTTCAGCTCGCCGGACGGAGCCAGGTACGGCACCAGCGACACGTGCAGGAACAAGCAGTTGTCCCGGCCGACGTCGTGGCGCACCTGGCGGGCCGCCTCGAGGAACGGCAGCGATTCGATGTCGCCGACCGTCCCGCCGATCTCGGTGATCACCACATCGGGCGAGCGGCCGTCGTCCCCTGGCTCGGACATGGCCCGGATCCGCGACTTGATCTCATCGGTGATGTGCGGGATCACCTGGACGGTGTCGCCGAGGTACTCCCCGCGCCGTTCCTTGGCGATGACCGCCGAGTAAATCTGACCGGTGGTGACGTTCGCGTTCCCGCCGAGGTCCCGATCCAGGAACCGTTCGTAGTGCCCGATGTCCAGATCGGTCTCAGCTCCGTCCTCGGTGACGAATACCTCACCGTGCTGGAACGGGTTCATCGTCCCGGGGTCGACGTTGAGGTAGGGGTCCAGCTTCTGCATGGTCACCCGCAGCCCGCGGGCGGTGAGCAGCTGGCCGAGGCTGGACGCGGTGAGGCCCTTGCCCAGCGAGGAGGCGACGCCTCCGGTGACGAACAGGTACCTGGTTGGGCGGACTTGCGCCACCTTAACCCTCTCCCGTGGTCCGAACCGGCCTGCTCGATCGATGACCGGTTGCGCTACGGCTGGCGGCAAGACGCCGACCACGGAGCTTCACGGTAACATCGCCGACGGCAGGGTAAGATGTCAGCCTGCTTTGCGGCGGCGCGGCCGCTTGTCGGCCGCTGCGGTGGCGAGTAGCTCCTCGGCATGCGCCCGGCCGGTATCAGTGTCGTCCAACCCGGCGAGCATTCTGGCCAGCTCACCGATCCGGGTCTCCCGGTCGAGTTCGCGGACCCCACTGCGGGTCAGGCCGGTGGCGTAGCTGGCCTTGTCCACCATCAGGTGCCGGTCGGCGTAGGCGGCGACCTGTGGCAGGTGGGTGACCACCACGACCTGGTGCGTGCGGGCCAGCCTGGCCAGGCGCCGCCCGATCTCGACCGCAGCCCGTCCGCCAACCCCGGAATCCACCTCGTCGAACACCATCGTGGGAATCGGGTCGGCGTCGGCCAGCACGACCTCGCACGCCAGCATCACCCGGGACAGCTCTCCCCCGGAGGCGCCTTTCTGCACCGGCAACGGGCCCGCACCGGGGTGCGGTGCCAGGCGTAGCTCCACTTCGTCGGTGCCATCCGGCCCAGCCCGCAGCCGAACACCACTCACGGTGATGCCAGTGGGGTCGCCTTCGCCCACGACGGCCGGAGATACCACGACGGACAGCTGCGCCTGCCCCATGGCCAGACCGGCGAGCTCGGCGGTCACGGCATCACCGAGGTCTTTGGCGGCCGCTTCCCTGGCCGTGGTGAGGGCGGCGGCATACCGGGCCAGCTCAGCCGCCAACTCATCGCGCCGGGCCGCCAGCGCCGCAATGGCCTCTGCCGAGGTGTCCAGGCCAGCCAGCTGCTGGCTGGCCTGTTCCGCCCAGGCCAGCACCCCATCGACGTCGGCGGCGTACTTGCGGGTGAGCTGCTTGAGCTCGGCCTGCCGGGCCAGTACCTGCTCCAGCCGGCCTGGGTCGGCGTCCAGACCTTCCAGGTAACCGCCCAGCTCGGCTCCGACGTCAGCGAGCAGCGCGGCGGCCTCCGCCAAGCGCGCGGCCAGCGCCTGCAGAGCCGGGTCCTGCGCATTCTGCAGCCGTCGACGGGCCAGGCCCACCAGGCCGGCCGCACCGGGCTGGTCGGGGTCCCCGTCGGGGGCGCCGCTGACCGCGGCTTGCGCGAAGGTCCCGGTAATCCGCAGCTCGTCGGCGTCGGCGAGCCGCCGGGCCTGCGCTACCAACGCGTCATCTTCCCCGGGCTGTGGATCCACCGCGGCGATCTCGGCCAGGCCGTGCCCGAGCAGGTCGGCCTCCCTGGCCAGCTCCCGGGAACGTTCGCGCCGCTCGGTGAGCTCGCCGCAGCAGCGCAGCCAGTCCTGGCGGACCCGGCGATACCCGGCCAGCGACGTGGCCACCGCGTCGCCTGCGAAACGATCCAGCACGGCCCGCTGCTCACCGGCCCGCAGCAACCCCAGTTGGTCGTTCTGGCCGTGCAGCGCAAGCATGCTGTCGGCCAGATCGGCCAGCACACCTGCCGGGACCGCGCGCCCGCCCAGGTGGGCCCGGGAGCGGCCGTCCGCGGTGACGGTGCGGCTGGCGATCAGGCTGCCGTCCTCGTCCATCCGGGCGCCGATCTCGGTCGCCAAGGTAGCTGCCTGGCTGCCGGCGGACAGCCGGAAGCGACCCTCCACCACAGCGCGGTCGGCACCGCTGCGGACCCGGGAAGCGTCGGCTCGACCCCCACTGAGCAGGTGCAGACCGGTGACCACCATCGTCTTGCCCGCGCCGGTCTCACCGGTTATCACGGTCAGGCCAGGGTGCAGGTCCAGGGTGGCCTCGTCGATCACACCGAGGCCCTCGATGCGCATCTCGGTGAGCACCGCCGCACCATAGCGCGCCACGAGCCCCCTAGACTGCCAGGCCGCTCGACGCGGTGGGCTCCGAGACCGCTCGAGCAGCGGCGCTGGGTCAACCCGGCCGCGAATGCTGCCGATTCTGCGGGGGCCCCCGCCAACCCTGCACCGGCAGCTCGAACTTGCGCACCAGCCGGTCGGTGAAGGGACAGTCCTGCAGGCGTACCAGCCGGATCGGGGTGGCACCGCGGATCACCTCGACCCTGGCGCCTGCCGGAAGCTCGAAGGTCCGCCGCCCGTCGCAGCACAGCAGTGCGCTGGGCCCGTGCGGATCGATCTCCACCGCCACCACCGAGTCCGGGGACACCACCAGGGGACGCGCGAACAGGGCATGCGCATTGTTGGGAACCACGACGAGCGCGTCCACATCCGGCCACACGATCGGCCCACCTGCGGAGAAGGCGTAGGCGGTGGAGCCGGTTGGGGTGGCGCAGAGCACCCCGTCGCAACCGAAACCGGAGACCGGCCGGTGGTCCACTTCGAGCACCACCTCGAGGATCCGCTCGGGGCGGCTCCGCTCCACGCTGGCCTCGTTGAGCGCCCAGGTCTGCGCCAAGGGGGTGCCGTTGCGGGTCACGGTGACATCGACGGTCATTCGCTCGTCTACCAGGTAGTCGCGGCCGACGATGGCGTTCACCGTCTCGGCGAGGGAGTCCGCCTCGGCCTCGGCGAGGAATCCGATGCGGCCGAGGTTCACGCCGAGCAGCGGGATCTGGCCGGGCCGGGCCAGTTCGGCGCTGCGCAGCAGGGTACCGTCGCCGCCGAGCACCACGACCAGCTCCACATCTTCGGCGGTATCCGGTCCGGTCGGCACCACCCGGCCGCGCAATGCCGGGTTCAGATAGGCCGCATCCTCGGCGAGCACCCGCACCCCGACCCCCGCCGCGGACAGCCTGCGAGCGACCTCCGCCGCGGTGTCCAGGTTCTTCTGATGCGCGGTGTGCAGCACGAGCAGTACCTCACGGCCCGGGCTCATTGCGGACCCCCCTGCACCGCGGCGTAGATCAGTTGCTCGACGTCGCGCCGCAGGTCATCAGCCCGCCGCAACCACAAGAAGTATTCGACGTTGCCTGACGGCCCCGGCAATGGGCTCGCGACCGCGTCAACCAGGCCGAGCCCGAGGTCACCCGCAGCCGCCAGCACGCCCAGCATGGCCTCGGCGCGCAGCGTCGGATCGCGGACCACCCCCCCGGTGCCCAGACGCTCCCGGCCGACCTCGAACTGCGGCTTGACCATGGGCACCAGGTCGCCGTCCGATGCGGTACAGGCGGCCAAAGCGGGCAACACCAGCCGTAGCGAGATGAACGAGAGGTCGGCCACGGTCAGCTCGACCGGACCAGCGATGTCCTCTGGTCGTAGCGTCCGCACATTCGTCCGGTCGTGGACCCGAACCCGCTGGTCTGTGCGGAGCCGCCAGGCGAGCTGCCCGTAGCCGACATCGACCGCCACCACCTCGCGGGCCCCCCGGTGCAGCAGCACATCGGTGAAGCCGCCGGTGGAGGCACCGGCGTCCAGGCACCGGCGGCCCGCCACAACCGGGCCCCCGCTGATGAAACCGTCCAGGGCCCCCAGGAGCTTGCGGGCCCCCCGCGACACCCACTGCGGTTCCTCCGGCTCGGACCGAACCAGCAAGGGGGTATCCGCATCAACCCCGGTGGCCGGTTTAGCGGCAGGCACCCCTCGGACCCGGACCCGGCCCGCCGCGACGAGCTCGGCGGCGTGGTCCCGGGATCGGGCCAGGCCGCGGCGCACCAGCTCTGCGTCGAGCCGGGTCTTTCGAGCCACCTAGACCTCGTCGATGCTGGACAGGGCCGCGGTGAGCGCCTCGTGCACGGCGTTGAACCGCGCGACGTGGTCCACGACCGGCAACTCGTCGAGATCCTGCAAGCCCGCGAGCGCCGCGGCGATGCCGGTGTCGGATGGGGGTCCTGCGCACTGGTCATGGCTGTCCACAGCACCGACTGTAGTGACGGGCCGACTGTAGTGACGGGCCGACTGTAGTCACGGCCGGACCGGGTTCAGGCCCACCGCCTCCAGTGCAGCAGCAGCGGCGGCGTCGCCGGCCTGGACCCGAACCGGACCGGACCGCTCCGCCCACCACACAGCGCACAGCGTCCGTAACGCGTCAAGCGGGTCGCCGATGGTTCCGTGGCGGTGCAGCACCACAGTGCTGTCGGTCGAATCGGCGCTGTCGGTCGAATCGGCGCTGTCGGTCGAATCGGCGCTGTCGGTCGAATCGGCGCTGTCGGTCGAATCGGCCCGCCAGCCTGGCCGCGCCTGAATCCGGGTCCCCTCGAGCGACCCGCGCAACACCCGGAGGTCGGCGCCGAGATACACCGGACGCTGCTCCGGTGGTGCCGCCAGCAGCGCCGTGGCGTCCGCGACACCAGACAGCACCAGCAGGGAGTCAAGCCCGGCGCACCAGGCACCGGCGATGTCGGTGTCCAGCCGGTCGCCTACCACCAAGGGTCGCTGGGCACCGGTGCGGTCCACGGCCGTGTCGAGCAGCGAACGCGCCGGCTTGCCGGCCACCGCAGGCTCACGGTCCGTCGCGGCCCGTAACGCCGCCACCATCGCGCCGTTGCCCGGCAGCAACCCCCGCTCGGTCGGCAGTGTCCGGTCGACATTGCAGGCCACCCACGTTGCCCCGGCACGGATCGCCAGGCACGCCTCGGCCAACCGGGCCCACCCGGTCTCGGGCGAATGACCCTGCAGGACGGCGGCAGGATGCTCGCAGGCCGTGGTCACCGGCCGGAGCCCGGCCGCCCGCACCGCGGCGACCAACGCCTCGGTGCCCACGATGAGTACCGCGGCGCCGGCCGGCAACTGTGCGGCGAGCACAGCCACCGCCGCCTGGCCACTGGTGAGCACTTCCTCTGGCACGGTCCGCACGCCCAGTGCGGTGAGGTGCTTGGCGACCTCGTCCGGTCCTCGGGCTGCATTGTTGGTGATGAACTGCACCGCAGTACCGCCCTGACGCAGTTCGTTGACCACGTCCGGCGCCCCCGGCACCACCTCGGAACCGCGGACCACCGTGCCATCGAGATCGAGCAGTACCACGTCGTAGCATGCCAACGACCCGCTCACTGCGGCCTCGCCTGGTCACTGAGTTCCGTGGCCCGCTCCGCAGCGTCGGTCACGCCGTCGGCATCGGCTTCCGCCGCGGCCACGAACCATCGGATCGCCTCCTGCTCGCGGCCCGCCGCCAGCAGGTTGTCTGCGTAGGCGTAGCGCAGCCGAGCCCGCCACGGTTCGGGCCCTGCCGCATCCAGGTCCGGCCCCTGAAGTGCCACCACAGCGGCATCGAATTGGCCGAGGTCTCGTCGCGCGCCTGCGGCCACGATACGAAGTTCAACCGCCTCCTCGATGCCGAGTTGCCCGGCATCCGGGCTCCGCGCGATCTCCAGAGCCCGCTCCGGGCGCCCCAACGCCCGTTCGCAATCTGCGAGCAGCGCCAGGTGTCCCGGGCCAACACCCAGACGACGGGCGGCGCGCAACTCAGCCAGCGCCTCCGACCACTCCCCGGTGTGATAGGCAGCGACCCCGTTCGCCTCCCGGACCGCAGCCACCCGGCTGCCCCGGCTGCGGGCGAAACGAGTGTGCGCCAGCGCCAACTCGGGGTCCTCGTCCAATGCCCGCCCGGCCGCCACCAGGTGGCTTGCGATCAGATCAGCGAGCCCCTTCGGCAGGGTCAGCAGTTCCTTACGAACCTCTCGGTCCAGCTCAGCGGGGTCGACGTCGTCAGGAAGCTCCGGACGTGGCATATCAGCCTCGTCCCGACGCCTCGACGCCGTCCGGCCCTCGTCCTCGGGGCCGCGACCTGGATCCCGCTTCGGACCACCCGCCGACCGGCTGCTGCCGACCCGAGGCTTCACGAACGGACGCCGTTCTCCGCGGTCCCTGCGGTCGCCGACCGTGCCCTCGCTCGCCTTCTCGTGGCGCCCGTGACCGCCCCCCTCCGATCCTTCTTTCGGGCTACGCTCCGCTGACACGGGCGCCCGTCCTCTCAATTCAGTGGTGGCATGGGTAAAGGGGCCCCCGGGTGTGGGGGCCCCTTTTTTTGTGGTGTGGTGGGGTGTGTGTTCGGCGGTGTCCTACTCTCCCACACCCTGGCGGGTGCAGTACCATCGGCGCTGGA
>JBOHGM010000045.1:0-37104 GCA_050699435.1 Pseudonocardiaceae bacterium | reverse complement strand
GCAGCATTATGGCGACGAAGAACAAGAAGGCGGCTAACTGCAGAGGAGCCGTGGACGGCATGGGCCGTTGCGACGTGCCGAAGACCTGCACGACACGTCCGGAGAAGTGCGAGATGAATGGACCCACTGCCCGCAGGTTGTGGCTGCTCGTCGCTTCCGGCTGGCGTGAGCCACCACGCTGGGGCATGGGGCGCGCACCGCCATGATCGTCCGGATCACCCTGGTCCTGGGGGACGGGGTGTTCGGTTCGGTCTGGAGTATCCGTCTCGCCTGCGGTGCGACGGGCTTCCCGGGTGGTACGCGAGATCTTAGGTCGCACCCACGCCTGGTCGATCTCGGATGTCCGGTCTTTCTTCTCCAAGGCCACTGCCCTCCAGCTCAGTAACGTTTGACCCACCTGCCACGACAATGAGATCAAGGCGGGTAGTGACATCGGACTACGCTTTCAACATCGCCCACGATACTGCTGGCAGAGTCGGATAGGGGCACGCTCGCTATCCGGTCGAGGGGAAGTGCCAATGGTTCAGCTTGGCTCAGGCATGGTTCGCGCGTTCACCTACGCCCTCCTGCTGGTAGCGGTTGCTGTCGCGCTCCTGCCTGCCTGTGCCCTCCCGTCCGTCCCGTTCACTACCCCCCCGGGCAGTCCGAACCCGCCATGGCCGCAGCAATGCCCGCTGCGCATAGCTCTCGTAGTGGACCTCAGCGACTCGATGGAATCTAACCTCGACGTGGTGGAGCGGTCGGCCGGTGACCTCGTCGAGGCCCTGGGTGAGGCGCCGAACGAGGTTGCGGTGGTCGTCTTCGGGTCGGCCGCGGACGTCGCCGTGCCCATGGCCGACGTGGGTGACGACGACATCCGCCGACAGGTCAGGGACCAGGTTGCCGACCTCGGTGCCACCCGTGGTTCGACTAACTGGGAAGCGGCGCTCACTGCCGCCCGCAGCCTGCAGCCCGACGTCGTCATCATGCTCACCGACGGCGAGCCGGACTCACTGGCGACCGCCGTCCGGTCAGCGAACGCCCTCAAGGGCGACGGAACGCGCGTCGTCGGCCTCGGTGTAGGCCTGCAGTCCAGCAGTGTCGCCAACCTCGTGGCGGTCACGGGCCCAGCAGCAGGCGACGATTTCTATCAAACCAGCGCATCGGGGCTGCTGGACAAGCTGTACGAGGTCGCCAGCAAGGCCTGCGGGGTACAGGTGGGCCCGTTGCCCCTGCCGGAACCCGCGTTACCTCCGCCGGCGCCACCGGCAACCGGATCGTTCCCACTCATCCCGGCGATCGTCGCCGGACTGGTCGCTGTGCTGGCCATCGGGGTCGGCGGGGCGCTGCTGAGCCGACGCCGGTCGGGCCCCGTCGCCGTGTCGAAGCCGACGGCCGACCCGTTGCCCGACCCGACGATCTCGCTGGACGACCTGCCACCGGTGCCCTCGACCGTGGTCGCGGACGATCCGTCCGCCGGAGCCGCGGTGGTACCGACCCAGAACACCGAGGAGGATGACGGCTCCGCGCCTGGCGACACACCGGTAGGGCGCAGCGGTGGCGTTCGGGGTCCGCGGCGCATCTCGCTGCGCCGGAGCCAGCAGCGGACCCCGCCGCACCAGGAGGACCATGACAGCGGCTCCGGGGCCGGCGGATCGAGTACGTAGCGCAGGGGTGGAAGACGCATGGGGGTAACGGCACTTCCGGGAGAAGGGTGAGTTAACGCATGGCACAACTGCCGATTCTGGGGATCGACTTGGGTACCACCTACTCGTGTGTCGCCCACCTGGGCGAATACGACAAGCCGGTCGCCCTGCTGAACTACGAAGGTGAGTACACGACGCCGTCGGTGGTGTATTTCGAGGATGGCGAGAACGCTGTCGTCGGCAAGCAGGCCAAGAACGAACTCGGCCGGCATCCGGAGCGCGTGGTCCAGCACATCAAGCGCAAGATGGGCGTGCCCGACTTCTTCATCGACGTGGACGGCCGCGACTACTACCCCCAGCAGATCTCGTCGTTGATCCTGGAGTCCCTCGTCTCGGACGCTCTCGAGACCCTCGCTCTCCCGGTTCCGGAGGACGGGAAGCTCGCGGATGTCGTCATCACGGTACCCGCGTACTTCGGCGGAGCCGAACGGGCCGCGACGAAGACCGCAGGGGAGCTCGCCCGGCTCAATGTCCTGAGCATCATCAACGAGCCCACCGCCGCGGCGATCGCGTACGGCCTGTCCAGCGGTCCGGAGAAGCGGACCGTGCTCGTCTACGACCTCGGCGGCGGCACTTTTGACGTCACGGTCGTCGAGGCATCCAGCGAAGTGATCCGGGCGGTCGCAACGGGTGGGGACCGCGAACTCGGCGGTGCCGATTGGGACGAGATGCTGAAGGATCTGGTCCTGGACCGGTTCCGTGCACAGTGCCCGGACGCCGAGGACCCCTTGAGTGACGCAGAGGCGGTGGGTGAGCTCACCTTGAAGGCGGAGAACGCGAAGCAGAGCCTCACCCGAACCACCAAGTACGGGATGAGCTTCACGGCGAACACCGCGCGGGCGTCCTTCGACATCACCCGACAGGAGTTCGAAGAACTCACCGAGGATCTCGTCGAACGCACCCTGAGGTATACCGAGCTCGTCCTCGACGCGGCGAAAGACAAGGGTGTCGACCACCTCGACGAGGTGATCCTGGTGGGGGGCATGTCGAAGGTGCCCATGATCGCTGCGCGCCTCACGGAGCGGCTGAGCGCGCGGTTCCCGAACGTGCCTGCGCCACGCCTCACCGACCCCGATCAGATCGTCGCCAAGGGCGCTGCCCTCTTCGCGGCCAGCAAGGTGCAGGAGGAATACGACCCCGCCAAGCCCGGCTCGGCCACGAAGCTCCTTCCGGGACCGGCCGTGCCCGAGATCGAGAACATCACCTCGCGGGGATACGGCGTGAAGGCGGTGCGCGACCAGCGGGACCAGGTGGGCTACGTGTCGTGGTTGATCCGGCCCAACGACCAGCTCCCAGCCGCACCACACGAGAGGTACATGACGGCCGCCGCGAATCAGACCGAGGTGGAGCTCGTGGTATACGAATCCGCCACCAACGTCCTGGACGACGCGATCGACGTCAACACCGAGCTGGTGCGGGGAATGCTCCAGGGCCTGCCATCGCGGCAACCGGCCGGGCAGCCGATCGACGTGACTTTCCGGCTCGGCGACGAGGGCATCCTCGAGATCACCTCGGTAGGTCCCGCCGGTCAGGAACTTCGTCTGGAGTACCAGCTCCCCGGCGAGGTGCCTGCCGAGGAGCTGGAGAAGCCGCTGCCCAGCATCGTCAAGTGGTAGCAGGACAGAAGGGGTAGTTCCGTGCCGGAATGGTCGCTCGACGAGGCGCGCTTCCGCGAGGAGGTGTTCCAGCCGATCGACGCGGGCTGGGAACCTCGGGAGAACCTCTTCCGCTGCTACCAGCTGCCGGTTGACTCCGACGACGCAGACCTCATCGAGAGGGCACTCGACGGGGTGAGCCGCCATGTCAATCGCAACGCCATCGGCGGTCCGCACGTGGGGGTGGCGAACAATCTGCGGGAAGTCCACAAGGACGCGGTGCAGACTCTCGGTGACCGCAGCGAGCGTGCGAGGCACCGGCAGCAGGTGCTGGCCGCCCGGCAGACGCTGCGGGAGGCGCTGCGGGCCGAGGTGGGGGGTGCACCGGAGATCCCTCCGGCCGCCGCCGCGGCGATGGCGGCCCGGCGCGCGCACCGTTTCGTGCGGCGGGAAGTCGAGGAGGCCCTAGCCGGGCTGGGATGCCGGCTCCGGGAGCCGGTCACGCTGCCGCCCGCCGTCCCGCCGTCCGACTGGCGAAAGATCAAACAGGGGCTCGGCTTCCTGAGGTTCTCGACCTTGGGCGCCTACCTGAGGGAGCGCTTCCCGGCCGGTGCGGGGGTAGGCCGGGACGATCTCGTTCGTCGACGCGAGGAATTGGACCGAAAGGCGCGCGGTGATGCCTTGACCGCCGAGACGAAGATCCTGGTCGCGCTGCAGCGCTGGCTGTCCAAGGACGAGCTGCGCGATGTGCTGCGGGCCGAAGCCCTCCAGGAGCTCGCGGCGGAAGCGGCGATGAGCGCCGACAGCCTCGAGGTGGCCCTGCAGGCGCCCGGCATGCCGCGCTACCTGGCCGACCTGGGGCTGCCTGCGCCCGATGACCTGGCCTACACGCTGCTGTGCCAGGTGCGCTACCCGCAGGCCGCGCCATCGACCTGGCAGACGGCATACCAGCGGGCCCGCGCGTCCCGCGACCTGCGCACCGCCTACGACGTGCTCGCCGCGCAGCAGTCCCTGCCAGCCGATCTGGTCACCGCACGCGACGAGCTGAAAGCGCAGATCGCCGAGGTCGACCAGATGCTGGCCCAGGCCCGGGCCCTGGAGCGCCAGGAGGTGGAGGCCGCCGCGGAGCTGTACGTCCAGGCCGCCCGGCTGTGCTACGACCGGGAGGCGGAAGCCGCGCTTCGCCGGTGCCGCCCAGCGGAGCCGCCGCGGGCGCTCGCCCGGGTCGACGGTGAGCAGGTCCACGTCGAATGGGAGCCGAGCGCCGCTCGCGTCGGTGATATCACCTACCGCATCATCCGGCAGGTCCGGGGCACGGCCACCGGTGACGGGTCGGTCATCGCGGCCGGCACGTCCGGCCTCACGGTGACGGATCCGGCGGCGCCAGCGGGCGTCCCGGTGTCGTACGCGGTGTGGACCCTGCGCAACGACGAGCCGTCGGTACGGGCCACCACGACTGCATCGATCGTCGTGCTGCGGGCCGTGCAAGACCTGGAGCTACTGCCTGGCGACGGCGTGGTCGAGCTCCGCTGGCGGCTGCCCGCCGGAGCGACCGGGGCCCGGGTGCTGCGCAGCGACGATGCCTCGACACGGCGCTCCGCCGAGGCGACCACGACGTCGAGACATGACGGGGACGGCTTCCGGGATACCACGGTGCGCACCGGTGTCACGTACCAGTACCAGGTCGAGGCCGAATACCGGCTGCCCGGCGACAAGGTGCAGCACGCGACCGGCGTCGGCGGAACTGTCCGGCCCCAGGAGCCGCCCCGGCCGGTACGTGATCTCGCCCTCCAGATGTCGGACGACTCGCTCGTCCTGTCGTGGACTCCACCGCCCCGCGGCGAGGTCCAGCTCAGGTTGCTCGACACCGCGCCGGACGTGCGCCCCGAAGCCCTGCTGGCCCTCTCGTCGGCGCAGCGGCTCGGAGCACCGCTGCGGGCGCTGGAACCCAGCGGCCCGGGGACGCTGCGCGCCGCTGTCCCGGCGGACGGACGTCGGCACTGGCTGCTGCCGCTCACGATCGTCGAGAACGTGGCGGCAGTGGGCAACCCGGTGGAGTACGACAGCAGACTTCCGGTCATCACCGACCTGCGGGCCGAGCGGCTCGGTGCACAGGTCAGGCTGACCTGGCGCTGGCCGCCGCGAGCGGTCGAGGTCCGGGTGAGTGCCAAGGAGGGCGGACCCCCCACCGGTCCGGACGACCCCGGCGCCACGTCGTGGCGGGTGACCCACGCGAAGTACGAGCGGGTGGGCTGCCATGCCGCCGTTCCCGGTGGCGACTGCTGGTTCAGCGTCTGCGTGACCGCCTTCACCGAGGGGGTCCGGGTCTTCGGGCCGACGGCCACCGTCCGGATGAGCGCACCGCTGCAAGCCCGCTACGAGATCACCCGGGTCGGCAGGCTGCGCTACCGCAATCACCGTCGCCTGTCGGTGACCTCGGCGTCCGGGCAGTTGCCCGCGGTGCGAGTGGTGGCCAGGGTCAAATTGCCCCCGCTGGAGCCCGGCGACGGGGTGGAGGTGGCATGCTTTCCCGCTCCCGGCACCGGCGCCACCTCGCTGACCGGCGAGTTCGTCCTGCCCACCAAGGACCGCCCGCTCTATCTGCGCGCTTTCCCGCTGAACGGCGCCGCGGGCCGGATCGTGCTCGTTGCGGCCAACCCGGCACAACTGCGGATCGACTAGAGAGCCGGACCTGACGTGACCGAACTGATCTGCCCGTACTGCTTCGCACGAGCGAAGCGCAAGGAACTCCACCTGCGCTGCCCCGAGGAGTGCCGGACCGATGCGGAGTACTTCCCCGGCACGGCGAAGCGCTGCCCGCATGGCCGGGAATCCTCGACCGCGCGGTTCTGCCCGCACTGCCACAACCGGCTCGAGTACGACTACATCACCACCAAGAGCCGCATCGTCGCCATGATCGGGTCGAGGGAGTCGGGCAAGAGCACCTACGTCGGAGTGCTCATTCACGAGTTGCGCAACACCGTCGGGGCGGCCTTCAACGGCATGTCGGCGGAGCTGGTCGGCGACAACTCCCGCAACCGCTACCGCGCACTGTTCGCGGGGCCGATGTATGCGAGGGGCGAGACCGTGGCCGCCACGAACCCGATCCGGGCGGAGCGACGGCTGGAGCCGCTGCTGTTCATGCTGCGGTTCCCGAAGACACGGCGTTCGATGATAAGGCGCCCGAGGATAAGGGGCCTCGCGATGCGGGATCGGCTGACCGCCGCCATGATGATCTTCTACGACACCGCGGGTGAAGACATCCTCAAGGAGGAGAGGCTGGGCCGGCTGGCCGCTTACCTGGATGCGGCGGACGGCATCATCTTCATCGTCGACCCGCTACAGATCTCCAGCGTCCGCCGGGCAATCGGCGATTCCACACCGACTCCCGAGAACGCCCCGGACCAGATCGAGATGATCCAGCGGCTGGCGGAGTTGCTGCGCGAGCGACGCAAGATGACCTCCGCCCAGAAGATCTCCACACCGCTCGCGATCGCTCTGACGAAGACCGACGCGCTGAATGGTGTGCTCGGTGACCACTCCCCGCTGCGGCAGCCCGGGCCACACCACGGTGTGTACGACGACGCGGACGGCCAGCACGTCCATGACGAGGCGCGGGCGACGCTGAGCGCCTGGACAGCCGGCGACAACCTGCTGAACACCGTCAACAACAACTTCTCGACCTACCGGTACTTCGGGCTGTCCGCGCTGGGTGCTCCCCCGACGAGCAAGACCCAGATCTCCCCATCAGGCATTCATCCGCTGCGCGTCGAGGATCCGATGCTGTGGCTGCTGGGGCGATTCGGTCAGATCCGGGTGCGGAGGGCGAAGCGATGACGATCCAGCAGCTGTACTACACGTCCTGCCAGCACGGCACGGAAGGGACCCAGGGGTTTCAGGTCAATGCCGCGAGCGCAGGATTGGCCCAACGGCATGAGGATCTCGGTCTGCGGCTCAGCGCGTATCGACCGTCCCCGTCGGCGCCGGTGTTGCCGACGCCCGAACAGATCGCGCGCTTCCCGGTCGCGGTCGGTTACCGGTCTTTCGGCGACGTAGCGGTGCTGTTCCACAGCCGATACCTCGGCACGGACTTCACCGGACGGCAAGGCAATTACTTTGCGCACGTCCTTGTCCTCGACGCGCCCGACCGAGACCTCGACGGGATGCTGCCGATCGAGGCCTGGGGTTCGGCGCTGTGGAGGTGGCAGCCGTCGCAGGGGACACAGCTGCCACTGGTCGAGGTGATTGCGCCCGGGCCGCTCGCTGACACCGAACGCCTCCGCGCTCACCTCCTGGAGGGCCGGCTGCCGGAGTTCGGTGTGCTGCTCAGCGCGGTACAGGCGGGACTATCGGGCCGGGCGGACCGGATCGTGGTCGTGGCGCCGGACGCGGTGGACGTCGCCCGTGCCCTCGCGGCGGTGACGCGGTCGCTGCCTGCGACGCTGGCGCGCACGGTGTCGTTCACCACGTTCACCTCGTCCCCAGCGGATGCGGATGTGCTGGTGGCCGGAACCACCCCGGACGTCGAGGTCATCAGCAGTCCCTATGGCGACCAGCTCGTGGTCACACTGGCCACCGAGGACTCAGGCGACGGAAGTACCAGCCGCTATGCGAACGTGCTGCGCAACTGCTGGACACGCGGGGTGGCCGCGGTCGGAGAGGTCGTCGCGCTGGCCGCCCACGTTTCGCCCCCGCTCGAGGCGGCCGAGCTCGATCAGTTCGCGGACCTGATCGAGCTCGCCGTTCCGGGCTCATCCGGCACGGTGCGGGCACCCCTGCAGGTCGTGGAGTTTGCGCTGCGTCGGCTGCCGTCCGCGCTGACCCCCGTGCTGTGGCAGCGGGTGGACGAGCAGATCCGTCGGGTCGGCCTTTCCGACGACGTCGAGAGCTGGTCCGCGGTGTTCGCAGCGGCCAGCCGCAGCGGCGCCGCGCCCGGACCGGAGCTCGAGTCCGCATACGTGCGGGCAGCGTTGTCCCAGATCGCTGACGGTGCCCTGGACCCGGCCACGATCTGGCTCCCGACCCGGACGAGCGGGCGGCGTGAGCAGACCGCAGTCGCGTGGGCAGGTGGCGCGTTGAAGGCGTCCCCACAGCTCGCCACGGCGGCGAGCGTGCTCGGCACCTTGGCCCGGCTGGGGGTCCGGCCGCCCAGCACCGAGCTGCAGTCCCAAGTCGTCGAGGTCGTGCTTGCCGAACTGCTCAACCCGCACATCCCGGACGCGCCCACTCAGCTGAGGCGGCTACCGAATGTCGAACGGCTGCTGCCGCTCGTCTGTGCACAGCTCGAGGACCGGCTCGCGCCTGACGCCCTGTTCGACACGGCGGTCGAGGAACTGCTGTCCCCGGCGGCCGCCGACCTGCTCACGTCGGTCGCGCCGGGCGGCTCGCGCTGCGCGCTGGCCGCCTCGCTGGTCCGCGCCCGAGCCAGCCGGGCAGGCCGGGTGCCTGCTCTGCTCCATGCGGTGCAGGTCCCCGCGAGACCGGAAGCCGTCGAGCGCTACGCGGCGCTGCTCTGGCCGGATCTGCCGACCGCCGGCGAGGGCGTGCAGCTGTGCCGTCGCCTCGACGCGGCCGTGCTCGGCGCGACGAGTGTCCCGCAGTGGCTCGTGGAGCGCCTGATCGAGGATGCGGAAGGCGCGGGGCTGACAGCGGAGGACGCAGAGTTGGCCGACCTGCTCGCCGCTGAGCCGATCGCCGGGACACTGGCCACTGCGGTGGACACCCTCGACTGCATTCGTCGGGGCACACACTTCAACAGCTCCCCACAACCCTCGGAGAAGACGGCGCAAGCAGCGGTGGACACCGTTCGGTGCACGGCGGGCGCGGCCGCCGCCGTCGCGGGCTGGACTCTCGAGGCCGTCACGACGTGGATGCTGTCGCTCACCGACTCGAACTATCACGCACAGGTCCTGCTCCGAGTCGTTCGGGATTCCGGGGCGCGGGACTTCCTGACGGTCTATGGCCGCCGGCTCAAGGTCGTCCTGGCCTCGGCCAAGCCATTCACCATCACGGCAGTACTGCCCGCCGTCGTATTCCTCGCGGACCAGGACGATGCCGGGCGCAGGCTCCTCGACACCACGTGCCGAGATGCCCTGGCCCGCAAGAGCAAACGTGAACTCGCGGCCATCGGACGCTCCTTCGATATCAGGCAATCCGAGCTCGCACCGCTGCTGCCCACCACGGGGAAGCGGGCAGCGAAGAACTGGCCGTCCTGGTGGAATGACTGGCGCGAGCACAACCTTCCGAAATCGGCTGTTGCCCGGTTCCTGGGCCGCCGCGCATCAGGCGGTGACGACTAGTGTGGCTCGTCGGCGTGGTGCTCTTCTTGGTGGTGCTCTACTTCTCTTACACACTGGTAGCTCCGCTGGCCGCAGCCGTGACTGGAGCGATCGCTGCCTGCGTGGTCCTGATTGAGTACGCCACCGCCACGGCCTGGGTCTTCCGGGGGACCGCCCCGATCGAGCACCTGCGCATCGAGCCACCACCACCCGACTCGGGCCCGCAGCAGCGCGACCCCGCCTACCGCAGCTACTTCTTCGGCCCGGTATTCCGTGACTACGCACTGGCGGTGCAGGCCGCCGCCCGGCACGGCTGGGAGCGCACGTTCACCGGGAGTCCCGCTGCGGGCCGATCGGCGGAATCGCAACCGAACGAACGCGATTCGATCGCCCAGCGGATCTTCGACACCTGGTCGTCGATAGGCTCCCGGTTAGCTTTGGACCCTGACCTGACCCCACTCGCCAAGGTCATCACGTTCGGTCCGATGGTGGGCGGGATGGCCGGGGTGGGCTTGGGGGCAGCTGCGGCCGCCGTTCTCGCCACGCTCGTCTCTGCGGTCTTCGGGTTCCTGCTCGGGCTCACCCTGCTCGGCACCGTCGTGTTCGCCGGACTGCTGCGCGTGGCGGAGCTGGCAATGTTGCAGATCCGCGGCATCACCCTGGAATGCGGCAGTTGCCACCGGCGCGCGGGGTCCCCCGCCTACGGTTGCCCGTACTGCCCACCGGGGAATCCGGCGCTGCATCGGCGGCTGATCCCCGGCTCGCTGGGGGTGTTCTCCCACGTCTGCCGCTGCGGGAACTCCTTGCCGACGCTGCTGGCGAAAGGGAAATGGAAGCTGCCCGCCTACTGCCAGCAAGAAGGCTGCAACAAGCCCTTGCCCGTGAAGGGGTTGACCACCCCGACCTTCCACGTCCCGGTGGTCGCGGGTAGGGCGGCTGGGAAGACAGTGTTCATGATGGCCGGCGTGGCGAGCCTGGAGACGCAGGCACGGTCATCGGAGGACCCTTCTGCTTTTGAATTCGCCGCTCTGCAGGCCAAGCAGGAATACGTCAGGGTGCGGTCCGCGCTCGAAGAGGCCGCTTTCGGCGGCATCGGCGCGACCCTGCCGGAGATCTCAGTGCAGGCATTCAACATCTACATCGGTCCCGAGGGCTCCAGCAGTCGTCGCCTGATGTATCTGTACGACGCGGCCGGGGAGCGGTACGAGACGAGCGATGGGGTCGCGACGTTCCGGTTTCTCGGTCATACCGAGGGCGTCGTTCTCATTGTCGACCCATTCTCGTTCGAGACGATTCGCCGCGTCGTCAAACCCGACGTCCTGGCTGGCCTTCGTCACTCGCAGGCCGACACCGACGAGGTGTTCGGCCGGTTCGTGCAGACCTTGCGGGAGAACCTGAGTGTCCGAACCGACCGGAAGATGGCCGTCCCGGTCGCTGTGGTGCTGACCAAGTGCGACGGCCTGCTGGCGATCTCCGAGCTCGCTCACCCCTACGACGAGCTCGGGGACGCCGCGGACGACCACACCAAGCGCGCCACCCGTTCGGACGCTGTCCGGAACTGGCTGGAGTCCGTCGCCGGACAGCGCGGTCTGGTGGCCGCCCTGGAAAACACCTTCGATCGGTGCGGCTATTTCGCCGTCAGCGCTCTCGACGCGTTCAGGTTGCGTGCTCGTGCCAGCGGCCGCACCCGCGCCGTGATCCGCAATGACGACACCGCTGCCCCGATCTTGTGGCTACTCGACAAGCGGGGGGCGAAGTGACTAGCATACCGCAGCAGATCGTCAACGCTCGACGCACCGCAGGCGTGATTCTGGTGCTGTCTGCACTCGGGACGGTCATCATCTTGGTGATTCTGGCCGCAGGATGATCGCCGTTCCCATCAATCAACAGCCAAATGAGTGAGGTCGTGGATGATGAACGCTGAGGAACCAGAGGGTGGCGGCGAACCAGCCGATGACCAATCACACGCCGTATCGTCCACCGAAGCCGCCATCCGAGGACTCACCAATGCGGTGGAGGGGCTGCGTGATGATTTTCACCACAGCACGCAAACCTACGACCACCAACGTCTTCTCATAGACAAACTACACGACGAGAACGAACAGCTCCGCCGCGCGGAACTCGAGCGTGCCCGAGACCCGGTGGTACGCGACCTGATCTCCCTCGCGGATACCTGCTTGCGCAACGGGCGCGCCTGGCTCCAGCGCGAAGCTGTCACTCCGGACGACATCAACCGCGTGTTGCGGGACGTCACGGCTGACGTGGAACTGATCCTGGAACGCCAAGGCGTCGAGACCTTCACGCCCGAGGAAGGCACGAAATTCGACCGCCGAGAGACCCGGGTAGTTCGCTCGGCCAACACCTCCGACGCTTCGCTGGACGGTGTCGTCGCCGAGGTCCTCAAGCCCGGTTATCGCATCGGGGATCGCGTACTTCGGTACGGCGAGGTCGTAGTGTGGGCATTCGCGTCTGCCGACCGGTAGCGACCGGGTCTACGGTGGCTGTCTGAGCCTGATCTAGCCTTTGAGCAGGGCGCGGGCCATGACCATGCGCAGGATCTGGTTGGTGCCCTCGTAGATCTGGGTGATCTTCGCGTCGCGCATCATCCGCTCGACCGGGAAGTCCCTGGTGTAGCCGTACCCGCCGAAGAGCTGCACGGCGTCGGTGGTCACCTCCATCGCCACATCGGAAGCAAAGCATTTCGACGCCGAGGAGATGAACCCGAGCTTGCCCTCACCGCGCTCGGCGCGTGCCGCGGCGAGGTACACGAGCTGGCGGGCGGCCTCGGTCTTCATCGCCATGTCGGCCAGCATGAACTGGATGCCCTGGAAATCAGCGATCGGCTGACCGAACTGCCTGCGCTCCTTCACATAGGCGATCGAGGCATCCACGGCACCCTGTGCGATGCCCACAGCCTGCGCACCGATGGTCGGACGGGTGTGGTCCAGGGTCTGCAGGGCCGTCTTGAACCCGGTGCCGGGATCGCCGATGATGCGGTCGGCCGGGATCGTGCAGTCCTCGAAGTAGATCTCCCGGGTCGGGCTGCCCTTGATGCCGAGCTTGCGCTCCTTGGGGCCGATCGAGAAGCCAGGGTCGTCGGCATGCACGATGAAGGCGCTGATTCCGCCTGAGCCCTGGTCCGGGTCGGTCACCGCCATCACGGTGTACCAGGTGGACTCGCCGGCATTGGTGGTCCAGCACTTGGTGCCGTTGAGTATCCACTGGTCGCCGTCCCGCCGGGCCCTGGTGCGCATCGCTGCCGCGTCGCTGCCCGCCTCCCGCTCGGACAGCGCGTAGGAGGCCATCGCCACCCCGGTGGCCACCGAGGGCAACACCTGCTTCTTGAGCTCGTCCGATCCGGCCAGCAGCAGCCCCATGGTGCCCAGCTTGTTCACCGCAGGGATCAGCGAAGACGACGCGCAGACTCGCGCCACCTCCTCGATGACGATGCAGGTGGCCACCGAGTCGGCACCCTCACCGCCATAGGTTTCCGGCACGTGCACCGCGTGGAAGCCCGAGCGCACCATCGCGGCGCGCGCCTCCTCCGGGTATCGCTCCTGCTCGTCGACGGCAGCCGCGTGCGGGGCGATCTCCTTCTCGGCCATCGCGCGCACCGCCTCCCGCAGCGCCTCGTGCTCCGCACCGAGCTGGTAGACACCGAAGTCGGAGTTCACCGCACGCCTCCTGAAGGATCGAGCTGTTAACGAAGGTTAACCCGACGAGATCGGCGGGTGCGCCAAACCTGGAGCCGGCTCAGGGCATCGACCGCGCGAGCAGTGCGGCCCCGACGATGCCTGCCTCGGCGCCGAGCTGCGCGGTGCGGACGCGGGCCAGCGGCCGGTACCCGGAGCCGGTCACCTGCGCGGCGTAGTGCTCGCGTGCCTCGTCGAGAAACAGCGGAGCGGACTCTGACACCGCTCCCCCGATTGCCACCACCTCGGGGTCGTAGACGTCGGCGACCAGCGCGAGCCCCTCGCCCAGCCAGCGGGCCAGCTCGGTCATCGCGGCGAGGGCGACCGGGTCACCGTTGCGGGCCGCGCGCGCCACTCGCTCACCGGAGAGCCGTTGCGGATCCCCGCCCACCTCCCGCGCCAGCGGACCGGAGGCCCCGGGCTGCGCGGCGAGCAACTCGAGCGCGGTGGTCGCCAGACCGGTGCCGCTGCAGTAACGCTCCCAGCAGCCGCGCTTGCCACATGCGCAGGGCCGCCCTCCGGGCACCAGCCGGAGATGGCCCAGCTCGGGCGCCACCCCGTGGGCACCACGGAAAAGCTCACCGTCGATCATCAGCGCCGCGCCGATCCCGGTACCCAGCACCACCAGTAGGCCCACCCCGCCGCCGAGCGCCACCCCGAAGCGGTGTTCGGCCAGCGCCGCCGCGTTGGCGTCATGCTCGAGCAGCACCGGGAGGTCGAGCCGGTGCTCGATCCGCTCGGCCACCGGAACGCCACGCCAGGACAGGTGCGGGGCAAACCCGACGTGCCGACGATCGTGGCTCACGAAACCGGCCACGGCGAGCCCGACCGCACGCACTCCGCGATGAGCCGCGACGAGCTCGCTCACCACCCCGACGATCGCGTCCTCCAGCGCCTGGCCACCGGTCGGGGTGACGACCCGCCGGACCTCCAGCACGGTGCCCGCAGCGTCCACCAGACCGGCTCGCACGCTGGTGCCACCGACGTCGACACCCACGGTCAGCACCCGGCTGCGCCGTCCTCGCCAGCAGCTGCGCGCACCCCGATGTGCTGAACCGAGACCTGCCCAGTCATCGCATCCACACTGCCGGGTCTGGCCGGAACTGCACGACCAGCCCGGCGTCGTCCACCTCGGCCCCGGTGACCGTGCAGCGCCGTAGGACCGAGGGCAGCGCCACCAGCCTCCGGTGGCCGGCGGCGGTCACCGCAAGATCGTCGTCCACTCGGGATAACTGCACGGCATCGGCAGCCAGCAACGGCAGCGACAGCCGAAGCCGGTACTCGGTGTCCAGACCGGTCCCCCCGACGTGCGTGACGGCGAGCATCGGCGCGGGGAGCTCACCCGCGCTGAGGTCCAGCGACAGGTCAGCACCGGGGGTAGCGCCATGCAGGTCAGCCGCGAGCTCGCGCAGCGCCGCAAGTCCCACCGGTTCGACCGCCCGGTGCTCGACGGTGCGCACCGGCACATCAGGCAGATCGGCACGAAGCGCGGCCAGCACCGCGTCCTGCTCCTGACGGCGGGTGCGCACCCAGTCCGCCGCCGGTCCCCTCGCCGTGCCGCCCAGCGCAGGTACCAGCCGGTTGGCGAGCAGCCCGTCCACCCGAATCCCCTGCAGGGCCAGCGCGGTGATCGAGCGGCGGGTCTCTGCGACCACCACCCGCTCGGGGGTGAGCACCAGCCGCACGGAGGTGACCACGGCATCGGTGAGCAGCGACCGCAGCGACTCCAGGTGCTCGGCCAGCCGGCTCAGCGCGGCGGCGGCGGCATCCCAGCGCTGCGCCGACGAGTGCGATCCGGCCAGTCCGGCGAGCATCCCCCGCACCATCCGCCGGTGGGTGGGGAACACCCGCTCCAGGTAGCCCGCGCCGACCTCGGGCAGGGCAAGCAGCCGCATCGCCTCCGCGGTGGGCGCGCAGTCCACGACCACCGCGTCCCACGGTCCGGTACGCGCCATCCGTTGCACCTCGGACAGGGCCAGCAACTCCTCGAACCCGGGCAGCATGGTCAGCTCCTCGGCCACCATCTCGTCCACCCCGGCACCGGCCAGCAGGGTGCTGAGATGGGTACGCAGGGTGGACCAGGCGCCGCCGAGCAGGGCGCGGGTGTCCACCTCAGCGGCGAAAAGGCCCTCGTCCACCTCGGCCGGCGCGGAACTCAGCCGGACGTCCAGCGTGTCGCCCAGCGAGTGCGCGGGGTCGGTGGACACCACAAGCGTCTTTCGCCCGGCAGCGCCCAGCGCCGCCCCGGTGGCCGCAGCGAGGGTGGTCTTGCCTACCCCGCCCTTACCGGCAAAGAGCACGACACGCACCCGGCCGCCTTCCCAGTCTCAGTGCCGATGCTCCACGCGGCGCTTGAGCTCCTTCAAGGCAGTGTCCATGATCACCCGCTCGGCCTTGCGCTTGAACATCCCGATCATCGGAATCGCCAGGTCCACCATGAGGCTGTACGTCACAGTGGTCGACCCGCCCGCAGGTTCCAGGACGTAAGAGCCGCGCTGGGCCTTCTGCATCCGGCCCTTGACCAGTTCCCAGCTCACCGTCAGCCCGTCCGCGGACCAGATATAGGCGAGCACGTACTCGTCCTTGACCAGGCCCGCGTCCAGCAGGAAACGTACCCGCTCGGCGCGACCGGCACTGCCTGGAGTAATCACTTCCGCCTTCTTCACGGCCAAGGCCCACTCCGGGTAGGCGGAGAAGTCGGCGATCACGTCCATGATCGCCTCGGGCTCGGCGTCGATGACGATGGACTGGGTGGACTGGTCGGCCATGTCGGCAGGCTACCGGGCGTTGCGTGCAGGCAGTGCTCACCACTGCACCACGCTCACCACTGCACCACGCTCACCACTGCACCACGCTCACCACTGCACCACGTGTGGGGTGCCGGTCCGCTGGAAGTGCCCCACGTTGACGCATTCAGTACGCCCGACCCGGACTCGCTGGGCCAGCGGCTGATGCACATGTCCGAACAGCGCGGCACGTGGGCGGTCCCGCCAGATCAACCCGAGTAGCTGTTCGGAGCCGATCTCGGGGCGCCGGGCGTGCACGTCGTAGACCAGCTCGGGTACCGCGGGCGGGATGTGGCTGCACAGCACATCCACCCGGCCCAGCGCCGCCACGGCCGCCGCATACTCCTGCGCAGTCCGCACGTATGGGTGGAACGCCACGCCCCGCCGCGGGACGGCCCCGGCAGGCAACAGCGCACCGCCGACGAAGCCCCAACGCAGGCCACCGATCTCGGCGGACTGGCCGTCCAGGACCTGCACCCCGGCATGAGCGAACCGTGGCCACATCTCGGGCAGGTCCACATTGCCGGGTGTGGCGTAGGTCGGGGTGGGCAATGCCGCGAACAGTCGCTCGTACTGCTCGGCGACGGCCTCCTGCACCACCTGCCGAGGGTTCTCCAGCCGCGCCCACAGCTCGCGCACATAGGCGAACGCCGCACACCGCGCGCCCCCGGAGCGCAACTCGGCATAGCGGCGCACCGCAGCAGGCCCGAAGACCGTGCCGAGGATCCCGGCGGAGTAATCGTGGTAGTCCACGAAGTCGATCAGATCTCCGAGCACGAGCAGCGCATCGGCGCCGGTACCCGCCCTGGCCAGGGCGTCCGCGTTGCCGTGCACGTCGGACACCACATGGAGCCGCACCAGGCGGAGGTTACCCGGCCGCCCTCACCCGTCGTGGCGCGGCGGTTCGCCCGGAGCGCGCCCGCCCTCCAGATGCCGCTTGAGCGTGAGGGTGAACCGCTTGGCTGCGCGCTGCCGCCGGGCCGCCTCGGCCGTGGCGCGTCGCGGCGGCAGCGGATGGATCGCGCCGTCCGGGCCAGGCGCGTCGGCGCGCAGGAAGTAATGCAGCATGGTGCCGGGCGCCCCGCCGGGGTTCACCGCCTCCAGCCACACCTCCATGCTGCCCACCAGTGCCCCGGTGACCGTCCAACGCATCCCCTCCTCACCCCGATCGGCGAACACCTCCAGCCGTAGGTCGGGCCACATCTGGGGCCAGCACTGGGGCTGGGCGAACACGGCAGCCAGCAGACGCGCGGGCACCGCGAACCAGGTCTCGTCGACCACGTCGACCGACGTCATGTTCCCCGCCTCGTCATGTTCCCCGCCTCGTCATGTTCCCCGACTCGTCATGTGCCACAGCCTCGCAGCGAAACGCGGAGCGCGATACGTTCGATACTGAAGACCCGATTGACAGTGCCAGATTGACAGTGACAGCCGCCTCACATAGCGGTATGTCGAGCTCACCAACCCCCCGGAGGTCCGTGTGCGGGAGTTCACTGTTCGTGCCACCACCACGGTGGCCGACGAGGAGAACCTCACCGATGTGGTGTGGGCGAACGCCGAACGGTTCGCCAGCAGCGTCAGCTTCCGCCGGCGGGTCGACGGCGGATGGACCGACGTCACGGCGCGGGACTTCGCGGACCAGGTAACCGCGGTGGCCAAGGGTCTCATTGCATCGGGCATCGAGCGCGGGGACCGAGTCGCCCTGCTGTCCAAGACCCGGTACGAGTGGACCCTGCTGGATTACGCGATCTGGGCGGCGGGCGGATCCACGGTGCCGATCTATGAGACGTCCTCCCCCGAGCAGGTGGAGTGGATCCTGTCCGATTCCGGCGCCAAAGCGATCGTAGTCGAGACCGCCGTCCACCGTGAGATGGTGCGCGGCCTGGTGGACCGGCTCGGCGACGTGCGCATCGTGTGGCAGATCGAGCCTGTGACGGCCGGTGAGGGGGCGGCCGCCGCGATTGACGAACTCGCCGCACTGGGCGCCGAGATCAGCGACGACACCGCGCGGGAGCGCGCCGCCGCAGTCGGCGCCGACGATCAGGCGACGCTGATCTACACCTCGGGAACCACCGGCAAACCCAAGGGCTGCGAGCTCACTCACCACGCCCTGCTGGCCCAGACCCGGGCCGCGGTGGCCGGCTTTCCCCGGCTGATGCAGCCGGGGAACTCGGTGCTGCTGTTCCTGCCCCTGGCCCACGTGTTCGCCCGGATCATCCAGTGCTGCTCGGTGTATGCGCGGATCACCCTCGGGCACACCCCGGATGTGAAGAACCTGGTCACCGAGCTGGGTGAGTTCCGGCCCACCTTCGTGCTGTCGGTGCCGCGGGTGTTCGAGAAGGTCTACAACGCCGCGAAGCAGAAGGCGCACGCCGCAGGCAGGGGCCGAATCTTTGACGCCGCCGAGGCCACCGCCGTCGAGTGGAGCCAGACCCGGGACACCGGCGGTCCCGGACTGGTCCTGCGGGCCAAGCACACAGTGTTCGACCACCTGGTCTATGCCAAGCTGCGGGCGGTGCTGGGCGGCCGGTGCCTCGCCGCGGTCTCCGGCGGCGCGCCGCTGGGCGAGCGACTCGGACACTTCTTCCGCGGTATCGGTCTGCCGGTGTTGGAGGGCTACGGCCTCACCGAGACGAGCGCGGCCTCCACGGTGAACACCGAGCACCGTCTCAAGATTGGCACGGTGGGTCAGCCGGTGTCCGGCGTCACGATCAGGATCGATGACGACGGTGAGGTGCTGATCAAGAGCCCCGGCGTGCTGCGCCGCTACTGGCACAACGCGCAGGCTACCGAGGATGCCCTCGTCGACGGCTGGTTCCGCACCGGGGACCTCGGGGAGCTGGACGAGGACGGTTTCCTGCGGATCACCGGCCGTAAGAAGGAGCTCATCGTCACGGCAGCGGGCAAGAATGTCGCCCCCGCGGTGCTGGAGGACCGGATCCGGGCCCATCGGTTGATCAGCCAGTGCATGGTGGTGGGCGACCGGCAGCCCTTCATCACAGCACTGCTGACCCTCGACGCCGAGGCACTCCCGGCCTGGGCCGCCGCGCACGGCAAGCCCGCGGCCGGCACGGCGGCCGACCTTGCCGACGACGAGGATCTGCTCGCCGAGGTGCAGGCCGCAGTGGACGAGGCCAACAAGGCCGTTTCGAAGGCCGAGACGATTCGCAGGTTCCGAATCCTGCCGGTCGACTTCACCGAGCAGGGTGGCCAGCTCACCCCGACCCTCAAGCTCAAGCGCGCGGTGGTGGCCAAGGACTTCGCCGCTGAGATCGACGCTCTCTACTTGCGCTGACGCCACTCACAGGCTGCGCAGCAGCATACCGAGCCGCTCAGCGCGGCACGGCCAGGTCCAGTCCTGCTGCATCCAGCGGCGCCCCCGCAGGCCCATGGCTAGGGCCTGATCAGGATCGGCCAGCAGGGTCGCAATCGCCTGCGCTACCGCCGCCACGTCCCGGCCGTCCACCAGGTGGCCGGTCTCTCCGGGGCGGACGGTCTCCCGGGCACCACCCGAGTCCCCGGCGATCACGGGCAAGCCGGTGGCTGCCGCCTCGAGAAACACCAGGCCGAGCCCCTCGACGTCCAGCCCCTTGCCCCGGTTCCGGCAGGGCATCGCGAAGACGTCCCCTGCGGCGTAGTACGCGGGCAGCGCTGCCCCTGGTACCGAACCGGTGCACAGCACGGCATCGGCGACGCCGCAGGACTGCGCCAGGCGCCGCAGCGCGGCGCGCCGAGGTCCCCCTCCAACGAGCATGAGCAGCGCCCCCGGCACCTGCCCGCGAATCGCGGGCAGCGCCCGGACCAGCACGTCCTGCCCTTTACGTGCCACCAACCGGGACACGCACAGCACCACCGGAGCTGAGCCGAGCCGGTGCCGGCGCCGGATCTCCGCCCGCGCACCGGGATCCGGGTGGAACGTCTCACCATCCACCCCCGGCGGGAGGAGTTCGAGTCCAGCCTGCGGACCGAAGGCAGCAGAAACCCGGCGTCGGGTGTAGTGGCTCACCACTGTGACCACGTCGGCATCCGTGCCGATCCGCCGCAGCGCCATCCGGCCGGGGGGCAGCATCGACCAGCCCACCTCGTGTCCGTGACTGCTGGCCACCACCCAGCGCGCCCCGGCGCGTCGCAGTGCCGGACCCAGCAATGCGAGGGGGGCCGCGGCCCCGAACCACACGGTCTCGCAGCGCAGTTCACGCAGGAGCCCGACAGCGCGCCGCAGTACCGGCGGGGTGGGCAGCATGAGCGCTCCGGGATACCGCACGACCGGGAACGGCAGCTGCGCGTCGAAGGCGGCCGCCCCGGGCCAGTCCGGCGCGTAGACCGCGAGTTCGCCCGCGGGCAACGCCAGAGCCAGCTCGTGTAGGTATGCCTGGATGCCACCGAGGCGGGGGGGGAAGTCGTTGCTCACCAGCAGGGTCCGCGGCACCGCGCGAGGGTAACCGTGCCCGGCAGGCAGCCACTCAGCCGAGTCTGCGCATTGCGGTGACATCGCCCCACGGCACTGAGCTCACCTTCACCACGTCGCCGGCCTGCGGTGCGTGCACGTAACGCCCGTCACCGACGTAGAGACCGATGTGGCTGACCGGCGAGTACAGCGCAACGAGATCACCTTGCTGCAATGCCGAGCGGCTCACGCTGCTACCCAGCTGCGCTTGCTGCCTGCTGGAGTGCGGTAGACCCGAGACGCCGGCCTGCTCGTAGGCCCACTTCACCAGGCCGGAGCAATCGAAGGAATTCGGGCCTTCGGAGCCCCAGCTGTACGGCGAGCCCTGAGCGCTCAGCGCGGCCCGCACCGCTTCGGCCCCGGCACCGCCGCCGATGATGGGAATGGGGACGTCTATCTCTCCATCGGAGATGAGGGAGGCATGTTCCTCCTCGTCGAGCTCGGCGAGGCGCTCCTCGACCAGTTCGATCTTCTCATCCATGTCGTCGCGGGCGCTGGTCAAATCGCCCTCGAGGCGGGCCGCGTCCTGCGCGGCCTTGTCGGCCCGGGTTGCCGCGTCGCTGGCCGCCTGCTCGGCCTGCCCAGCCTGGGTGACCGCGCCGGTCAGCCGGTCCAGAGCCTCCTTGTTGTCCACCGCGAGCACGTCCAGCGCCGACATCTGGTCCAGGAACTCCTCGGGGGAGTCACTGACCAGGAGAGCAGACAGCCGGTTGAGGCGCGCACCCTGGAACGACGCATTGGTCAGCCGGTCGACCTGGCCGCGGTACTCGTCCTGGACCAGCCTGGCCTGCTCGCCCGCGGCGGTGGCGGCAACAGCATCAGCCCTGGCCCGATCGAGCTCAGCACGACGTGCCTCGAGCTGGTCGCGGGCGAAGTGCCACTGCTCGGTGAGTACCTCTGCCTCCCGGTTCAGCTCGGCGAGCTGCTGTACGGCAGTTGATGCGTCATCGGGCAGTGCGGGATCGGCGATAGCCGACGTGGGAACCAAGGTCACCAGGGCGGTGACGGCGGTGGCAGCCATCGCACCGCGGACGGTGCGCTTCACACGGGGCGACGACACGTCGCGTCGGTCTCCTCTTCCCTCGACCGCCTACCGGGTTAGCTGACGGGTTCGGGCCGGAAGTTGACGCCCTACCGGGTAGCTACCTGCGACTACCCGGATTCACCCCAACAGATTGGGTCCCCGGCTCGGCCACGTGACGCAGCCGATTCGGCGGCGACCTGCGTTGCCGCCCGGTCTGGGTGGCACCTACCGCGAAGTCTCGGGAAGGCTACGAAAGGTCACCGCCGCTGTCCACCACCGGGACGGCTACGAAGGGGCGAGGGGTGCGGCCAAGGCACGACCGGCGTAACCGACGTTCAGCTCATCCAATCAGCCTACGTGTCTTACTGACCGCTGATCGCCGAAGACGGACCGCTCAGCGTGGCGATCAGTGCCGGCGCCAGCCCTTGTCGGGGGCGTACTGTGATCTGCATCACATTCCACCAACTGCAGCCGGGGCACCATGCCGGCCGCGGCCAGAGTGTCGAGCGCTCTGCGGTCGGTGCCGTCGAGTTCGAGTCCGCCTGGCGGCGCCCCGAGCAGCACGGTAATGACGCACTCCCGGCAGGCATCACCGCGAACCTCACAGCAGTCGCAATCCACGATCATATCGGCTTCCCATCTCGCTGATGATCTCGTTAAGCCGACAGTAGAGCGAGGTACCGACAATTCCGCGGGCTGCCTGCCGCGCAGCAGTCTGGTGTTGGCAAACGTGCGAGTCTGGCCGGTCTGGTTCAGCTGCGGTTCAGCCGGGTGAGCAATACGGCGGAGGGCACCGGATACGCACCGCAGCGGCGCACCGACTCAGCGATGGCTCGGTCGGAGGAGACGACGACCACCGGGCGGCCCTGTGGCTCGGCCGCCACGAGGCCCCGGATCACGTCGTCAGCGAGCACGCCGGGGTCGGAGAACAACACTCGCACGCCGCGAGATGCGGTGACGGGCACGGCGACCACCGCAGCTCCGTCGAACACCACGGTGATCTCGGCGCCGGTGCGCGCGGCCAGCGCAGCGAGCTGGCCGATGAGCCGGTCTCGCTGGTCGGACAGGGTGAGGTCGGGATAACCGGTCTTGGTGACGTTGTAACCGTCCACCACCAGGTGCACCACGGGCAGCGCGAGCAGCCGGTCCAGCGCCGCAGGATCCACCAGCCGCCCCGAGCCTACGCTCGGCGGGCTCCCCCCACTGACCAGGTCGGCCGGTCGAGGCCCGCCGGTGGCCGCGTGCTCGCCCAGCGCCAGCTCCCTGCGCAGCCCGGCCACCGCACCGGCCACGGTATTCACCAGTAGCGCCAGCCGAACCTCATCGGCGGCCCGCGCCTCACGGAGAGCCTGGCGGGCTGTCTCGATCTCTGCCGCCGCCCGCTCCGCACGTCGGCTCGCCAGCTCGGCCCGCTCCCGCTCGCGGTCCCGTTGCGCCTCCGCCGCGGCCAGTGCACTGCGAACCTCGGTGAGGTCGGCGTCGCGGTCCTGCATAGCCTCGTCCGCCCGGTCCAGGGCCTGTCGCAACCGCGCGCCCTGCTCCCGGAGCCTGCTGCGCAGCCGACTGGCATCGGCCTCGCCGGAAGCCCCGGCACGCTGCGCCGCCGCAGTGGCCGCGTCCAACTCGCGACGCAGTCGCCGATTCTCCACGGTCAGCCGTTCCACTTTGGCCAGTGCGGCGTCACGCTCGGCGCGCAGCTGGGCACCGGAGCTGCGGCGGGCCACCTCGGCGACCTGCTCACCAGCATCCTGGGTGCCTAGCAACACCGCTGCCGCCGCCGCGGATGCGGTATCTGATGCGGTGGCATCGAGCGCCTCAGGTCGATTCGCGCGGGCCCATTCGATGACCGCAGCGCGGAACGTGGCCGAGTCCCGCAATCCGGCGAGCAACGCCGGGCCTCCTAGGCGGGCCCGCTTGGCGGGGGCGAACCGGGCCACTGGACGGACCGCGGCTGGCAGGTCCGAACCGGGGAGCCCAGCCACCGCGCCCGCCGTGACGTCGGCCAGCCGCAGCCGTACCGCATCAGGCAGTGCGTCCCAGTCCACAGTGGACTCGTCATCGGTTTCGGCGCAGGCGCTAGCGTCCGCCGCCCGAAGCTGATCCTCCACAGTGGTGTCGGCGGGCGGGCCACCGGGAGATTCGGCAGCGGCCGGAGGGTCCGGCCCGGCCAGTGGCTGCATCGCGGGCACGCAGGTGAGGCTAGCTGTCCGCAACGCTGGCGGCGCCGCTGCCACCGACACCAGCACCGAGATCGGCGGTCAAGGATCCGCATTACCATCGTGCTGCCCGACCCCGGCCGGCTCAGGAGGTCTGACGTGATCACCGCGATCGTGCTGGTGGATACCCGATCAGCGGGGCGCGCCGGAGAGCTCGGTGGTCAGCTTCGCCCACCGCTCCAGCAACGAGGCCGCGGCACCGGAATCGACCGCCTCGGTGGCTCGCTGTGCCGCGCCTGCCAGATCGGCGATCAGGTCGCCGGTAAGGCCATGGTGCGCGGCCAGCGCGGCCGCCGCGTTGAGCAGTACGGCATCACGCACCGGACCGGGCCGGCCGGCGACCAGACGGTGCACCACGTCGGCGTTGGTCGCGGCATCCCCACCGCGCAGATCGTCCGGGCGGGCGGCGGGCACCCCCAGAGCCGCTGGATCCAGCTGGTCACGGCGTACCGCGCCACCGTCGACCACCCACACCGAGGTGGTGGTCGTGGTGGTGATCTCGTCCAGCCCATCATCGCCACGAACCAGGAGCACAGTGACTCCTCGGTCGGCGAGCACCTGGGCCATCACCGGTGCCATCCGTTCATCAGCGCACCCCACCAGACCGGCGTCCGGCTGCGCCGGATTGGTCAGCGGACCGAGGAAGTTGAACGCGGTGGGCACCCCGATCTCGCGCCGGGGCCCGGCCGCGTGCCGCATTGCAGGATGGAACACCGGCGCGAAGCAGAACCCGATTCCCAGCTCCGCAACACACCGCTCGACCTGCTCAGGGCCCAGGTCGATCGCCACCCCGAGCGCCTCGAGCACGTCCGCGGTCCCGCACTGCGAGGAGGCCGCGCGGTTGCCGTGCTTGATCACCGGGGCGCCGGCCGCGGCAGTCACCAGCGCGGCCATCGTAGAGATGTTGACGGTGTGCGCCCGATCCCCCCCGGTACCCACCACGTCGACCGCCCGGCCGGGCACCCGCACCCGGCGGGCGTGCGACAGCATGCCGCTAGCCAGTCCGGCGATCTCCGCCGGAGTCTCGCCCTTGACCCGCAGTGCCACGACGAATGCGGCCACCTGGGCAGGCGTGGCCGCACCGGACATCACGTGATCCATCGCCCACGCCGTATCGCCGGTGTCCAGATTCACCCCGGCGATCAGGCGGGTGAGCAGGGCGGGCCAGCTGCGGTTGCCGGCAGTCTCGACCATGCCGCCGGCCTCAGCCGTTCGCTACCGGCAGCCGGTGCGAGCGCAGCACCTCGGCCACGGTCTCGGCAGCGGTCAGCGGGTCCAGCGGATGCACGAGGACCGCATCGGCCTGGGACCAGACGGCCAGCCAGCGATCGTCCTTGCGCTGCACCGCGACGACGATCGGCGGGCACTGCACGATCTCGTTCTTGAGCTGCCGGGACAACCCCATTCCCCCGGTGGGTTGTGCCTCACCGTCCAGGATCGCGAGGTCCACACCGCCCGCATCGACCGCCGCCAACACCTCGGCGATCGTTCCCGCCTCGACGTAGTCCAGTCGGCCGACATCCGGCGCAGGGCGCCGCCCAACCGCGTTGATGATGGCCTCGCGCACCTCCGGCCGGTGGCTGAAGACCAGGGCAGTGGGGGTGGTGGCGGCGCTCGGAGCGTTCATCGGGTGGTCGCAGGTCCTCCGTGTCGGCGTCCGGAGCGGACGCGGCCGGCCGGGTCGGATCCGTCGCGCGAGCGTATCCGGCGCAGGCGGTAGCACGATGGTATCCGGCCCACCCCCGCGGGAGGTGCAGTGGCAGCGATCGTATCCGGCGGCGCCGCGCTGCCCCCGCTCCGCCGTGGAAGGCACCTTTGGTCATAATGCTTGACGTGACCTCCTCGTCCAGCCTGGCTGCGCCCTCCATCAGTCAACGGGTGCACTCGCTGAACCGGCCCAACATGGTCAGCGTCGGCACCATCGTGTGGCTGTCCAGCGAGCTGATGTTCTTCGCCGGTCTGTTCGCCATGTTCTTCACGGTGAAGGCGCAGAGCGACGGCCCGTGGCCACCGATCCTCGAGTCCACCGACGAGCCGATTCATCTCAACGTTCCCTACGCGCTGGTGGTCACGATCATCCTGGTGTCCTCGTCGTTCACCTGCCAGTGGGGTGTGTTCAAGGCGGAGCAGGGCGACGTGTTCGGGCTGCGGCTCTGGTACACGATCACTCTGATCATGGGTACGATGTTCGTGCTGGGACAGGGTTACGAGTACGTCCAACTGATCCACGAGGGCGTCACGATCCCCTCCGGGGCTTACGGCACTGTGTTCTACCTCACTACCGGATTTCACGGCCTGCACGTGACCGGTGGTCTGATCGCGTTCATCTTCCTGATCATCCGGACAAAGCTGAGTAAGTTCACCCCGGCACAGGCCACCGCAGCGATCGTGGTGTCGTACTACTGGCACTTCGTCGATGTGGTATGGATCGGCCTTTTCGCCACCATCTACTTCTTGCCCTAGCAGTGCAGACGGTCGCCGCCGGGAGCTTGCCGACCGTCCAGCAAAGAAGCCGAACTCGACAGACAGCAGGGATAGCCGAAACCGATGACCACCAACAAGCCCGAAGGCCGATCGAGCTCTACCGAGGCGATCCGAGCCCGATCGCGCACGGGGGCAGGCGGCCGGCTACGCCGCCGGGTGTCGGGGATACTCGCGCTGTCCCTCGCGCTGCTGTCCGCAGGTGGGCTCTATGTCGCCTTCGCCCCGCAACCGCAGACCGCGCAGGCCCAGGAGGATCCGGCATTGGTGCGTCAGGGCGAGCAGCTTTACAACAATGCCTGCATCACCTGCCACGGCGCCAACCTGCAGGGAGTACCCGACCGCGGGCCCAGCCTGATCGGCACCGGTGAGGCCGCGGTGTACTTCCAGGTCTCCACGGGGCGGATGCCCGCAGTCCGCCAGGAGGCGCAGATCACCGAGAAGCCGGTCAAGTTCGAACCCGAGGAAATCGATGCGCTCGGGGCCTATGTGCAAGCCAACGGCGGTGGCCCGACGGTGCCGCGTGGCGACCTCAGCGGCGGTAACCCGGCTGCAGGCGGTGACATGTTCCGGCTGAACTGCGCGTCCTGTCACCAGTTCACTGGACGCGGCATCGCGCTGTCGTCCGGCAAGTTCGCGCCCGCGATCCAGGAAGTGAACGCACAGCAGGTCTACACCGCGATGATCACCGGTCCGCAGAACATGCCGAAGTTCTCCGACCGGCAGCTCACCCCGGAGGAGAAGCGGGATATCATCGCCTACGTCGAGTCGATCACCGGCAATCGCAACAACCCGGGCGGCCACCCTCTCGGTGGCTACGGGCCGATCTCCGAGGGCGTGGTGGCCTGGATCGTCGGGATCTCGGCTCTGGTCGCGATCACACTGTGGGTCGGAGCGAAGGCATGAGCGGGCATGGCGGGCCCACCGGAGGGGTTCCCAGCGACGCGGACCTGTCCAAGTTGAGTCAGGACGAACTGGTCCGGCTGGGCTTGGCGCTGGACGGGGTGACCCTCGCGCACCGCGAAGACCCGTTCCCGGTGCCAGGCACCCGTGCGGAGCGGCGCACCGAGCACAAGGTCGCACTCTGGTTCATCCTCGCTGCGCTCACCGGGCTCGGCTCTGTCGTGGCCTACCTGCTCTGGCCCTGGGAGTACGTCCCGCCCGGCAGCCCGGACAACGCACACATGCTCTATCAGCTCTATACCCCGATCGTCGGGGTGCTGTTCGGGATATCGGTGTTCGCCGTCGGTGGCGGGACGATCACGTACGCCAAGCAGCTGCTACCGCACGAGACCGCGGTACAGCAGCGCCACGTCGGCACCTCCGCCGAGGTGGACCGGGCCACCACCGCAGCGATCCTGGCGGACAGCGCGGCGCGCAGCGGTCTCGGGCGGCGGTCACTGATCACGCGGGCGGCAGGTTTGGGTGCCGGTGCGTTCGGCGTGGGGGTGGGGGTCTTCGCAGTGGGCGGGCTGGTGCGCAACCCGTGGGAGGGCGGCGACAACGCCGCGTTGTGGACCACGGACTGGGCCTCGCCGGACGGGGAGCGGGTGTACCTGCGCTACGAACACCACGAGCTCACCCTGGCTCGTCCCGAGGACATCGCCGCCGGAGGTATCGCCACGGTCTTCCCGTACAAGCGCTCCTGGACCGAGGAGGAGGCCCACGAGGCGCTGCGTGGTTCCGACAACCCGGTGATGCTCATCCGGCTGCGGCCCGAGCAGGCGACGCAGGTCGTGAAGCGCCAGGGCCAGGTCGACTTCAACTACGGCGACTTCTACGCATACTCGAAGATCTGCACCCATCTGGGCTGCCCCGCTTCGCTGTACGAGTCGCAGACCGGCTTGCTGCTCTGCCCCTGCCACCAGTCGCAGTTCGACATGCTGCGGTACGCCAAGCCGATCTTCGGTCCGGCCACCAGGGCCCTGCCGCAGTTGCACATCGACGTCGACGATGAGGGATACTTCTACGCCAAGGGTGACTTCATCGAGGCGGTAGGACCGGCTTTCTGGGAGCGGAGCTCATGAGCGCGATGACGACACCGACCGAGCCTGCAAGCCGGGCCGCCACCGCGGCAGACGAGCTGGACCAGCGGTTCCATCTGGCGGCCGGCATACGGCGACAGATCAACAAGGTCTTCCCGACGCATTGGTCGTTCATGCTCGGTGAGATCGCGCTGAACAGCTTCATCGTGCTGCTGCTTTCCGGGACGTACCTGGCGCTGTTCTTCGACCCGTCGATGGCGGAGGTCGAGTACCAGGGTCCCTACCAGAACCTGCGCGGGATCGAGATGTCCCGGGCGTACGAGTCGACGCTGGAGCTCTCCTTCGAGGTCCGCGGCGGCCTGTTCATTCGGCAGGTACACCACTGGGCAGCGCTGCTGTTCGTCGCGGCCCTCGTCGTCCACATGTTCCGGACCTTCTTCACCGGTGCCTTCCGCAAGCCGCGGGAGATGAACTGGACGATCGGTGTGGCGATCGCGTTCTTCGCCGGACTCGAGGGCCTCACCGGCTACTCGCTGCCCGACGACCTGCTCTCCGGCACCGGCCTGCGGATCATCTCAGCGATCACCATGTCCCCACCGGTGATCGGCACCTGGGCGCACTGGGCGATCTTCGGCGACGAGTTCCCCGGCGAAGGGATCATTCCCCTTTTCTACATCGTCCACGTGTTCATCCTCCCGGCCATCCTGTTCGCGCTCATCGCGGTGCACCTCGGGTTGGTGTGGTACCAGAAGCACACCCAGTTCCCCGGGCCGGGACGCACTGAGCGCAACGTGGTCGGCGTGCGGATCCTGCCGATCTTCGCGACGAAGGCCACCGGCTTCGCGATGGTGAACATCGGTGTCATCTGCATTATGGCCGGCCTGTTCCAGATCAACCCCGTGTGGAACTTCGGCCCCTACAACCCCGCGCAAGTCTCGGCGGCCTCGCAGCCCGACTGGTATGTGGGCTGGCTCGATGGATCCACCCGGCTGTGGCCGGCCTGGGAGCTCTACCTGGGCGACTACATGATCCCCGCGTCATTCTGGCCGACAATGGCACTGCCCATCATCATGTTCAGTCTCGCCTTGATGTACCCGGCGATCGAGCGCAAGCTCACCAAGGATCACGCCGCCCACAACCTCCTGCAGCGCCCGCGGGACGTGCCGGTTCGCTCCGGTCTGGGCATGATGGCGATCAGCTTCATGGCCATCCTGCTCCTCTCGGGCGGCAACGACGTGATCGCCTACGTGTTCGACATCTCGCTGAACGCGACGACCTGGGCAGGTCGCATCGGTCTGCTGCTGGTGCCGCCGCTGGCCTACTACGTGACCTATCGGATCTGTCTGGGTCTGCAGCGCGCCGACCGGGCGGTCCTGGAGCACGGGATTGAGACCGGCATCATCAAGCGGCTGCCGCACGGCGAGTTCATCGAGGTGCACCAGCCCCTTGGCGGGATCGACTCGCATGGTCACGCCATCCCACTCAAGTACCAGGGTGCGCCGGTGCCCAAGCGGATGAACCAGCTCGGTTCGGCCGGCGCCCCGGTGCCAGGGTCACTGCTGCGGCCGGACCCGCCCGAGCAGGCCAGGTCACTGGAGCAGGCCCGCCGCCACTCGGCTGCTGCGGATCAGCTCTCCGAGGAGGGCGCCCAGGCCGAGGATCGCACACTGGCCGGCCGACCGCAGCAGCCCAGCGATTAGGTGGTGGGGGCCCCCACAAGTGGGTAGTGGGGTGGGGGCCCCGACAGAGTGGGTTCAGCTCTCCCTGGGGCCGACGTGGTACTCGAAGACCAGCCCGGCAATGGTGATCAGAACCAGCGCGATGCCGCCCACTAACAGCCACCATTCGGCGAACGCCAGCGCGACCCCGACGACGCTCGCCGACAGCGCGATCCCGAACGGCCAGTAGCTGCCGGGCGAGAAGAAGCCCAACTCGCCGGCACCGTCCGAGATCTCGGCTTCAGCGTTGTCCTCCGGACGCATCCGAACCCGCCGGGAGACGAACCTGAAGTAGGTGCCGATAATGAGGGTCAACCCACCTGTCAGGGTCAGCGCGACCGATCCGACCGGCTCACCACCTGACCACAGACCGTAAACCACTGCGGACAAGAAGAAGAACGCGGTGACGATCTCGAAGATCCGCGCCTCAACCCTCATCGTGCTGCCTCGCTCTCGAACCTGCGGAAGGGACCGGTGGTACCAGCGGTCAGTTGCGGCCGGAGGTTCCACCGGACGTGCGGTCGGTGTCGAACGGTGCGGTAGTCACCGCCTCGGGGGCGCACAGTTCACCGCAGTCCAGCTGGGCGAGCGCCGCACCGGCGGTGTAAGGCTGGCCGGTCTGCGGGTTGGTCTGGGCCCTTACCTGCAGGTACCGGTCGAACAGGTCACCCGGCACGGCCCGCAGCTCGAAGGTCATGTTCGAGTGGTAGGTGCCGCACAGCTCGGCGCAGCGACCGACGAAGGCGCCCGCACGCTCAACGGTGGTCTGAAACACGTTGTCGGTGTTGTTCTTCTCCGGGCGCGGGAAGACGTCCCGCTTGAAGAGGAACTCCGGGATGAAGAACGAGTGCAGCACGTCGGTGGACTCGAGCCGGTACTCCACCAGTCGATCGGTGGGCACGACCAGGATCGGGACGGTGCGCGACGAGCCGACGGTCGACATTGGCGTACCCGCCTGCGTCTGCCGGGCCACGAACTCACCGTCCGCGTTCGGCTCGTCGCGCAGGTACTGGAACTCCCAGTTCCACTGGAAGCCCACCACCTTCACTCGCAGGTCAGGGTCCTCGGCCTTGGCGTTGACGAAGTTCTGCGCGGTCACAGTGAAGTAGAACAGCACCGCCACGATCACGAACGGGATGACCGTGTACACGATTTCCAGCGGCAGGTTGTACTGGGTCTGCCGGGGCATGTCATCGGATCGTTTGCGGTGGAAGGCGACGGCCCACAGGATCAGCCCCATGACGATAGCGCCGACTACCAGCGCGGCCAGCGTGGCCCAGATCCACAGCGCGCGCATCTGCTCTGCCTGCGGGGTGATCCCTTCCGGCCAGCCGAACGCGAGCACCTCGTGCACCGAGCATCCGGTGGACCCGAACGCAACCAGACCGGCCAGCCCGAGCACCTTCAGCAGCCGAGCCGCGCGGGGGCGGAGTACATCGACCACGCCTCGTTCCTCCTCGTCGCCGGATGCCCTCGTCAGCCCTCAGCACGACAGCCCAGTGTCACGACAACCCAGTCACGACAACCCAATGTCACGACTGGGTCCAGATCTTAATCCGGCGCTGCAGCCACGGGGCGCGCGGGTCGCCGTCCGTCGCTCGGCATACTGGGCCCGCCGTGGCCGTCCCCCGGCCCGGAAACGGTGCCGCTGACGAGAGGGCAAATGCGTGTGCGGGTTGCTGGGATTACTGACGGCGGAGCAGGACGCGGCCGAGCGAGTGGCGAACGTGACCGCGGCGCTGCGCTGCCAGCGGCATCGCGGCCCCGACGAGTCCGGGACCTGGAACGATGCCGATGTGGTGCTCGGGTTCAACCGGCTGTCCATCATCGACCTCGAACACTCCCACCAGCCGCTGCGATGGGGCCCGCCGGAGGCGCCGCAGCGCTACACGATCCTGTTCAACGGGGAGATCTACAACTACGTCGAGCTCCGCGAGGAACTGCAACGCGAACCACACGGAGTGACGTTTCACACCGAGGGTGACACCGAGGTCATCGTCGCGGCCTACCACCACTTCGGCCCCGCCGCCACGGCGCGGCTGCGCGGGATGTTCGCCTTCGTCATCTGGGACACCCAGCAGCGGGTGGCCTTCGGCGCGCGCGACCCCTTCGGCATCAAGCCACTGTTCACCTGCGCGGGACCGGGCGGGGTCGCGTTCTCCAGCGAGAAGAAGAGCCTGCTGGAGCTGGCACCTTCGCTGGGGGTACCGAAGCAGGTGGACCGCCGCGCGCTGCAGCACTACCTGACCCTGCAGTACGTGCCCGAGCCGGCCTCCCTGCACACCAGGATCACCCGGATCGAGTCCGGCACCTCGTTCACCCTCTCCCCCGGCGGAGAACTCCGTACCGACCGCTACTTCCACCCGGACTTCCGGCCCGTCGCGGTCCGCTCCGACGCCGAGTCACGGGCCCTGCATGACGAGATCACCGCGGTCATGCGGGACTCGGTGGCCAAGCACATGCGCGCCGACGTCACCGTCGGCGCCTTCCTGTCCGGCGGGATCGACTCCACCGCCATCGCCGCGCTGGCCAAGGAGCACAACCCGGATCTGATCACCTTCACCACCGGGTTCGAGCGGGAGGGCTACTCCGAGGTGGACGTCGCCGCGGAGTCCGCCGCGGCGATCGGCGTCCGGCACGTGATCCGCACCGTCTCGGCCACCGAACTCGCCGAGGCGCTGCCGTTGATCGTCTGGTACCTCGACGACCCGGTGGCCGACCCCGCGCTGGTGCCACTGTGGTTCATCGCCCGGGAGGCCAGGGAGCACGTCAAGGTGGTGCTGTCCGGGGAGGGCGCCGACGAGCTGTTCGGTGGCTACACGATCTACCGGGAACCGCTGTCGCTGGCCGCGTTCGAGAAGGTCCCCGGCGGGCTGCGCCGCGCGCTGGGGCGGATCTCGGCGCGGATCCCGGACGGGGTGCGCGGCAAGGACCTGCTCCGCCGGGGTGCGCTGACGCTGGAGCAACGCTACTACGGCAACGCCCGCATCTTCCGGGACGATCAGTTGCGCGCGGTGCTCCCCGGTTACGATCCGGCTATCTCACACGCCGACCTCACCGCCGCGCCCTACACCGCCTCGGCCGGCTGGGACCCGGTGACCCGCATGCAGCACGTGGACCTGTTCACCTGGCTGCGCGGCGACATCCTGGTCAAGGCCGACAAGATGACCATGGCGAACTCGTTGGAGCTGCGGGTGCCGTTCCTGGATCCCGAGGTGTTCCGGGTGGCCTGCACCATCCCGCTCGAGGAGAAGATCACCCGCGAGACCACCAAGCACGCACTGCGCCGGGCGCTGCGCGACATCGTCCCTGGGCACGTGCTCAACCGCCGCAAATTGGGGTTCCCGGTGCCGATCCGGCACTGGCTGCGCGACGACCTGCACGACTGGGCCCGCGGCATCGTGACCGAGTCGGACACCGCGGAGTTCCTGGACCTGACAGCGGTGCACCGGATGCTCGACGAGCACCGCACGGGCCCACTGGATCACAGCAGGCGGATCTGGGCGGTGCTGGTGTTCATGCTGTGGCACGGCATCTTCGTGGAACAGCGGATCACCCCGAAGGTGCCCGAACCGCACTACCCCGTCCAGGTCTGAGGCGATTAAGAGCGACCGGCAATTGGAGAGCACCGACCAGGGCCGTTACGGCTCTGGGTGCGCCGAGCTCAACAGCAGAGCTGTCCGGGTCCACCGGGCACGCCCTCCGAGGCGTTGAACGACCCGGCGTTCCTCGCCCAGCAGTGGTTCACTGAGCCAGCGAGCTGGGCGGCATTCAGCTTCACCGGCGCCTGACCGAGGGGAGACCAGACTCGTGCCGCCGCCCGTCATCACCGTCGACGTTCCCGACGATCCTGGTGAGGACCTGGCTTCATTCATCCACGCGGAATTCGGCGTGTGGCCCAGGATCCTTACCGGCCCACGGAGCGTCGTCGACACCGCGATCAGCTACGTGACCCTCGGTGGCGGGATCTTCCTCGGCGCGTTGCTGTAGAAGGCAGGGGAGGAAAGCGGGACGGCACTCGGTCGGCTGATCGCACGGCTCCGGCGCTCCGCGCACGTGGTGCGGGTCGAGCACGCCGAGGCCGGGGGTGGACGTGGTCGTCGAGTTGTGGAGGACGGAGTTGGACCGTCGGTCGGTTCTCGCGTCGGCGGCCTGGGTCGGGTCGGCGTTTGCTGGGCCGACCCGTGAGTGGCTGCTGAACCGGTGGGACGAGGTCCTGCACGATCGATCCGGGCGACCCGGTCGGTCCCAGCGACATCGATGCGTTGTGGGCGATGTGCGCCGCGTTCAGTGACGCCGACCATCGGCTCGGTGGCGGGTACGCACGTTCCACCCTCCTGCACTACGTCAACCAGGTCGTGCTCCCCCTGCTGAGGGGTAGCTACGACGACACCATCGGCCGGGAACTGATAGCCGCAAACCGCGCGGTTGTGCAATCTGTGCGCGTTCACGAGTTTCGATTCGCACCTGCACGGGCTCGCCCAGCGCTACTTCATCCAGGCCCTTCGGCTGGCGCAGGCCAGCGGAAACCGCGCGCTGGGGGCGCACATCCTGGCCGATATGGCGATGCAGGCGCACTACCTCGGCGACGCGCCCAGGCATTGGACTTGGCCAGCGCCGGACTGCGCACCGGGCTCGGCTGCGGCTCGCCGTCGACAGCGGCGCGTTGTGCTGCCCTGCAGGGTCGCGAACACGCCGTGCGTGGTGACCGGCGAGCCTGCGCGCAGGCGTGCACGGTCGCCGAACGAGCGCTGGACCGGGCAGTACCCGCGGACGAGCCGGCGTGGATCCAGTTCTTCACGGCCGAGCAACTGTCCGCAGAGATGCTGTACATGGCCAGTGACCTCGGTCGGCGCGGCGACGTCCAACAGCTCGCCCCCGGCGTGTTGACCTGTCCGGGTGGCATGCAGCGCCGCCGAGTGCTGTGCGCCACTGCCCTCGCGATGTCCTACCTGCCCGCACCGGGCAACAACTCCGGCGGCGATGTCGACCGGGCCGCCACCCTGCTCCTGGAGGTGATCCCGTCCCTGGGCTCGCTGAGCAGCGCCCGCAGCCTGGAACGCTTCAACTCGGCACGCCGCGCGCTGGCCGCTCACGCCGAGCGCCCGAGCGTCCAGGAACTCTCGAAAACCACTTCCGAGCCACCGTCGCGGTAGCCCGTGCGGGATAGCATCACGCGAGATCCCGAGAAGGCCGTCCAGGCAGCCTGCGCAGCGCGCGGTTTGGACGCTGCTGGGATGCGACTGCTGCACCACTACAGCAACGCCGTTGTCCTGCTGCCGGGCGAGGGCGCGGTCGCCCGCGTCGCGACCGGTCGCCACGACGTCGCGCAGATCACGTGCTCCCAAGACGTGACACGCTGGCTGGTCGAGCAGCACAGTTTTCCCGCCACCCGCCCGCTTCCCGGCGCCGACCTGGTGCAGGTTGACACGACGACGGTGAGCTTCTGGGTCCACTACCCGCAGCCCTAACATCGCCGCAGCAGCCCTCCGATTGTCGCCCACCCAGGTAGCGGCCCTTACCAGCGCCGGGTGCGCCTGGCGCGTTCGTGGGTGATCGGGTTGATCAGCCTCAGCTCCCGGTCGCTGACCCGTTCGCTTTCGTCGCCAGCATGTCGGCGGACCAGGCCAGGAACTCGGCGACCTCCGGGTTGGCCGAGTAGCGGGCCAGTTCTGCTCGCACCCGGTCAATGCACGCATCGACCCGGGCCGAGCTGACCTCGCTCGCACCGACCACGGCCTGCGCGGCAGCCGACACCGCTTCCTCGATGCGCCGCAATCCAATCAACACCTCGGCGCGTTGCGCCACGTACGAGATCTGATTGCGCGGGTACTCCGGCCGAACTGCGGCCAGGGCGTTACGGCTGCAGCGTTCGGCAAGCGGAAGCTGCCCCAAGTAGCGTGCGCCAGCCCGAGTATCTGGTCAACTCGCCGGCGACGGTGTGCAGCTCCTCGCCGGTCGACGGGCCATAACTGGCCCGGTGCTGGACACGTCGCAGCTGCCGCAGCGACCGTAGCGCCAGGTCGTACACCCCGCCGCCGCCGTACTGGGCGTCCAGCTCGTAGAGCCGAGACACGCAGCGCCGCCAGCTCGCCACATCCTCGTGACCCAGCCGGGACGGTTCAGCCCACTCCCTCGATCCGACGAGGGAACCCGCGCCCACGCCGAACACCGACACGAGGAACTCGAATCGCTTCACCGGGTCCTCTCCTCTCACCGATGACCGGGCCGCTTCCCCCACTGTAGGAGCATGACCAGTCAGCGGGGGTTTGAAGGCCGACAGCTCGCCTCGGCCGCCGCGCGGTGCATCATCCGCGGCCGTCAGCGTCGTAGGCGCCACCTTGCCGATCGTGTCGCCGGAATAGTTGATCTCTACCCCGAGCCGGTCGTGGGACAGGCCCGCACGCTGGCGCCACTGCCGCAGCTCGGCGCCGAAGAAATGCTGCAGTGAGGCGTGCGGCGTGAGCTCCCGCGGGATCTGTGCCACGGTCCCCGGCTGGTCACCTGCACCCTGCCAGCCCGCAGGTCTGGCGAGCAGGTTCGCCCCCTCCCCAGCACCTGCAGCACCGGCGCCGCCGCGGAACGCCGCGCCGCCGCACTGCCCCCGTCCAGATCTGAACCTGCTGATCAGCGAACTTCCCCGCGCTTGCGGCGCGAGCCCACAAGACGTTCGGCAACCCCGATCAACGCGACCGCAGCGATGACGGCGACGATGAAGCCGAGCACATTGAGCTCGAAGACATCCCCTGTGCCCAGAAGGTTCGCGACGACGCCGCCGATCACTGAACCGGCAAGGCCGAGAAGCAGCGTGGCCACCAAACCGAGGTCCTGCTTGCCAGGCTTCACCAGACGAGCCAACGCACCGATGATCAGGCCCGCGACGATAAATCCGATCACGACCGCTACCTCCTCAGCGCCACTATCCCGGACAGGAACGAAGGTGGACATGGGCTCACCGTCTCACAAAGCCGGCCCTATGCGCTGCCAAGCACTACAGTCGCACCTTCACGCTGAGTGACGTCCAATCACCCACAGCGAAAATAGCCTGTGAGTGACCCGGCTGCTTCTTCCTGGCTGGCCCCGCAGCGGCACTGGCCCTGCAGCGGCACTGGGCGAGCTTCGGGGGCACCGGGGACCGGACTGGTGGAAAGTGATCGTCGTTTGGGAAGAATCAGCCGCGGTCGCCGCGGCTGATTC
>JBOHGM010000044.1:0-37566 GCA_050699435.1 Pseudonocardiaceae bacterium | reverse complement strand
CGGGTGTGCTCGCGACGCAGTACACGCTGCGGTTTTTCGACGCGGTGTTCGTGGATTGTGCGCTGCAACGTGGAATGCCGCTGCTCACCAGCGACCGCAAGCTAGCCAACGCGATCGGCATCGTTGCTCCGGTCGAGATCCTGCGGGGCATCCCATGACGGTCGCCGACATGTGGCTACCCGCCTTGGGCGTGATAGAGGAACGCGCCCGGCTGCTCGGCGACGGCTTCGGCGTGGAGGTCGCTCTGGTGTGGCCCCTGGTCGGCGACTCGGTTGGCCAGGAAGTCATCGTGGGGGCGGGCGGCCGCGACCGGGTCAGCGTCCGCCCGGACCGGGTGTTCCGGCATGCCGTTCGCCTCGGCGCGAGTGGCCTGGTGTTCAGCCACAACCACCTCACCGACACCGGGCCGAGTGAAGCCGACCGGGCCGTCACCCGGCGTCTTGTGGCAGCAGGGCACCTCCTCGGCGTTCCGCTGCTCGCCAGCCTCGTCGTCGAGCCGAACACCACTCATGATCTCGTCAGCGACCACACGTGGCGGCGCGCAGCGACGATCCGTTAGAGGGCATTCTCACCCACCCGCGCCCTCAGCTGCTCCTGGTGAGCTCCTGTTGGTTCGGGACATTCAGGCACGCGCAGCGACCTGCGATCCGGCTCGGAAGGGCAGTCAGGACCGGGATATTGCCAATGCACTGGAACGTTCGGTAACGGGTGAGTACCTTACGGCGATGAACGTTAGCGTCGGGGCAAGGACGTGGGTCGGACGGCGGCGGGAGCCCGCATGGTGCCTGAAGGTGAGAGGTTGGCCGGACGCTTTGGCATCACGAACGTCCTGTTCACCGACTGCTTGCGCCGGCCGATCGGCACGACGCCTCGTGATCTTCCTCTGGTAGTACTCCTCGGCACCCGCGGCAGTGGCAAGACCGAGGTACTCACGTATCTTCACGAGGCGTGCAAAGAATCCGAGGCGATCCCTTACGTGTTCCTTGACTGCGAGACCCAGCCAGATCGCCCGATGTGGCGACTCTGCTGCGCTATCGCTGATGCCTTGCATATCGAGAAATGGACCGGGTTCGGCCGCCTGAACTTCCCCCGTCTCACGCTCGGGAGACTGGCTGTCACCTACCGGCAGCTGCCGGAGGACCTGACGCAGGCGCAGGAAGAGCTCCGTGCGGAGCTCCGCGCGGCAGTCCGCCTCAACCAGCGCGCTGATCTGATGGACGACGTGATCACAGACGTGTCCCAAGCCGTACCGGCACCGCCATTGGTGGCCACACTCGCCCGGTGGGTGGTTCGCCTCGGTGCTGGATCACCTCGCATGGTCGAGCGTCTCTACCGAACAGGCCTGACCTGGTATGGCACCCGCTTCGGACGCACCCAGCGCAGCGGCCTGGCTGTCCTGGTCGAGCTCAACCATCGATTTCACACTGACGACCAGCGCGAAGTGGCCGAACGCATGCTGTGTGAGGCATTTCTCGACGATATCAACGCCGCGTTCGCCCGCCGCCGGGAATTCAACTGCGCGATCCTGCTGGACAACTGCGACGACCCAGCTGGAACGGATCTTCTCAACCTGCTCGCTGACCTGCGCGCCGAGCGTGTCGGCAGGCGCGGCGCTGACCCCTTGATGGTGGTCGCGACAAGCCGGACCGTACCTCGGCTGACTGGGCTGACCAGCGGTTGGACGTTTCCGTGGGAATCAAACCGCCCTGGAACGTCCCGGGTGCCGGATCCCGACCATGATCAGGTTAGCTACCGCTACTGGCTGAACCGCGGTGCACCCAGACAGGAGCCGGCATCCTGGTGGCTTCCAGTCCACCTGCGCGATCTCGCGCGCACCGAGCTCGAACCCGAGAACGCCCGCTTCATCCACCGGCTCACCTGCGGCCATCCCTGGAGCGCGCACGCGGTACGCGACGTGCTGCGGTCCGTGTCCTCCGACGCATCTCCCGTCAGTCCGAGCCCGGCCCAGCTGCGCACCGTGCTGGACCACGTCGTCTCCCAGGCGGAGTACCTGTTCGCCGGGCTGCCGACCTCGCTGAGCCGGGACCTCGTGCTGTGGTCCGCGGCCAGGGACGTCGACACCGCGGCAAGCGCCGACATCGGAGAGGGCGATCGGCTGACCGCTATGACTCTGCACGACGAGCTGGTAAAGCGGTTGTGGCTCATTCCCGACAGCCGACTGCCCGGCATGACGCGGCGCGGGCCCCAGCTGCATCCGTGGCTGCGCCGCATCCTGCTGCACGAGCTGGCCAAGACGCCGGACCGGTGGTCAAAGGTGCATCTGCAGTTGCGGGACTACGCAGCGATCCGGCATCGCCCTCTCGATGTGGCCTACCACCACCTGGCTCGCGGCGAGCTCTCCCCCGTTGTCGACTATCTGGCGGGTCAATTCGACCAACTGGACGCCGACTCCTGGATCCGGGAGTTCGACGCCGTCACCGCCGCTCCCAGCACCCGATGTGCGTCTGGCACCGTATGCGAGCAGTACGACACGCTGATGCTCGCGCGCGGTCCGCTCGACCGCGAAGATCGGGTCCGCAATACCCTGTGGTCGATGGTGGCCGCGCGCTGGATCTGGTCCGACCCGCTCGGCGATCCGGCATTCGAACTCACTAACACGATCGCCGACGGATACGTGCGACTAGCCGAGGAAGCCCAGACCGGGTTGGCACGATACCGGAGCGAAGCCCAGGTATACCGACAAATGAAGGCGCGGTGACTCACGATGGCTGACGGCCGGGCGAACGACGGTGCGCAGGACCGCCCAGGGGCCGCGATCAACCCGCGACGACCGCCGCTGCGCAGACCCCGAACATGGATAACCATCGTCGCCGCAATCGCAGTTCTGGCCACAACGGTGTCCTGGTGGGGCCCATGGCGCACCGTTCGGGTGACCTGCGGCCAGGACGTGCTCACCGACGGCATTTCCGATATCACCGCCAAAGACTTCCTCGACGTGCAGGGGCTGATCCACGACGAGAACGAGCGGGTCATTGATAGCGGCCGACCGTGGGTCAGCATCGCGGTGATGCTCCCGATCCGAACTGGCGATCCCTACACCCTTAGTTTCCTGCACCAAATCCAGGGCGCTTATATCACGCAATACTGGTCGAACCACAGGCTCGATGCACCTGACGACCCAACGCAGTTCAGCGACGATGCACCACTGATCAAACTACTCATCGCCGATACCGGGCGCGAGGGAAAAGAATGGCCGGAAACAGTCAAGCAACTGATGAGCTGCAAGGACGACGAGCACTTGGTGGCGGTGACCGGGCTTAGTCCCAGCAAGGAACCCACCCAACATGCGATCAACGCGCTCGCAAATGAAGGTATAACCATGGTTTCCTCGACGGCCACAGCAACCGACCTCGCTACGAACGAAATCGCTCGTGAGCACCATTTCCGGGTATCTCCGAACAACTCCGACGAGGCTGCGGCGGCAATCGAGCATCTTGAGACCACGACGGAATGGAATTCCGCCAGTTCCGCCAAGCCTTATAAGGCATTTCTGGTGCAGAACAAGGATAATGAAGACACCTACGCCACAGACCTCGGCGACAAGTACAGAAAAAGGTTCCCCAAAGACAGTGCCGCGCATATCTTGCGGCAGGGAGTATACGATAGTTCGAAGCCCGCGGCCGGGAACGCTCTGGATGACCATGCCGAATCGATCTGCGCGAACCACTACAGTGTCGTGTTCTTCGCGGGTCGCGGCGATGACCTGCGTACCTTCCTGAGCCACCTCGACGATCAGCCATGCGGTCCGCTCACGGTGATCAGCGGTGACGACGCCAGCGAACTCGCTACGCCAAGCCCCAAAGATCATCTGATGTGGGACGATCCGGAAAACGATATCGAAGTGATCTACACTGCGTTGGCCACCCCGCAAGCGTGGGCGGAACAATATCGAAATTACATTCCTGTTGTCCAGAGGCCTGTTGACCAGAAGCGCTGGTCCGGAGAATGCGCCCAGTGTTTCCCCAGGCTGTTCCCCGGAACATTTCTCGACGACGGAGACGCCATCATGTTGCACGATGCAGTGCTGACCGCGGTGACCGCCGTCAGAAAAGTAGCCACTCAAAATAAACCGCAGCCGGTGGCTGATGACCTGTTCAACGGCATCAACGCTATTACGCAGAATGATCCGGTGCGGGGCGCGAGCGGCTGGATCCACTTCGAACATGATGCTGACGCCCCGGCAGGAGTTCCCTACGACAAAGCCGTGCCGATCATGCAGCTCAAGCCGGACAGCACGGCGGAATTAAGAACACTGTCCTCGCGATCCGGCACGCCCGCAACACGGTAATCGCCCGCCGGACTCTTGTGAGCGTCGATATACCATGAGAGGAAGCACGGTGAGTCACGATGGCTGCGGGCCGGGAGAGCGACGGAGCGCAGGACCGGCCGCTACTCGCGAACCCGATCAATCCGCCAAGACGGCTGCGCCGCAAGCGGCCCACTCAAATGGCAGCCCTCGTCACCGATGCGCTTCTCGCCACGGCACGGACAACTCACCCACCGCAGGATCTACGACGAAATCAAGCCAAGGCCGCTTAACCAAGCGGTATTGGAGCTATAGCCGCACTTTCACGCTACGTGACCACTGAGGTCGCGCGGGATGACGGCATCGTGGCCGGCATACCAGTTCATCGGGCTCTACTTGACGGGAAGGGCGGGGAGGTACTCGTCGCCCGGGTGCGGCCCAAGGCGGGGGTGGTCTCGCGGTGCTCTCGCTGCCAGCGGCACTGCCCGGGCTATGACACGGCGGGTGATCCGCGCCGGTGGCGGGGTCTGGACCTGGGCACCACGCGGGTGTAGCTGCAGGCCACGACGCGGCGGGTGGTCTGTCCCGAGCAGGGGGTGGTGGTCGCCGCGGTGCCCTGGGCCAGGGCGGGGTCACGGTTTAGTACCGCGTTCGAGGACACCGCGGCGTGGCTGGTCTGCGATGCCACTGTGAGTGTGGTGGCGGTGTTGCGGCGGATCGCCTGGCGGTCGGTCTCGGCCATCGTGGGCCGGGTGGTGGCCCAGCGGGCTGGCCAGCGTGACCGGCTCGCCGGGCTGCGCCGGATCGGAATCGATGAGATCTCCTACCGCAAACGACAGTGTTACCTGCTCATCGTGGTTGATCATGACACTGGGTGGGTGGTCTGGGTGGGCAAGGACCGCACCGCCGCGACGCTGCGCCGGTCCTTCGACGATCCGGGACCCGAGCGCGCCGCTCGGCTCACCCATGTCTGGGCTGATGGGGCGGAGTGGAGGCGGTCGACTGGAACGGAACCCGAAAGCTGGGTGTGTTCGTGAGCTGGGCGACGTGCAGGTCGCACGAGTACTGGAGCGACAAGATCGGCTGAGGTGAGCAGTTCCCGGGACAGCATGTCGCGCACCCGGGAGCGGGCGCGAAGCGGGTTGATCCCGGTGACCTCGCGGTGATCACGCTGCTGCACCGGCAGACTGGGAGAATCACCCTCTCGCGCCGTGCCCGTACTACGCACCACCCATAGAGGGATGAGCAACATCCCTGGCTCACGGCCATGCTGACCTGGTGTCGAGCGCTATCGGAACCAAGGGTTATGTCCAGGGGCCACGTCAAGATCACTGATTGTGTTGGACTCGTGACGCCAGGTAGCAAGCCGTGGAACGAGGCGGCGCCGGAACGCCCCGCTCAGCGCAGGCGAGCGCCGAGCGCCATTCGGAGCCGAATCGCAGTCTGGGACGAGGCTGGACAGCCATTCGGAGCCGAATCGCAGTCTGGGCGAGGCTGGAGAGCCATTCGGAGCCGAATCGCGGGTTTGGGCGCCCGGAGACCGCTGTTCGGAACCGAATCGCGGTCCGCGTGGCCACCGCACCGGGCAGAGCGACGAGCACCCGGCGGGCCGAACCGAGCAACTGGCCGATGGGCCTGGAGAATGCCAGCGACTACTTAGAGTCCCTGCCGTGAACGTTAAGTAATCGTGACGTTGCCCTGGGGTTATGTCGCCGCTGTACACTGTGCGATCAGGCGTTCAGGGCACGAGTGGCCGTATCGAGCCGGAAGCCGGTGATCTGTGCGTGCAGCTCGCGGGCTGGCTTGCTGCCCCGCCACGCCGGAGCCTTGAGCAGCTGTTGGGCACGTTCCAGTCGTTGGGCGAAAGGTTCCAAGCGCTGCTCAGCGGGGAGCGCGAGTACCTCGCCAATGCGGACCGCAGCCCTGTCGAGCTCTCCTGTGGCAATGCTGGCCGTCGCGGCGTTGATCTGGGCGAAGGTAACCGAGTTGTAGGGGCGCTCGTCGACGGGCATTGAGTCGGCTGCTCCGATGGCTGACTCCGCCGCCTGCAACGCGCCGTTGTGATCGCCAGCCATGTGGAGGGCAGCAGCCGCGAAGGTGTACCTGCCGATCTCGCTGCAGCCGAACAGGCCCCCGGGGCCGACAGTGCCCGACTTGTCACGCTCGTTGGTCGCCCGGCGTAGCGCCTCGCCCGCACGGTCGACGTCGCCGAGCCGCGCTCCCGCCCGAGCCTCCAAGCTGCTCAACAGTACGGCGTTGCTTCCCGAGGCGTAGCGGAGACCGTCGTGAGCGTAAGACGCGGATGCGTCGAACTGGCCTGCCCAGTAGGCCGTTTTGGCTTGTGTGATCCGCGCCAACGCCCGGACAGCATGCTGGTCGGCCTGCTCAGCGAACACCCACGCTGCGTCGCCTTGCGCTAGCGCGGCGCTGTGCTGGGCGAAGTCGCCGGACATCCAGGCGAGCAGGGCACAGAGCTTGCTGGCGGCGGCGTACAGTTCGCGGGTCTGGTTGACGTGCTGCCGCCCTTCAAGGAGATCGAGTACCCGATTACGCAGGCCGACAGTCCGGCGGAACAGCGGCAGGGGTGCGGCGCGCTCATAGAGCCGAGCAATCTCGTCGGCACTGCGGTGCAGCGCTGCCAGGCTGGTGTCACCGATATTGGCGGTGTCGGCCATTGCGGCGGCCTCCAGGGACTGATCGGCAACCTCCACGCACACTTCGGCGGTGCTAAACCCTGCATCAGGCTCCAACACCGCTGCGCGGCGGCGACGCTGGCTCCCGGCCGGGTCAGCGCCGCTGTCCATTATTACCACGGCCGAGGGTCGCCCAGCATCGGGGCGAGCGGACGTCACTGGGCCGAGCACGGCGGACCGTTCGGTCGGGCTCAGCTGCTCGATGTCGGTCGCGTCGATGAGGAGGCCGATCGTGGTGCCATACAGCTCGGCGAAGGTCGCCAGTGCGTAGACCGAGGGCTTGCGCGCTGCGTCAGGCCAGCGCTCATACTCGCTGACTCGGCTCGGGCTCATCGTGTCGCGCCCGGAGTGTTCCGGACCCCGGGCCTGAACGAGTTGGTTGTAACGCTCCGCCGCCTCGGTCTGGTTCCAGCCGTGGGCCAGCCGGTACGCCTGCCGAGGCCGATAACCGTAACGGCGGCTGATCTCGGCGGCGATCACGTCTATCGGTGCGCCCAGCGACTGCATACGCAGCCGAACGATCTCCACGTCGGGCCGTGAACCAGTCTTGTGTCGCTTCGCCATGGTTTCTGCATCCCTCCCTGCGTATGGGCGAGATCACGATAGCTCGGCTGACCCGCACGTGGGCCGCCCTGGTCATCCGCAACGCAGTGTCAGCGGGAAGTTTGACGACTTCGAGTTGCTGTTTCCGCTGTTCACAGTACTGCCGGTGGGGGAAGTGGATCATCCCGAAGCGGGTGGTGCAGTCCAGCGCCACTTCACGCGATTGTTAAGCCCCGAGCGGCCATCGCGAGCAACGGACGTCCGGTGAGCGCGGCCCGGGAGGAATGCGGGCGGGTCGTCCGGCTGATCTGCTGCTACGCGCACAATGCCGACGACGCCCGGGAGCTGTTCGGGTTGCTCGGTCTCAATCCCCGCGATGGCCGCCGGACGGCAATGCCACGCACACCCCGATCCCCGGTCGGCCGTCGATTCGAGCGCCTCTCAGCACCACAGCTCTTGGCGGCCGACCGGCCCCTGTTGATACGAAGCAAGGAGGATCATCGTGAGTAGGAGTGTGCACCGAGCCGAATAGCGACCGCGCACCTCTTCCAAGCCAACTCGTAGGGAAGACCGATCTGCTGGTGACCGTCGCCGGTGACAACGTGTTCGCCACCGAGATCAAGAACCCGGTGAGTTGGATTGGCGGCGCAGCCACGACAACATCACCTACCGGCCCTACGCACTACCAGACATCATCGTGGCAGGCGTTCATCGACTGATGCGCTCGCACTGGACGAGCTTCGGGGCACCGGGGACCGGACTGGTGGAAAGTGATCGTCGCCGGGTGAGGCGTACTGCCTGCGCTGGGACTGGCAGGGGCCCGTGCCTGGAGTCGTGGCAGTGATCAGCCACCGTTCATGATCGCTGAAACAGCCATCGGTCCAAGACTGTGAGAAGTGCGACTGAAGTACAGGGGGCTCACCGTGACCGGTGCCGGTGGCCGTCGCAGGAACCGGCAGTGACGAGAGCCGGAGTGGCACCCATCCGGCCCGCCGCACGCTGGAGTTCGCGGATTTCCGTGACAACAGCCCCAGATGCCCGGTCAACACGGGCTGGAGCGCGGCAGCTTCAGGTCGAGCGCGCCGGTGTCAGACGGTCGCGGTGTCAGAAGGTCTCGGAGGGCACGTAGCTGCCCCACACGTCGCGCAGCGCGTGGCACACCTCGCCGACGGTGGCCCGCGCGGCGAGTGCGGCCTTCATCGGGTACAGCACGTTGTCGCGCGGATCCTCAGCGGCCTTGCGTAGCTCGTCAAGCGCGGCGGTGACCTCAGCCGATGAGCGCGACGAACGTAGCGCAGCGAGCCGCTCCCGGGCACTGCCCTCGATCGCCGGGTCCACCCGCAGCGGCTGGTAGGGGTCCTCGGTGTCCAGCCGGTACCGGTTGAGCCCCACCACGACCCGCTCGCCCGAGTCGATCTCCTTGGCGGTGCCGTAGGCGGTCTTCTCGATCTCGGACTTCTGGAAGCCCTGCTCGATCGCGTGCACTGCGCCGCCGAGCGCGTCGACCTGCTCGATCAGCGCAACCGCGGCCGCCTCGACCTCGTCGGTCATCGCCTCGACCGCGTAGGACCCGGCGAAAGGATCCACCGTGGCGGTGAGATCGGTCTCGTAGGCCAGCACCTGCTGGGTGCGCAACGCCAACCGGGCGGCCTTCTCGGACGGCAGCGCGATCGCCTCGTCGTAGGCGTTGGTGTGCAGCGACTGGGTGCCGCCGAAGATCGCGGCGATCGCCTGCGCGGTCACCCGGACCATGTTGACCTCAGGCTGCTGCGCGGTGAGCTGCACGCCCGCGGTCTGAGTGTGGAACCGCAGCATCAGCGACTTGGGATGCTGCGCGCCGAAGCGCTCCTGCATCATCCGGGCCCAGATCCGCCGGGCCGCCCGGAACTTGGCGACCTCCTCCAGCAACGTGGTGCGGGAGACGAAGAAGAACGACAGCCGCGGCGCGAACTCGTCGACAGCCATGCCGGCATCCAACGCGGCCTGCACGTACTGCGCCCCGTTGGATAGCGTGAAGCCGATCTCCTGCGCGGGGTTCGCCCCGGCCTCGGCCATGTGGTAGCCGGAGATGGAGATCGTGTTCCAGCGCGGGATCTCTGCCTGGCAGTAGGCGAAAATGTCCGAGGTGAGCCGCAGCGAGTGCGCAGGCGGATAGATGTAGGTGCCCCGGGCGATGTACTCCTTGAGCACGTCGTTCTGGATCGTGCCGGTGAGCTTCGCCCCCGGCACCCCCTGCTCCTCGCCCACCAGTTGATAGAGCAGCAGCAGCAGGCTCGCAGGCGCGTTGATGGTCATCGAGGTGGACACCTCGTCCAGCGGGATGCCGCGCAGCAACGTCCGCATGTCCTCGATCGAGTCGATCGCCACCCCCACCTTGCCGACCTCGCCGTGCACGAGGGGCTCGTCGGAGTCGTATCCCATCTGGGTGGGCAGGTCGAAGGCGACCGACAGCCCGGTCTGGCCCGCCTTCAGCAGCTGGTGGTAGCGGGTGTTGGACTCGGTGGCGGTGCCGAACCCGGCGTACTGGCGCATCGTCCAGGGGCGCTGGGTGTACATCGTGGGGTACACACCGCGGGTGAACGGGAATTCGCCGGGTTCGCCGAGCCGGTCCGCCAGCCCGTCCGCCACGTCGTCGGGGTGGTACACCGGCTTGATCGAGAAGCCGGACTCGGACGTCCTCGGCTGCTGCGTCTCCGGCTGCCCTGCCATCGCACGTCCTCCTTCGCACCCGCCTGTTTGTATGACATACCCCGGCACCGACCACAACGCGGGCATCATGTGGCCGTGACCACCCCACCCGGGATCACCCCAGCCGACCCCGCGCCCCGCCTGGTCGCGGGGCGCTACCGGCTCGGCGCGCTCCTGGGCCGCGGTGCCATGGGCACGGTGTGGTCGGCGCACGACGAGGTGCTCGGGCGCCCGGTCGCGGTCAAGGAGGTGCTGCTCCCACCGGGCATCCCGGACTCAGAGGCCGACCTGCTGCGGGAGCGCTCGTTGCGCGAGGCGAGAGCCATCGCGGTGCTGTCGCACCCCAACGTGGTCACGCTCTATGACGTGGTCCGGGAGGGCGGCGCGCCGTTCGTGGTGATGGAACTGGTCGCCTCGGACAGCCTGGCCGAGCTGCTGCGCAAGGGTCCCGTGCCACTGCAACGCGTGGTCGCCATCGGGGCTGCGGTGGCTGCCGCCCTGCAGGCGGCGCACGCCGCGGGCATCACACACCGGGACGTCAAGCCCGGCAATGTGCTGGTCGCGCACGACGGCCGGATCAAGCTGACCGACTTCGGCATCGCCCACAACCCGGCCGATCAGACGATGACCGCGACCGGCCTGATGCTGGGCTCCCCCGCCTATATCGCGCCCGAGGTCGCTTCCGGTGGCCAGGTAAGCCCGGCGGCCGACCTGTGGGGCCTCGGCGCGACGCTATTCGCCGCGGTCGAGGGCAGGCCGCCCTACGATGCGGGCGATCCGGTGATGACGGTCTCCGCGGTGGTGCTGGATGAGGTGCCCACGCCGTCCTGTTCCGGACCGATGGCCGAGGTGATCCGCGGGTTGATGGTAAAGGACCCGCAGGCCCGGATGCCGCTGTCCGAGGTGCGCAGGCTGCTCGGCCAGCCCCTGGCCGCCGAACCGGCCGCGGCGGCCGAGCAGCGCCCCGTCCGCGCGCGGCCTCGGCCCCCGCAGGTACCCCAGCCACCGGGATCGTCGGCCAAGCAGCTCGCTGCGGAACCGGGCCCGCTACCCTTCGCCGTCCCCACCGATCGCGCCACCGCCGATCGGGACACCGACGGCGTCACCCCAGCCCCACGCTGGGACGGCACGCACCGCGCCACCGGACCGGAAGTGTTCCGCACGGCGGTGCTGTGGACGCTGGCCATCCTGCTCTTCCTCGGTGCCGCTTCAGCCGGTTTCGCCGCCGCCCGGGTGGCCACCGGCGACTCTGTGCTGCCCACCCTGGGCACCGGCGCCGCTGACGGCGCGGTGCTGGTTGACCGCGTCCTGCGGGTGACCGAGGCGGACGGCTCACAGCTGGCCCGGTTCACCGTAGGCGTGCCCGAGGGCTGGCTGGAGTTCCGCCAGCACGGGGTGCTCGGGGAGAGCTCAGGCGCCGTGGTCCGGTTCGTCTCGCCGGACGGCTCCGAGCTCATCACCGTGGAGCGGGTCACCGGCTTCCTCTCCGATCACGTCGCCGAGGAGTACCTGGAGAGCTACCGCCGCGAGCTGGCGGACCTGCCCGAACTCGTGGAGTCCGGCCGGGAGAACCTGGCAGCCGGCGCCCTGGAGGCCACCTTCCGCAGCAGCGAAGGCGAGGGCGCCCAGGGCGAGCTGCGCCGCACCAGCTACCTGCGGCTGGTGCCGGCGGGATCGGACCTGTGGGTGGTACGGGTCAGCGTGCCGACCGAGCGCCAGGAAAGCGGCCGGACCAAACTGTTCGAGCCGGTGGCGGCCAGCTTCACTCCCGACGGCTGAGCTAGCCCAGCAGGTTACCGCTCCGAATCCGCTGCAAGCCCGCATCGGTGCCCAGCTCCGCCCGGGCCTCGGGATGGGCGTAGTAATACCGTAATGCGTGGTACAACACGGCCGGGTCCACCGCGAGCGATCGGCTGCGCACCGCAACATAGGGTAGCAAGGTGAATTCTTGCTGCTTGCCCGCCCAGCTCGTCCGGCGCACCCGGGTGTCATCGGAGGGAAACGCTTTCGCGACGATCAGTGGACCACTGAAGTCCTCGGCCGACACCATATGCACCGCGTACCACGGCGCGAAGTGCTCAAAGGTCGAGCTACGGTGGTAAATCCCCTGCGGGCTGAGCACGACGCGGCCACGTGCCAGTCGACCGCTGGCCATCTCGATGACAATCCACAGACAGTACAGTCCAGCGGCGCTCAAGATGACTACGGAGATGACGCCCGGCGGAGAGTTAACTGGAAGTATCACCCATCCTGCCAACCCGCTCAGCACCACACCAGCGAGCACCGCGAAAGTCAGCAGCATCATTGTTGCGAGCCAGCGGTACAGCCAACCGGAGTAAGCAACGACGACACCGTCCTCGTTGGATCCGGTGTCCTCGTTGGATCCGGTTACGCGCAACGTGATCGCTTGTGGCGACACGCGTCGGCGAGTGCGCAACAGCCACCAGCTCAGACTCGCCACAAGACCGAGATAGACTCCGCCGCCCAGTAAGAAAATCGCTGGCCCGGGCTGACCGGACAGCAGCGCCCAAGACCCGAGTCCGAAGGCCAGCAGCGTGAGAACACTCAAATATCCGGCGATCAGCACGATCCAGAGTTTGGGTCGGGGCGCAGGCCATTCCTGAGGCCACGGCAGTGCAGCCTGGCCGTCCGTGGCCTGGCCCGCGCCGACCACGCCGTCGCCGGCTCGTCGCCCTGCGTGCATCGTGTGAACTCCTGACGCTAGCGCAGTTCCGGAAAACTCCGGCGTCCGGAGTCTTCGGCCTCGACGTAGTCCTGACACCTTGGGCTATCGCATCACCGGCCGCCGCCACGCCAACGACCAGCTCGCCCGCAGAGTTCGCGAGATGCCCGATAGCTGCGGTCATATCGGCAGTCACGTCTCCAGCATCAGGGGCACTGGGTGCGCTACTTCCCGCCGAGTCCAGCGTGAGTCCAGCGTTTCGCAGGACGCTCGCCATGGCCTCCATCGCTGCTGGATTGCCGACCGAGGTGGTGTGCCACCGCCAGGCAAGCATGCCTCCCAACGTGACAGCCCAACAGGCCAGGATGCTATCCCATGACCACCGACGCAGGGAGCATCGACAGCGTGACGATCGACGCCCGCAGCACAGAGAGCGACCCAGCGCAGGCCGCCCAGGACGCCGCGGCCGTACTCGCCAGGCGCACCGGGGTGCCCTCGCACGACCTCGCCGTGGTGCTTGGTTCGGGCTGGCGTCCCGCAGCCGACGTGCCGGGCGCCCCCGCCGTCGATGACACCGTCGTCGAAGTCCCGGTCACCGAGCTGCCCGGGTTCGCCGCACCGGAGGCCGTCGGCCATGCCGGGACGATCCGCTCGGTGCGGATTGGCGGGCACCGGGTGTTGGTGCTGCTCGGTCGCATCCACAGCTATGAGGGTCACGGCGTCGCCCAGGTCGTGCACGGGGTGCGCACCGCCTGCGCGGCGGGAGCCCGGGCCGTGGTGCTCACCAACGCCGCCGGTGGTATCGCCGCGGGCCTGCAGGTCGGCCAGCCGGTGCTGATCTGCGACCATCTCAACCTCACCGGGTGCTCGCCCCTGGTCGGCCCGCGGTTCGTCGACCTCACCGACACCTACTCTCCCCGGTTGCGCGCACTGGCTCGGCAGATCGACTCCAGCCTGATCGAGGGGGTCTACGCCGGGGTGCCCGGCCCGCAGTTCGAGACCCCGGCGGAAATCCGCATGCTGCGCACGTTGGGGGCTGATCTGGTCGGGATGTCCACCGTGCTGGAGGCCATCGCGGCGCGCGCGGAAGGCGTCGAGGTGCTGGGCGTCTCGCTGGTCACCAACCTGGCTGCGGGCCTGGCGGGGGCACCGCTGAACCACCTGGAGGTACTGGCCGCCGGGCAGGCGGCCGCCGAGCGGATGGGTGTGCTGCTGCGGGAGCTGGTGAGCCGGATATGACCCGTACCGTGCTGGTCACCGGGGCGGCCGGACGGATCGGCCAGACGGTGTGCCCGGGACTGGCCGACAACGGCTGGATGGTCCGCGGCACCGATCTCGCCGCGCTGCCCGGCGGGGTCGACGGCGCGCAGGCCGACCTCACCGACCCGGCCGATGAGCCGGTGCTCGCCACGCTGCTCGACGGCGCCGACGCGGTGCTGCACCTGGCCGCGATCCCCGGCGAAGACGAGTGGTCCCGGATCCTGGCATCCAATGTGGACGCAACGCAGCGGGTGCTGGCGGCGGCCGCCGACGCAGGCGTGCGCCGGGCCGTGCTGGCGTCCTCCAACCACGCCACCGGGTTCACCCGCAGACCTGAGCAGGGTCGGCTGCCCGCTGCGACGCCACCTCGGTCGGACACCTTCTACGGCGTCTCCAAGGCGGCGCTGGAGGCGCTCGGTGCGCGCTACGCCGAACGGCACGGGATGGACGTGGTGGCGCTGCGGATCGGATCGTTCCAACCCCGCCCGCGCTCCCCGAGGGAGCTGGCCACCTGGCTGTCTCCCGGCGACATGGTCCGGCTGGCGCACGCCACGCTGAGCGCACCGGCGCCGGGCTTCGCCATCGTCTGGGGGATCTCGGCGAACACCCGGGCTTGGTGGAGCCTCTCCGAAGGGCGCGCGCTGGGCTACCACCCGGCTGACGACGCCGAAGCGTTCGCCGAGGAGATCCTGCAGGGCCAGCAGCCGGACTGGACGGGCGACGCGGAGCTGGCCCTGGTCGGCGGAGATTTCACGACCCGTGAGTGCGATACGAGCTATGACTGGCATTACCACTCACAGGGGCGTCAGCCTGGCGGGCGTGATCAGGTTGGCGTCACGGGCACGCCATGACGTCTGTCAGGGCACTTCAGCCGATCCGAGGCCGCAACGGTGCGGCGCCGGAGCGGGGTACGGCGCGGAGGACTGGGAAGGTCAGGCGATCGCGATGAGCGCCGAGCGCGCTCGCGATTCCTCACCCGCATCGAACCTCCAACGTCGGGACCGAGACCCTCGCCCAACTCATCGACGACCTGCGCTGCTTGGTCATCGCCTACGAGCACCAGCCACTGCCCACCTTGCTCGGTGATCTGGTCGATACTCAGGACCGCGCATTTCGGGCTGCTCGAAGGGCGCCAGCGCCCGGAGCAGACCCGGGATCTCTACCTGATCGCCGGGATCACCTGTGGGCTGATGGCCAAGGCATCGCACGATCTCGGTGCCGCCCATGACGCGATGACGCAGGCCCGCACTGGCTACGCCTGCGCGGACAACGCCGGCCACAACGGGCTGCGGCCTGGATCCGTGGGCTGCAGTCATTGATCCCCTACTGGCATGGGCGGTTCGAGGAGTCGGTGCGCTACGCCCAGTCCGGCGCCGAGGCGGCGGCGCGAAGCCGAGGCACCGCCGGGGTCTGGCTGGCCAGCAACGAGGCACGAGCGCTGGCCGCGCTCAACCAGCTCGACGACGCGCACGCCGCCCTGACGCGAGCCGCCGACGCCCGGGCCGAAGCGCTTGCCCCAGTGCTCGAACTCCCTCCCGCCAAGCGCATCCACGGGATCGTAACCTCGGTGGAGCACGTCCGCACCGCGTTGCGCTCCGTCCAGGACCCGGGCCGGAGGTCACCGGGCTCGCTGGCGCCATCGAGGGCTGGACCGCCGAGCGTCTAACGCTCCGGGCTGACAGAGAGCAGTATGCAGTACTGGGCAGCCACCTTGGCGGCGTCACGGGTAGGGTGCACCAGCCGACGGGCCCCCGCTTCCCAGGCAGCCCTGTCGGCACCGTTGCGCGGCGGCGTGATGGCTCGCGAAGGTGGGGGAGGCGCAGGCAAGCTGGTTATGATTCCGATCACCGGTGCGCAGTACGAGATCTCCGCGGGGGACTACCAGGGGACCGTCACCGAGCTTGGCGCGGGGTTGCGCGCGCTCCGCTACCGCGGCCAACCTGTCATCACGGAGTACCTGGCGGACGAGCTGCCTCCCGGCGCCGCGGGCCAGCTGCTCGCCCCCTGGCCGAACCGCATCGACAGCGGCCTGTACACCGTCGCGGACACCCAACACCAGCTTGACCTGAGCGAGCCCACCAACCACAACGCGATCCACGGCCTCACCCGCTGGGCGGCCTGGGCCGCCGTGCGCCATGCCCCGGACCGGGTGCTGCTGCGGCATGTGCTGCTCGGGCGGAAGGGATACCCGTTCTGTCTGGAACTTGAGACCGAATACGCGGTCGGGGTGGGCACCGGGCTGCGGGTGAGCACGACCGCACGAAACACGGGAACGCGGTCAGCGCCGTACGGCACCGGCTCGCACCCGTACCTCACGGTCGGCACGCCCCTGATCGACGAGTGCGCGCTGGCGCTGCCCGCGTCGCTGTGGCTACCCGCTGATGAGCGTGGCATCCCAGTAGGTGGGCCGGAGGGCATCACCGGAACACCGCTCGACTTCCGTGACCCCCGGCCGGTCGGCGCGACCCGCCTGGATCACGCGCTCACCGGGCTGGCCCGCGACGCTGGGGGCCGCGCCTGGGCACGGCTCACCGGCAGCGGAAGGCAGGTCGCGCTCTGGGTCAGCGATGGCTACGGGTGGCTGCACGTGTTCACAGGGGACACGCTGGCCCCCGGGCACCGGAGGAGGGCACTCGCGGTGGAGCCCATGACGTGCCCGCCGAACGCGTTCGTCACGGGGATGGACCTGATCACGCTGGACCCCGGCACCACCGTGAGCCACGCCTGGGGCATCCTGGTGGCCGCTGGATGGCCGAGGGAAAGGCACTCACTGACCTCGTACAGACGTTGGCCTGGTGTCGGCCCGCAGATGCGCTTGACATTCAAGGGCGCGCCCTGGAAGTCAACGAGGCGGTGCGCAACCGAGTGGAGATCGTAAAGCTCCGCGCGGCAACGGCGGTGGCGCTGACAAGCTTGGGTGGTCTCGACGAAGCCCGTGCTGAAATCGAGCGCGGCCTGACCCTAACAGTCGAATGTGGGTATCCCGGCGGGTTGGTGTGGTGCTGGGTAGCTCGCACGTTCAACAGGATCAAGCGCTACGGCGGAGACGGAGGCCGTGAAGCAGCGGCGCATGTGGCGGCTGTAGTTGACGATCTACAAGGAAACCGCTTCTGGAGCGAGATCGTGGGCTGGTGGGTTGGTGTTGAAAGCAGTGATCTTGGCAGTAGCACAAGATGGATCGAGGGCGAGGACGCTGCCAGGGCGCGATGGCTGGCTGTCTGCCCGGCGAGTCAGCGGTACGGAGCATGAGGCCGGGATGTCAGCGTCTTTCTTTGAGGTCATCGTCGTCGGGCTCGGGGACGTAGCCCAGACACATCTCACGGTGCTGGAGCAGATACGAAACGTCGACGTTGTTGCCGGTGTAGACTCCGCTGGCTCATCTGCAGTGACGTTCCGGGGACACGGGATTCCGGTCTACAGCACGGTCTTGGACGCGGGCGCCCATCATAATCCTGATGTGGTCGTCGTTGCGACGCCGACGCCGACTCATGCTGCAGTCTGCAACCAGGTCGCGCAGAGCTTTCCGTCTGCACGCCTTCTAGTCGAGAAACCCGCAGCTGCCAACCTCGCCGACGCAAGACGCGTGCTGGGCGAGATCGGCCGGCAGCAGCCTGTGGAGGTGGCGTACCACATGTCCTTTTCCCCTGAAGTGACGTGGGCCGTGGAGGTGGCGCGGACCAGGGCGGACAGTCTTGGTGCGCCCGTGGCGATCGAGGCTTCGTTCTCCGACCCGTACGAGGACGAATTGGAATCCGCAAGGTCGAGATTTTGTAGCAGTTGGATCGACTCCGGGATCAATGCACTCAGCGTTGTAAACCGCTTCGTCGAGCCGATCGAACGCACATCGCTGCGTCAACTGAGCGAAGACTCCGAGTCAGTGTTCGAGGCGCGCCTGACCTGCCGGAAAGACGACGGCGCGGTCCAAGCGCTTCTCTTGACAAGTTGGCATGTCACGGATGCAGCCAAGACCACCCGGATCAGGTACGCATCCGGCGCAGAGTTGGTCATGGACCACACGGCCGTCGCGGGGTATCTGGTACAGAACGGCGCCATAAGCGCCGTCTTCGGCAGCGACCGCAGCATCCCGCGACGAGAGAGACACTATCGCGCCTTGTACCAGTGGTGGTTCGTCGAGGGCAAGCCGATTATGTCCACCGAGATCAGCATACAGCTCCACGATTTGTTACTCCACCCGCGTGACGATATATAGGTGTCGTTCATTTGTCAGACCTTGGTGTCATAGGATGAGTGCATCAAGCTCAGATGGTATCCTATTGCTCGGTCCAATCAGTAAAAGAATGGAGCCACCGCCAGTGCGTGGTACGAGATTCTTGCCGAAGAGCGACGTCGCCCTGAATGGTAGCCGGTCACCATATCGTGCGATCCCCGCCCAGCGGCGAGCGGACGAACCGTACTCGCCCGAAACCACGAACTACCCGCCAACCCCGGCTCATGACGCACGACTGGCCCAGTGAGTGGCGATACGAGCCATGACTGGCATTACCACTCACGAGGCAGCGGCCAGGCGCTGGATTGCTGACGACGTCGACGGGGAGGACCGAGCCGAGTTGCAGCGCGTGCTCGACGATGCGCTGGCGGGGGACGTAGCCGCTGCCGAGGAGCTGGCTGCCCGGATGGCCGGGCCGCTGCGCTTCGGCACCGCCGGGTTGCGCGGGCCGCTGCGAGCCGGGCCGGCCGGCATGAACCGCGCGGTGGTGCTGCGCACCTCCGCCGGGCTGGCGAGTTGGCTGACCGACCAGGGCATGGGCGGCACCGTGGTCGTCGGCCGGGATGCCCGGCACCGGTCCGAGGAGTTCGCCGCCGACACCGCCGGGGTGTTCGGCGCCGCCGGGTTCGACACGGTGCTGCTGGCCCGGCCGCTGCCCACCCCGGTGCTCGCCTTCGCCGCGCGCAGGCTCGGCGCGGTCGCCGGGGTGCAGATCACCGCCTCGCACAACCCGCCGGGCGACAACGGCTACAAGGTCTACACCGACGGAGGGACGCAGATCGCGCCGCCCGCCGACGCCGCCATCGAGGCCGCGATCGCCGCTGCACCGCCCGCGGTCGTGATACCCAGGGACGGGCCCGTGCGCGCCGACGGCGGCGATCTGCTCGAGGCTTACCTGCAGCGGGTGGCCGGGCTGGCCCGGGGCACCGCGCGGACCTTGCGGGTGGTGGCCACCCCGTTGCACGGCGTGGGCGGGCCGGTGCTCGTCGAGGCCCTGCGCCGGTCGGGTTTCACCGATGTCCACCTGGTCGCCGCGCAGGCCGAGCCGGACCCCACCTTCCCGACGGTCGGCTTCCCCAACCCGGAAGAGCCCGGCGTCCCCGACGCGCTGCTGGCGCTGGCCGCCGAACTCGACGCCGATCTCGCGATCGCGCTGGACCCCGACGCCGACCGGTGTGCGCTGGGCGCGCGGGACCGGGCCGGCCGCTGGCGGATGCTGCGCGGTGACGAGACCGGGGTGCTGCTCGGCGAGCACCTGCTCAGCGGGCTGGACCAGGGTCGTGACGCGCTGGTCGCCACCTCGATCGTGTCCAGCAGCCTGCTGCGCAAGGTCGCCGAAGCGCACGGCGCCCGCTACGCCGAGACCAGGACCGGCTTCAAGTGGCTGGCGCGCGCGGGCGAGGGGCTGGTCTACGCCTACGAGGAGGCGCTCGGGCTCTGCGTGGACCCCGACGCGGTACGCGACAAGGACGGCATCTCGGCGGCGGTGCTGGCCTGCGATCTGGCGGCCACCGCCCGGGCCGGCGGCCGCACCCTGGACGACCTGCTCGACTCGCTCGCCGTCCGGCACGGCGTGCACCTCACCGGCCAGGTGTCCGTCCGGCTGCCCGGCCACCCCGCGGTGGCCGCGACGATGACCGGGCTGCGCGCCCGGTTACCCGTTGAACTCGACGGCCATCCGGTGCAGGCCGAGGACTTGCTGGCGCACCCGCACCAGCCGGACGACACGCTCGTGCTGCGCGGCGACGGGTTCCGGGTGATGGTGCGGCCCTCCGGCACCGAGCCCAAGCTCAAGGCGTACCTGGAAGTCGTCGAACCGGTCCCCGCGCCGGACCGGCTGGTCGCCGTCCGGGACACGGCCGCACTGCGGCTGGCTGCCCTGCGCGAGGCCACGCTGCTGCGCCTGTGCCGCCCGTGAACGACCCCAGCTCGAACCGCTCGGAGCTCGACCGCCTCGACGCGTTGCTCTCGCCCGAAGGTCGTGCACTGCTGGATCGGCTCTCCCGGTACGACCCGGCATCGTCCGATTCGATACGGCTGGGCACCTCGTTACGCGCGCAGTTCCCCCCCGGAGCTGGTGGCTGCGGCACTGAGCCAGCATGAGCTTCGCCAGGCCGCGGCGAGCAAGTTCAGCCGAGCGGGACAGATGTTCTTCCCCCGCCCCGGCCTGGAGCAGGCTTCCGCCGAGTTGATCTCTCGTTACCGGGCACCCCGGTTCGCCGGCTGCACCCGGCTGGCCGATCTGTGCACCGGGATCGGTGGTGACCTCATCGCGCTGGCCGATCGAAGCGAGGCCGATCGAAGCGAGGGTCAATCGGAGCGAGACCGACCGGCGCGAGACGCTGGCCGTGGACCTCGACGAGGTGCATCTGCGGATGGCGGCGTTCAATGCCGAGGTCTACGGCGTCGCCGCAGGGGTGCACGCGGTGCACGCCGACGTGCGGACGGTGGACTTGACCGGAATCGACGGGGTGTTCGTCGACCCGGCCCGGCGCATCGGCGGGCGGCGGCTGCGGCCCGGGAGCAGCGAGCCGCCGCTGGACTGGTGCCTCGCGCTGGGAGATGTCGTGCCCGCAGTGGGAATCAAGCTGGCGCCGGGGCTTGCCCGGGACAGCCTGCCTGCAGGCTGGGAGCTGGAGTTCCTCGCTGACCGGCGTGGATTTGAAAGAGGCCGTCGCGTGGTCTCCCGCGCTGGCCACCGCCACTCGCCGGGCCACGATCCTGCCCGGCGGGCACACCCTCACGCCGAGTGCAGGCCCAGGCGTCCCGGTCGGCCCGCCCGGCGAGTTCCTGCTCGACCCCAACCCCGCGGTCACCCGGGCCGGCCTGGTCGAAGAGCTGGCCAGGGCCACCGGCTGCGGGAAGATCGACGAGCAGATCACCTTCCTGTCCGCCGATCACCCCGTGCACACCCCGTTCGCCCGAACCCTGGGAGTGATCGAGTCCGCCCCGTGGAAGGAGAAACTACTCACCGCCCGACTGCGCGCACTGGACATCGGTTCGGTCGACATCCGCCGCCGGGGTCTCGCAGGCAACGTCGAGGAGCTGCAGCGTCGTTTAACACTGGGTCGCGGGAAACTGACCGGAACCCGCCGCGCCACCCTGGTGATGACCCGCATGCTCGACAAGCCGTGGAGCCTGGTCTGCGTCGACGTCGATCAGCCCGGCCCAAGCTGAGCGGTCTTGCGCCCGCAGCGGGTCATCACCAGGCTGGATGAGCCGGTGCCGACGCTACTGATCGTCCATCAACTGCGGGCCATTCCAGGCTGACATCAGATCGAGCGTGCAAGAAAGAGAGCGCGTCTGTCACGGTCGCCCACGGGCGTCCGGCCGATCATGGAACCCTAGCCCGATCGCGCTGCGCTCACCCAGTGGGCCGATCGCTGGCTCGACTCGGACGCTTCGGACCCCGCGCGACGCGCCTTGCTGGGTGAACTGGCTCACCTGCACACCATCACCGCGTGGTGCCTCCATGAGTGCGGCGCGGTGACTCGCTCCCAGTACCACTTCAGGCGGGCGGTTGAGCTGGCCATCGACGCCGGTGACAGCTACCAGACGGCGTTCGCGCTGCGCCACGCCGCGATGATGCCCGTCGAGCGCGAGCGGCCCGACGACGCGCTAAAGGCGATCCAGCTCGGTAGCGTGCGGCTACTCGACGCGCCACGCGACGATGCCCGGGTGCCCGTGCTGCAGTCGTGGTGCCACGTCGAGAGTGCGCTCGCGCTGTCCCGGCTAGATAGCTCCGAGTCAGTCCGCGCCCAGGCGCGCCGCGAGCTGGCCCGGTCGCGCGACGGATAGGCGCCGCCACGCGCACGCCCGCGCGATCATGGACCTCGACACCGCGCACGTCCATCTGCACCTCGGAAGCTCTACACCGCCGAGTCGGTCGTCACGGTGTCGACGCAGACCTTCGGACAGAGCGGCGACCGGCGCGAGGGCGTCGTCGCCGATATCACGCGGGCGAGACTGCACCTACTCGCCAGCGAGGCTCCGGCTAGCCGAATCAGCTATCGACGCGGTCACACAAACGCGGTCAGGGGTTGCACGGCAGGTATGGCTCCCACCGCTGGCCGCTGCGCTGGAGACCCGGCGTGGCAGCGACTACCAGGAGCTTGCCCGGATGGCACGTCAGGTCGCCACGAAATGAGCATGAGCGACCGGCCAGCTTAACGGCGAGTGCGTCGGGGGTGCATGGCATGGATAACTACTCCGGATGGTGCAGGGGTGCCTGCGGGTTGCAGCTACTGGGCGGCAGCGGACCTGCCCTCGGTGGACATCTGCACGGTATCGGGGAGCGGGCTGCCGGGCGGTGCGTCGATGGCGGCTCGGGCGGCGTCCCAGCCCGTCGTCGGCGAGCCGGCCGGCCAGTGCGATACGAGGGTGTCCCTGCACCACGAGGGTGTCCTGCACGGTGGAGTTCGGACCAGAATCGGCGTGCACGTGCATCCCCGCTGCTGACACCTGATCCGACCAGGCAATGCCCTGGGGCATGGCCCCTGCTGCAAACCCACCGGACCCCACCGCCCCGATGCCCGCCGACTCCGAGCAGGCCACCGCTGGTGGCCCTGCCCCAACCTCAACACCCGCGCGATCGCCCACACCTGCGCGGCGCACTGGAACAATCAGTGTCCGTCGTCGTCTGCTGCTTGGTCGAGTGTGGCGAGGTGGGCGTGGACGTCCTCGGTTCGGGGACGCTGAGTTTGGTATATAGGGCCAGGGCCTCGTGCCAGTGATGGCGGGCCTCCTGGGCAGCGTCCCCGGTGGCGTTGTAGGTGTGGGCGATGCCGCTGTGGGCGCGTGCCTGCTCGTATCGATCACCGATCTGGATGGCCAGGGTCAAGGCGGCGGTGTGCTGGTTGCGCGCCTCGTGAAGCTGTCCCGTGGCGTGCAAGGTCTCGCCGACGCCGTTGAGGGCACGGGCTTCGCCGGACCGGTCGCCGAGTTCGCGGAACAGAGTAAGGGCCTGCTGGTGGTGCTCGGCGGCCTGCTGGTAGCGGCCCTGCCGCCGGTAGACGAGACCGAGGCTGTCGAGCGCGCGGGCTTCACCGACCGAATCACCACCGATCTCATCGAAAAGGGTGAGGGCCTGTTGGAGCTGTTCGGCGGCCTGCTTGTAGTGGCCCTGCTGCCAGTAGACGACGCCGAGACTGGTCAGCGCGAAGGCTTCGCCGTCCCGGTGCCCGATCCCACGGGTGAGGGTGAGGGCCTGTTCGAGGTGCTCGGTTGCCTGCTGGTAGTGGCCTTGTCGCCAGTAGACGAGGCCGAGGCAGGTCAGCGCGAAGGCTTCGCCATCCGGGTCGCCGATCTCATGGGTGAGGGTGAGGGCCTGCTGGTGGTGCTCAGCGGCCTGCTGGTATCGGCCCTGCTGCCAGCAGACGATGCCGAGGTGGGTCAACGCGCGGGCCTCACCGGACCGGTCGCCGATCTCGCCGCACACAGTGAGGGCCTGTTCGAGGTGGTCGGCAGCCTGCCCATAGTGGCTCTGCTTCCAGTAGACGATGCCGAGCTGGGTCAGCGCGTAGGCTTCAGCGCCGGGATCGCCGGTGCGGTGGGCGGCGTGGCGGGCATGGGTGTCGATGACCAGGGCATCAGGATAGTGACCGCCGACATCGAGGTAGCGAAACAGGGTGGCGGCCAAACGGGTGGTGTGGCCAGGCCAGCCATGAGCAGCCGTGTAGGCGCACGTGCCGATGAGGGTGGTCCGTTCGGCATTCAGCCAGGCCCGGGCGGTCCTTGGGTCGGTCATCGGCGGGCTCGGCGTGGCCGGTGGGTGAATGCGGGGCCGACGGTGCTGTTCGGCGGGAATGAGGATGTCCATCGCGGCTGCGGCGGTGGCCAGGTAGTGATCGAAAAGACGGGTGAACGCCGCTCGCCGATCCTGCTCGCAATCCTCGATGGTGATGAGGTGGACGGCGTAAGCACGCAGCAGGTCATGCATGCCATACCGGCCGGGTATTGTGGGCTCGACCAGGTGCGCGCGGGCCAGTAGGTCGAGGAGATGCTGGGCCTGGTCGCGGCTGGTATGGGTGAGGGCGGCGGCGGCGTAAGGGTCCAAGTCCGGGCCAGGATGCAGCCCGATCAGTCGAAACGCCCGCGCCGCCTCGGCCGGGAGGTGCTGATAAGACCAAGAAAACACGGCGCGGACCGCAGTGCGCGGGTCGCCACCGGCATCCAGCAGCTCCAGCCGTCGCTGCTGGTCAGCTAACTCACCGACCAGCTCAGCAAGGCTGGTGGCCGGGCTGGCGGCGGCGAGTTCGGCTGCCACCCTCAGCGCCAGCGGCAGCCGCGCACATTGCCCAGCCAGCACAGTGGCCGCCTCGGGTTCGGCATCGACTCGCTCCCCGGTCATCGCCCGCAACAGAGCAACCGCCTCCTCGGGTGGGAGCAGGTCAAGCTCCAGGCGCCGGGCGCCGTGCCGGGCCACCAGCCCCGCCAGGGAGTCTCGGCTGGTCACCACGACCAGACACGATGGCGAGCCGGGCAGCAGCGGCCGGACCTGCTCAACGGTGGCGGCGTTGTCCAACACCACCAACATCCGCCGCCCATCCAGCAGGCTCCGGTAGGCGGCAGCGCGTTCGTCCACCTCCAGGGGGACGTCCTGCCCCGGCACACCCAGAGCGCGCAGGAACCCGGCCAGCGCATCGGCCGCCGCCAGCGGCTGGTCGGGATCGTAGCCGCGCAAGTTGACATACAACTGCCCATCGGGAAACTCACCCCGGACACGATGGCCCCACCGCAGCGCCAACGCGGTCTTGCCCACCCCGGCAGTACCCGAGACCGCCGAAATCACCACCGCCGCCGAACACCCACCCATCGCACCTGTCGGGTTGGCAATGGCGGCCAGCTGGCGGTCCAGGACCGCCAGCTCCCGCTCCCGGCCTGTGAAAACCTCCACGTCTGCCGGCAGCTGCGCCACCGACACCTCCGCCCGCCTGGGCGCGCCGTCCTGTCGGTCCTGTCGCGATAACTCACGCCGCTGGCCGCGCCTGGGCACCCCCGCCTCCAGGATCGCGAGCTCCTGGGCGCTTACCCCGAGCGCTGCGGCCAGCGCACGAACCGTATGCGGATAGGGGTGGCGGCGCTCACCGCGCTCGAGCGCACTGATGGCCTTGACACTGAGCCCGGCATGTCCGGCCAGCTGCTCCTGAGTCAGGCCTGCACGCTCACGAAACCGCCGCAGCGCGACACCAAACGGTTCAGGCCCGACTCCCACACTCCGAAGTGTGGGGGTTGCGTGGGTGGTGCGCTACCCCCCCTGGCTGGAAGCTGCGTACATAGCCCCTTCAGACGCCGTTCGCACGACGGATCTAACGGTGACAGGAGGGGACCTTCTGAAATACGCGAGTCCAGGGGAGGACTGTGACATGTTCACATTTGCTACAATAGTTGGTGGAGCCGGTGCAGTACTGATCCTTGTTGGCTTAGTGGGTGGTGGCATCACCTTTTCTGGCACGGTGATTCCACCAGTCGGAAGAATTGCCCGGGTGCTATGTTTCGCAGTGGGAGGTGTCATGCTTCCTCTAGGAGTTTTCTTGGCCGTCGCCACCCCTATAGGGTCGGATCCCCCAGTTCCACCATCTCCGACAGTACTTAACGACGTGGAACCGCACGACAATGCTACTACCGCCCCTGGAACTCCGGTACCATGTACTGAAACCACCCTGTCGGAGCGCTCCGCACCCGACGCCAACTGCTGGTCCGTCAGCGAGACAAATTTCCTCAAGGCGATGGACGCCGAGGGGATCGACTACCTCGCTTACGGCACCGATCAGGATATCGTCGACCTAGCTTGGACGATATGCGACTCCTTCTCTGCTGGCATGACATTGGAGGAATCGGCGGACATCTTGATCCAGAGCGAAATAGACCTGGACACCAGCGCAACGATTGTGTTCCACGCGGTGGAGCACCTGTGCCCCGGAAACAGCTACATCCTCGAATAAGACCTTGCAAGCAGGTATCAGGCAATATCGAACTGGCGCTGGCAGCCGACCGGCCCAATGAAAGCGTTCTCGGAAACTCGCCTAATTGGGTCGGCGTGTCTGCGTAAAGGCATCGCCGGTGCCGCGACGACGCAACCGGGCCCGTGCACTGCCCGTGCCGGGACCCACCGGGACGTGCCTGGTGGGTCCCGGTCAGCCCGGACCTGGGCATGTTCACGTAGACAGCCTCCAGGTGGCCGGGCGTCGTCGCATAGGTCTCGTGTCAGACGCCCACGGTGTCGCCGGCACTGGCCCCGGCGGTTGAACTCGCGCCATGCGACCCTCGGCGGAGTACCAGCCCGCCAGCACTGCTTGTGCCATCGTCGATGACCTCCTCGACTGTCGCAACGCCGTTGTAAAACGCTGTTGCGGTATGGTCTTCACGTGCCCCGGCCTAAGTTGCATGACGGCGCCCTGCGGATCCGGCTGCTCGACACCGCAGGCGCGCTGCTCACCGCCGAGGGCCCGGATGCGTTGAGCGTGCGCAGGCTCGCGGCCAGGGTGGGCACCTCGACCACCGCGGTGTACTCGTTGTTCGGCGGCAAGGCGGAGGTGCTGCGGGCGCTGTTCGTCGAGGCATTCACCAGGTTCGGCGCGCATCAGAACGCGGTAGCGCCCTCCGACGATCCGCTGGCCGACATCCTCGCCCTCGGCCGGGCCTACCGGGCCAGTGCCATCGCTGATCCGCACCTGTACGCGGTGATGTTCGGCTCGCCGGTGCCCGGCTTCGAGCCTGCCCCAGCAGACTGGCAGCACGCCGCGGCCACCTTCACCCCGCTACTCGACGCGGTGCGCAGAGCCGTCGCGGCGGGCCTGCTGCGCGACGTCGATCCCGGCCTGATCGCCACCGCGTTGTGGGCGAACGTGCACGGCCTGGTGTCACTGGAACTGGGCTGCGCGATTCCACCCCAGGCCGGCGCACCGGCTGAGGTCTTCGAGACCGCGATCCGCGCCAACCTCGACGGCTGGCGTGCCCGGTCCTGACCACCGTCCGTCAACTGACGCCGGTCAAACCCTGCGCCCGTCAACCGACGCCGGTCACCCGACGCCGGGTAACCCGACGTCGGGCACCCGCTCAGACGGCGCCGAACTGGCGGTCCCCCGCATCACCCAGCCCGGGCACGATGAACCCCGAGTCGTTGAGCCGCTCGTCCAGGCTGGCCGTCACCACCCGCACCGGCAGTCCGGAGTCCCGCAGCCGTGTGAGGCCCTCCGGTGCGGCGACCGCACAGATCGCGGTGACGTCGGTGGCACCCCGGCCGGTGAGCAGCCGGATGGTGTACTCCATCGACCCGCCGGTGGCCAGCATCGGATCCAGCACGAAGACCGGCCTGCCAGCCAGCGACCCGGGCAATGACTCCATGTATGGGGTGGGCTGCAACGTCCGTTCGTCGCGGGCCAGCCCGACGAAACCCATCTGTGCTTCCGGGATCAGCGCATGCGCCTGGTCGGCCATCCCCAGGCCAGCCCGCAGCACCGGCACCAGCAGTGGCGGGTCGGCGAGCCGGTAACCGCCGGCTTGCCCCACCGGAGTGTGCACCTGTTCGGTAGTGACGCCGAAATCCCGGGTGGCCTCGTAGACGAGCATGAGGGTCAGCTCCCGCAGCGCGGCCCGGAACGTGGCGTTGCCGGTGCGCACGTCGCGCATCACGGTCAGCCGTGCCCGCGCCAACGGGTGATCGACGACCAGCACCTCCATATCAACGCACCCTAATCGCCCGCGAGACGGTGACGGTCAACAGCCCGCCTATGCCAGACGGTTACCAAGGCTCCAGCCCACCGTTCGGTCCCACAACCGTAACCATCGCTCGGCCACGGCACCCCACGGGGGGTTACCGGCCGCGGGGGTTACCGGCCGCGGGGGTTACCGGCCGCGGGGGTTACCGGCCGCGCCGCCGTGTCACGTCATCCCATCACACCTACATCCGCCATCCATATTTGGAGGACCCTCTTCACGGGCACGTTCTGGCGTGTTGAGGGTCTGCGCCTGCAAACGTTCGGGCTAACCCTTGACGACCACATCGCCCAGAGTCATAATAGGCACCGCGCTTCTTCCCACACGTTGTCTGCACCGGAGCGGCACATGACCGATCGTCGGCTGCGAATTGAGCGTACACGTGAGTCCGTCACCATCACGGGCGCCGATCTCCCGTTAACATCAGATGACCTTGATCGCTTGCTTGGCGAGCTTCCCGACCCGCCCATGCCGCCGAAACCCACCAAGACGTCCCGCTGATGAAGCGTCCCATGCCGAGGCACGGTCGACTCACGAATCGAGCAGGTCACCCACACCGCCCACACCTGACACCTGGAACTGCTGAACATCCGGCTATACAGGATTTCGTCGCTCAGGTCGCAATCACACCGCCCACTTACACCTTCCCCAGTGGCTACGAAACTCACTTAACTAGCGATGAGGGCGCGTACACGTTGCCGTTCTTCCGCGATGTCGCCCCACGTCGAGCACGGAGACTCACTGCCGTAACGGGGAAATGGTCCGTAGCTTCACACAACTGAGGGTTGTTTGTTGGGAGACCGATATGGGGAAGATTGATCCACGCCTGGACTTCATTCGTAGTTTGCAGCCCGCGGAACGTCTCCATGTCGCCAACCGGGCGGCCTTCATGGCGCCGGTGGGACAACCTGCGGCAGATGAGATCCCGGAATTGCGGATTCAGGTGTTCATCCAAGTGCGAGATCCGTCGCGTGGACTGTTACTTCCAGGCGTGCACATTCGTTCCCGGATGGGCGACATCCTGACTGCGCAGGTGACCCCGGAATCAGTAGATTCGCTCGACGCTGAACCGAACGTATTGTACGTGGAGCGAGCTGGACGCGTACTACTGGAAGGCCAGTCCCGCACCTCGGAAGCGCCGACGATCGAGATCGGCTCTGGGCCGCTGGACGAGTCAGGAAACGGTGTGATCATCGGAATCGTCGACTGGGGCTGCGACTTCACCCATGGCGACTTCCGGGACGAGTCCGGCAGCCGAATTCTTTACTTTTGGGATCAGCTTGCCACACCTGGCCCGGGTCAGCAGCCACCGCACGGCTATAGCGGAGGTGTCGAGTTCGACAAAGTGACCTTGGACCGGGCGCTGCAGGAGCCGGATCCGTTCGCCGCCCTGGGGATCGAGGCTCCGGAACCGGCCTCGCACGGTACCCACGTCATGGGCATCGCCGCAGGAAGCGGCCGGGAGGATCCGGAGGCAGGCGTGCGGGGAATCGCACCCGAAGCCGACCTCATCTTCGTGCAGCCCAATACCGGAGATTACGACATCGTCGGTGGTTTCGGTGATTCCGTGAACCTGGCCGAGGCGGTCAAGTACGTCTTCGACAAGGCCGCCGATCTCGGCCGTCCTGCGGCCGTGAACCTCAGCATGGGTACCAATTATGGACCGCATGACGGCACGACACTCGTCGAGCAGTGGATCGACAGACTGCTGGGCGCGCCCGGCCGTGCAGTGGTCCTCGCGCTGGGCAACGAACACCACCAGCGGTGGAACCGCACCCATTCAGAGGGGAACGTCGCCACCGGCGAGACCACCACTCTCTACTGGCGAGTACTGCCAGGCGATTCCAGTCCCAACGAAATGGAGATCTGGTACGGCGCCCGGGACGTTTTCGTGGTCGAAGTGATTCCACCGAACGGTGCGGCAGTACCGATCGTGGAACCTGGCGACTCGGGGTTGTTCGACATCGGTCATGTCGGTACGCGCGTGTACATCAGCAACGATCAGTATTCTCCGCTCAATGGCGACAATCGCATCAACGTCATCGTTGTCTCACCGAGTGAGACCCCGGTCGAGCCCGGCGTCTGGCAACTTCGACTGACCTCCAGAGTGTCGCGAGAAGGATCTTTCGACGCTTGGATCGAGCGTGATGCAAGCCGACCACCGTACCAGTCGAGCTTCGTCGGTGGCTCCTACATTCGCCGGAAGACACTGGGCAGCATCCAGAGCGCCCGACACGCCATCACCGTGTCTAACTATGACTCATACACCATCACCCTCGCCGACTCGACAAGCGTCGGACCGACGCGTGACGGGCGTCGGGCACCGATTGTCGCCGCGCCGGGCGTCGAGATTCTCTCCGCGAACTCCCGCTACCACGCAGCCGAGGACCCGCTCGATCGCACTCCCTATATCTCGAAGACAGGTACGAGCATGTCCGCACCACATGTCGCGGGCGTCGTCGCGTGCATGTTCGAGAAGAACAATCAGTTGACCGCGGCACAGCTCAAGGGACTACTCGCTGCCGCAGCCAAGCCCGCGCCAGGTATCGGACCTGAATATCGCCCAGATTGGGGTCATGGTCGCGTCGATCCGGTTGACACCCTCACAGCGACCTGGCCTGCACCAAGCAGCCCCACCAAACCGCCGATCGAGCCTGCGCCGTGTCCGGTCAGCCCCGTTCACGACGAAGGCCCGTTCTACCGCGAGGGAGCACCCTTTACCAACGATCTCTATCCGGAGGACTCGACAGGGCCGGTGCTGCACTTCCGCGGCACGGTGTCAGACACCGACTGCACGAGGCTCGCTGGCGTCACGATCCACGTGTGGCACGCCGACTACGGCGGCCGCTATGACAACGATGATTCCAGCAATCCCCCGGCGCCGGACTTTTTCCGGTGTCGCGCACGAATGATATCGGACGCGGACGGGGTCTTCGAGTTACGGACCGTACTGCCCGCGAACTATCAGCCCGACCCCGTCGGGCTACCGGAGTGGACCCGTGTCAGGCATCTGCATTTCAAGTTTTTCCTTCAGGGCTTCGCACCACACACCACTGAGGTCTGCTTCGAGCCTGACGACTACCTCGAGAGCGACTTTTGGCTCAATCGCGATCTCGTCACCCACCTCACGAAAGTGCCGGACGGCGACGACGCGAATGTTTCCTTCCGAGCTGGCTTCGACTTCACGCTGAAACCAATCTCCGCACGCGGTTACGTCGACAGGGCGATACAGCTTGGCCTCCTGCCTGGATCGAGAATCTGAAGCAGGTTATTTTGATGACCGAATAGTTGCCACCGTAGCCGAGGAAGGGCCGGAACCATGCCGCAGAATCCGTTCGCCGGTACGTGGACCTATCGCAGTTTCCACAATAAGCCGGAGCCGGTGGACAGCTTCGACGAAATCCGCTTCGCGCAGGCCGAGTTGACGCTCGAAGAAAATGGTCTCGACTTGCTATCGGGCCGGTTGTCATTCGGGGATGACTATCTCCGAATGTCCGGTACCGTCCAGAGCACCGATCCACCGACCGTCCGGCTGCAAGCCACCGGTGTCGAGGACACGGCAACCGCCGGATGGACCTACGATTACCTCGGCTACCTGACGCCACGCTGGCCCGAGGGTGACGCACAGCGACCGGCGATCATCGGCACCGTGATCCGTACGCTGCCGCATGAACCGGAGCGCCCGGCCGGTTATTCGGGCTCCTTCGTCGCGGTGTCACGGGACAGGCCGGCAGCTCCCTACGAACTACCGGAGTCCGTCGTCACGCATTTTGCCGACCGGCTGCATCGGCTGCATCATTCAGTCTGGCACGGGCTGCGCAACGGCTGGGACGTGCTCTCCGCGACGACGCGCAGCAGCATCGATGAGCTCGGTTGGACGCCACCTCGTCCGGCGCGCCAGTACGTGAACGGCATACCCAAACGCCCGTACATCACCAACGGTTCCGGGGAAGATTTCCTCTACTTCCACCGGGAGATGATCGTACAGTACCACGCGCTGATGGCCGAGGCCGGGGCGGAGCCGGTCGTGTGGGTCGAGATCCCCCAACCCGGTCACCCACGTAATGAGGTACCACCAGCCTGGGAGATCGCCGGGTTGCCCACGTTCGAGCGACGCATCGCGGCGCTCAAGAGCGACGAGTTCTACTGGAGCCGGATGCGCTGGTGGGATCAGTGTTTCAAAGACCCCACCTATCTTGCCACCCTGACCCTGGGCGAACTGGGCGCGCTGCTGGAGTTCAGCGTGCACAACGACATGCACATCCGTTGGTCAGCTTTGCCACGCGACCCGGACACCAACGCGCCGCTCCCGACCGGCCGGCCGGGCGAAGATTTTTCGATCAAATGGGATAATCCGCGTTACAACACGTTACTCGAATTCTACTCGTCTCATGTGAACCCCATTTTCTGGCGGCTGCACGGCTGGATCGACGACCGTATTGCCGACTGGTACGAGGCTCACGAAAGCGTCCATCCCGGCGAGGTGTTGCGTGAGAAATGCGGTGCGGTGGAGTGGTTCGAGCCGGGTCGCTGGGTGCAGGTAGCCCGCCCCTGGGTCTGGCCCGAGCAGTTCTCCGACGGGAATTCCCACGACCACAATCACGATCACACAGACGACCATCCTGACGGCGTGCACTCGGGCCGGCACGGGGGCGGTGGCCATCATGTCGATCCCGAAGAGCGACAGCGCCGGATTGAATCCATGGAGCAGGTACTCGCTATTCTGTACAGTTCCGAAATCACGGTGAGCGCAGCTGGTGTATCGGCCGAGCCCGCGGTATCGTTCGATCGCCTGGTACTCAAGATGCCGATCTGACATGACGACCACGATTCCGCTGCCCGGCGAGCTGATAGACCTGGCCAGGGACGACATCTCGCTGCGCCGGTTCCTGCACGGTCTTCCCGGCGTGGACGCGGTGGGGCTGGAAGCGCGCGCGGCGGCGCTGGCCACCCGCTGCGTCAAGGCCGACGCCAAGCTCAGCGCGATCGACACCGCGATCCGCATGATCGATCTGACCACCCTGGAGGGCGCGGACACCGAAGGCAGGGTGCGCTCGCTGTGCAGCACGGCCCGTCGCCCCGATCCGCAGCGCCCCGAGGTACCCCCGGTGGCCGCGGTGTGTGTATACCCCGACCGGGTCGCGACGGCGGTGCGCGCGCTGGCCGGGTCCGGTGTCGGGGTGGCCAGCGTGGCCACCGCGTTTCCCTCCGGTCGCTCCTCGCTCCAGGTCAAGCTGACCGACACCACGCTGGCCATCGAAGCGGGTGCGAACGAGATCGACATGGTGATCGACCGGGGCGCGTTCCTGTCCGGCCGCTACGGGCAGGTCTTCGAGGAGATCGTCGCGGTCCGAGCGGCGTGCCCCCGCGCTGCGGTGAAGGTGATCCTGGAGACCGGCGAGCTGGCCACCTATGACAACGTGCGCAGAGCCTGCTGGCTGGCCATGCTGGCCGGCGCCGACTTCATCAAGACCTCCACCGGCAAGGTCACCCCGGCCGCGACCTTGCCGGTCGTCGCGCTGATGCTGCAGGCAGTCCGCGACTTCGACCAGCTGACCGGGACGCGGTGCGGGGTCAAGGCCGCGGGCGGTATCCGCACCACCAAGGACGCCATCCGCTATCTGGTGGCGGCGCACGAGGTCGCCGGCCCGGACTGGCTGTCCCCCCGGCTGTTCCGCTTCGGCGCCTCCGGACTGCTGGGTGACCTGCTGATGCAGCGCCGCACCCAGCTCGAGGGCCACTACAGCAGCACCGACTACGTGGCGGTGGAGTAGATGCAGTGGAGCTACGCGCCCGCCCCTGAGGCCCGGGAGACCGCCAGGCTCAGGCAGCGGTACCGGATGTTCGTCGACGGCGCGTTCATCGAGGGCAGCGGCGAGCCGTTGCCCTCGATCAACCCGGCCACCGAGGAGGTGCTGGCCCACGTCGACACGGCAACCAGCGCCGAGGTGGACACCGCGGTGCGGGCGGCGCGGCGGGCCTACGAGAAGGTGTGGTCCCGGATGCCGGGCCCGGAACGGGCCAAGTACCTGTTCCGCATCGCCCGGCTGATCCAGGAACGGTCCCGCGAGCTCGCCGTGCTGGAGAGCCTGGACACCGGAACGCCGATCGTGCAGTCCCGGGATGTCGGCGTGCCTGCCGCGGCGGCGCACTTCTTCCATCACGCAGGCTGGGCGGACAAGCTGGGCTACGCGGGCTACGGCCCGGATCCCAGACCGCTCGGTGTCGCCGGTCAGGTCACCGGCTCCGATGCGGCGCTCCTGATCGCCGTCTGGAAGGTCGCGCCCGCACTGACCTGTGGCAACACCGTGGTGCTCAAACCGGCCGAGACGACTCCGCTGACCGCGCTGGTGCTGGCCGAGATCTGCCAGCAGGCCGACCTGCCACCCGGCGTGGTGAACGTGCTGGCCGGGGCGGCCGACATCGGCGCCGCCCTGCTCGGGCACGACGGCCTGGACAAGGTGGCGTTCACCGGCTCCACCGACGTGGGCAGGCAGATCCAGCGCACCCTGGCCGGTACCGGCCGCAAGCTCACCCTCTCCCTCGGCGGCCCGGCGGCCGCCGTCGTCTTCGACGACGCGCCGCTCGACCAGGCCGTCGACGGCATCGTCACCGGGGCCTTCACCGGCGCGTGGGCGGGCTCCCGGCTGCTGGTGCAGGAGCCGATCGCCGAACAACTGCTCGCCATGCTGCGCGCCCGGGTGGCCGGCCTGCGGGTCGGCGATCCGCTGGACAAGAACACCGATGTCGGGGCGATCACCTCGTATCGCCGGCTGCAACGGGTCCGCGAGCTCGCCGACCGCGCCGAGGCCGACGGCGCCCAGCGCTGGACCAGCCCGAGCCCACTGCCCGCCCCGGGGTTCTTCTTAGCCCCCACGATGTTCTCCGAGGTCAGCCAGGCGATGCGGATCGCCAGGGAGCACATCGGCGGCCCGGTGCTTCCCGTGCTCACCTTCCGCACCCCGGACGAGGCCGCCGCCCTGGCGAACAATACCCCGGCTGGGCTGTCGGTCAGCATCTGGACCGACAAGGGTTCCCGCATGCTGTGGGCCGGGCAGCGGATGCGCGCGGGGGTGGTGTGGGCGAACACCATGCACCGGGTCGATCCCACCGCGCCCTTCGGCGGGTACCGGGAGTCGGGCTTGGGTCGCGAAGGTGGCCGGTCGGGGCTGGCGGAGTATCTCGATGTCTAGCCCGATCTCCGGAGATGGCCAGGCGTCCAGTGCTGGCGTCGATCAGGCCCAGACCGGGCCCGTCGACGCCGACGACCGGCTGCCCGTCACCAAGACCTACAAGCTCTACCTGGGTGGCGGGTTCCCCCGTTCGGAGTCCGGACGGGTGTACCCGGTCACCGACTACCGGGGAAACTTTCTGGCGAACGCGGCCCAGGCGTCCCGCAAGGACGCCAGAGACGCCGTGGTGGCCGCCCGGTCAGCCTGTCCCGGATGGGCCACTGCCACCGCCTACCACCGGGGCCAGGTGCTGTACCGGATCGCCGAGCTGCTGGAGGGGCGACGCGAGCAGTTCGTCACCGAGATCGCCACCGCCGAGGGGTGGACGGCTCGACGGGCCGCGGGGCTGGTGGACGCCACCATCGACAGATGGGTCTGGTACGCGGGCTGGACCGACAAGATCGCGACCGTGTTCGGATCGGCCAACCCGGTCGCCGGTCCCTACTCCTGCCTCAGTGTGCCGGAACCGACCGGTGTCGTGGCCGTGCTGGCCCCGCAGTCCTCCGCGCTGCTGGGCCTGGCCAGCGTGCTGGCTCCGGTGATCGCGACCGGGAACACCGCGGTAGTGGTGGCCAGCCAGAACCGGCCGCTGCCCGCAGTGACTCTTTGCGAGGTGCTGGCCACCTCCGACCTGCTCGGCGGCGTGGTGAACATGCTCACCGGACGCACCGCCGAGCTGGCCCCGTGGCTGGCCGCGCACGCCGACGTGAACGCCCTGGACCTCTGCGGCGCCCCGGCGTCGATCAGCGTAGGCCTGGAGCAGACCGCGGCGGGCACCGTCAAGCGGGTGCTGCCCGCGCAGGCGGCAGAACCGGACTGGACTCGGGCGCCGGACATCCGCCGGTTGCGCGCCTTCGTGGAGATAAAGACGATCTGGCTGGTGAGTGGGTGAGGTGTTCCGGCAGCGGTTACCCTCCCGCGCATGGCTCAGGACATCGTGCCGATCGAGCTCTCCCTGACCGCAGGTGACCTGGTGACGCTGTGGGCGCCGCAGTGGCGTGCGGCGGGTGAAGAATGGGTGGCATTCCTCGGCGACGACGAGAACCTCTTCGCCTTCGCTGACGTCGCGGCGCTGGTCGGCTTCGTGCGCACGGCACGCGATCACGACCTCGTGGACCACCCGGCCTGGACAGTGGTGCGGCAGCTGCCCGCGCCGGACCTGCGCCCGGACGAGTCCCATCGCTACGACCTGGTCGGCGTACCCGAACTGGTCGCCGATCCGCCCGACACCTGGGTGATCGGCGAGCTGGCCGACGTGGTGGCCATGGTGCGCGCACTGGCCGACGTCTGCGATCTGGATGTCGTGCGCGAGGTGCTGGCTGCCACCCCGGCGTTCGACATGCTCGAAGCAGGCACCCTGGCGTTCGGTGGCCGCGCGGGTGGCAGGCGCTGGGACGAGCTGTGCACCGTGATCTCGCAGCGCTGGGAGGAGGTGCTCGACGCGGTCGACGGGGTGGTCCGCACCCCGGATGTCGATCCGGCGGCGCTGGCCGCCGCAGCGACCGAGCTGGCCGCGGCCGATGCTGAAGCCGAGACCGAGACCATCGAAGAGAGCGCCGAAGCCGACCCAGGCACCGACCCAGCGCTGGCGTTCTGGACCGACGTCGGCATCGACCCGATCCGGATCGTCAGCGGGGTGGGCGATCACTACAGCCTGCGCTGCTACCTGGGGGACGCACCCGTGTTCCTCGGCAGCGACGGGCGCATCGACGTCTTCGGCTCGCCACGTGCACTGGCCCGCTATCTCGCCGACAACCCCGAGGGCAACGACCTCGACGCGGTGTCCACCTGGCCCACGGTGACCGAGCGGGCGCAGGCAGGCGAGCTGGCGGTGACCGTCGACGAGGGCAACAGCTACGTGCTCTCCGGCGTGGCCGACGACCTGTCCGGCGGCCCCGAGACGGTCGATCCGGTCCAGCTGGACCTGGCCGTGGAACTGATCACCGACGCCGAGCAGTGGGCCGGGTCGGATGCCGCCGACGAGGCCCTGGCCAACTCGCAACCGCTGGGCTGGCTGGTCTCCTTCGTGTTACGCCCGGACCCGACCCGGCTCGCGCCCAGCCCGCCCTTCGACGCCGAGGTGCAAGCCTGGCGCACCCTGGTCAGTGGCCTCGAGGACCGCCTGCGGGTGCACTGAGCCCGTGGGGTTGGTAGCTCTTCAAGGACCACCAACCCCCGTCCGGCAGGTCTTAAACGACAGCCAACCCCGCCGGCCTCGCCAGCGGGGTTGGCTGTCGTTATGAGCAGTGATCCGG
>JBOHGM010000043.1:0-37600 GCA_050699435.1 Pseudonocardiaceae bacterium | reverse complement strand
TGCCTCGGAAGCGGTCGCCAAGGCGGAGGATACATTTCAACAGGTGGTGCCGGAGAATGAACCTGAGTGGGCGCGGTTCATTGACCTACCGTACATCTTCGGAGAAGCAGCACAGTCTTTCCGAGATATGAGCCTGGCCTGCTCGAAGACGAACGCGGAGCTACACGCTTAGCGGCATCGGCTCCGCGATGCTGCACTGGGCGAGCCGGCGCGCCACAGAGGCCGGCAAGCGCTGGCTGCGGCTCGACGCGTGGGCGAGCAACGAGCGGCTGCACAAGCACTACCTGGACGAAGGGGGCGAGCTGATCCGGGTGCTCCGGTTTCCCCACCGTGGCAGCGGTGCCCTCTCCCAGCGCCCGGCCGGGGTGGAACGCAGGCGCGGGCCGATGGAACTGATGACCAAGACGGCTTGACCTGGACGACCGGCTACGGAACTGATCTGAGCCACCCCTGCGCGCCTGAGCGCCGAGGTCGCCGCCGTGGGCACCACGCTGCGCCCGTCTTCACCCTCGGGCACGGCACCGGCCTCCCGGGTGTCGCGCCCCCCCCAGCGCCGCCTTAGCCTGCCGGGGCCAGGGTGGTCTGGGGGTCGGCGATGCGGACCGGGCCGGGTCGAACACCCGGGGGCCATTCTTCGGGGCGGCGATCAGGCGGGCGAGGTCGGTGGTGATGGGTTCGTTGGCCTTGTCGAACGCGGCCAACGTGATCTCCCGGCGCCCGAGCCGGCCTCGCCGATGGCCTCGCATTCGGCGATCACGGTAGTGACCGCCGTGAGCCGGTCAGCCACCTGCGCCCGCGCCGCCGCGATCGCTGCGGCGCGCCGGGGGTCGGAGAGCCGTCGCATCACGAACGCCCGCAACTCCCGGTCTACCGCGCGCACGTCGCCTGCGACCCGCCCGCAGCCACCGCCGCCCCTGTGGCAGTGGTACTGCCGCCGGGGGGTGCCGTCCGGGTAGGTCCCGGAGTGCGGACCCCCGGTCAGCCGGTGCCCGCAGCACCCGCAGCACAGCACTCCGGAGGCGGTGTAGCGCTCACCCGGTGGACAGCCCCCCGCGCCGCCCCGCCACCAGCGCCCGCAGCCGTTCGAACGCCTCCCGGTCCACGATCGGCTCCCCGGGCATGCGGCCCACGCGCTGCCCGTCGTGCTCGACCAGCCCGGCATTGCGCGGCCGGGTCAGTACCTGGCGCACCAGAATCGGCGTCCACGCCCCGCCGGTGACGGTGCGCACCCCGGCCTCGTTCCACTGCCCCGCGATCGCGGCGAACGAGGCCCCAGCCAGCACCGCCTGCGTGGCGTCCTCGATCGCGACCCGCCCCCGGGCCACCGGTCAGCGGGTACCTCCGCATGACCGGCAGGCGTAGGCCACCTCCACCCGCAGGATAACCCGGTCGTTAGGGTCCGACAGATCCCCAGGACCGTGCGCGCAGCCCAACCGCAGGCCCCGATCGGAGAACTCCAACAACCACTCCAGATCACGCGGCAGCCGCATCAACCGATCCACCTGCCACACCACCGCCCCGTCCGACTCGCCCGAAGCCAACCGGGCCAGCAGCCGCTCCCAGTCCGGGCGCCCCACGGCGGGCTTCCAGGCCGACAGGTCGTCGCCTGTCAGCTCCACCCCAGCACCCCACCCAGACGACCACTATAGCACTGAATGCCACTCACGGATGCGCAGCGCCAGGCGTGCACGGCCAAGCCCAGGGCCGCGCTGGTCGTTCAGGTTCTCCAGCCCGGCGTGCGGATCGACGGCCATCTCAACGGCGCTGCGTGCCCGGTTTACCGCCGTCCGCACCCACTGACTCCCCTCGATCAGGCGCACGATCATGCTTGCCTCCCGGCGCTCGACACGGTGTGGGGATCGTAGGTCGACGAAACACCGCATCCGCTAGCCTCGCGGGCATCCGGGGCGGTAGCTCAGCAGGTCAGAGCAGCGGACTCATAATCCGTCAGGTCGTGGGTTCGAGTCCCACCCGCCCCACCACCGTCCGTGACCTGCGGCTTGTTGTGTGACGACTGTGTCATGCGCGAACCGCAGTCCATGATCAGGACCGACTACGGTTAGCCTGTTCAGTGTGAGCTGTGATCAAGAGCAGCGGTGGTGCGCTGCTTCCAGCGTCAAGCCGCATCGGACAATGCTCTTGACCGACCGCACTGCCCTAGATGAGTTACTCCGACACAATGATCTTGAACTCCCGAGCATAACCCTGCCGATCACCCGAAGCTGACCCGCTCCAGCCAGAAGTCGAGCAACTGCACATCGTCAAGGATCTCGATGCCTTCGCTACGGGCGGGGCGCCGCTTGTAGATGACCAGCAGTAGGTCGGTCAGCGGGCCGCGCACGGCGACTGCGGCCTTCTCATGTGCGCGGCGCCAGGCGATGGCGTCGCCGGTGAGGTCGATCAGCCACTCCGCCGCCGCCTCCGGTGCGGTGTCGGTGGCGTGGAAGTGGAGGGTGCGGCCGGGGCCGAGCAGCTTGCGCATCCAGGGGTGGACCTCGAAATGCATCGGCAGCGAGCCGAGCTCCATCCACTCGTCGAGGGCGTCGAGGGCGACCTCCTCGTCGAGGGTGAACTCCGCGCCGACGGCCAAGGTCGCGTCGGCCCGGTGGATGACCGTCTCGTGCGCATACCGGCGCGCGTAGAACGTCGTGGTCCCGCCGGGGACCGGGGTCCACACCTGCGCGTCGGGTCCGGCGCCGCGCAGTGTCTTCGCCAGCTGTGCGGCGCCCTCGACGAGCCAGGGGCCGAGCACGGCCGGGTCTTCGTCGGTGTAAGCGGAGAGGTCACGGAAGTGTTCGTCGGGGAGCGGCTGCGTCGCCCGGGACCGTACGGTCGCCTCGGCCCAAGCGTTGGCCGCCGCCGAGGTGCCGCAGTAGCTGGCCGACGTTCCAGCCGGGGCAGGAGGGCACGGGAACCGTCAGGTCCGCGCCCTCGATGCAGGACCTCAACAGGTCGGTCTGCGCGACGATCTCGGAACAGAAGCGGTCATAGCTCAAGAGAGTCATGACGTGACGATAGATCGCACCACGGACAGGACGGCCGCTCGGAGCGCACTGGAGAGCGGTGCAGCGGCCCAGCGCGGCCAGTGCCTCGTCGAAGGCTCCGCCGCGACGGTGCGCCGATCCGGTGGCCACGCACGCCCGCGGCACTGCGCGCTGCCGATAGCGCTGTTGGGTCGTCAACAGAGGGGGAGCACGTGACGCTGCCGGCACCCGACGTCGACGCCGTGGCGATCGCCGCCGCCAAGTCCAAGGTCGGTGCCGGGGGCGCAGGCCACGCTCGACGCCGTCCGTCATCTCGCCCAGGCGCCGTCACACTGCTCTCCGCGCTCAAGGACGTGGCCGGCCGCGGGGTTCGGCTGAACCAGCTGGAGCGCGCGGGGTTCCGCACGGTCGCGGATCTCCTGCACGCCCCGGTCCACGCGCTGCACGCCGTACCCGGTGTCGGGCCGCAGACCGTGCAGCAGGCCGTCGACGCCGCTCGACTGGCGGCAGCACAGGTTCACCGAGACACCCGGTTCCGCTTCGACCCTGATCGCCGCGATCCTGGTCAGACTCAGCTGCTCGCCACCCTCGCGGCGATCCGGGCCGCGGACAGCACCACCGCATCGTTGAGCCAGCCCCTGCAGGTGTTCACGACGCAGACCGCGCCGCTCGTCGTCGAGGCCGAGCGCGCCGCCAGCCGGTTGAAGATGCTGCTGCCGGGCCGCGCGAAGAAGAACGCGGCGCTGCGGGCGCTCGCCCAGCTCGACGCGATTCTCGTCGATCCGCGCATCCACTTGCTGCAGGAAGCGGTCCGGCAACGGGAACGGGCGGTCGACCCGAACGCGTACGAGCCCGCGCAACTCTGGCAGGAGTACGCCACCGACGCGGCGTCGGTGAATGCCGTCCTCTCCACGGTGGGCGCGCAGCCGGACCTCGACGACGGCCGTGCCACGGACGCGCTGGCCGGCGCGAGCGCCTTCCGGCGTGCCGTGGCGCCGGTCTACCTGCGCCGCAATCAGGAGGACGTGCTCACCGAGCTGCCCGAGAAGATCGAGGTCGAGGACTGGGTCCAGCTCTCCTCGGAGGACGTCACCGCCTACGCGTCCGCGGTGCGGTCGCGAAACCTGATGGAAATGCGGCAGGCGGCGTTCCGGTCACCACGCTCCGCCAAGCTCGAGCGGCTGCTCGAGATCGTCGAGGAGGCGGCCGAGGACGGCATGGAGGTCGTCGTCTTCTCCTACTTCCGGGCCGTGCTGGCGACTGTCGGCCGAGCGCTCGGGGCCTCGGTAGCGGGAGAGATCAACTGGTCCGTAGCCCCGGTGGTCCGGCAGCAGATCGTCGACGACTTCACCCGCCTGCACGGCCACGCCGTGCTGCTCGGTCAGATCGAGGCGGGTGGCGTCGGCAGCAACATGCAGGCGGCGTCGGTCGTGGTCATCGCCGAGCCGCAGTGGAAGCCGAGCACCGAGAACCAGGCGGTCGCCGAGCGATGCAAAGGACGCGGACCGTCGAGCCGTCGACACCGATGAACACCGACCCGCAGTGCTGGACGATGAGTCGGTGCCGGTGCAGCGGCGGATCATCCTCGCGGAGGAGCACCGGCTCGCGCGCAGCATTGACGACCACGAGGACCCTCGATGATCCTCGTCAGCGATCCACAATCCCTGCAACCCCTCACAGAGGAGCCTGAACGTGACCGACGAACAGTCCCCCGACCCGCACTCCCCGCCGGCCTCCAAGATCAAGTTTGATGTGCCGCATTCGGCGCGGATCTGGAATTACTGGATGGGCGGCAAGGACAACTACCCGGTCGACCGCGCTGCCGGTGACGCCTTCTCCGAGGTGTACCCGGACATCATCAAAGGAGCCAAGCAGTCCCGGCAGTTCCTCATCCGCGCCGTGCGTTTCCTGGCCGGTGAGGCCGGGATCCGCCAGTTCCTCGACATCGGCACCGGTCTGCCCACGATGCAGAACACCCACGAGATCGCTCAGCGGATCGCGCCCGAGTCCCGGATCGTCTACGTCGATAACGACCCGCTGGTGCTGGTGCACGCCCGCGCCCTGCTGGTCAACACCACCCCCGAGGGGGTGACCACCTACGTGGACGCCGACCTTCACGACCCGGACTTGATCATTGCCGATGCCCGCAACGTGCTGAACTTGAACCAGCCGGTCGCGGTCATGTTCATGGGCATACTCGGCCATGTGGCCGAGTTCGACGAGATGCGGTCCATCGTGGCGCGGGTGATGGCCGCCGTCCCGTCCGGGAGCTACCTCGCATTGTACGACGGTACTGATACCCGCCAGGCCTACATTGAGGCCCTCGCGAAGTACGCGGACACCGGCGCCGTTCCGTACAACCCGCGCAGCCCCGAGCAGATCGGCCAGTGTTTCGAGGGCCTGGAGATGGTGGAGCCCGGTTTGGTGTCGATCACGCAGTGGCGGCCGGACACCGTCGAGGTCGGCGAGGCCGAGTCGATTGAGCACTACGGCGCCGTGGCGCGCAAGCCGTGAGTGGCAATGCGAGTCATAGCTCGCATTGCCACTCACGGGGCGTCAGCCAAGTAGGTGCGCAAGTGCTGGGCGGTGAGCGAGTCCCCGTGGGCGATGAGGTCGGCGGGTGTGCCGGTGAATACCACCCGCCCGCCGTCCTGGCCTGCGCCGCCGAGGTCGATGAGCCAGTCGGCGTGGGCCATCACGGCCTGGTGATGCTCAATGACGATAACCGTGTTGCCGTCGTCGACGAGCCGGTCCAGCAAGGCCAGGAGCTGGTCCACGTCGGCGAGGTGCAGGCCGCTGGTCGGCTCGTCCAGCAGGTAGGTCGTGGTCTTCTCCGCCATCTGGATGGCCAGCTGGATGCCCGCAAGACGCGGCTGGACTGGGTCGACGGGACCGACTACCAGATGGCGGAGATCGGGCTGCAGGCCATCGACCAGGTCACCGTCGCGATGGACTTCGACCGCGGCGCAGGCCAGGAGCAGGTCGTTCGCCGTCTTGTCGGGTTCATCGCCGCACAGTGCCCTGGCCGGGCCGACGCCGAGTACACCAGGGTGGGACACTGGGTCCTGGAGAACCTGCTCAACGTGGGGAGCCTGGATCGGGGTTTCCGCGCGGTGTACGGCACGCTGGGTGAAGACGGGCGCTACGTGCGCCGGCACTTCGACTTCAAGCTGCTGGTCGAACTGGCCGGCCCGGACGGCGACGTCTATCTCCTTGCCACCGACGAGGCGATCAACGTGCTGGTCGGCGCCCTGGACACCGATGTGGAGTCGGCCCAGATCGCCGCCGAGGTGAAGCTGGAGAACCTGATCACACGGGGGGCGGCTCGGCGATGCGCGGCTGGCCGCCGAGCAGGCCCGGTATCGCACTGTGCAGTACGCCGAGATGTTGCGCAGCCAGCTCGACGCCACCCGCCGCGACGTCCGCTCGGTGGACTGGCTGGCGACGGTTCCCGATCTCATCGAGGAGGCGCTGACCCACATCGAGGCCAGGTACCGCGCCGAGAACGCGATCGTGACCAACATCGCGAACGCACGCGACGAGGCGACCGACGCGGACCGCCGGCGCCGCGCCGCCGAGCTGGTCGGCATCGTCTCCGACTGCATCCGGCGGCACACCCAGTTGCAGGCCCGGCTGCAGGAGGCCGGGGCAACGTTTCGGGCCGAGCAGGACCGCCAGCAGTTCGCCGGTGCGCCGCAGCGGGCCGCGATCGATCTGTTCGGCCAGCTGATGACCCCGTGCCTGGGCCTGGACATCGCCACCGCGAACGGCCCGACGTCGACGTTCTTCACCGCCGGAGCCGGGCTGCGGATGCCCAGCGTGCGGAGCCTCGGTGGGCTGGTGGAGACCCTCCTGCTGCCACCCAGTGAGCGGGATCCGCTCGGCGCGGAGATCAGTGAACCGGACCTTGCGCCGATGCCGAACCATGACCGGTTCACCGACGAGCAGTGGCGCGCGGCCGACGTCCTGCTCGATCTCGATGACGTGCCGCGACGACTCTCCGGGTTGCTACGTCGGGCGGGTGTCGGTGGAGCAGGTCGACGGCGCCGTCCGGGAGGCCTGCCGGCTGCTGGACGAACGCGCCAAGGCCGCCGAGCAGAACAGCGACCCGCTGTCGGACGCCCCGGAGCTGGAACGGGTGTGGCGGGCTTACCTGCGGCGCCCGGCTGCGGCGGCGACCAAGGACGGCCGGGTCGCTGCGGACACCACCCGGGGCATCGTCGGTAAGGCCCTGCGATTCCTGGCCGAGCAGGGATTTCTGGTCGCGGCGAGCGGTGACGAGGCCACCTACCGGACCACGCCGCGCTACCAGGTGCAGGTCCGGGAGCTGGCTGCGCAGCGCACCTTCGACGAATTGCTGGAGCTGGGCGTGATCCCGGTGACTGGCGCCACCGGCACCCTGGCGACTACCAGCCCGGACACGCTCACCGGCTAGTCGCGGTGGAGGGCCGGGAACACCAGTTGCGGAGGGAGATCGATGTACGAGCTGTGCCGGGTCCGACTGTTCTCCGTCGGCCCGCCCGGCGCCCGCTATCAGGACGTCTGCCTGGATTTGCGGGGTATCGGACCGGCCATCCAGGCGCCGGTGCAGCGGGACTTGTTCGCGGCCGACGACCCCGAACGGAGCGTTCGAGCAGCAGCGGACGCGGTGGCCCAGCACGCCCAGCAATCCCGGTTCGGCACCGTCACCAGCCCAGTGCGTCGACACATCCTCGGGGTTTCCCGGGCCGATATGCCGGACCTGGCCGCCGAGTGGGAACAGGCACTGCGGCCCCGGCTGCGGTCGCTTGATGACGACCTCGGCAACATCGGCAGGCACCGGGGTCCGGCTGCACGGCATGGTGATCGCGGCGCTGCGCACGTTGCGGCACGCGCAGCGGCTGTCCCGACTGCCCGAGGGCTGTCGGACTGGTCCGGGCAGGAGTTCATCCGGATCCGCTTCGACGACATCGAGGAGGCGGTGCTGCTCGACCGGCTCGGCGACGTCGTCGACCAGGCGGCGACCGGCGTGGTCAGCGGTGGGCGCGATCAGCGGGACGGGATGTCGCTGCTGCTCCAAGGGGTGCGTGCGGCGATGCCCAAGGGTGTCCGGGTGGAGATGCTCAAACCGGACGCGGTGCTGCGCACCGAACGGCTGCGGGTCTCGGAGATTCGCGATGTCTTCTCCGGGGGCCAGCAGCTCACTGCGGCGATCATCCTCTACTGCACGATGGCGGCGCTGCGGGCGAACGACCGTGGTGAGGGGCGCCGTCGGCATTCCGGGGTGCTGTTCCTGGACAACCCGATCGGCCGGGCTTCGGTCGGCTACCTGCTGGAGCTACAGCTCGGGGTGGCCAAAGCGCGGGGTGCAGCTGATCTACACCACTGGCCTGTTCGACGCCGGGGCCCTGAGCGTGTTCCCGTTGATCGTCCGGCTGCGCAACGACGCCGCCTTGCGCGCAGGCCTGAAGTACCTGTCGGTGGACGACGACATCCGCCCGGTACTCGATCAGCTCGACCAACCGGACGGCACCGGTCAGCTCTCCGCGGTGCGGATGTTCCGCCGCCCGGACCCTGTCCACCAATGAGGGGGCTCACCAGTGACGCACCCTGAGCGCTTTTCGACGCCGAGTTGCGATACGGTGGCGCCGCTGGAGGGTGCACATGACAGAACCCCACTGTGGACGGTGAGGCTCGGTGTGAGCGGCCGCCGACGGAACCGATCGGAGTGTGCTTCACCGCCCTCGCCGCCTGCGCCCAGTGTGGTCGAGGGACCTTCCGACGCGGAACTTGCACGCAGGCTGGGGGACGCCGACGCAGCGGCGTTGTCCGAGCTCTACCAGCGTTTCGGGCGGCTGTGCTACTCGCTGGCTCGCCGAGTCTGCGCGGACGACGGGCTGGCTGAGGACGTGGTGCACGAGGTGTTTCGGGCGCTGTGGCGAGATCCTTGGCGCTTCGATCCTGCCCGGGGAAGCTTCGCCACGTGGTTACTCACGCTGATCCACCACAATGCGGTGGATGCGGTCCGAAGGACGAGCACAGACTGCCAGCGCAGGGTAGCTGCGCCTGAAGCGGACAAGGAGTGGTCGCCGACGCCGGTGGCGGGCGTCGACCAGGCGGCGGTGACCAGGGTTGCGGTCGGCCAGGTGCGCGCGGCGCTGGATCGGCTGCCGGGCGAGCAACGCGAGGTGCTCGAGGCGGCCTACTTCGGCGGGCACACCCTGCGTGAGATCGCCGCCTTCACCGGTGTCCCGCTGGGCACGGTCAAGTCCCACATGCTCGCCGGGGTGCAGCGGCTGCGGTCGCTGCTCACCGAGCAACTCGGGCCGGACGCCTTGATCGCCGAGGCGCGCGCCGTCTGGGAGATGGGCCGATGATCGACCAGCACGATGCTCCCGGCTGCCAGCACAGCGAGCTGGCAGCCGGCTGGGCACTGCGCGCCCTGGAGCCTGCCGAGGAGATCCTGGTCGCCGCACACTTGTCGGACTGCTCGGAGTGCACCCGCACCGCGCCGAGACCGAGCTGGTCGGCGCCACCCTGGGCCTGTCCATCCCCGAGGCGATCCCGAGTGCCGAACTGGAGCAGCGGCTGCTCGCGGTCACGACCACTGCCCAGGCCTCGCCGGTGATGCCACCGGCACCATCGACGCCTCCAGCGCCGCACTCCGTGCCTGCAGTGCCGCACTGCATGCCTCAGGTGACCACACCAGCGACCTCGCTGCCGGGGCGGGCGCCACGGCGACGTAACAGACGAGAGCCACTATGCGTGCCCGAAACACTCAAGCTGATATTGGCCGCCCTGCTGGTCCTCGCCTTCGCCTTTGCGACCGTCTTCTACGCTGTTCCCTGATCCATCCCGGGGTATCCCTACGCCAGGATGATCACGGGCGATCGGACCTCGCTACCTTTGACCAGCGGCTGGACTACCTGCCGGCCGCCGAGCGTACCGGCGTCGGTAGCCTCACTCGCATGGTGAGCAGCGCGGGCACGATTCTCTATCAGTTGGACGACGGTGTGCTGAAGGTGCTGATCGCACATATGGGAGGACCGTTCTGGGCGAAGAAGGACGCGCGCGCCTGGTCGATTCCGAAGGGTGAGTACGAGGAGGGAGACGATCCGCGGGCAGCCGCGGAGCGGGAGTTTTGTGAAGAGCTGGGTTCGCCGCTGCCTGCCGGTGAGCTGGTGGAACTTGGCATGATCAGGCAGGCCAGCGGCAAGCTGATCACCGCTTACGCGCTGGAATCAGGATTCGACACCACAGGGGTACGGAGCAATATGTTCGAAATGGAGTGGCCGAAGGGGTCCGGGACGCTGCGCAGCTTTCCTGAGGTGGATCGTGCGGAGTGGTTCGACTGCGCGACGGCGCGGACCAAGCTCGTGGCTGGGCAGGTCGCATTCCTGGATCGGCTGCTGGAACACCTGCGCAGCCAGGGCAGCACCGTCCGGGAAGCGTGAAAGAAGCTTGGACCGCGCTCATCGCGGTTAACCGGTGGACGACGACAATCAATGATGCAGCTCCGGAAGGCTGATCCCGAGCAGTACATCGCGAAAGGCCAGCTTGGCGGGCTTCAGTCGACCTGTCGCGTCGGCGTCCGCAGCGAGCATCGACGGCGTGAGGACCCGTTCCATGATGGCCATTACCTCCTCCATCACACGAACGTCGTCGTCTCCGCCCGGGTGGTGGTGCGGGGAAGGAGGCCAGTAGAACGGATCGCTCACCTGAACCAGGTGCCCGTCAGCCGCGAACCACGGCACGTCGTCGACCGTGGCCGTCGTGATCTGGTCAGCGTTGACTCTGGCCCAGTCGTTGATCCGGTCGTCAATCCAGCCGTGCAGCCGCCAGAACGTCGGATGGACGTGTGAGGAGTAGAAGTCTCCCAGATCATCGTTCGAAGGGTCGTCCCATTTAGGATCGATGTCGAACAAGTTTTCTCGGCCGATCATGTTGCCGGTCTCGGGATCATAGATCGTGTGCGTCCAGCGGACGTGCATCCAGCCGTGGATGGTGAACTCGAGCAGGTTCCCTAGTTGCCCCAGCGTGAGGCCGGACAGGAGGCGAGGTGACTGAAAAAGCGACTGGAGCGGGCGCATGACTCCATTCAGGAAGGCGGGCGACTTCATCATCCGGTCGATCTCACTGTCTCGGGCGGGGGGCGGGACCATGAAACCCGATGCGTCCGGATCGAACACGAACCTCGTGGCACCAGAGACAGTCTCCTCCCGGTAGACCGTCTGCGGCACGGCTGCGTTAGGCAGGGCCGTCCAACCCGCCGGCGGTGACTTGCAGGCCTTGGTGTAGACCTCCTCCAGCATGAGGATCATTTTTCTGTGCATGAAGAGGAAGTCCTCGCCGGCGCCGTTCTCAAGGTTGAGGGCGGGAGTTTCGAGAAACGGCGGCCGTTTCGGCCACCAGCCGCGAGCCTCGATCTCGTCGACCGCATCGGTATCTGTCTTCAGGGTATGCCACTGTGTACGAACCGTATGCCAGACCGCGTGCTGCAGGCGATGCCGACGCGAGGCCAGCATTTCTATGGCCTCGGGGATGAGCGCAACTCGGTCTATCTGCCGCGGAGTCAGGAAGTCACGCTTGACGGCGATGAAGCTTGCGGTGAAGCCAGCCGCCGCGCGCCCGTGCGGTTTGGCGCGCAGCACTGTGCCCACGAATGCCGGCCGTTGCCGTTCCGCATCCGGGTAGGCCGGCGCGAGACTGGCCTGATATTCGTAGTCGAACGACGCTGTACCGGTTTCGGGTCGACCGACACCTTCAATCTCAACGGTGAGCGGCGCCCAGCCCGTCACGCGGCCGGTGATATCCATGAATTCTTTTACGGCCGCGAAAGGATCGGCGGGAAAAGCAACTGTGCCACTGACGGCACCGTCCGGCGCTGCATACAGGAACAGTTCTCCTTCTGCGAACCGGATCTTATTGAAGTCGTCGACCGGTTCCTGCGTGTTCAGCAGGCTGCGATACGTGTAATAGCCGGTCACGTCGTGATGATCCATCGTTCTCCTCCTACGGTCTGGCCGCTTGAGGCCCTGCCTGAGGATAATTCCGCCGATTCCGGCCAGGTCACGAAATGACCAACGTGGACCGTCCGGGCAGTACCGAGTGCCCGCATGGCCCAGTCGAAGGGGAAGTTGTTCCTACCTCAGCCAGTCGGGATCCGGCCAGCCTTCGCGCTGCTGGGTGAACTTCCCGTCGGGGATCGTGACGCCGGCGATCGCGTCGGCCTTCGCGCCGGTGGCCAGCAACCGCACGTAGTCGACGTCCTCGGTGGCGAGCGTGACCCGGGCACCGGTGTCGTTGCGCGTGCAGTGCAACAGGCCCCATCCGCCTGGGATCGGGTCCAGCTGGGCGACCTGGCAGAGCCGCCGGTAGTTGCTGATGCCACCGAGGTCCGCGGGGGTTGCGAAAGAGAATTCACGCGGGGTCAGTGCCATGACTTATTCTCTCACGCTCGGTGACCGTGCGCACAGCGTTGCGGGCCGCCCCGGCCCGCATGCGGCGGCGAACAGCACTGCTGTGGGCAGCTGTGCCGCTTCCCCGAGGTGTACCGCTTTAGTCACCCTGGGATCGTCGGTGCGGATCGGTGATGCCGCCCGGACAGGCATAGCGGCCGATATCCCAGCCGCGGCGGCGAGCGCCCGCCTGATATGCGCTTTCGTAGAAGTCCAGCACGCTGCGGCGGGGATCGGACTGGGCGCGGGCGTCAGCGTAGCGGAGCACGGCGAGGTGGCTGCCCTCCTGGTCCAGCCACCTGCCGCTGCTCGGCTGCAGCGGCTCCTCGGCCAGGCCGACGGGTTCGGGGGCGGTGTAGGAGTAGAAGGCCGGTTCGCGGAACTTGTCGTCACCGAACCAGAACCCGAAGCTGATCACCTCGCGGGAGTATGCCTCGCGGGTGACCGGATCAGCGTCCGGGGGTTGGTCCACCTCACGATCACCGAACCGGGTGACGGCGATGTCGAACGTGTGCCAGAAGTGGTGCACCGGGCTGGTCTTGCCCGAGTAGCGGCCAGCGAACTCCTCGAGCAGGAGGTTGACCTGGCTGAGCACCTGCCAGTAGCGGCTCACCCACGCCGGGTCGTACCTGGCGTGCTCGGTGTCCTCGGCGAACGACCGGTTCGAGTCCGGCAGGTCGAACGGTCGGGGGTTGTCGAGAGGAGTTGCAGCGCCCACCGCGGCCAGTCCCTTGCGGGTGTGGTCGTAGAAGCTGGCCACGGACTGCCCGGTGAGCGGGAACGACACCGTGTGCCCGTCCATTGTGTTGATGACCAGCCGGTGGTCGACGAAGTCGAAGTCGATGGTGAAGATCGGGTCGAGGCCCATCGGGCGGGTGGTGATCCCCCGCCCGGTGAGGTGGAAGGGCACGTTCCACCAGTGATTTCGCCGCGCGCTGGCGGCTAGCCTGATCTTGCCGACGATCTGGGCGAATCGGTGCAGGGTGGCCTTCGTGTCAGCCCACGGCTGCCACGGCATCGGTGGGAACAACTCCACCGGTGCACTGTAGGCGCTACGCGGGGGCGAGAGCACAGCCGCGGTCCAGCCGGAACACCCCGCACTTCTCACCGGCCCGGGATGATGCGGCCGCGCACTTCGCCCAGGCTCATCGTGGTGTCGTCAGGGCCGGGGGCTGTCGCCGTGATCGACACCTCGTCGCCGTCGGCGAGGAAGCTGCGGGTGCCACCGTCCGGGAGGGTGATCGGGTGTGTGCCGTTCCAGCTGAGCTCGAGGAGCGAGCCCCGCTGGTTCGGCTCCGCGCCGCTGACCGTGCCGGAGGCGAACAGATCGCCGGTACGCAGCGCTGCGCCGTTGACCGTCAGGTGCGCCAACTGCTGCGCGGCTGTCCAGTACATTCCGGCGAACGGCGGCCGGGAGATCGGGTGGCCGCCCAGCCGCACTTCGAGGGTGAGGTTCAGGCCCCACGGCTCCGCGCCGGTGTCGTCGAGGTAGGCCAGCGGGCGTGGATCCCGGGTCGGTGGCCGGATGCGGGCGGCGCTCAGGGCGTCCAGCGGGACCACCCAGGGGGACACCGAGGTGGCGAAGGACTTGCCGAGAAACGGCCCGAGCGGGGTGGACTCCCATACCTGGATGTCGCGGGCCGACCAGTCGTTGACCAGGCACACGCCGAACACGTGCGCAGCGAAATCGGCCAGCGGGACCGGCCGGCCGAGAGGGGACGCCGTGCCGACCACGAAGCCCACTTCGGCTTCGAAGTCCAGCGCGCTGGACGGGCCGCAGCTGAGGGTGCCGTCCGGCAGGCGCCGCGGCCCGCTGGGCCGTACGACCGGCGTCCCGGAGACCACGACGGTGCCTGCCCGGCCGTGGTACCCGATCGGCAGGTGCCGCCAGTTCGGCGGTAGCGGCGGCTGACCGGGGCGAAAGATCCGCCCGACATTGGTCGCATGGTGCTCCGAGGAGTAGAAGTCGACGTAGTCGGCGACGGTGAACGGCAGCCGCATCCTCACCCCGGCGACAGGCACGAGCAGCGGCGCCAGCAGCTCGGCGGGCCGATCGTCGGTCAGCCAGCGGATCAGCGCGGCGCGGACCGCCGTCCAGGTTCCCCGCCCGGCGGCCAGCAGCGGGTCGAGGCTGCCGCCGCGGAACAGCTCGGCGTGCTCCGGCAGCAGCCTCGCTGTGGCCGCGGTGAGGTCGAGCACCGCATCGCCCACCGCGACCCCCACCCGGGGCTGCGGGCTGGTCGCATCGGTGAAGACCCCGTACGGCAGGGGTTGGCAGCTCTGCACGAGCCCCCAACCTCCCGGATCAGTGCTCATCACGACAGCCAGCCCGCGCGCTACTGGCGGGCATTACAGATTGCCTCGGCGCGCCTGCTCGCGCTCGATGGCCTCGAACAGGGCCTTGAAGTTGCCCTTGCCGAACCCGAGCGAGCCGTGCCGCTCGATGAGCTCGAAGAAGACGGTCGGCCGATCCTGCACCGGCTTGGTGAAGATCTGCAGCAGGTAGCCGTCCTCGTCGCGGTCGGCGAGGATGCGCAGCTCACGAAGCGTCTCGACCGGGACGCGGGTGTCGCCTACCCAGTGGCCGAGGGCGTCGTAGTAGGAGTCCGGCGTGTCGAGGAACTCCACCCCGCGCTCCCGCATGGCCCGGACGGTGCTGACGATGTCACCGGTCGCCAGCGCGATGTGCTGCACGCCCGGGCCACGGTGGAACTCCAGGTACTCGTCGATCTGCGAGCGCCTGCGGCCAACCGCCGGCTCGTTGAGCGGGAACTTGACGCGGTGGTTGCCACTGGCCACCACCTTGGACATCAACGCGGAGTATTCGGTGGCGATGTCGTCCCCGACGAACTCCTTCATGTTCGTGAAGCCCATCACCCGGTTGTAGAACGACACCCACTCGTCCATGCGGCCGAGTTCGACGTTGCCCACACAGTGATCGATGGCCTGGAACAGCCGACGACCCGGGGCGACCAGCGGTGGCCTGCTGACGAAACCGGGCAGGAAAGCGCCGGTGTAGCGGGATCGGTCGACCAGCGTGTGCCTGGTGTCGCCGTAAGTCGCGAGCGCGGCGACCCGCACCGTGCCGTGCTCGTCGGTGACGTCGTGTGGTTCCTCAAGGACGGTGGCGCCCTGCTGGCGCGCGTACCCGACCGCCCGGTCCACATCGGGCACCTCAATGGCGAGGTCGCTCACCCCGTCACCGCGGGTCACCACCCGCTCACCAAGTGGTGTGCCGGGCCGCGCCGCGCCGGTGCACACGAACCGGACCCGGCCGGAGACCAGCACGTACTCCATGACGTCCCGGTAGCCTTGTTCCGGGCCGCGGTAGGCCACGCAGGTCATACCGAAGGCGGTCGAGTAGAAATGCGCAGCCTGCCGGGCGTTGCCGACGACGAACCGCACGTGGTCCATGCCGATGACCGGAAAGACATCGCGTGCGGGGTCGTGCGCGACGGCACCGACGAGGGTATCGATATCGGACTCCGCGAACTTCCCGGGGTGGTCGAGTGCCTGGGTCATGACCGGATCCCTTGCTGGTGAGGATGTGCTCTTCCGATCAGCACACCGCAGTGGCGACGGCTGGGCAACAGCGCGCCCGTCCGCTGCACAGATTGACTGACCTGCCCAGCGCAGACCCGCCTGCACTAGACGATGTGCCCAGCCGCCGCGGTGAGCGGCGCGACGGTCCGAAGCGTCGGGTGGTCCGAAGCGTCAGGTGGTACGGGTCCGGACGGCCGCTTCGAGGGCTTCGCGCATCGCGGCGACCGGCGCGTCGCGTCCGGTCATCAGCTCGACCTGTGCGACGGCCTGGTGCAGCAGCATCGCCAGGCCACTGACGACCCGGCAGCCCGCGGTGCGCGCTGCTGCGGCGAACGGTGTGGGCCACGGCGCGTAGACGACGTCCAGCACGACGGTGTCCGAGAACCACCGCTGTGGTCGCAGCGCGTCGGCGGCGCCGGAGGGCAGCGTCGAGATGACGACGTCCGCCCCCGATAGGTCGACGTCGAGTAGCCCGCCGGAGATCGTCGGTCGCACGCCGAGCCGATCGGCTGCCCGGCGCAGCTCGGTGGTCCGAGCTGGGTTGCGCACCACGACAGTCGGCGCGCTCTCCCCGAGTTCGCGCAGCGCGGCCAGCGCCGCCTGGGCGGTGCCCCCGGCTCCCAGGACCACCGCGGTGCGGACCCGATCGAGCCCTGCCTCGCGCAACGCGGCGAGGATGCCTGCCACGTCGGTGTTCTCGGCCCGGCAGCGCTCACCGAACAGCAGTGTGTTCGCCGCGCCGACGGCGGCGGCCAGCGGGGAGACCTCGTCGGCGATGGTCAACGCCACCCGTTTCAGCGGCATCGTCAGCGAGATGCCGGCCCACTGCGGACCGAGCCCTTCGACGAAGCCGGGCAGCGCTGCCTCGTCGCAGTCGAACGCCTCGTAGCGCCAGCCGGTCAGGCCGAGCGCGGCGTAGGCGGCCTGGTGCAGCACTGGCGACAGTGAGTGCCGGATCGGCGCCCCCAGCACCGCCGCGCGCCGCTGCCTCGGGCAGGCCGCTGGAGCGCGGCTCACCCCGGTCTGCACTGCGTCGTTCGACACGGCACCAGTATTGTCGACCACAACGCCGGGGTCCGCTCCAGGCACCGCTGGCGCTCATGGTCGCGCAGACGGGCAGACAGCGAGGCTGCGCGGTGGGATCATCAGGAAGGGTGCGCCACACCTTGCACAATCCGTTAGGGTTGGCGCAGAAAAACGCACAGGATGTCACTGAAACTGAGAGCGCGGGGCAATCTCAGGCCTGCTAGCCGCCCGGCTTCGAACGGACACGCTCGTGGCGGTGGTGGCAGTGGCCAGGCGAGGGGACGAGCGATGGACCGGCCGAGCTGGGCACCCGGCGAGGTGGATCTTGATCATCCCAGCGGGGCCCGGGTCTACGACTACTATCTCGGTGGCTCGCACAACTTCGCGGTGGACCGTCAGATGGCTCGTCGAGCGATCGAGCTGTGGCCGGATCTCCCACAAATCATGCAGGCCAATCGGGCGTTCCTGCGCCGGGCCACGCGCTACCTGGTCAGCCAGGGAATCACGCAATTCCTGGACATCGGCTCCGGCATCCCGACCGTGGGCAATGTGCACCAGGTCGCCCAGGCCGCGTTGCCCGAGGCCCGGGTGGTCTACGTGGACGTCGACCCGGTGGCCGTCGCGCACAGCCGGGCCATCCTGACCGGGAATCAGCGCGCGGACATCGTCCAGGCCGACCTGTCCGACGTGCACGGAATCCTGCGTGATCCGCGGGCGGCGCGATTGCTCGACCTGACCCAACCGGTCGGCTTGCTGATGGTGGCGCTGCTGCACTTCGTTCCGGACGAGGCCGATCCCGCAAAGATCATCACCGGGTACCGCGATGTGCTGGTACCCGGCAGCCACCTCGTCCTGTCCCATGCCTCCCACGACGGCCGCCCCGATCTGGTCGGGCCTCACGCTGAGCTCTACCGGCGCACCTCCACCCCGATGACGATGCGCTCGCGGTCCCAGATCGAGGCATTGCTCGACGGGTTCGACGTGGTACCCCCGGGCGTGGTGTTCCTGCCGTTGTGGCGCCCGGAGTCCCCGGCCGATGTCGATGAGCACCCCGAGCGGTTCACCGGCTACGCCGCGGTAGGCCGACGAGGATGACCCGCGCTCGGCGGGAGGCATTCGCCCGGCTATGGGCCGATGCGGTGGCCGGCACCAGCTACGTCTCGATGGGACGCGAGGAACTGGCCCGGCACCTGCTCGGGCTCACCCACCGGCTGGTCGACGCCACCCTCGCAGCCGAGTTCGACCCGTGGGTTGCGCACCAGGTCGGTGCTGATCTGGTGGCCGCGCATTTCACCGGCACGGAGACTCTCGGCGAGAGCCTGGCGCTGATCACCGAGCGGTTGCCGGGTCTGCTGGACGGCATGTCGCCGCACTGCCCCGAGCTCGCAGGGCGAATCGCCCGGCTCGCGGGCAACATCGCCGCCGGCTACGCCAGTGCACTGCGGGAGCGCACGCTCGACGAGCAGGAAGCGATCCATCGCGCTGGGCTCATCGCCCGGATGGAGGCAGAACAAGCGCTGGCGGCCAGCGAGGCCCGGTTGCGGGCCATGTTCACCCAGGCGGCCGTCGGGATCGGGATCGGTGACCTCGAAGGCCGTATCTTGGAGGCCAACCCGGCGCTCATCCGGATGTTCGGCTACTCCCTGGAGGAGTTCAGAGCGCGCAACGTCAGCGCGATGGTCCATCCGGAGGATGCGCCCAGCGTGTGGCAGGCATATGAGCAACTGGTCCGTGGCGACCGGGACCACTTCCGGGTGGAGAAGCGCTTCTACCACGCCGACGGCGGGGAGATCTGGACGCACCTCACGGTGTCGCTGGTGCGTGACGAGACCGGTGCGCCTGCTTATCAAGTGGCGGTGCTGGAGGACGTGTCCGAACGGCACCGGCTGCAGGCCCGGTTGGAGTACCAGGCCTACCACGACCCGCTGACCGGGCTGCCCAACCGGGCACTGGTCTCCGACCGGCTGGCCCAGGTGTTCGCCGGGCCGGCGGACGCACGGCGGATCGGGTTGTGCTACCTGGACCTGGACGGGTTCAAAGTGGTCAACGACAGTCTGGGCCACGACGTCGGTGACCAGCTGTTGATCGCCGTGGCCTCCCGGCTGGCCGGTTGCTGCGGTTCCGGACAGCTGGTGGCCCGCATGGGCGGTGACGAGTTCGTGATCATCGTTGAGGACTCCCGCGAGGAGGACGTCGTCGCGCTGGCCGATGATGTGCTGGCCGCGCTGGCCGCGCCCATCCGCATCGGCAAGCACGAGCTGATCGTGACGGCGAGTATCGGCATCGTGGAGCGGCTGGTCGCCGCCACCACCCAGGCTGATCTCGTTCAGGCTGCCGACATCACGCTGTACTGGGCGAAGGCGGACGGCAAGGGCCGGTATGCGATTTTCGACCGAAGCCGCAACGACCGGGAGGTGACCCGCTTCACCCTGTCCGCGACCATGCCTGCGGCGGTGGAACACGGTGAGTTCTTCGTGGACTATCAGCCGCTGGTCGCGCTGGGCGACTGCGCGTTGCGTGGGGTGGAGGCGTTGGTGCGCTGGCGGCACCCGACCTACGGCGTGCTCGGGCCCGAACAGTTCATCGAACTGGCCGAGGAGACCGGGGCGATCGTGCAACTCGGGCGCTGGGTGCTGGCCCGGGCGTGCGAGCAGGCCCGCCGGTGGCGGGACGCCTTCGGCGCGGCCGCGCCGTTCGTCAGCGTCAACCTCGCGCCCCGGCAGCTGTCGGAACCCGGCCTGGTGGAGGACGTGGTGGCGATTCTGGCCAGCACCCGGCTCGACCCGTCCCACCTCCAGCTCGAGCTCACCGAACAGGCCCTGATGGGCGACGAGGCCGGCCCGCTGGAGGCGCTGGCCAAGCTGTACGACATGGGGGTGCGGATCGCCATCGACGACTTCGGCACCGGCTACTCGAACCTTCCCTACCTGCGCCGGCTGCCGCTGCATGAGCTCAAGCTGGCCGGCTCGTTCGCCGTGGGACTGCGATCTGCCGACCCCGACCCGGTGGACGAGCGGATCGTGGCGACCCTGGTGAACCTGGCGCACGCCCTGGAGTTGACCGTGACCGCCGAGGGCGTGGAGACCGACGCCCAGCTCGAGCGGTTGCGGGCGCTAGGGTGCGACGCCGGGCAGGGGTACCTGTTCGCTGCGCCGTGCACACCTGAGCAGATCGATGCCATGCTGCGTGCTGCGATCCCGGTCAGTGTCCCCGACGCAGAGACGGAGGAGGCGTCATGACGATGGTCGATACCGCGGCACTGCTGCTGCGCATCGTCGTGGGGCTGACGATGGTGGCGCACGGGTACAACCACCTGTGGGGCGGCGGCGGGCTGGCCGGCACCGCCCGGTGGTTCGCCTCGCTCGGCATGCGGCCGCCGAAGCTGCATGCTGCGCTGTCCGGCGCCGGGGAACTCGCCGCCGGGGCCGCGCTGGCGCTCGGGCTACTCACCCCGCTGGCCGCGGCGTTCATCGTCGGAACCATGGTGGTGGCAGGCGTGACCGTGCATCGCCACCACGGGTTCTTCGTGTTCAAGGAGGGCTACGAGTACGTCCTCATGATCGCCGGGGTATGCGCGGTGATCGGGTTGCTGGGGCCGGGAGCGGCCTCGGTGGACCAACTGCTCGGCATTGCTGACGCGCTGGACGGTGCGGTGGGGCTGGCTCTCACGGTCGGGCTCGGTGTCCTCGGGGCCGCGGTGCTGCTCGCTGCTACCTGGCGCCCGGCCGGGCAACCGGGAAGCTGACCCGCCGCGGGGCGGGAGCACGCCCGGGCGGCTGTGTCGGGGCCAGACGGGGCGGGGTGAGCGGGATCGGCAGGGTCACCGGCTTGTCAACGTCTAACCGGAGCGCCTGGCCATGGTGCGCGGTGTGCAGCGGGCCGCCGGAGATCAGGTGGTAACAGGCCCGGTCGGGGCCGATCTCCACGGCGAGCCGGCTGGACGCGAAGCACATCCGGAACGTGAGCCGGGTGAGTTCGGGCGGCAGCCGCGGCGCGAACGTCAGCCGCCCCTCGTGGTCTCGCATCCCCCCGAAGCCGGCCACCACCGCTATCCACGCGCCGGCCATCGACGCGATGTGCAGACCGTTGCTCACGTTGTCGTGCAGATCGTGCAGATCGAGGAAGGCGGTCTCGGCGAGGTAGTCGTAGGCCAGGTCGAGATGCCCGACCTCGGCCGCGAGCACCGCCTGGGTACCGGCGGACAGCGACGAGTCGCGCACGGTCAGCGGCTCGTAGTAGGCCACATTGCGGACCTTCTGTTCCTCGGTGAACGCATCGCCGCGAAGGTGCATCGCCAGCACCAGGTCGGCCTGCTTGACCACCTGCTTGCGGTACAGCTCGAAGTACGGGTAGTGCAGCAGCAGCGGGTAGTGCTCCGGTGGGGTGTGCGTGAAGTCCCAGACGGCGTGCTCGGTGAACTCCTCGGCCTGCGGGTGCACTCCCCGCACCTCGTCGTAGGGCACGATCATGTGCTCGGCGGCGGTCCGCCAGCGAGCGATCTCCTCGGCATCGACATCGAGTGCGCGGGCCTCGGCCGGACGCCGTTGGCAGGCCGCCGCGGCCTCCCGGAGGTTGCGCTGGGCCATCAGGTTGGTGAACACGTTGTTGTCCATGATCGCGCTGTACTCGTCGGGCCCGGTAACGCCGTCGATCCGGAACCCGCCGTACGCGTCGTGTTGCCCCAGCGATGTCCACAGCCGAGCGGTCTCCACGAGCAGTTCGACGCCGCACTCGGCCTCGAAATCGGTGTCACCGGTGGCCGCAAGGTAGCGAGCGGTCGCGTCGGCGATGTCGGCGTTGAGATGGAACGCGGCGGTACCGGCAGGCCAGTACCCGGAGCACTCCCGGCCGCTGATCGACCGCCACGGGAACGCCGCCCCCCGCTGTCCCAGTACCCGGGCGCGCTCGCGAGCCTTGTCCAGGGTGGCGTGCCGCCAGCGCAGTGCGTCGCGGGCCGCCTCGGGAACCGTGTAGGTCAGCAGCGGCAAGACGAACGTCTCGGTGTCCCAGAAGGCGTGGCCGTCGTAGCCTGGGCCGGTCAGGCCCTTGGCCGGGATCGCCCGGCTCTCCCCGCGGGCGCCGGCCTGCAGCACGTGAAACAAGGTGAAGCGCAGGGCCTGCTGCAACTCGGCGTCCCCTTCGATCTCGATGTCGGCGGCGGACCAGAAGTCGTCGAGGTAGGCCCGCTGCTGGGCGAGCAGTCCCTGCCACCCGGTCTGCAGTGCGCCGGCCAGCGCGGCATCCACCTGGGCGCGCAACGCTGGGGTGGAGCGCTGGCTGGACCAGCCGTAGGCGAGTAGCTTGGTCAACCGCAGGCAGCCGCCGGCAGGCACGTCCGCGGCCGCCGTGAGACGGGCCAGATCGCCGTGGGCATGGATTTCGGTGCGCAGGCCGTCGGGGATCTCGAGTTCGTGATCCATCCCGGCCGCCATCCGCAGCCCGGAGGCGCGGGTGTGGTGCGTGAGTACCGCCCGGTACCTGCTGGCCGCTGCGAAGTCCGCTTCCAGCGGCCCGGTGAGCGCGGCCGCCAGCCGCGGATCGCCGGTGCGCGCCTCGATGGGCTCGTTGGCCAGCAGGTCGGACTGCAGTACCAGCTGAAGTGGCCCATCGAGCGGCTCCACCTCATAGCGGATCGCCGCGACGGCCCGCTGGGTGAAGGAAACCAGCCGCTCCGAGGTGATTCGTACTCGGCGCCCGGCGGGTGACACCCACACCGTGCGGCGGCGCAGCGTTCCTGAGCGGAAGTTCAGCACGCGCTCATGCTCCGGCGCACTGCCGTAGCGCAGGTCCAGCGGCTCGTCCGCGACCAGCAGTCGGATGATCTTGCCGTCGGTCACGTTGACGATGGTCTCGCTGGCCTCCGGGTAACCGTAGGCGGTCTCGGCGTGCGGCAGTGGGCGCTGCTCGTAGAAACCGTTGAGGTAGGTGCCGGGCAGCACCCGCGGCTCACCCTCCTCGAGGGTGCCACGCAGCCCGATGTGGCCGTTGGACAGCGCGAAGGTCGATTCGGTGCGCCGCAGCGCATCGAGGTCCAGCCCGCGCCAGCGCAGCTCCCACGGCGAGACCTCGTAGCCGGGCTCGGCCATCACCGGGCGCCTGCAGTGCAGGTGAGCACCTCGTCGAGATCGACAAGGCCGGCCGTGATCTGGTCGGGCAGTCCGAGTACCCTGGCGAGGCGGTGCATGCGTCCGACGCTACCGGCGCGCCCCGCTAGGGTGGGCGGGCCTCCTCGTTCGGAGGCCATACTTGCAGCAATGAGGAGGTTCCATGGTCGCGCATCGCGCTCGGTGGGGTTGGCCGACCGGTCTGGTCGCATCCGGTCTGGTGGTGGCCGCTCTGCTGGTGGCCGGTGCGCTGGTCGCCATCCCGGCGACTGCGCAGTCCGCACCCATCCCGCTGTCACCGTCGCTGGTGCAGGAGTTGGCTGGGACGGGCGCAGGCCCGGTACCGGTGATGGTGCACGGTGCCACCCTGGCCGATGCCGAACGAGCCATCGACGCCACCGGTATGCAGCGGATCACCACCTTCGAGAAGATCGGCGTGGTGGCCGCGCGGGCGACCCCGGACCAGATAGCGGCCGCGCGCACCGAGCCCGGCGTGACCTACCTCGAGGGCAACCAGCCGATCTCGTTCACCAGCGCGACGGCCAGTGTGGCGACCCGCAGCCTGGAGGCCAGGCAGACCCTGGTCGGTGCCAACGGTGCCCCGCTGGACGGCACCGGCGTCAGTATCGCGGTGATCGACACCGGAGTAGACCCCACCCATCCCGCATTCAGTGGCGGCAAGGTGGTGCGCAGCCTCAAGAGCGGGTGCCTCGACGAGACCAGCACGGAGACCGGTTGCGTGACGGCCGTGCCCACTTTCGTCGACACGGACACCCTGTCGGTCGGGGGCCACGGCACGCACGTGTCCAGCCTCGCCGCCGGGAACAGCGTCACGCTCACCGATGGCACTGCGGTGTCCGGCGCCGCGCCCGGCGCCAAGATCGTCGCGCTGTCCACCGGCGCCGCTGTACTGATCCTGGGCCCCGATGCGGCGCTGAACTGGGTGCTGGAGAACCACACCGCGCCGTGCGGAGCGGAAGTGTCTGCCACGCAGTGCCCACCGATCAAGGTGGTCAACAACTCCTACGGGCCGAGTGGTGGTGGCGTGTTCGACCCGAACTCCGCGACCGCCAAGCTGCAACGCCAACTCGCCCAGGAGGGTGTGGTCACGGTGTGGGCTGCGGGCAACGAGGGCGGTGACGGTTCGACCAGCCTCACCAACCCGCCCGGCCAGGACCCGACCGGCGGGGTGATCTCGGTCGCTTCCTACAACGACGAGGGCACCGGTACCCGTACCGGACCGGTCTCCACCTACTCCTCGCGCGGCGCCCAGTCCGATCCGTCCAGCTGGCCGGACGTTTCCGCGCCCGGCGAGAACATCGTCGGGGCCTGCCGGATCTACCTGCCGGTCTGTGCCACCGGCCTGCAGCCGCAGAACGGGCCGGGACCACTCGACGTCGGAACCTATAACTCGATCAGTGGTTCCTCGATGGCAGCACCGCATGTCGCAGGCACTGTGGCGCAACTCTTCCAGGCCGACCCGACCGCGACGCCCGCCGAGATCGAGGACGTGCTGAAGTCGACCGCCTTCGCCTACCCGGATGGTGCGCCTTACCAGAGTGTGGGTGGGTACTCCACGTCGTTCGACAAGGGCGCCGGATTGGTCGACGTGGTGGCCGCGGCGGCCGCATTGGGGGTGCACGCTTCCTGACCCACTCCGGCCGCGTCCGGCGTAACCCGGGTGCGGTGCGACACGCCGGCAGCTAGCGCACCGGTCGATGCACAGTGCACAATGTACTGCGGTCTCCAGGTGATCACGAGGACGTTGGGGAAGACGCTCCTCGTCGATCAGCGGAGGTCACCAGATGAGCACCAGTGGGACGATCTACGTTCACTCGTCGCCGTCCGCGGTCTGTCCGCACGTTGAGTGGGCGATCGCGGGTGTTGTCGCGGCCCGGGTGGACCTGCAGTGGACCGCCCAACAAGCGGCGCCAGGACAGCTGCGCGCCGAATGCGACTGGTCCGGAGCCGCTGGCACCGCTGCTGCGGTGGTCAGCGCGCTGCGGGCCTGGCCGATGCTGCGCTTCGAGGCCACCGAGGAGCCCAGCCCCGGAGTGGACGGGGAGCGGTTCTGCTACGTGCCCGGGCTGGGGCTGTGGCGCGCCCGGACCAGCGCCAACGGCGACATCGTGGTCGCCGAAGATCAGCTGCGCGCCTTGGCGGCCACCGCGAGCGGCCGGGAAGCCCTTGCGCACCAGCTCGATCAGCTCCTGGGAGCGGCCTGGGACGATGCGCTGGAGCCCTTCCGCCGGGCCGGCGACGGGGCACCGGTGACGTGGCTGCACCGGGTTGGCTGACTCCTGGTGAGGGCCGATCGACGCCGGCTGGCGATCCCTGCGGTGGCCCTGGTGGTGCTGGTCGCTGCCGCAGCCGCCGGGTTCCTGCTGCGTGAGGTGCAGCGCGACCCTAGGGCCGGTGCCGCTGGCCGACCCGTCGGCACCACTTCGGTGGTACCGGCATCGGAGCAGCCGGGTTCGAAGCTCGTCACACTGGCTGCGGACGTCGAGGCGCATCCGGATGCCGACCAGGTGCGGACCCTGCTGCAGGACTACTTCGACGCGATCAACAGCGGTGACTACATGCTGTGGAGCAGCACCGTCACCGCCGCGCGGGCCCGGAACACCGGGCGAAGTGCCTGGCACGAGCAGTACCGGTCCACTCTGGACGGCAGCATCATGGTGCACCGGCTGGAGGCGCGACCGGGCGGCGGGCTCATCGCGCTGCTCTCGTTCACCAGCGTGCAGAACCCCGTCGACGCGCCGCCCGATCTTCCGGTGCGGTGCCTGCGATGGCGGGTGTCCTACCCGCTGATCGACGAGGCGGACGAGCTACGGCTCGCCGCGACCTCGCCGAACGCGAGCCTGCGGGCACCCTGCTGAGGGTTGGCAGGGGTTAACGGTTCCGGCTCCCGGGGTTGGCGGTACTTGAAGAGCTACCAATCCCTCCCTACAGCGGAATGTTGCCGTGTGCGCCGCGTCCTGCGGGTGCGGCGGCCAGCGCCTCGGCGAGGCGGCGCCGGGTCTGCGCAGGCTTGATGACGTCGTCCACCACCCCGATCGCCACGGCCCGGTCGACCCCGCCCGCGATCCGCTCGTGGTGCTCGGCAAGTTTGGTATGCAACGCCTCCCGCTCGTCCTCCGGCGCCGCGGCCAGCGCCTTGCGGTGCAGGATGCCCACCGCCGCCTTGGCGCCCATCACGGCGACCTGAGCATCCGGCCAGGCGAAGACCTGGGTCGCGCCCAGCGAACGGGAGTTCATCGCGATGTAGGCGCCTCCGAATGCCTTGCGGGTCACCAGGGTGATCCGCGGGACACTGGCCTCGGCGAACGCGTGCAGCAGCTTGGCGCCGCGGCGCACCACGCCCTCCCACTCCTGACCGACACCGGGCAGGTAGCCGGGGACGTCGACGAAGACCAGCAGGGGCACGCCGAACGCGTCACACATCCGCACGAAGCGGGATGCCTTCTCCGCCGAAGCCGAGTCCAGGCAACCTCCCAGGCGCAGCGGGTTGTTGGCGATCACCCCGACGGTCCGCCCAGCGAGCCTGCCCAGCGCCACCACGACGTTCGGCGCCCACTTGGGCTGCAGCTCAGCGAGCCCACCAGGACGACCGGGGTCGTCGAGCACAGCGCGCACCAGCGGCCGGACGTCGTAGGCCCGCTGCCGCTCGTGGGGCAGATACTCGGCGAGGTCGACGTCTTCGCGCACGGACTGCAGGTCGAACATCCCAGGCTGGGCAAACAGACCTGCGATGTAGCGGGCCTGCTGAAACGCGTCCGGCTCGGATTTGGCGATCACGTGCACGACGCCGGACTTCTTCGCGTGCGCAGTGGGGCCGCCGAGGGCCTCCATGTCGATCGTCTCTCCGGTGACGCTGCGGACCACGTCCGGACCGGTGACGAAGACCCGGCCCTGCGGCGCCATGATCACGACGTCGGTGAGGGCAGGGCCGTAGGCGGCTCCGCCCGCCGCGGCCCCGAGCACCACGGAGATCTGCGGCACCCGCCCGGACCCGCGGACCATCGCGGCGAACACCTGGCCGACGGCGTCGAGGGCCTCCACACCTTCGGCCAGCCGTGCTCCGCCGGAGTGCCACAACCCGATCACCGGGCAGCGTTCCCGGATCGCGGTGTCGATGGCCTCAACGATGTGCCGGCAGCCCTCGGAGCCCATCGCACCGCCCATCTTGGTGGCGTCAGTGCAGTAGGCGATCGCTCTGGCGCCATCGATACGGCCGCGCGCGGCGAACACCCCGCTGGTGTCGCGTGGCCGCAGCGCAGCCATCGTGTCGGGGTCGAAAAGACCGGAGAGGCGAAACTCCGGGTCACGCGGATCGGTCGCCCCGTTGTCGGTGGGCTGAACGGTATCGGTGGGCTGGACGGTGTCAGCGGGCTGGACGTCGCTTCGGGGACGAGCGGCCAGAGTGGTCATCGTGGATCTCCTCGGGTAGGGGAGCGGGTGCCTTACCTGCGGCCGGTCAGGCCGAGGTGAAGGCGAGCGCGACGTTGTGCCCGCCGAATCCGAACGAGTCGTTGACAGCGGCGTGCAACTCCACCTCGCGGGCAGATCCGGTCACGACGTCGAGCTGCACTCCGGGGTCGGGGTCCTCCAGGTTCAGCGTCGGGGGCACGACACCGTCCCGGATCGCCAGCAGGCAGGCCATGCCTTCCACTGCGCCTGCCGCGCCGAGCAGGTGGCCCAGCGCCGACTTGGGCGCGGTGACCACCGGGTGGTCTCCGATGGAGTTGCGGATCGCGGCCGCCTCTGAGACGTCGCCGACCTGGGTAGCCGTGGCGTGCGCGTTGACATGCCCGACGTCGGCCTTGTCCAGCCCCGCGGTGCGCAGCGCAGCCGAGATCGCTCGGCCGGCTCCGGTGCCCTCCGGTTCCGGTGCCGTGATGTGATGCGAATCTGAACTGGTGCCCACCCCGGCAAGCCGGCCGTGCAGGAAGGCCCCGCGCGCCGCGGCGAACTCCTCCCGTTCGAGCACCATCACCCCGGCCCCCTCGCCGAGCACGAATCCGTCCCGCGCGAGGTCGAACGGACGGGAGGCGCGCTCGGGCTGGTCGTTGCGGGTGCTCATGGCCCGCATCTGGGAGAACCCGGCGATCGGCAGCGCCGTGATACAGGACTCTGCCCCGCCGGCCACTACGACGTCGACCTCGCCTGCGCGCAGCATCCGCCAGGCGATGGCCAGCGCTTCCGCACCGGAGGCGCAGGCGGCGACCGGGGTGTGCACGCCGCCGCGGGCACCGAGATCGAGACCGACGTAGGCGGCAGGCCCGTTGGGCATGAGCATCGGGATGGTCAGTGGCGAGACCTTGCGTATCCCGTCGTTCTCGAGCAGGTCGTCCTGCTCGAGCAGGCTCAGCGCGCCGCCGATGCCGGTTCCGATCACCACCGCGAGCCGCTCCGGCTCGACCTGCGGTGCACCGGCATGGCGCCAGGCCTCCCGCGCAGCGATCACCGCGACCTGTTCGCAACGGTCTAAGCGGCGGGCTTCCACCCGCTTGAGGCAGTCGGCCGGTTCGACCGCGAGCTTTGCCGCGATCCGCACCGGCAGGTCGTATCGGTCCACCCACTCCTCGGTAATGGCGGTCACTCCGCTCTTGCCGGATCGCAAGGCGTCCCAGGTGGACGCGATGTCCCCGCCCAGCGGGGTCGTCGCGCCGAGACCGGTGACGACAATTCCGATCGTCATAGCGCCTCCGCGCAGAGAAGTACGTCGGCGCAGCGAAGTACGTCTGCGCGCCGTGTCATGTGGTCTTGGCGACGTAGTCCACCGCGTCACCGACGGTCTTGAGGTTGGCCAGTTCCTCGTCCGGCACCTTGACGCCGAAGCGGTCCTCCACCTGCACCGCGATCTCCACCATCGACAGTGAGTCGATGTCCAGATCGTCCACGAAGGACTTCTCCAGGGTGATCTCGTTGGTCTCGACGCCCGCCACTTCATTCACGATCTCGGCGAGGCCACCGAGAATCTCCTCGTTCGTCACTGACATGTTTCCCTTCTGTCGATCGCCGGCGATCATTCACCGCCGCGTCATCCCGGTGCGGGGGATGCCCGCTGTTCGTTGGCCCGCGTTGTTCACGGCAGGACCACCGCCTGTCCCGCATAAGACAGCCCGGCCCCGAAACCCACCAGCAGCGCCACGTCCCCGGAGCGGGCCCTGCCCTCGGCTCGCATGTGGTCCAGCGCGAGCGGTATCGACGCCGAGGACGTGTTTCCGGAGTGGACGATGTCGTCAGCCACGACCATGTCCTCGCGGGCTCCGGCCGCGCGCAAACGCTTGGCGATGGCCTCGACGATGCGCAGATTCGCCTGATGCGGCACCAGGACGTCGACGTCGGCCGGGGTGAGGCCAGCGAGCTCCAGTGCTCGCAATGCTACCGGTGCGATTTTCGTGGTGGCCCAGCGGAACACCGCCTGGCCCTCCTGGCGGATGAACGAGTTGCGGTCGGCCACCACGATCGTGTCCACCAGGTCCCCGGCGGTGCCTGCCGCGATCGGGCCAATCCCGGGCGGCTGGCCGGGCCCGGTCGCGCCGACCACGGCGGCGCCTGCCCCGTCCGCGAAGATGATGCAGGTGGAGCGGTCCATCGGGTCCACCCAGTCGGACAGCTTCTCCGTGCCGATCACCAGCACGTGCCGGGCGGAACCGGCGCGGATCATGTCGGAGGCGGATCCCAGGCCGTAGCAGAAGCCCGCGCAGGCGGCGTTGATGTCAAAGGCTGGGGCGGCGTGCACCCCGATCCGCTCCGCGGTCTGCCCGGCGGCGTTGGGGATGTACGAGGGCATCGTGCAGGTCGCGACCAGCACGGCGTCGATGTCCGCAGGAGCCAGCCCGGCGTCGGCGATCGCTTTGGCGCCGGCGTCGACCGCCATGTCGACCACGGATTCGTCCTTGCGGGCAAAGCGCCGCTCGATGATGCCTACCCGGTCGCGGACCCATTCGTCGGTGGTCTCCACCCCGCGGGCAGCGATGTCGACGTTGGTGACGATCTGCTCAGGCAGCATGGCGCCCAGGCCGAGGATGCGCGCACCGTCCGCTGGAGTCAGCTGCCGCAGGCGGGGCCTCATGCCGGGCTCCCCGAGTGGTCGGAGATCAGGCCTGCGACCTCGTCGAAGTCGGTAGGGTCCTTGAGGGCTATCGTGAGGGTGCCCTTCAGAACGCGCTTGACCAGTCCGGACAGCGTGCCCGCGGGGGGGAGCTCGATGGTGGCGGTGACGCCCAGGGCGCGCAGCCTGGCCATGCACGAGTCCCACCGCACCGGCCGGGTCACCTGTGCGGCCAAGCGGCGCAGCATCTCGGCGCCTTCGGTCACCACGTCGCCGTCGGCGTTGGACAGCAGCGGGCGGGCCGGGTCCTGCGCGGTGAGCCGACTGGCGTGCTGGGCCAGCGCCTGCTCGGCCGGGGCCATGAACCGGGTGTGGAATGCCCCGGCGACGGACAGCGGTGTCACCCGGGCCCGATCGGGCTTGTGCTCGGCCAGTGCTGCGAGGGCGTCGACCGGGCCCGCGACGACGACCTGGCCGGCGCCGTTGCGGTTCGCCGCGTCCAGCCCGAAACGGGCAATCACCGCTAGTACTTCTTCGGGGTCGCCCCCGAGCACCGCTGACATGCCGGTCGGCTGCAGCGCGCACGCGGCCGCCATCTCCCGGCCGCGGATGGCCGCCAGCACGACCGCCTCGTCGGGGGTGAGCACGCCGGCCACCGCGGCGGCGGTGAGTTCGCCGACCGAGTGTCCAGCCACCGGGGCGTCGGCAGGCAGCTCCAGCCTGCGGGTCAGCTCCTCGGCTGCCAGCAGGGACAGCGCCACCACCAGCGGCTGGGTCACCGCGGTGTCCTTGATCTCCTCGGCGTCCGCTGTGGTACCCAGCCGCCGCAGATCAAGTCCGGTCACCTCGGAGCACGCCGCAATCCGATCTTCGGCACCTTCCAGGGCGAGCCAGGGTTCGAGCATGCCGGGTGATTGGGCACCTTGTCCGGGAGCTAGCAGCGCGATCACTTCTCCACTGAACACCCTCAGCGGCGGCGGGGTGATGCTGTCGGTCACCAAGTCCACCGACGCATTCTTGTGGAGACTCTACAAGTCGCTGACTGTCCAGGCCCATCCGGGCGGTACTGCGTGGTTCGTGTTGTGAGATGTGCGACCCTCACCAGCCAACACCCATGACCCTCACCACAGCCCCCGCGACCGGGCCAAGCGCCCGACTGCGAGGCCCACCCGCAGCACCAGTGCGTCCCGCGGGTTGCCCGGCGCGCGCCCGGTGATGTCGGTGATCCGGCGCAACCGGTAGCGAACCGTATTGGGGTGCACGAACAACCGCCGGGCGCAGCTCTCCAGCACCCCGCCTGCGTCGAAGAAGGCGTCCAGGGTCTCCTCCAGCCCCCCACCGGCCGCCGTCAACGGTCGCATCACCTGGTCGACCAGCAACCGTTCTGCCTCCGGGTCCCCGGCCAGCGCGCGCTCCGGGAGTAGGTCTGCGGACGGCACCGGACGGGGAGCCGCCGGCCAGGCCGCGACGGCGCGCAATCCGGACAGGGCGTCGGCCGCGCTGCGGTGCGCGTCGCCCAGCGAGGCGACCGTCGGCCCGACCACCACCGGACCCTCGCCGAACGCTTCCAGCATCCGGTTGGGGTCCTCGGGTAATTCGGGACGGCCGCTGACGACCAGCACCAGGCGCGAGCCTTGGACGCCGACCAGCACCCCGCGGCCGGTGCGCATGGCGATGCCGCGGATGTCGGAAAGCAGACCTGATGGTTCGTCCGGGGGTGGGTTGCCCACCAGCACGGTCGCCGGTGCGGCCGGATCCAATCCCAGCGCCGCGGCGCGGGACTGCAGCGACTCCTCGCCGTCGCCGCGCACGATGCCGTCCACCACAAGCGCCTCGAGCCGGGCGTCCCAGGCGCCGCGCGCCTCGGCTGCGCCCGCGTACGTGATGGCGGCGGCGAAGGCGACCTCGCGCCCGTAGCGCAACGAGGCTTCGGTGAGTACCGCGCGCTCGGCGTCGTCGGCGGCCAGTTCGGGCAGCCGCTGCTCGAACACCAAGGTGGCGACCCGGACCAGTTCGACGGTTTGCCGCAGGCTGACCCAGCGTGCCAGGTCACGTGGTGCGGCGCGGAACGCCTCCACGGTGAGTTTGATCGAGTGTTGCGGATCCTTGAGCCACTCGACGAAGTTCGCCACGCTGGTCTGGGTGACCAGCAGGACCCCGGCCCGCTGGTCGGCAGGCAGCCGGAGAAACCAGGGATAGCGCTTCTCCATCTCGGCCACGCTCGCCGTGGCGAGCCCTCCGGAGGCCCGTTCCAGCCTGCGCAGCGTGCTGGTCGGCAGCGGGTGGGTGCCGGCCTGGGTGGTCATGACGGCCAGCATCGCATGTTCGGATGCACGCTGGCTTGGAGGAATGACCCGGGTGGGATACTGGTTGCTACGGCAAGGAAACCGGGTGACCCCGGGTCGGCCCGGAGTCCTCCCGATCGGCCCAGAGCCCGAGGAGGGACGATGGTGAGCGCACCGCAGAAGCTCGTGCCGGAGGTCGACGTGCGTCGATCGGCGGATCGGCTACACACCGATATCGACTGGCTGCAATCCCGGCACAGCTTCTCCTTCGGGCGCCACTACGACCCGCGCAACACCCACTTCGGACTGCTGCTGGTGAGCAATGACGACGTGGTGGCGGCCGGGATGGGATTCGAGACGCACCCGCACCGCGATATGGAAATCGTCACCTGGGTGCTGGAGGGTTCTCTGGTGCACCAGGACTCCGAGGGCAACTCCGGGCTGATCTACCCCGGGCTCGCCCAGCGGATGAGCGCGGGAACCGGAATCCTGCACTCCGAGAAGAACGACTCCTGGCGCCTCGGTGGCGAGCAGCACGATCAGGACGTGCACTTCGTGCAGATGTGGGTGCCGCCGGACACCCGCGCGATCGAACCCGGCTACGAGCAGCTGGACATCACCGACGCCCTGGGCCCGGTCGACGCCCTGGGTTCGGTCGATGCCGGGTCGGGTGATCTCATCGTGGTCGCTTCCGGGATGGAGGCCCATCGCGAGACCCGGGCGATCTCCATCCGCCAGCAGCTCGCCGCGCTCTACGCCGCGCGGCTGCCACCGGCTGCGGGCGTCGACCTGCCGGTCACCCCCTTCGTGCACCTGTTTGTCGCCCGGGGTTCGGTGATGGTCGAAGGCACCGGCCTGCTCGACACCGGCGACGCCGCCCGGATCACGCTGTGCGAGGGCCAGCGGGCCACCGCCGGATCCGACGGCGCCGAGATCCTGGTCTGGGAGATGACGGCTCGATTGGCCTGACGGCTAGGCCACTCCTGGATCGGAGGTCTGCGGCCCGGCGGCCTGGGGGTCGTCGATGCGGTAGTACCGGGCCGCTTCGGCGATGACGGACCGCTCCATCTCACCGCGGCGGGCCAGCGCAGCCAGTGCGCCGACCGTGATCGACTCGGCGTCGACGAGGAAGTGCCGCCGCGCCGCCGGGCGGGTGTCGGAGAAGCCGAAGCCGTCCGTGCCGAGTGTGACCATGTCGGTGGGCACCCAGGGGCGGATGAGGTCGGGCACCGCGCGCATCCAGTCCGATACCGCGACCAGTGGGCCTGCTGCGTCAGACAGCGTCCGGGTCACGTGCGGTACCCGCGGCTCGGCTTCGGGGTGCAGCAGGTTGTGCCGGTCGACCTCGACGGCCTCGTGACGCAGCTGGGTCCACGATGTCGCCGACCAGACGTCAGCCTGCACACCCCACTCCTGTGCCAGCATCTCCTGAGCCCGCAGCGCCCACGGCAGCGCGACGCCGGAGGCGGCCAGTTGCACGCGCGGTGCTTCGTCGCCCAGGTCCTCGTCGCGCAGGCCCTCGGTGCCCGGTGCCGTGGCGTACCGGTAAAGGCCGCGCAAGAGGGCTTCGACGTCGAGACCCTCGGGTTCCGGGGGCTGTCGGTAGGGCTCGTTGTAGACGGTCAGGTAGTAGCAGACGTTCGGATCGGACCCGGCGTCGTCGCCGTACATCCGGCGCAGCCCGTCGCGGACGATATGCGCGATCTCGTAGCCGAAGGCCGGGTCGTAGGCCACCACGGCGGGGTTGGACGCGGCGAGCAGGTGCGAGTGCCCGTCGTTGTGCTGCAGCCCCTCGCCGACCAGGGTGGTACGCCCTGCGGTCGCGCCGAGCAGGAAACCGCGGGCCATCTGATCCCCCGCTGCCCACAGGCCGTCACCGGTGCGCTGGAAGCCGAACATCGAGTAGAAGATGTAGATCGGGATCAACGGTTCGTTGTGCGTGGCGTAGGAGGTGCCCGCCGCGGTGAACGAGGCGGTGGAGCCTGCCTCGTTGATGCCCTCGTGCAGGATCTGGCCCTGCTCGCTCTCCCGGTAGGCCAGCATCAGCTCGGCGTCCACCGAGGTGTAGAGCTGTCCGTGCGGGTTGTAGATCTTCTGCGTCGGGAACATCGAGTCCATCCCGAACGTGCGGGCCTCGTCCGGGATGATCGGCACGAATCGGGGCCCGATCTCCGGGTCCTTGATGAGTTCGCGGAGTTGCCGGACGAACGCCATCGTGGTGGCGACCTCCTGCTTGCCCGATCCGCGGCGCAGCACGTCGTACGCCTTGTCGCCGGGCAACACCAGGGCCTTGGGCTTGGTACGGCGCTCGGGCACGAACCCGCCGAGCGCTTTGCGCCGTTCGAGCAGGTACTGGATCTCGGGTGCATCCGGGCCCGGGTGGTAGTACGGCGGCAGTTTCGGGTTTTCCTCGAGCTGCGCATCGGTGACCGGGATGCGCTGGGCGTCGCGGAGGTGTTTGAGGTCCTCCAGGGTCAGCTTCTTCATCTGGTGCGTGGCGTTGCGGGCCTCGAAGTGCGGGCCCAGGCCGTAGCCCTTGATCGTCTTGGCCAGGATCACTGTGGGCTGGCCATGGTGCTCGGTGGCGGACTTGTACGCGACGTAGACCTTGCGATAGTCGTGGCCGCCGCGCTTGAGGTTCCAGATGTCGGTGTCGGAGAGCCCCGTGACGAGTTCCTTGGTGCGCGGGTCGCGACCGAAGAAGTGCTCCCGGACGTAACCGCCGTCGTTGGCCTTGTAGGTCTGGTAGTCGCCGTCCGGGGTGGTGTTCATCAGGTGCACCAGGGCGCCTTGGCGGTCGGCGTGCAACAGCGCGTCCCACTCGCGTCCCCAGATCACCTTGATGACGTTCCAGCCTGCCCCGCGGAAGAACGCCTCCAGCTCCTGGATGATCTTGCCGTTGCCCCGGACCGGCCCGTCGAGGCGCTGCAGGTTGCAGTTCACCACGAAGGTGAGGTTGTCCAGGCCCTCCTGCGCCGCGATCTGGATCTGCCCGCGGGACTCCGGCTCGTCCATCTCGCCGTCCCCGAGGAAGGCCCAGACGTGCTGGTCGGAGGTGTCCTTGATACCGCGGTCCTGCAGGTAGCGGTTCAGCCGGGCCTGGAAGATCGCGTTGATCGCGCCCAGCCCCATCGAGACCGTGGGGAACTCCCAGAAGTCGGGCATCAACCGCGGGTGCGGGTAGGAGGGCAGGCCGCCGCCGGGGCCCGCGTGCGAGAGCTCCTGGCGGAACCCGTCGAGCTGGTCGGCGGAGATCCGGCCCTCCAGGAAGGCCCGGGCGTAGATACCGGGGGAGGCGTGGCCCTGGATGAAGATCTGGTCGCCACCGCCGCGGTGGTCCTTGCCCCGGAAGAAATGGTTGAAGCCCACCTCGTAGAGCGCGGCCGACGAGGCGTAGGTGGAGATGTGCCCGCCGACGCCGACGCCGGGACGCTGCGCCCGGTGTACCATCACCGCCGCGTTCCACCGGATCCAGGCGCGGTAGCGGCGCTCGGTCTCCTCGTCTCCCGGGAACCACGGCTCGTTCTCGGTGGGGATGGTGTTGACGTAGTCCGTGCTGGTCACCGACGGCACGCCGACGCCGGTTTCGCGGGCGCGCTCCAGCAACCGCAGCATCAGGTAGCGGGCCCGCTGCTTGCCCCCGGACAACACAGCGGAGTCGAATGACTCCAGCCACTCCGCGGTCTCGTCCGGATCGATGTCGGGTAGGTGCGCCGCCATCCCGTCACGGATGACCCGGACGCGGGCGGGCGTCCGATCGTTGTGCGTGGCCAAGGGTTCTCCTCGCCTCGAGCTGGTCGGAGGGCACTGCCAGAGCCGACCCACCGGGTGACGCAGGCCGGTCGCTGACGACCATCGTGCTCCATGGTCGTCCGCCTCGCGCCCGGTGTCACCTACCCGCAGATAAGCCTTCGGAGAAATCCTGGTCCGGCGTGTCCTGCCGCTGCCTGTTGCGCTCCGGCCGGACCGCAGTGTTCGCTTGGACGGCCATCGAGTAAGTCAATCGCCGGGCGGTCCACGCCTGGCACAACATTGTGGAGGGGTGAAACCGTGGTCGCCGCCGCGGCGGGAGACACCGGCAAGCTCGGCCTCGCCGAGAAGCTAGGGATCCAATCGGACATGGTTGTGCAAGAGCTCGGCTGGGACAACGACGTCGACGATGACGTCCGCGCCGCCATCGAGGAGGTGACCGGGGCCGACCTGCTCGATGAGGATTCCGACGAGATCGTAGATGTCGTGCTGCTGTGGTGGCGCGACCAGGACGGCGATCTCGTGGACACCTTGATGGATGCCCGGTCTCCGCTGGCCGACAACGGCGTGATCTGGGTGTTCACCCCCAAGACCGGCCGCGACGGGCATGTGGCGCCCTCGGACATCGCCGAGGCAGCCCCGACCGCCGGTCTGGCGCAGACCTCCAACGTCAGCGTGAGCGACGACTGGGCCGGCACCCGGCTGGCCACGCCGAAGACGGTCAAACCCAAGCGCTGACCGCGCTCGTCGGCCCCGGGGACCGGCTACCCTCGGGGCCGGTGCGCACCGGCCGGTGCGGCTGCCGCCTTAGTCGAGGGAGAGAGCTGAGCTATGGCGCTCGAGGTGGGAGACAAGGCTCCGGACTTCACCCTGAAGGACCAGAACAACCAGGAGCGCACGCTCTCGGAGTTCCGGGGCACCAAGAACGTGCTCCTGGTGTTCTACCCGCTGGCCTTCAGCGGGATCTGCACCGGGGAGCTTGACCAACTCCGGGATGACCTGGATTCGTATCAGAACGCCGGCGTGGCTGTGCTGGCGGTCTCGGTGGACTCCGTGTACACGCTCAAGGCATGGTCGGAGCAGAAGGGCTACGACTTCCCGCTGCTGTCCGACTTCTGGCCGCACGGCGCGGTCGCGCAGAGCTACGGGGTGTTCAACGACCCAGCCGGCCTGGCCAACCGGGGCACGTTTCTGGTGGACACGGACGGCACGATCCGCTTCGCTGAGATGAATCAGCCCGGTGCGGCGCGCGACCAGACTGTCTGGAAACAGGCCCTGGCAGCGTTGCCGGCCTGACTGGTCCGACCACCGCGCCGGGCGGTTGCTTCGCCCGGCGTTGGGCGCATAGCTCAGCGGGAGAGCACTCGCCTTACAAGCGAGGGGTCGCAGGTTCAAGTCCTGCTGCGCCCAC
>JBOHGM010000042.1:0-38004 GCA_050699435.1 Pseudonocardiaceae bacterium | reverse complement strand
CCGCCGGCCGCGGGCAGATCAGCACCGAGATCGCACCACTGCCGGAGTTCTTCTACGCCGAGGACTACCACCAGCAGTACCTCTCCGACGCCAAGAACCCATACGGCTACTGCGGCATCGGCGGCACCGGTGTGTCGTGCCCGGTTGGCGTGTCTTCAAGTACCGCCAACCCGGCCGCCGAGCGCTCTTAACCGTGGCCAACCCCCGGCCTGCGGCTACCCCGGAGCCGACGCGCTGGACCGTCCACGGTGAGCGTCTGGTCGACGACACCCGGCGGCTGCGGTTGAGCATCGCGCACGTCGAGCTGCCCGACGGGGTGCACTTCGAGCAGTACGTGTTGCGGATGCCCAAGGCCGCGATAACAGTGCTGCTCGACGACGCCGGGCAGCGGGTGTTGATGATCTGGCGGCATCGGTTCGTACCCGATGTGTGGACCTGGGAGCTGCCCGGCGGCTACGTCGACCCGGACGAGGACCCGGCGCGGACCGCAGCTCGGGAGGTCGAGGAGGAGACCGGCTGGCGGCCCCGGAGCATGCGGCTGCTGACCCGGTTCCAGCCGCTGATCGGCACTGCTGATTTCGAGAACCTGCTGTATCTGGGCGAGGGTGCACACGACACAGGCAAGCGCGCCGATGTCAACGAAGCGGCTCGGGTCCAGTGGATTTCGCTGGACTCGGTCCCGGACCGGATCGCTCGCGCCGAGATCATCGGCGCCGGTACCCAGATCGGGCTCCTGCATGTGCTGGCATTCCACGCCCGTCAGGCTCGCTGAACCAGGATGTCGGTCGCTCTCATCTGTTCATCGAACATCCGCACCGCCGGATCGGTCCGGAGCGGCGCCAGGCGTCGGGACAGTCGGCCAGATCTGCGATGGTCCGCACCGACCGGACATCACGGGCGATGCACAGTGCCGCTGAACCGACCTGACACGCTTCTGACGCAGGTACGCACACCGGCCCGCTGACAGTCGCCTGGGGGCAGCAGAGACCGTTCACTACAGCAACGAAGTACAGCAACCGATGAGCCCGGACCGGCCATGAGGTGGCCACACCAGGTCGCATGACGTGCGCCCGAGACCGCAGGAGATCCATCTGCCGAGCGCTGGGGGTCAAGTGCGCCAGACGAGCTCGAGTAGGTCGGGGTTGAACTTGCCGTGGCTGCCAGCTCCTCGGCCGGCGGGGCTAACGATCACGGCGTGGAGCGCTTCGCGGATGTAGGCGCGTTTCTCGGATAGGTCAAGGCCACCGTCTTCGGTGGGGATGAACCAACGGCGACGTACGTCGGCCACATCGGCGACGGCGCGCTGGACGACGACGGCGTGCCTGTTGCCCTCGTTGGTCAGCTCGCGGATGCGCGCTTCGAGATTCTCAACGTTCGTGAAGTACAGGCCGTCGGAGATTCGGTCCTCTTGCCACTGACGAGTCAGCATGCCGAGCTTCTGCTGCGTGCGCTCCAGCTCCGAGGCGCCGGGCCACGGCGCGGAGTCGGGTGCAACTGCCTGGCGTTCGTCGAGCTTTGCGAACACAGCCTCGGTAACGTACTCGTCCATGCGGGGTCCGCTGCGGGCTACACCGCCACAGCCGCCCTGCGTCTTGCCCGGACACGTGTAGAGGTGCGTGTTGCTCCGGTAATAGGTGTTCGTCCGCAGCAGGGCACCGCAGATCGAGCCGTCAGGCTTCGGCCTGCCGCACCGCAGGATGCCAGTCAGCAGGGTTCGGGGTTCTCGGTTGCCGGTCTGGATGGACTCGCCGATCGAGCCGTTAGGAAGCACGGTGTACCCCTTCCTCTCCGTAAGGATCGCGTCCACCGCCATCCACTGTTCTGGCTCGACGATTCGCTCCCAGGAACCGATGATCGGGTTACCGTTCTCGTCACGAACGATCTCACCGTTCAGCCTGCGCCAGCCACACATACGCGGGTTGGCCAGCGTCACCCGTAACGACCGTGTGCTCCACTGGTTGCCGAGCGCAGTCCGGATGCCGAGCTTCTGCCAATCGCGCACGATCGCGTGCATGGAGCGGCCGACGATGAACTGCTCCACAGCTTTCGCCAGCAACGGCGCCTCTACGGGGTCGAGGCAGGTGGATTATCGGGTGACCGGTAGGACTACCAGCAGTACCTCTCCGACGCGAAAGAACCCCTCGGGTACTCCGGCATCGGTGGTACTGGGGTGCCGTGCCCGGTTGGCGCGGGGCGCGCCAAGCTGAACGCCCCCGAGGCAAGCATTTCGATCACTGAACCCCACGCGGCGACGCCCAGCGCGGCTGGTTTATGTCTCTGCCGGGCTGCCTGCCGGGCCAGCGTCGCTGCGTCCCAACGCAGATCAAGCGGGGCGCCCACGACGTACAGCCATCCGCGAATCGTCTGGGCGTGCATCAGCACCGCGAGGTCGAGCAGTTCGACAACATCCCGCCCGGCCGCCGGGGTGCTGTGCAAGTCTCGGATCAGGCCTGGCAGCGCGACGCCACGACTGTGGTAGTCCTCCTCCTCACCGTGCTCCGCACCGATGCCCCGGGGAGCTACCCCGGGCGGGAACCTCGGTGAGGAGGTGACGACAGGCTACGTGCTCACCTGATCGAGCAACCGGCGGTACCCCGGTGTCCACTCGTCGTCGCGGACCGCCGCGACGAGGTGTAGACGTTGGTGCTCATGGCCGGACCTCGATTCCGGTCAAGGCCCCCGTGCTGGTGTGGCCGGATCACCCGGGGGTGCCCCGAGCGCCATTCGGAGCCGAATGGCAGTCTGGGGCGAGGCTGGACAGCCATTCGGAGCCGAATCGCGGTTTTGGGCGCCCGGAGACAGCCATTCGGAGCCGAATCGCGGTCCGCGCGGTCATCGCACCGGGCAGAGCGACGATTATCCTGCGGACCGGACCGAACAACTGGCCGAGGGGCCTGGAGAGCGTTAGCGACTACCCAAAGCCACTGCCGTTGAATGTTAAGCGATCATGGCGTTGCCTTGACGCGCGCCCAGTGACCGGGATGATGAACACTAGGTTGACCTTTTTCTCCCGGTCGGCGCCGCGCACGGTGTTGAGTACAGTATGGGCTCGTTGATCGACGAAGCGGGTGAACAGCTGTTGCGAGTAGCCGAAAATGATCGCCCAGGCGAGAATCTGCGCGGACGTATCCAGTGCGCTGAGACCAGGTAGAAACTGGCCGCGCATGAGCAGGAGGCCGAGAAACGCGGTAATGGCGCCCGTTGGCAGTTTGAGCGCGGCGAGCGCGACGGGCAGGCCGTAGGGCTCTGACGAACCGCGGATGCCCCGTATCGCTGCTGCAGCCGCCACCGCGGCGGCGGTGAGCCCGATGAGTTCAATGACGAGTAGATCCCGCCCGGTTAGCAGTTTCTAAGACGACGTCATCGACGTCTGGTGCTGCTGGGTCGGACTGTTGCCCGGTCTGCACGAGCGCTGATTGCTGAGCGATTCACGTTCTTTCGCCCGCGTCAGCGTGTATTCGCGCCAGGCGCTGGAGACGGGTCCCCCGACGGGGGCCGTCCCAGTCACAGGGGGCTCCTGGCGTGGCTGTGCGGGGTCCACGATGACTATCCAACCGATCCAGTGCGAGGGTCGCGCCGGGCGGTCACGACGCGCAGGAAGCGGAGCACCGGCTCTTCGACAGCGACCGGGTGGTCGATCATCGGCCAGTGGCCGCTGTCCTCGAGGACCACGACCTCGGCGTCCGGAAACGTCTCACGCTGGCGTTGCGCGTAGCGCACGGACAGATACGGGTCGCGGGCACCCCACACGACCAGGGCAGGGCGGTCCAGCTGCCGCAACTGGTGGTGCAGGTGCTCGGAGGGCGCGGCGATGTCGGTGGCGCGGTACAGCCGCAGCACGGCACGTTGGACGGCGGGATTCTGCATGTCGTGGTATATGCGCTCGACCACATCGCGGGGCAGCCCGCGGGGGTTGCCGTGGCGCAGCAGCAGCCGAAATGCCGGGAACGTGGCCGTGCGCATGAAGATCTCACCGAGCAGCGGGGTACGCCAGATGCGAGCCAGGTAGTGCCAGCGGTAACCGCGGAGCACGCCGGTGTTGACCAGGGTCACGCTGGCGAACCGGTCGGGGTGGTTGGCCGCCCAGGCCAGCCCCCACGGGCCACCGAAGTCGTGCAGCACCAGGTGAGCGTGGTGAATGCCGAGCTGGTCGAGAATCCCGCCGAGGTGGCGGGCATAGCCATCGATGGTGTAATCGAACCGATCGGGTTTGTCCGCGCCGCCGTAGCCGGGCAGGTCGGGCGCGACCGCACGGGCGAACGCTCCGGTCCGGGCGACCAGGCGCCGCCAGTCCTCGGCCGGGCCGGGATTGCCATGTACGAACACAACCGCCGCGAGGGTGTCGGCCGGCCCGGCGTGCAGGTACGGGCTGCGGGCCCCGGCGACGGTGACGGCACCCTCGGTCACCGGTGCGAGCCGCCCGGCTTCCGGTGAAGTCATGGTGACGCCTCCCCACTGCCGCCGCCCGGCTGGTCGCGGGCTGCCGCGGCCAGGACCCGGGGGGCGAACAGCGCCGCCGGGTGCGCGAGCATGCCCACGACCTGGACGTAGGTGTCGGTGGTGGCCGGATCCCAAGTGGCGGCGGCCACCACCCGGTCGAGGTAGCGGTACTGCAGCCGCATCGCGGCGGTCACCTGCACTCCGGTGGTGGTCGGGAAGCGCAGGTCCGCCCCGGTCGACAGGGTCCAGGCGGTGGCATTGCGGTGGGCCAGCCGCCGCTGGAAGCGCCGGGCCAGCCCGTAGAGGTCACCCGCGGGCCGCTGGCGCCGCTGTTCGCGCAGGCAGGCGTCCAAGGTCTCGGCCGCGACGGCTGCGGTGCTCATGCCCTGGCCGTAGATCGGGTTGAACACGCAGACCGCGTCACCCAGTACGACGAACCGCTCCGGCCAGCGGCGCATGCGCTCGTAGTGCCACCGCCGGTTGGCCGTGCCGCGGTAACCCCGGATCGGGGTGACCGGCTCGGCGGCCGCGATCACATCGGCGATGACCGGGTGTCGCAGGCTGCGGGTGAAGGCAGCGAAGCCGTCCGGGCCGGTCGGCGGGTGCTGGCCAGCGGCCCCCATCAGCCCCACCATCCAGTTGCCGTTCTCGATCGGGAGCAGGTAACCGCTGCGCGCCATCGACGGCGGCTGCGGGGTCAGCATCGCTACTTGCCAGTCCGCGCTGAACCGATCCGGGATGCGGTAGATCCGGGCGGCGTAGCCGACGTCCGCGTCAATCTTCGTCTTCGCGGGCGTGGCGTAACCAGCGGCGGCGAGCCAGGCCGGGGCACGTGAGCCGGAGCCACTGGCGTCGACGACGAGGTCGGCGGCAAGCTCTCGGGAGGTGCCGCCGGTACCGTCGAGCGGGCGTACCGCCGTGCCGGTGACCCGCCCGCCGTCGCGCGAGGTGAGCAGCGAGGTCACCTCGTGGCGGTCGAGGATCGTCACCCCCGGCACGGCCCGCAGCCGTCGGCGCACCGCCCACTCGTAGAGCGGTCGGCTGGCCGACAGCAGCGGCCAGCCAGCGGCTCGCCGGTCCAGCCAGCCGAACGGGGTCAGCAACAGCCCGTCAGCGGGCAGGCGCAGCGGTACCGCCCCGGCGGCTGTCAGGTCGCGACCGTAGCCGGGGAACAGCCGCTCCACGATCCCCTGTCCTCGGGGCAGCATCACGTGCAGCATGCGCCCCTGCGGGACGCCCTTGCGGGCCTGCGCGCTGTCGGGCAGCGCGTCGCGCTCAACGAGTGTCACCTGATCGAAGTGATTGGCGAGCACCCGCGCGGCCAACAGACCGGCCATGCCAGCGCCAACGACCATGGCGTGGGCGAGCGATGCTCCGTTGACCCCCGACTGTGCGATGCCATCAGGCGAATCGTTCACGACGGCTCCTTCCTGCCAACGGTGGCCAGGCCGCCGCAATTCAGGTCCGCGAACTCCCCGGGTGACTTGCGCGGTCAGCGTAACCAGCGGCTGGCTGCGGGCCCGGGACGCGGGCCCAGGCAGATACCAGAGCTGGTGACATCACGGCGAAGGACGGGTCCGCGCAGAGCCCCAGCGCCGAGGCGACGTCATCGTCACTGATCAATCCGGCCGCGACCATCGCAGGCCGGGCTCGCTCAATGGTCAGCGTGAAAAGCTCCATCTCCGGCGTAGCACCCCGAAGCATCCGGCTGCGGGACTCGCAGCCGACATCCACCAGACCGTGCGCACCGAACAGGACAGCCAGCCGGCGCCCGAACATCGGCGCGAAACCGGCCGAGGCGAGGAACTTCTGCACCGCAACCAGGACGGCCTCGAACACCACGGACGGGGTGATCTCGTACCGAGTCGACCAGTCACCGGACTCCACAACCAGCCAGCCACCCGGGCGAACCCACTTCGCGAGCCGCTTCACGGCGCCTTCCGGATCAGGCAGGTGCTCGATGAGCAGTCGCGTATGCACCAGGTCGAAAGGCTCATCAGGCGGATCGTCGACCATCAGGTCGTGCTGCAGCACCTGCAGGTTCGGCGCCTCGACCGCGACCAGGTAGCGGGGATCGAGGTCGGTAGCGACCACCTGGCCGGTATCGCCCACCCGATCGGCGAGCCACTGCGCGAGCGATCCGCCACCGGCACCCACGTCCGCACAGCGCCAGCCCGGCCCGACCCCCAGCCGGTGCAGCACGTGGCGGCTGACCGGGTCGGCGCCCGCCTCGATACCCGCCAGACGCTTCCGCTCGCGGTGCCATTCGTCAGCGAACACGTATGTCATTGACGCTTCCTCCCTTGACGGTCCGCGCCGCCGCACACCCCCTGTGCCGAGGGAACTCGGGACCGAGTACACCGGATTTCCCCCAGCCGATCACCGTGTACCGGGGGGGCGCTGCTCGGTTCGACCGGCGACGGCGAACAGCGGCTGAGTCACCGTATCCGGGTCCGGCGTCCGCGGGCGGCCGGGTGGGCCGGCGGGCCGGCGCCACGACCTTCGGGCGAGCCGTTGGGCGGGCAACTCGACGAACCGGTAGCTGAGCTCCACCATCCCGAAAGTGACCAGCACCGCGGCGACCAACGCGACCGGGACGCCCAGCACCGGATAGAGCAGGTCCAGCACGGTGAAGGCCACCACGCTGTGCAGCAGGTACAGCGAGTAGCTCCGATCCGCGAGGAAGCGCAGCACGCGCGAGGGCCGCAACCGGGGCTCGGCGAGCAGACCGATCACAAAGACCAGAAAGCAGAGCAGGAGCGTGAGGTCATAGGCGTCGGTGACCCGGCTGATGTCCCGCTTGCCTGCCCACACGTACACCAGCCACGCCCCGAGGCCGAACAGCGCACCGAGCCAGCCGGGCAGGCGCCTGGTCCAGACCGCCCACACGATCTGGCCCAGGAGCAGCGCAGGCAGAAACGACGCGGAGACGGCGAGCGCGAAGTAGCTGTGGCCGAACTCCCGCGCGGTGAGCACCAGCAACGCCACCAGTTCGAGTTGGATCGCGATCGCGAGCCAGGTGATCCTGCGCAGCAAGGGCAGCAGCAGGAACGTCAGGAGGTAGAAGAACACCTCGATCACCAGGGTCCAGGCCACCCCGACCAGCACCACATCGGGTAGCAGCAGGAAGTTCACCAACGTCACATTGGTGAGGATCGTGAACGGGGTGACCGCGTAATTCGAGCCGGTCGACAGTGGTTGCAGCCCGAGCAGCAGCAGCGCACTGGTCAGCAGCACCGCCGCGGTGAGCGCGGGATAGATCCGCAGCACCCGTTTGCCTGCGAATTCGCGGTGCCGCTCCGCCACCCCGACATGAGTGATGATGAAGCCGCTGACCAGGAAGAACAGCACGACCCCGAGGTAACCCAGCGGCTGCACCAGCTCGAGTGGGTCGATGAAGGTCTGCTCGACGAACTTCGTCACGGGAAAGTCCACCGCTCGTACCCCGGTCCACAGCACCAGATGGTTGAAGAACACCAGGGGTGCTGCGATGGCCCGGATGGCCTCCAGGAAGAGGAACCGCCCGGCCCCACCTGCGCCACCACCCGCGCTCATCCGCGCCACCCGCCCACTCGGTGCAGGCCACCGCGCCGGGACTGGCGTGGCGGCGCGCACGGGCGCTCGACCCCGCGGTACACCAGCTCGGCCACCAGTGCCGTCAACACCAGGGCCAGCACGGCCGCGGGGCCGCCGCCGAGAGCGCCGGTGCCGGCCGCGAGCACCGGGTAGCCGACCGGCTGGTGGACCAGGAAGATCGGGTAGCTGCGCCGGGCGAGGTAATCCACCGCCGCGGTCCGCGGCACGGACCGGCTCGCCAGCACGGCGACGATCAGCAGCAACGTGGCGACCGCCAGGGTGAGCGGGTAGGAGTCCGCGTGGCGGCCGTAGCCGGGGTCCTCGGCCCACAGGAAGACTCCCCAGCAGCCGGCTCCCAGCGCGCACCCGGCCGCCAGCGGGAGGCGGCGGGCGTGCACCAGCCACCCGAGCTGGCCGAGCACCACGACCGGCCCGAAACCGCCGACGGTTCCGAGCACGGCCGCCAGGGCACCGTCGTCCTGCCGAGCCAGTGCCACGAGCACCACGTAGACCGTCACCTGGAGCCCGATCGCGAGCCACGGCTCGCGACGCAACACCGGGAGCACCGCGGCCAGCAGCAGGTAGCCGACCAGGATGCTGATGATGGTCCAGGCCAGCCCGATCAGCGGGACGAACGGCTCACGGAAGTAGCTCACCACCACCATGTCAACCAGGGCGGCGCCCACCGAAGCCGTGCTGTCCGGTGAGGCCGTGCTGTCCGGTGAAGCAGTGCTGTCCGGCAGCCGGAAGAACCCGAGGGTGACCGCGGCACCGGTGACCAGGAGTACCACGGCGAATCCGGGAGCGACCCGGGCGAACTGGCGAATCAGCAGTTCCGCCGCGCCGCGCTCGGTGCCGGATCGGGCCGCGAGAAAGCCGCTGAGCAGGAGGAACAGTGCGAACCCGAAGAAACCGAAGTCCTGGTTGAAGTGCGCGGGACCGATGATCCAGGCGTCGATCAGCTCGGTGAGCTGGTTCTTCTCGCCGTGCCTGCGCAGCCAGCTGGCCAGACTGAGGTACAGGACGAGGACGACCGCCAGGGCCCGAAGCACGTCGAGGCCGGCGAGCCGCTCGGGGGTGCGGATCGCGCTGCCCGGGGTTGCCGCGGGACCGAGTACGTCGGTGGTCACCGTTCAGGTCCCGTCGGCCGGGAGCACGGCGAGCTCGTCGCGCAACACGGCGCTGAACGTGTCGTCCACGTCGGTCGGCTCCGTACCGCTGACCTCGACCCGTACCACCTGGGAGCCGGCCGTGAAGTGGGCACGCCGCAGGAGTGGCCGCCGTCCCGGCGCGGCGTCGGTGCTGGACGTCAGGACTCCCGGCTCGGGCTCGGCGGTCGCGGTGAGGCCGAATACCCGCTGGATGAAGTGGACTCGGTCGCGGACCGCGTCCGCCGCGGATGCCCCGTCCATCCGGACGATGAGCACGATGATGCTGCTGCGCCCGTCCCGATGCAGGGCCATCCGGGCCGTTGATGGTCGCCCGTCCCGGTAGGCCCCGACTTCGGGCTCGGTGAGGTAGTCGAGTTCCGCGACGTCGGGGAACTCGCGCACCCGTGAGGTGTCTTCAGGTCTACCCGGCAGATCGGCGATCGGTGCGCCCTGCTGTCCGGTGCCCGGTCGGCTGATCTCGGTCCTGGTGGTGGCTTCCGGCAGGGCGCGAAACCCGGTCCCTTCCGCGGGCCCCGAGGCGAGGATCACGCCGAGGTTGACGGCGACCAGCCCGGCCGCGGCCGCCACCCGCAGCAGCGTGCGGTCGCGGGTGTGCGCGGGGGCACCGCCCGTGATTCGTGGTGTCGTGGTCCCCCCTATCCATGCGGGCCCTGTTCTGGTGGGCCCTGTCCTGGTGGGCACGGTGCGGTCGTGCCTAGACGGCGACGACGTAGGTATAGCTGATCCACTCTGGCCCGGCGAGCTCGTCCTGCTCCGCGGACAGCAGCCAGCAGTCGAGGTGGGTGACCAGTTGGCGAACCAACTGATGGTGCAGCCCGCACATCAGCATGTCGGCGGCCGGGCGCCAGGTCTCGGTCGTCAGATCCGCTGGTGTCGGTCCGGCCACGGCCCCGGCGTCAGGCGCGACGTCCGCCGGTTCGGGCCGGCTCGGTGCGGGTACGGCGACGCGAATCGGCACCCGCAGCGTGCTGCTGCCCCGGTCGGCCCACCAGGACAGGTGCTCGTGCACCAGGTCCAGTTCCATCTCGTGGTCACCCGCCGCCGACGGCGCGGTCACCGTGAGGTTCACCTCGACGCTCTGTCCGGGGCCGAGTGGCCGCGGTACCTCGACCCGTCCGTCGTCGACCACCAGGAGCTCGCCGTCCCCGCACCAGTGGTTGCCCAGATTGATCAGGGGCTCGGCCGGCCATTCCGCATCGCTGGTGTTCGTGATCCGCACCCCGATGCTTGCGACGGCCCCACCGGTCAGCTCGGTCGGTGCGCGGAACACCGAGAGTTCCGCCCGGTAGGCCTCCGGCACCATCGGAGCGCCCATCCGTGGCGTACTGGGAATCTGGACGATCACGTGACCGCCCGGCGCGGTGACTCTGATCAGCTCCAGCAGATAGCGCACGGACAGGGCGGGCGGCATGTGCTGCAATACCATGAGGCTGAGCGTCAGATCGAACGAGTCGTCGGGCAGCGGCAGAGCGGAGCCGCTGTTGTGCACGAAGCGAATCCGGTCCGGGTAGGGATTGGCTGCTTGGGCGCGCTGCAGCATGGCGCGGGAGACATCGACGCCGATAACCTCGCGGAAGTGCTCGGCCAGTGCGATAGACAGCCGCCCGACCCCGCAGCCGAAGTCCAACGCCCGCTCGCCGATGGCCCGGCCGTGCCTGCGCAGTAGACCCAGCAGGACGTCCGCGTCTCGCCGTCCGGTCGCGAAGAACTCCTCGGCCGCGCCGTCGCCATGGAATCGATCCTCTGACAGCACTCCCCACAGCGGGTCGGCGCTGCCCAGCCGCTCCCAGTACCGCTCGATCTCGGTGAGTTCCATGGCACCTTCCCCAGCGCGGGACGCACCCTGACGGCCCGATCGGGGCATGTTAACCAGGCGCGCTTCGACGCGATCTGCCCGGTGGTTCCGGTGTGCAGGCGGGGGACGCGATCATCCTGGTCGCGGGGGAGATTATGGTGGTGGTCGGGACTGGGGCTGGGGGAGACCACGAGTCCCGACCACCACTCCTAGCTCCCGGGGCCGGTAATCAGGGGGGGCGGGGAGTCACCGGCCCGGGTGACAAGGAGCGTAGACCTTCCAACTTTCGGTAACAAGTACTCGGGTTGAACCCATCCCCCTTACTCCTCGCCCTGCGAGCCGGGCCCGGGGTCGGGGAGGGCCACGTTACGATGCAGGGACATGACGACGCCGCGTGACATCGCCATGCTCAGGCTCGCAGCGCAGCGCCGGGCCTGGCTTTGCCACCGCAACCGACGCCGTGCGCTGGCTCGCGGCCGTGCAGGCACAGGACTATCCAGGGGCCGTTACCTCGATCGCGCTGCGAACCGAGTCGGTCATGTGGGTCAACCACGTACGACCAGCTGGTCCAGCAGCGCGCGGGTGGCGTCGGCGACCGCGTCGACCGCCTGCTCGAATGCCGCTGCGTTGTGCGCGGCCGGGGCACGGAAGCCGGAGACCTTCCGGACGTACTGTAGCGCCGCCGCGCGGACATCGGCGTCGGTCACCCCCGTCGCATACGGCTCCCGCAGCGTTTTGATGCTCCGGCACATGGCTTCACGGTAGCGCGAAGAGGTCGGCGAGTACGGTGTCCGGTTCGACGAGGCGCTCCGGTGCGGGGCTGTCGTAGACCACCAGCAGCCGTCGGCCGGGCAGCAGCGCGATTCCCTCGGCGTGGTCGTCGCCTTCCCCGTAGGGCAGATCGAGTTCACGGGTCAGCGCGTTGTTGCGCACCACCTGCGGCGAGTCGCCGCCCAGCGCGTCATGCCAGCGGTACACCCGTACCGGACCGTCCAGGTCCATCGACGGCCCGGCCAGCACCAGCAGGTCGTCGCCGTCCGGGCACAGATCCCGCACGCCGAGCCCACCGAGGTCGAGGAAGTACTTGCGGTACAGCGAGTCATCGGCCAGCGGTGCCAACTCCAGCCGTCCCGGCTTCCCGCTGTCCTGCGGCTGGATCTCCAGCAGCACCGCCCAGCCGCGCAGCACCGGGCCGCGCAACCCCAGATACAGCGATTCCCGGTGCACCGCGATGCCCTCGACGTCGAAGCCGTTGTCCTTGCCCGGGATCGCCAGGAATGGGGCCAGGTGCTCGTCATCGTCGAGCAGGGCGCTGACCCCGCCGGGCAGAATGGCGCTGGTGTGCCCGCCGGGCGCCTCGGAGACGATCGTCGGTAGACCCTTTGGACCGTCGGCGACCGCCAGCCGGGCCACCACATGCCTGCTCGGTTCGTCGCTGACCCGGGCGAGCCGGCGCACGCTCTTGTCGTCGCTGTGCTTGTCCTTGATCCGTTTGCGGCGGCTGCTGTGCGATCCGACCGCCCACAGGTAGGGCCCCTGGCGCCCCAGCCCCTCCACGTCCACCTCGTCGTCGGGACCACCGGGCAGCGCGATGACGTCGGCGAGCGGGAGGATGACATGCTGGCTGTATCCCGACTCATACCCCGCGCCCAGGGCGGTGAGCCGCTCCACGGTGGCCGTCTCGTCGCCTGCGATCCACAGGCACGGCCCATCGGAGCGGACCGCCGAGAGGTTGACGTGAGTGCCGGCATCGACGGCGTCGGTAGCGAAGCGCAGCGGTACCCGGCCCTCGAAACTCATGGCGCAGCCTGCGCGGGAAGAGCAACGTCGGGGGTCATAGTGACACGGGTCATAGTGACACCGTAGTCATAGTGACACGGTAGTCCTACTCAGGGTGACGGTGGTCGCGGCGGGTCGGGCACCGGGCGGCCGAACAGTGCCAGCACCGCGTCGCGGTCGTCGCCTGCGGCGCTGCGATTGCGCCGCAGGTGCCCGCAGGCGACACACCGCTGCACCAGAACGATCTGCGCGCCCTCGGACAGCGCCCCGATCGGCTCCATCGCCCCGCCGCACGCCGCGGCCCGGTCGCCGGGGTTGATGTCGACATGGCGCGACCACAGGCACCGTGGGCAGTGGTTGGTGTAGCCGCTACCGCGTACCGGCGTTTCGCAGCGCAGGCAGGTGAAGTCCTCCCGGCGACGGGTGAAGGCCGGCCGGTCAGTGGTCATCGGCCCAGCATCCCACTCCAGGGTCCCACTCCAGGTCGGGCAGGCGCGCAGCGAAGTGCTCCACGAGAGCCCTGCTGAGTGGAGAGCCCTGCTGATTGATCGTCTTCGGGGTTACCCTGAGACGGGTCAAGCTACGTCAGCGTGCAAGGAGGTCCGGATGATTCGGGAGGTGCATGCCCCCGACGGGCGCACCTGGACGGTCCGGCGCGAGATCAATTGGGCCAGACCGGACAAGGCCGAGGAGTTTGAGCACGACGTGGCCGTCGGTCACGTCGCCGGTATCGCGATGCTGGCGCTGATCGTGCTGATGGTGCTCACCGTGGTGTTCTGGACACCCCCTGGCGTGGTCATCCCGTTCTGGCTGGTCCTGGCTGTCATCGCGCTGCTGCTGCTGGTTCCCACGCAATGGGCGCTGGCCCGGCCCTGGACCATCGTGGCGGCTACCCACCAGCCGATTGAGACCGCCGGGGAGGAGTGGGTGGGCACCGTGCGCGGTGTGCTGGCCTCCCGGCGGGAGGCGACCCAAGTCGCCCGGCACATTGAGATGCACGCCGTCCCCGACGATGGCCGAGGGCCACTGCAGCCAAACTATCCGAGGCACTGACTCATGCCCGAACTGCCCGAGGTCGAAGCGCTGGCGCACCATCTGCGCGATCATGCCGTCGGCCGGGTCGTCACCCGCGTTGACGTCGCATCTCTCCAGGTACTCAAGACCGTGCAGCCGCCGGTGACCGCGCTGCACGGGCACACCGTGACCGGCGCTAGCAGGCACGGCAAGTTCCTTGCGCTGCACACCGAAGGGCCGGCGCTGGTGACTCATCTGGCCCGGGCTGGCTGGCTGCGCTGGTCCGACGCACTGGCCACGGCGCCACCGCGCCCCGGCAAGGGTCCGATCGCGCTGCGAGTCCACCTCGGGGACGGGAATCTCGGGGACGGGCAGCGTCCGGGTTTCGACCTCACTGAGGCAGGCACCCAGAAGCGGCTGGCCGTCTACGTCGTCGACGACGTGGTTAGCGTGTCCCAGCTACCCGGCATCGCCCGGCTCGGACCGGATGCCCTTGCCCTGTCCCGTGACGACCTCGCCGAGGTGTTGCGCGGGCACACCGAGCGGCTGAAGACGGCGCTGACGGACCAGGCGCTGATCGCCGGGGTCGGCAACGCCTACTCCGACGAGGTGCTGCACGCCGCGCGGCTCTCGCCCTACGCCATCGCAGGGCGGCTGTCCGGCGAGGCGCTGGACCGATTACACGAGGCGCTGCAGCGGGTGCTGCACGACGCCGTGGCTCGCTCCGTGGGTCAGGACGCCGCCCGGCTCAAGGGTGAGAAGCGAGCCGGGCTCGCGGTACACGCCCGCACCGGCCTGCCCTGCCCGGTCTGCGGGGACACGGTCCGCGAGGTGTCCTTCGCCGACCGAGCTTTCCAGTACTGCCCGACCTGCCAGACGGGCGGCAAGCCGCTGGCCGACCGCAGGCTGTCTCGGCTACTGCGCTGAGTGACCTGCGGGTGGCTGCCGAGGCTGGCTTGCTGGCGTCGCGCAGACCCCTGCTGTGCACGGAGTTAGCCGTCTGACCCGCTCCGGGTGGTGCGCTGAATGCCGCTCCGGGTGGTGCCCCGAATGCTGGCCGGTGCCACCCGATGGGGTGATCAGTTCTTCCTTCGTCGTGCCGAAGTCGCCACGGCGCGTTGCCAACTGGGCGGCTTGACCGGACTATGGCCTCGTGGCTGAGCTGCTCGGGAACCCCACGGTGCTGGCGGTGCTGGCGGTCAGCGTCCTGCTGGGATTCGGGGGCGGTTTGGCGTTCTGGGCGCGCGCTCGGCGAGAGTTCGCCTCCGACGTCGAGCGGGCCACCTATACGGCGCTGCACACCATGGCGCTGGCTTCCCCCCCGTTGCGGGACGGGCTGTCGGCGGCGTCGGCGACCGCTGCCGCGCCGCACCTGCGGGCGTTGCTGGACTGCGCGGCCGTCGCGATCACTACCGACGAGCCCACCATGCTGGCCTGGGACGGGGAGGCCAACCATCACACCGAGTACGTCGCCCAGGCCGCGATCGAGATGGCGAAGACCGGTCGTCAGCAGGTGCTCAACCAGCGCCAGATGAACTGCGGACGGGCGGACTGCCCGGTCCGCGCCGTGATCGTCTCCCCGCTGGAGGTGGACGGCGGCCTCGTGGGAACCTTCGCCGTGGTCAGCCACAGCGCACCCCAGGCGGGCGTGATTCGGGCCACCGCTGAGATCGCCCGGTACGTCTCCAGCCAGCTCGAACTCGCCGAGCTCGACGAGTCCCGGTCCCGGCTGGCCCTTGCCGAAGTGCGGGCCCTGCGCGCGCAGATCTCTCCGCATTTCGTCTACAACGCGCTCACCACGATCTCCTCCTTCGTCCGCACCGACCCGGAAGAAGCCCGTGAACTGCTGCAGGAGTTCGCCGAGTTCACCCGGTACTCCTTCCGCACCGCCGGGGAGTTCACCACGCTCGCCGAGGAGCTCAACAACATCGACCGCTACCTCGTCATCGAGAAGGCCCGGTTCGGGGAGCGGCTGCAGGTGAAGCTGCAGATCGCCCCCGAGGTACTTCCGGTTGTGCTGCCGTTCCTGGCGTTGCAGCCGCTGGTGGAAAACGCCGTGCGGCACGGCCTGGCTGGCAGGCCCGAAGCGGGCACGGTGGCGGTCATCGCCGAGGACGCCGGGGCGGAGTGCGTGATCAGCGTGGAGGACGACGGGGTGGGCATGGACCCGGCCCGGCTGCGCGAGGAGATGAACGACTCGCACGTCTCCGGCGCGCACGTCGGGCTGGGCAACGTGCACGACCGGCTACGGGCGGCTTTCGGCGACGAGTGCGGCCTGGTGGTCGAGACCGGGCTGGGTGCAGGCACCAAGGTCAGCATGCGAGTGCCCAAGTTCAGCCGCGGGGTACGCGCGGCCGCGCCGCCACCGCCGACCACATCGCGGTCTCTTCCGCCGGTCAGCGCGTAACGTCGAAGCCACCAGCACCGATCGTAGGCACCGGGGAGCCGAAACCGAGGAGTGCGTGTGGCAGGGAGCAGGCGACTGCTCGGACTCGCCGGCCGAGTCCTGGCGGTGCTGCTCGTGCTGAGCTCCTGCGCCGGGGGAGTACCCGCAGCGTCCGAGGCCTCAGCTGGGCCCGTTGCAGGCGGGTCCGCTTCGGTGGCGAGCCCGATCGTGGTGGACACCGAGGGCGCGGCGCTGACAGCGGAGCACGCCGAGGTGGTCCGGTCGGTGCACCGGGCACTGCTGGCCGGAGACCTCGACGCCCTAGGCGCGCGCTATGCCGGGGACGACTGGGCCGGGCAGGCGGAGCTTCTCGCCCAGCCACCCGTGCGCCGCAGCGTGCTCGACGCGCTCCGCACCCACCCAGCCAACCTCGGTGAGGGCTATCTCTACAGCTACCGGGATTACCAGACCGCCTTCTTCCTGGACTACGACCCGCCGCGCACGTCAAGCGGCCCGCTGCGCTGGCGCGGCATCGCGCTGCTCGCACCGGCACTGCCCGTCCAAATCCTACTCGAAGACCAGATGATGTGACTTGTCCCATCCGTCGGTCCGGTTTCGAAGAAGAGCCAATCCAGAATCAATTGCGCCTGTTAGTTCAGGGCGACTGGAGATGCAAAAGAATGCCCTCACACCAAAAGCGCCGAAGCGTAGCGACCGAATCACCAGCGGTGTGACCGCAGCAGACGTGATTTGACGACATATTCGAGCCCGCTGAGCTGGCCAAGGCGATCTGTCGCCATGCTGATAGAGGATTACTGCGGCTCCGTCAGCGAGCAACGCAGCCACTTCGGCAATCGATGCGTGCCTGTTGCCTGGTCGAGTACCAGGCTTGGCCGACTTCACCTCAAGACCGTTGTCGGGGTCTACGAAGATAAAGTCGCACCCACGGAGAGTACGCTGCGTGCGCGCAAACCATCTCGCCCTTTGCTCGATCCTCTCCCGCAAGGATGCTCCGCCATCGGGTAGAGGCTCCGAGGAGAACGCGGTTGAAGCGGGAAGAATGCCCGACTGCTCGATTAAGGACAAGTGCAGAGCCGTCGTACCTCGAATCGATTCTTCGATTTCGCGCATTCGGGTAAGTAGCTCAGGATCGAGATCATCCCATCCATCACGAGAGAGGTGGGCACGACGCCTTCCATCACCGTTAGACTCCACATGCTCGGTCAGATACCACAGCACACCCAGTCTAGCGTCGGCAGGAGCGCAGGAGCAAAGCACACGAAGTAGCGCGTACTTAGCATAGTCCCCGATATCATTTACAAAATTATGGCGCATCGCCCTCACGCCTTCGTCTGCCGATAGCACAATACTGCACTGTACTGTAACATGACCGAACGACTGTCTCCGCATGCTACCCCCGCTGACCAAGACCGATGTCGAAGGCTGCCGTATCCAGTCCATTTTGTCACCGGGTCGGTCTGTCCGACGTGCGACACTTTCCTCAAACCTTGGCCCCTTTCGCACAGCCTGCAGGCTTTACTCCTCTCAAGTCGATAATGTCCGCAGCCCTTGGGCCAGTTCCTACAAGAGTAACCGGAACGTCACATAGAGTCTGGGTTGTGTCGATGAATTCCTGGGCAGAACGAGTCAATCTCCCGAGAGACGTGACGGATCGATTGCGCCAATCCAGGTAGTCCAAGAACATGAGCGCAATTTGCGTGGGTCGATTCACGACACATGCTCTCTTGACGATTTCGGGATCAAATCTGGCGACACGCCGCACCTTGTCCGTCACTGTTGTTTTCTCAACCACAGAAGTCGGAGCGCCCGATTCCTTCGTGATCGTTTCCCAGTCGATCTCGTGCGGCAGTGGTCCTGAAGGCCCGGCCACTCTGATCGGAAACGTTCTTACAACCATGATGATTTCATTCACCAACGTCGGACTCAGCCCGGCCTCACTACAGAGGGCGCCCGCAGTCGTGTCCCGACTCGTGACATAAGGGAAGTAACCATGATGTAGGCTGAGACCGAAACCCTGAGTTCCTTCAAGGAAGACTTCTCCCCCCTTTTGCGCGACCTCGTTGGCTCGGACAGCGACATCACCCAAGTAGTCGGCAAGCCAGCCGATCTGCCCAGCGAGGATCGTGTTCGGTGTGCGAAGAACCTTCTCCGCTGAGGCGGCGCCAACACCTTTTCCCGTCGATCCGATTCTTCTCACTAGCTCCACCTCGGCGGATGAGTGATCTTGTCTAATTACGACCGCCTGAGGATCGACGACAAGACGAGTGGGGTCGAGGGCGAAGCGGTTAATCTCTGCGCGAAGAACGGACTCATTCGATCACGGCGCCAGCGCCCAGAGCAAGCGTACAGGAAGGATTAATAAATGCGCAGGGTACCGACTGAACTCTGCAAAATTTGCCCCCATTTTCGATGGTATGGCCCGCATTTGGGCCGCCAGTTCGAATCGCCATCGTCATCTCCGAGGCGAGGTAGGCAGCAATCTTACCCTTGCCTTCACTCCCAAATTGCCCACCAACAACCACTGTAACTGCCAACGAATCCAGCTCCGATCGGTATATGCGCCGGCACTCGCGTACCGGGCCAAGGGGAGTTCGCTACCAGTACCTACTGCTCAAAGAGACTGAGCTGGACTGGCTCCCGTGGTTCGCCCGCGTCGTCCTCGTCGTCCCCACGCAGAAGTTGCTCTACGTCAACATGGAAGTAGCCGTGGTCGAGGCTGCCGGTGGAGCCTCTTCTCCAGTGAGAAACTCTGATGGTGTCACCAACTCGTTTGGCTGGGCGCTTCATGATTTTCGCGTACTTCTTCCAGAACGCCTCCTCCAGATCGATGCCCATAGTAATACAGTTGCCAAACAGCAGGATTAGCAAATCTGCATGCTCCTCCGCTATGTCTCCACGCCCTTTCGAGAGACATTCATTGATCTCCCCCAACTCTTCCACGAGTAGGCCCATCCGATACTGCATTACCTTACGGTCACGTGTTCCGATATCGAAACCGTGCTTTCGGTGGAACTCGGTAACTGCCTCAGTCATTTCTTTTATTGCGGTCGGCCGAGCGCCGTACGTCCATCTAAGCACTAAAGCTGCTAATTGCGCAGCAACGTCTTTCAGGTCTATGTTCACCAACGCTGCGTCCGCCTTATCGAGCAAGTTGGGCACATCTCGCTCGACCTCGTGTGACGTTCGAGCCCAAAAGCCGGACTCACTGGATTCCCTCCCCGCCCGATTTAAGAATCGTTCCCGGCGGGCCTCATCAGGAGCAACCAAAAAGACGAGTTTAAAGTTGTCGCCGAGTTTCTCGCGGAAGAACGCACAGTCGCTGGTGTATCTTAGCGAATCTATCACGTAACCATGTGATGGATCAGGCGCCTGCGGCATCAGTTCCCAGACGGCATGTGGCCCCTGTTCTTTTACGATCCGAGCGCCTAAATCCTGAAGCGAGGCGTCATCGACAGGAATGCCTTGATCCTCAAGCAGGCGCACTAGAACATCACGTGACCTCACATGCTCAAAACCGAATTGCTGGCTCAGGAAGCCAGCAATCGTTGTCTTGCCTGCGGCTACTTTCCCGGCAAGTCCTATCACGAGTTGGCGCTTGCGCTTCCCGCTTGTCATGGCATGCACAACCGAGCGGCCGTAAATACACCCACGACTAGCGGGTTGACTCCGGACTCCCCGTTCGCCCGAGTATGGTAATCCGCAACCAGCAGCTCCAGACAAAGCGACATTATGGTCCACCCAGTACAAGCAGGCTGTAGATCTAACCGCTGCCTCCAGGGCATGCACTTAGCCTCGATCGACATAAAGTCACCTTCTATCAGAATCGGACACAGGCGAAGCCCCTGTTGTGCCGATGCGCAAGTGGCAGATACTCCTCTCCGGTAGCTGCTACTCGGGGGCACACTGTACCTGTTCGACTGACCACCCAGCCGACCCCCACGCAGACCTTGCGCTGAACAGAGCACCTACTTTCCGCCTGTTCACCCCCGAGTCCTATCTCAGGCGTGAGGCCGAGCATGTCGAGGGCTTCAGCCCCGGGCCGACCGTGGTGACCCACTGCGGAGGCAAGCAGCTCGAAGAGCCGGTAGTGGTCCGGCCGCCAGCGAGACGATCATCTACTCGTTCTTCCCGCGCTGGGTGCAGTCCTACCGTGACCTGCCGATGAAGCTGAACAACAGGTCCAAACCGGTTCGGGTGGAAGTCGGACCCCGCGACGTCGCTTCGGGCGCGACACCCGACGCTGCCACAGCTGAGGATGCCGAAGCTGCCTGGAGCGGTCATGCCGGCGATGCTCCGTGACACCGGAGGGTCAGCCGATCGAGTTGGGCTAGCGCGAGCTGCTCCAGCACCAGGCCAGCGGCACAGCCGGGGCGGTCAGCGTGCCAGGATCTGTGGCGTGATCGATCCACTGGCTACCGCCGTCATCGCTGCCGCGCTGGTGATGGCGGCCTGGACTGCGCTGCTCGCGCTGCTGAACCGGCGTGCCGGACGGGTCGTGCTCGGCGTGCTGGCCGGGGTGGAGGTCCTGGTGCTGGCCCAGCTCGTCGCCGCGGTGGTGCTGCTCGTCGGCGGGGACCGGCCGGTCGGCAACACCGTGGAGTTCTTCGGCTATCACCTCGCGACCCTGCTGGTGCTGCCTGCGGGAGTGTCCTGGTCATTGGCTGAGCGGTCTCGCTGGGCCACCGGGGTGCTCACCGTCGGCTGCCTGGCCGTAGCGGTGATGACGGTGCGGATGAACCAGATCTGGGGATGACCCCGGGCACACCCGCGCTGACCTGGATAGATGTCGCGGCGATGTCCCCTCGGGGCGCAAGCGGGAGTGCCGCAACGTCGGATCGCGGCGTTGACCGGCACCACTCAACGGCAGGTCGCGGACATCATCACCGGCCGCCGGGCGCGGGTGCGAGTTTACGACGTGCTGGCCCGGATCGCCCAGGGCGTGAGCATCCCCCCGGGAACGCATAGGTCTGACCTTCTGGGGATCGGACGGTACGTGGTACGGGTCACCGACGCCTACCCTGACGGGGTCACGGTCGCCAACACCCCGAAAGGGGGTTGTTGAGGAGATGCGTCGTTGCGCCTTGTTCGCCGCGGGAGCGGTGACCCAACTCAGCTCCGTACGCGCCGGCCGGCGACTCGAACCGCTGGCCGACGTGCTGGAGTCCCGCTGCGGCAGCGACTACGCCGACCTCGCCCGGACCGCCCCGGCAGGTCGCCACGACCGGAGCCTGAGCTGTCTCACGGGTGATGGCCTATGAGGTCCTGGCCCGGTTCGCTGAGGGTCTGGCTGTCCCCCCGGAGCGGATGGGCCTGTCCTGGTGGGGACCCGACGGCAAGTGGTACTGGCCACCCGGCGCCTACCCTGGGGGTACCGACGGCCGCTACTACGGGCCGCCCGGCACCTACCCTGGGGAGGTCACGGTCACCGACGCCCAGGGGGCTGAGGAGATGCTGCGCCGCAAGTTTGAGCACCTGCTCGCCCTGGCCGCGGCCGCCGCGGTCGGTGGCCCGGTCCCCGGGGTCGGGGAGCTGACCTCAGACCTGCCCGCACCCGGGCTGCCGGAGGACGTGCCGTTCCGGATCGGCACGAGCGATATCGCGGTGCTCCGCGGACACCGCGAGAACCTCCGCACACTGGCGCGGACCCACGGCGGGCAGGCCAGAGCCGCGGTCGCGCTCACCGACTGGGCTGATCACTGGCTCACCGCAGACGCCTCGGATCTCACCCGGTGCGCCTTGCGGGCCGAGCTGGCCGAGCTGCACACCATCACTGCGTGGTGTTGTCACGATCGCGGTGCGCCCGTCCGTGCTCTCTACCACTTCGGGCGAGCAGTGGAACTAGCCACCGACGCCGGGGACGCCTACCAGGCGGCGTACGCGCTGCGCCACGCCGCGATGATGCTCGTCGAGCGCGAGCGGCCCGACGACGCGCTGAAAGCGGTCCAGCTTGGCGGTGTGCGGCTGCTCGATGCGCCCCGCGACGATCCCCGGGTGCCCGTGCTGCAGTCGTGGTGCCATGTCGTGAGTGCGCTTGCGCTGTCCCGGCTGGATGACGCCGGGTCAGTCCGTGCCCAGGCTCGCCGCGAGCTGGCCCAGTCGCGTGACGGTTGGGCACCGGCGCACGCGCACGCCCGGGCGGATATGGACCTGATCACGGCACTGACGTGGTTGCACTGCGGGCAGCTGGACGCCGCTGAGTCGGCTGTCACGGCGTCGGCGCAGACCTTCGGACACAGCGGCGACCGGCGTGAAGGCGTGGTCGCTGACCTCACCCGAGCCCGGCTGCACGTGATGAGCGGTGACGCCGGGGCACTCAGCCTGGCCGTATCGGCTATCAAGGCGACCACCCAGACACGCTCGGGGGTGGCGCGGCAGGTATGGCTCCCGCCGCTCGTCGAGGCGCTGGAGGCTCGCCGCGGCAGCGACTACGCCGACCTCGCCCGCACCGCCCGGCAGGTCGCCACGACCAGGGTGTGAGCCCGCCCGGGTAGCGGTGCCGAACGGGGCCGTAACGGGGTGATATACGCACCGATTACTCAGGTTGTGATGCCAACTGTCGTGAGTGCGTGCGACAGTGAGCACCGAGGTAGTTCCGCCTCGGGGAGGGAGCGACCGGTGATGACGACACTGTCTGACGAGGTAGTCGAGGGCAACACAGGAGTCAGCGTGGGAGATGTGGATGAGTCCGCCGTTCGCGCCAACCTCGACAGGCTGGCGCGCCGCTTCCTGGGTCTGACCGGCGAAGAGTTCCTGAGCCTGCGGAAACGCGATGCCTTTGGCGAAGCCGAGGACAAGCCCGGGTTCTCCCGGGTACTGGCCGTGGCCACGTTACTCGACTGATGCCAGGAGCCACCCCAGCCGACGCCGTACAGGAGTTCATCGGCCCCCTCCAGGCAGCCCTGGGATGCGTGGCTCACGGCAAGATCTCTGTTACTGTATGAAATCAATGAGCGCCGATAGATTGCTTCCGATAGCATCGAAGGCGACGAAAGCTAGGCGCAACTTCCGTAACGCGTGCGCCTCCTGATTGTCACGCAAATGCGCAGCGGCCTCCAGTGCACACAGTCCCGCAATAGCCTTCACGACGACTGGAGAACTGTCGAAGTCGAACATGCCTGCTTCGAGGACTTGGATACTGTCGCCAAATAGCTCAATGAAATCAAAGGCGTCTTCGTTTTCCATCCAGTCGTAGTCATCTTCTGCTGCCGTTATGAGAAGAACCTTGTCGGCGTAAAGAAGTGCCTGAGCTAGCATAGGCGCCGACCGAATTAGACTGTCCCCGTTAGGATACCCGTTTGCCTGCGGCACGGCATCGGACCCGCCCTCAGCGCCGGTTTCAGTCGGCGGCGGTACTGGCGATCACGGTAGGTGGGACCGCCTGGATGATCATGCATCCCGTTCCCGCTCCGCCGTCTTGCGTTCGCGCCGATGCGTCACCCCAGCGTCGACGTCAGCCACGCCAGGTCGGTCACGGCCTTGTGCCGCGCGTTCGTGGCGCGCGTGAACAGCTCGTCGGTTTTCGTCAGCACCAGAGTGTAGGGCCGCCCCTGCCGCCGGGTCTGGTGCCGTACCGGCAGCCCTGCCGAGTCGATCTGGGTGTGCACGTGCCGGCGTCCGTCTGTCGCCAGCGGCCACGCGAGGATCCGCCGTGACTGTGAGCCGAGAAACGTCCCCAACGTGTCACAGAGGCCGCACCCGCACCCGGTCCATTCGATCGACCAGTCGTCTTCGTCACGCAGCGGGCGCGCGATGATTGTGCCGAGCCGCTCCGCGCAGTCCCGCGCGACCGTGTCGAGCCCCGCCGCCCGCCGCGCGTCCACCAGACGCAGCGCCGGCATCAGGCACTCCAGTACGTTGTCCCCGCACTCGCGCAGCGCTCCCGTGATCTCGTTGCATAGCTTGTCGTCGGCCGCCTCCAGCAGCCGCACCAACGGCGAGCTCAGCATCTCCAACTGCGGCTGGCGGACCTCGCTTCGCGCGGTGGTAGTCCAGAGCCGGAGCTGGCTGCCCATCCAGCGCCAGGCTCCGGCGGCCAGTAGCCGTGCCACCTCCGGCCTCCCGGTGGTACGCAGCGCCCCGCACAGCCCCGGCAGCCTGTTGTCGACCCACGCGGACAGGTCGGTTCCGAAGTGATGCCCCGGCCCGAACCACCCGTCGATGACGCTCCGCGTCCAGTCCTCGCCGTACCGCCCGGCCGCCGCCGCCAACCCGCCCGCATGCTCCTGCGTGACCGTCTCCACCTGGAACGGTTCCAGCAGCATCGCCGCCGTCCCGGCGACGCCCAGGCCCGCCGCCACGTCCAGGGCCGCACCGAGCAGTCCCGCCTGTGCTCCTATCTTTTTCCAGAACGGTGCGAGCGACTCCGCTGCGGCACGTGCACCCTCCAGGTCTCCGGCGTCGATGCGGTCGCGGAGCTCGTGCAGAGCCCACTGCGATCCGGCCTCGGCACGCGCTGCGAACGCCCTGTCCTGCGGCCACACGACAACCGCGGCACGCCGGTACCACCGATCCAGCGTGTTGCCGTAGTTGCCCATGTAGCCCTCGTACTCGGACTGGTAGGGCGCCAGGCCCACGCTCGGGGTGGTGGCACACACCTCGTAGTCGGGGACGTGCAGCGAGATCGCCTCGCCGCCGGTGTCGTCCGGGCTGGTCCACCAGCCGAGGGTGATCTCGTCGTCGATCAGCTCATTGAGCTGAAAGTCGTTGGGGTCCTCACTCGGGCCGCGGTCGTCCTCGTAGTAGTCGTAGTCGTCCCACTGGTCGCTGTCGGATGGCAGGGCGTCCCAGGTCTCCTTCACCTCGGCGAGTGCCAGCACCGTCTCGCACCCGGCCTGCTCCGCCGCGGCGCGCACCAGCGCGGCCCGCTCCGCGTCGGCGCCCTTGAGCCGGCGCCAGTTCAGGCCCCCCTGGGTGTACTCGTGGTCGAGCAGGAAGACCAGCCGGTTCGGCAGGCCGAGGTCGCGGCCTCCGTATCGCGGGGTGGCCGGCGTGGTGAAGTGCTCGGTCAGGCAGTGCGCCAGCTCGATGGCGGGGCCAACCTCCGGAGCCGGGGTCTCGGTGCCGCAGAGCAGGTTGAACGTGAGCGTCACCCGGTACCCGGACCTGACAGGCGTGACCTGGTGACGACAGTCGGCGTAGAACGCGACGAAGGTTAGCTCCTCCTTCGACGCTTGGTAGGCGGTGCTCTCCCCGGCGTGGTCGATGACCAGTTCCCCACCGGTGTGCGCCGAAGGCAGTGACACCACCAGCGTGCCCACCATCGCGTCGTCCTTCTCCGAGTCCTGGTGGGGGAGAAAGAACTGCCCCTTGCCGTATACCAGCATCGAGTGCGGCTCGGCCCGCAGGCGTGACGTCTGCGGGAGTCCGAGCTCGTCACGAAAGTGTTCCAACGCGCCGTTCATCAGCGCCGTCCAGCCGGGTCCGCCGAGCGTGATCTGATCCGGGGTGAGCTCCCACGTGTCGCGGACGTTGGTGTCGGTCAGCGTCTCCTCCCCTCGCCCGAACATCGCCGATCGCGCCACGGAGATCAGCTTTTTCGCCAGGGGTGCGCGGACCGGAAGGCTCACTGGTCCGACGCCAGACACCTCAAGCTGGAGCAAATGCGCCGGCGCCAGCAGCTGAGCACTGAACGACCCGGCCGGCTCGGAGCCGCTGAGTAGCCGCGCCAGTCGTTCCCGCGCCGTCTTCGCCATGTGTCCTCGCTCGCGCTCGCCATGTTCCTTCCGCCGTCAGACTGTAGTGGCAGGTGACCGGGATTCAGACGGTGGTCGCGCTTCTGCCGGAGGCCGAGCGGGCGCTTCTGGTGGCCGAACGGGGTAGTGGCAGAGGCCGGCGTGGTGACCGGGGCCCGCGCTGTGGCTAACTTCCTGTGGCTAACTTCGCTGGCAGCACCCCTCGCTCCCGGAGCCGTGTCAGCACGGTCGTCGGATCCACACCCATCCGACGACAACGGCCAGTCCACCCTGTTCTCGGCGATGATCCACGGGGTGGGCGTCACCGTCGCGCAGATCCCGGTGCCGGCGGGCACCAACGAGATCACCCAGGTCCAGACCCTGCTGGCGGGTATCCCCGCGATCTGCCGGCACGCGTGTCATGGTCACTGTTGATGCCGCGCACACCCAACGCGCCACCGCCGAGCACCTGCGCGGCGAACTGGGATTCGACTACATGATGACGGTCAAGGGAACCACCCGACTTTGCAGAAGGAGGTCCTCACCCGATGCCAATCATTAGTGGTTAGTGACTGGCGACGGGGGTGGTGGGGGTATCAACGTCGCCAGTCCTGCCGGTCAGGAGAGGCATGTCAGACCGCAGCGAGCACGACTTGGCACATGCCCGAGCTGAGCCGCGCACACCATGCCAGCAAGTCCTGCCTGTAGGCTCGCCAATCACGCGGGTGGCGAGTGTCGCCATTGGTTCGAGCGCGACCGACAACGGATCACGCACTGGGATCACCTTGGTCGCATTTCGCCTGGTCATGGCCCCTTACCTCGGTTGCTCCCGGGCCGGTCTCGGTCGTACCCTGCGACCCAACCGGGGGGAGCGGGCCGAATAACAGGGCACCGACCGGACGAAAATGGGGCGCTTGCCAGCCCGGCCAGCAAAAGAGGGTGAAGAAGATCAAGGAGGGGACGGCATGGCGGCCAAGCGGCACCGCCTGACTCAACGCCGGAAGGCAGTGGGCTTCACGCAGGAAAGGCTGGCCGAGCGGCTGGGAGTCGATTCGAAGACGGTCCGACGCTGGGAAAGCGGCGAGACTGAAGACGGCCCGCAACCGTGGTTGCGACCCAAGCTCGCTGACTGCTTGCAAGTGTCGGTCGAGCAGCTCGGGGAGCTGTTACAAGAAAGCATGACTGATGATTCGTCAGAAAATCCGCACGGGGCAGGCAGGGATACCAGCAGTGCCGGCCTTGCCGCTACAGACTCCACTGGCCTGCCGCAGGCCGAACATCTTCGGCAGGGCTCCATGACCTGTTTAGGGAGGGCGCGACAACCAGTGCCGAGGCTCAGAGCCGGGAAGCAGCGTTGGCCAAGGCGTACGCTGAGGCCCAGGCCCGTGCTCAGGAGCTGCGGGCCGACGCAGGCTCGTCTCCGTCCCAGAACGGCAACGGGCTGGTACTGCCGACCGGACAGGAGGTGCTCGGGAGTCTGATCTCGGCTGTCGGCGCGGAGCTAGCCGATGGCTTGGCCGGGCCGCTTCTTTATCTGGCATTTTTGAGTACCCCAGCACAAGCGGTGCCTGTCGAGTGGAGAGATCAGCTCCATGAGCAGCTTAGTAAGAAGTTTCTCCGTGAATGGGCGAATACGATGGAGCGTCGGGAACACCTGCGGTTACTGGGACGGATGGCTACTGCGGTGGCTGCTTCCCCCATACTCAGTCTGGACAGCAACGAACAGGAACGTTTATCCAAGGCCATTGCTCAACCCAGCCGGGTGGATAGTCAAGTCATTGACCGTATTGACGCCACGCTTCGACATTGCCAGCTGCAAGAGGATGCACTCGGGTCGCGGGCGGTGCTGCCTACGTTGCTCGATCAGCGGAACCTGGTTGATGATCTACTTGCGGAATGCCCTGACCATCTTCGAGCGCGTCTTCTTGCAACGTACAGTAATATGTCAACGTCCATCGGATATTATTTCTTCGAGCTCAATGATCTCGCCAGTACAAGGCACTACTTTGAACAAGCTCGTGCGGCAGCGCACGGGGCAGGCAGCGCCGACCTCAGCATCTACGCCCTGTGCGAATGGAGCTATGCCGAGTCATGGCAGGGCAAGGCTGTTACGGGGATCGATCTGGCCTTGATCGCTCAGGATTTGGTGAGCAAGGCCGAGGATCCGCTCATGCGGGTCGGCGCAGCGCAACGGGCTGCCACTGCTTATGCATTCGATGGCCAGTACAAGGCGTGCATGGTTGAGTTCGAGAGAGCACAAGCCAGCCTGGCAGCCGCGATAGGACAGGCATCTCCTGAATCGCCAGGGTATTTCTACAACGAAGGATACCTCACCAGTCACATGAGTGAATGTTTGCTGCGTCTGGGAAAACCGCAGGAGGCGGCTGCGAGCGCTGGTGCCGGACTGAGGCAGTACGACAAGTCATTTGTGGACGGGTACGCCGTCTGCACGCTGCACCTGGGGAACGCCGCCTGCTACCTGGGTGAGATTGATGAGGCAGCCCGACGCATTGGCAGCGCGGCCAGCCTGGCAGCCCAAACCCGCTCAGCACGGCTGACCAGTGAAGTTAGGGCTGCCCGGGAGCATCTGCAGCCGTGGCACAACACGACAGCAGTCAAAGAGTTGGATGAGCGGTTGCGGGGGTGGGGGATGCGTGGGAGGTAGAGGGTTTGGAGCGGTGAGTCTGATAAGGAGGCAACAGCTTGCTCAGTTCCACCGCAAATTGACCTTCGCGGAGCCACTGGGCATTGCCACCGCGGCGATACTTGTATCCACCGTCGTCCTGCTCACTCTTGGCCTGCTGTCCCTGCCAAGCGCCGGTGTCTCGTCCGGTGGCGTTACCGGTGCTGGCCGCCTTGGCCGTCAAAGACGGCCGAACCAAGCCAGACCTGGCCCGGGAGCTGGTCGACGTGATCGCCGAGCACGTCGGTGACCGCGAGATCCACCTCGTGGCCGACGCGGCCTACGGCTGTGGCGCGTTCATCGGACTCGGGGACGGCATGAGCATGACCACCCGCGCCGAAGCCAACGCCGTGTTCTCCCACCTCGCTCCACCCCGCACCGGGAAACGCGGCCGGCCACGGCGCAAAGGCGACCGGATCGAAACACCAGCCGACATCGCCGCCACCGCTTGGTGAAAGACCGTCACGCTCGCCCGCTACGGCACCACCAGCACCGTGCAGATCGCCGAGCAGATCTGCCTGTGGTACGGCACCTGGCGCACCGACACCGTCCGCGTCATCCTCCTGCGCGAGACCGGCAAGAACACCACCGCCACCACGGGCTACCGCCTCGCGCTGATCACCACTGACCTGCACGCGACACCCGAAGCGATCATCGCTCGCTACGCGGCCCGCTGGTCGATCGAGGTCACGTGCTTCGACGTCAAGAACATCCTCGGCATCGGCCAGGCCCGCAACCGCGTCCCCCGGCCCGTCGAGCGGACCATCCCGTTCGGCCTGTTCTGTCACAGCATCCTGCTCCTCTGGTACGCCCGCCACGGCCACGAGAACACCGACACCGCCTCTCGTCGCAGCGCAGCACCCTGGTACCGCACCAAGACCGAACCCGCCACCTGGGACATGCTCCTCAAACTCCGGCGCCAGATCATCGCCGCCCGATTCCTGCCGCCCACCCCACGACCAGCCACGACCGAGGAAATCCTGGAAGTCCAGCAAGCCTGGGCTCTCGCCGCCGCATGAAGTGCAAAAGTCGAGGTACAAGGATGAAGCCGCGAAAATGGTGATCGAGTTGTCGCGGCCGGTCGCCTCGGTCGCGCGGGAGCTCGGGCTCAAAGCAAACCCTGCGTAACTGGGTGAACTCCTATCGGAAGACTCACGCCGACGAGGAGCCGGCGCTGACGCTCCCCGAGCGCGCCCGCCTCCGCGAACTCGAAAAAGAAAACCGCGAGCTCCGACTCGAAAAGGAGTTCATGGGAAAGCCGTGGCCTTCTTCACGAGACAGTACCGGTGAGCGCTAGTGTATCTAGATATATTTATCTTTACATTGGCGGTGCAGAGTGGGATACTCTGCGCATGAACCTTTCTGAGGAAGATCGTGCTGAGCTTCGCGCGGCGCTCAGGTCGGAAGTGTATGACGGGTCGGTGTCCGCGCGGGCACAGATAGTGCTCTGGCATGACGAGGGATATCGGAAAGGTGAGATCGCCGCGATGTCGGCGGCGTCGCGGCCGACGGTGGATAAGTGGCTCAAGCGCTATGAGCAGTTCGGCATGGAAGGTTTGGTGAGCAGGACCTCGCCCGGTGCGCCGCGTCAGATCCCGGACCGGATACGCGCGCGGGTTCTGGCGTTGAGCAGGACGACACCCCCGTCGGCGTTGGGGATCTCGCATTGGTCCTCGACGGAGATGGCCCAGTACATTAAGAAGACCGAGGGTGTGTATGTAGCGCAGACCTGGGTGTCGCGACTGTAGCGAGAGCACGGCCTGACGCCGTGGCCGTCGTCGCGTCCCGGGCGATTCGCTCGGCCAGGTTCGGTTCGAGACTCACCCCGACGGCGGCGGCTGGTCGTTGGATGATGGCGGCCAGCTCGTCAGCCTCCAAGACCGCTGGCACATTGACCGTCGCGTGCCCGACCAGACGCATCAATCCCGGAGCAGCAGCAGCCAAGCGGCCGTAGATATCGTCGCGCAGCCCCACGATTACAGTGACGGTCGGCTCCTGCACGGTCAACGAGACCAGCTGCTGCAAGAAAGCCGCTCGTAGCGCCGGTGCGGTGGTGACCAGGAGTTCCTCGAACTGGTCCACGACCAGCACCAGCCGTTCGTGTTCTGGATGGTCGTCCAGCCCGGTCGGCGGCCCCTCCACGCCGTCGGCCAGCACGTGGGCACAGGTGACCGCCAACCGTTCACCCACCAGGAAACCGGCCCCACCGGCCGCCCGTCCACCTCACGATCGAGGATGCATGTGCAAGACAACGGCTGCGCGCTGCGCTGAGAGACTGAGGCCGGGCAGGTGCACGGGCGAAGGGTGATGGAGGTGTCGGCCGATGAGTCAGGTCCGGGCAGGCGCGTGAGGTCCGAGAGGATGGCCGCATCCGGTGCCGCAGCTTCAGGGCGCCGGGCTAACACCGCGGCCGGGCCGGGCCGGGTGATCGTCGCGGTGTACGCGGTGTTCGCCGTCTCCGCCAGTGCCCGCTCCGGTGTGCAGATCGCGACGCGGTTCTCCGAGGCCCCGCTGGCCTATCTGCTCTCCGGGCTGGCCGCAGTGGTGTACCTGGTGGCTGCCCTGGCCCTGGCCCGCTCGGCCTGGACGGTGGCGCTGGTGGCGTGCGCCGTGGAATTGGCCGGAGTGGTGAGCGTCGGCACGGTGAGCCTGCTCGCACCCGAGGCATTCCCAGACGCCACGGTGTGGTCCGGCTACGGAATCGGTTACGGATTTCTGCCGTTGGTATTGCCCATGCTGGGGCTGCTGTGGCTGTACCGGGCCCGGGCCCGGCGGCTGTAGCGGGCTCCGCCCGAGTCCGCGTGAACACACCCGCAGCGGCCACAATACGTAGTCTTATCCCATGGATGTGAAGGACCTGACCTCCCGGCTGCCCATCCCCGGGTCGCAGCGGGACCGCGGTGCGGTGGTGGCAGTGGTGAAGCTGCATGGCGTGATCACCCCGACGCCCTCCCCGCTCGGCCGTGGCGTGATCAATCTCGTTGCGGTGGACAGGGTGCTGAGCCGGGCCTTTGCCATGGAGCGGCTGAAGGCCGTGGCGCTGTCGGTCAACTCGCCGGGCGGATCGGCGACCCAGTCGGCGCTGGTGGCCGACCGGATCCGCGGGCTGGCCGACGAGGTGGGCGTGCCGGTGCTGGCGTTCTGCGAGGACGTCGCGGCCTCCGGTGGATACTGGCTGGCCTGCGCTGCCGATGAGATCGTCGCCCATCCCACCTCGCTGCTGGGCTCCATCGGGGTGGTCAGCCAGGGTTTCGGACTGCACGGCCTGCTGGAGCGTTTCGGCATCGAGCGGCGGCTTTACACCGCCGGGGTGAACAAGGCCCGGCTCGATCCGTTCCTGCCCGAGCGGGCGGACGACGTGGCATGGCTGCACGGCATGCAGGATGAATTGCACGGCATGTTCCGGGAGTGGGTGTGCGAGCGCCGCGGCAGCAAGCTGGCCAGCGCGCAGGATCTGTTCACCGGCGAGGTGTGGACCGGCCGCCGAGCCCTGGAACTAGGTCTGATAGACCGGTTGGGCACGTTGCGCGGGGAGATCGCCCGGCGTTACCCGGACGCCGACATCATCACGATTGAGGCGCGCAGGCCACTACTGGCCCGGCTGGGGTGGGCGCCTGCGGCGGCGGCGCTGGGTAGCCGGGGCGGCCCGGAGACCGCGCTGGCCTTCCTTGAGGCGCTCGAGCACAGAGCCGTCTGGTCGCGCTTCGGCCTGTAGAGCCGGGTCTACGACTCCGGAGCGCGCGGCCGCCATTCCCACCCTGGCGCTGGGCGATCCGGAGGGTGACGGTGGCACAAATGGAGGACGGAGCGGCCCGCCGGAGACCGCCACACGGCCCAACCGTGGACAGCGGTGCGTGCTGCTGTGCAGGATTGTTGGATCAGGGGGTCGGATGCGGAGGCGACTGATGGGCAGCGGCAACGAGGACAGCGCCGGCCTCACCGCGCTTGCGGTGGACGACGAGCACCATGCGCTGTCCATGTTGGTCGAGGTGCTCGACGCTGAGCCACGGATCGGCACCGTGCTGCAGGCGACAAACGCGAAGGAGGCACTCTCGGCGCTGCGCGGGGAGCAGCAGGCACTCAGCGGAGCACCGCCGGAGCGGGTCGACGTCGTGTTCCTGGACATCCGGATGCCCGGGCTGGACGGGCTGGAGTTGGCCCGGGTGCTCGGCCTGATCCCCGACCCGCCCGCGGTCGTGTTCGTCACCGCCCACGAGGAAAAGGCCCTCGACGCGTTCAACATCGGCGCCACCGACTACCTGATGAAGCCGGTGGGCCGGGAGCGGCTGGCCAACACGATGCGGCGGATCGTGCGGTCGCGGCGGGACGCGGTGGGGCCGGTCGAGGAGCCGGGCGGTGACGATGAGGTCATCCCGGTGGAGCTCGCAGGCACCACCAAGTTGGTGCCCCGCTCGTCGGTGCGCTGGGTGGAGGCGCAGGGCGACTACGCGCGGCTGCACACCTGCGAGGGCAGCCACCTGGTCCGTATCCCGCTGTCCCAGCTGGAGGACCGTTGGTCGGACGCCGGCTTCGTCCGCATTCACCGTTCCTTTCTGGTCGCCCTGCCGCTGGTCACCGAATTGCGGATGTCTGCGTCGGGCTACGTGGTACGGGTGGGCAGCGGGGCGGACGCTGCCGAACTGCCGGTGAGTCGCAGGCACACCCGGGAGCTCAAGGACCGCCTGGTGCGCGCCGCCAAACAGGGCTGGACCTCCCGATGAGCAGCGAGCAGGGCACGCCGAGCGACGGGTGGCAGGAGGTCGACGCCGCCCTGCAGGAAGCCATGGCACCCCCGCCGTCGGGGCGGGGCAAGCTGAGCAAGCGGGAGCGGGTGGTGCTCGCCGAGCGGCGCAGCAGCCGCCGAGTGGTGCGCACGCTCGCCGAGGTGGAGGAGCAGACCGGGGTCGGCGAGGTGCTGGTCCGCCAACTGGTGCGGGCGCAACTCACCCTGGCGATACGCTTGATGGTGCTCACCGTGGTGGTGCTCGGGAGCATTCCATTGGCGTTCGTGATAGCCCCGTCACTGGGCACGGTCAATGTCTTCGGGCTGCGGTTGCCGTGGCTGCTGCTCGGGCTTGCGGTGTATCCGTTCTTCATCGCGGTGGCCTGGTCCTATAATCGCAGCGCTGACCGCAACGAGCAGGAATTCACCGAGATGGTTGAAAACTGAACCCCGACGATCCCGGGCAAGCCCTCTTCGCCATTGGTGCAATGGCTGCCGTCGCCGCGCTCACCGGCTTTGTCGGCCTGTACGGGGCGAGGATGAGCCGATCCCCTTCGGACTTTCTGGCGGCCTCCCAGACGGTGGGGCCGCGCCTGAACGCGGCAGCGATATCCGGGGAGTATCTGTCCGCGGCGTCCTTCCTCGGGATAGCCGGGCTGGTGCTCGAGGGCGGGGTGGATGCGCTGTGGTATCCGGTGGGGTTCACCGCGGGCTACATCTCCCTGCTGCTGTTCGTGGCGGCACCGTTGCGCCGATCCGGGGCGTACACGCTGCCCGATTTCGCCGAGGAGCGGCTGAGTTCGGTGCTGTTGCGCCGGATCTCCACGTTCTTCGTGGTGGTCATCGGGTGGCTGTACCTGGTGCCGCAACTGCAGGGCGCCGGGCTCACGGTCGCCACCACCACGGGCTATCCGGTGTGGTGCGGGGCGGCCCTGGTAGTGGTGCTCGTGACGTTCAACATCTTCACCGGATGGATGCGCTCGATCACCTTTGTGCAAGCCTTCCAGTACTGGATCAAACTCACCGCGCTCGGGGTGCCGATCTTCGTGCTGCTGATCTACCAAGCGGGCGAGCGGGCTGAGTTCCGGGACTCGCTGAGTGCCCCGGCACCACCGTTCTTCTCCCAGACCACCACCGTCGACGTAGACACCGACGTCGTGCTGCAGGTCGAAGAGCCCACCTGGCTGGAGGCCGCAGGCGAGGTGGACGGGTACCCGGTGGCAGGCCCGGTGTACTGGGCGCCCGGTGAGCACCGGGTCGGCGACGGCACCACACTGACTTTTCGCGCGGGCAGCCGGACCCCGCTGATCAGCGGCGCTCCGGTGGAGAACGACGACTGGTTGCGCCCGTTTGCCAGCGGCGAATACCCGGTACTGACCACCTACTCGCTCATTGTGGCGCTGCTGTTGGGCACCATGGGGCTACCGCACGTGCAGGGTCGCTACTACACCAACCCCGACGGCCGCGCGGCGCGGACGACCACGCTGGTGGTGCTGGGTCTGCTCGGGTTGTTCTTCCTGTTCCCGATGATCTCCGGGGTGCTCGCGCGGCTGTACGTCCCACAGTTGCTGGTCACCGGGACCACCGACGCGGCGGTGCTGCTGCTGCCCACGGCGGCGCTGTCCGGCTGGCCCGCGAACCTGCTCGGCGGGGTGATCGCGGCGGGAGCGTTCGCCGCTTTCATGTCCGCCGCATCGGGACTCGTGGTGAGTGTCGCCGGGGTGCTGTCCACCGACGTGCTGCCCGGCCGGTTGCGGCACCACCGCCCCGCCACCCTGGTGGCCTGGTCGATTCCGCTGGCCTTCGCGCTCTCGGTGTCCTCGTTGAGCCTGGCGCAGAGCGTGGGGCTGGCCTTCGCGGTGGCCGCCTCGTCCTTCTGCCCGCTGCTGGTGCTGGGCATCTGGTGGCGCGGGCTGACCGACGCAGGCGCTGCGGCGGGCATGCTGGTGGGCGGCGGACTCGCGGTCCTCTCGGTGCTGCCCGCCGCGATGGGCGTGCTCCCCCCGGGGTGGCACGCGGTGCTCGCCCAGCCGGCCATGTTCACCGTGGCGCTGGCGTTCCTGACCATGGTCGTGGTGAGCCGTAGGACCAAGGACCGGGTCCCCGACGACGTGTCCCGAATCCTGCTGCGGATGCATGCACCGGACCGGCTGGGTCTGTCCCAGGACAGGGACACGGTCCGGTACGGGGTCGCGGGCTACCTTCCCCGAACGCGCAACGCCGGACGGCACCGCCGCTGACTCGTCGTGGCAGGTGCGTTCTGACTACGGTGGCTGTGCTCCTCAACGGCCAGCGCCATGATCGTCACATCTTGTCAAAGGAGGTGTCGTGTGAGCACCACCGAGCGCGCCGACAGTGCGGCTGTTCCGCCACCGAAGGACCCGTGGGTGGCAGCCGCGCGCAGCGCGGAGTTCGCCACCCTGCGTAAGCGGCTGCGCAGGTTCATCTTCCCGATGACCGCGTTCTTCCTGGCCTGGTACTTCCTCTACGTCCTGCTGGCCGCTTTCGCTCCTGCCTTCATGGCCACCAGGGTCGTGGGCACGATCAATGTCGGGTTGATCTTCGGCCTGCTGCAGTTCGCCACCACGTTCGCAATCACGATGAGCTACGTCCGCTTCGCGAACCGGCACCTGGATCCGATCAGCAGCCGGATCCGTGAGCAGATGGAGGGAGACGCCAGGTGACCAGCAACGCTGCTGTGGCGGTCGTGGCCCAGGGCACGGTCGGGGATCCGTTACTCAACGGCGGGATCTTCCTCTTCTTCGTGGCGATCACGCTGGTGATCGTGTTCCGGGCCTCCCGCAGCTCGAGGACCGCGGCTGACTACTACGCCGCGGGCCGGTCGTTCACCGGTCCGCAGAACGGTGTCGCGATCTCCGGGGACTACCTGTCGGCGGCGTCGTTCCTGGGTATCGCCGGGGCCATCGCGGTGTACGGCTACGACGGCTTCCTCTACTCGATCGGCTTCCTGGTCGCCTGGCTGGTGGCGCTGTTGCTGGTCGCCGAACTGCTCCGCAACACCGGCAAGTTCACCATGGGTGACGTGCTGAGCTTCCGCATGCGCCGCCAGCCGGTGCGGGCCGCTGCGGCGATCTCGACGCTCGCGGTGTCGTTCTTCTACCTGCTCGCCCAGATGGCAGGCGCGGGTGGTCTGGTCGCGCTGCTGCTCGACGTCACCGACCGGCTCGGGCAGGCGCTGGTGGTCGCCGTCGTGGGTGTTCTGATGATCGTCTACGTGCTGGTCGGCGGGATGCGGGGCACCACCTGGGTGCAGATCATCAAGGCCACCCTGCTGATCGGCGGTGCGGCCGTGATGACCTTCTGGGTGCTGGGTTCCTACGGGCTCAACCTGTCGGCGCTGCTCGGCGATGCCGCGGCGCAGTCGCCCCACGGTGCGGCGATCCTCGAACCGGGTCTGCAGTGGGGGGCAAGCACCCTGACAAAGATCGACTTCGTCTCGCTGGGGCTCGCTCTGGTGCTGGGCACCGCGGGACTGCCGCACATCCTGATGCGCTTCTACACCGTGCCCAGTGCCAAGGAGGCCCGCCGGTCTGTGGTGTGGGCGATCTGGCTGATCGGCCTGTTCTACCTGTTCTCGCTGGTGATCGGCTACGGCGCCGCGGCGCTGGTGGACGGCGGTCCGGAGCGGATCGCCAGCATGCCCGGTGAGGAGAACTCGGCCGCCCCACTGCTGGCCTACCAGCTCGGTGGGGAGCTGTTCCTCGGGTTCATCTCAGCGGTGGCGTTCGCGACGATCCTCGCCGTGGTGGCCGGCCTCACGATCACCGCATCGGCCTCGTTCGCGCACGACGTGTACGCCAACGTGATCAAGCACGGCGAGCTGGACCCCGACGGCGAGGTGCGAGTAGCCCGCATCACCGCCTGCGTGATCGGCGCGCTGGCGATCGCCGGTGGCATCGTCGCGCTCGGCCAGAACATCGCCTTCCTGGTGGCGCTGGCCTTCGCGGTGGCCGCCTCGGCGAACCTGCCGACCATCCTCTACTCGCTGTTCTGGAAGCGGTTCAATACTGCAGGCGTGCTGTGGAGCATGTACGGCGGGCTGTTCACCTGCGTGGTTCTGATCATCTTGTCGCCTGCGGTCTCGGGTAGTGAGACGGCGATGTTCCCCGACGTGGACTTCGCGTTCTTCCCGTTGAGGAACCCCGGCCTGGTCTCGGTGCCGGTGGCTTTCCTGCTCGGCTACCTCGCCACGGTGCTGAGCAGGCGACCAGCCGACGAGACCAAGTTCGCCGAGATGGAGGTGCGCGCGCTGACCGGCGCCGGCGCCGAGCGGCCTTCGGCCCACTGAGTGGTATTGCGGGCTGGCTCATCACCGTAGCCGCACGCATAATCAGCTCGCCGTCGGCGAATCCAGCCGACGGCACAGTCGACAGGAGGGATGATCTCGGATGAGGCAATCGTTTCGGCGCTCGTTGATCGCGGCCGCGACCGTCGGGGCAGCGGTCCTGCTCACCTTGGGCAGCGCCAGCCCGGCTGGTGCCGGCGGCGATGACCGGGGCCAAGGCGGGGGCTGCCAGAGCGTCGCCCTTGGCATTCTCTGCCTCGACCTCGCCGTGGGGCGGTAACCAACCACTCGAGCCAGTAAGCCGAGCGGGACCCGCCACACCAGCCCGTCGACGGTCGATGGAAACCGAACGCCCCGTGAGGGGGCCTGAATGTCATCAGGCCCCCTCCGTATGCGCGTGAGCACAGGGTCAGTGCGTCACCAGCGTCAGTGCGTCAC
>JBOHGM010000041.1:0-38677 GCA_050699435.1 Pseudonocardiaceae bacterium | reverse complement strand
ACTGCTTGGCGTCCCGCAGGACGCTGCCTTTCCCGCCGGCCGGCGTGACACCCGGCTTCTCGTCGAGTTCGACGGTCACCGTCCCGCCGTTCTCCAAGGAGAACCGGAGCAATTCCGCCACCATGCCTGCCTCTCGTCGTGGATCTTGGCCGCTACTGCCCGCAGGAGACCGTCAGCCACCGTTCTCTCGGCAGCCCGTCCCGGACCTTTTGGAGATTTTCCAGTAGCGCGCCGAGTTGTGCGCCGTCGCTCAAGTACTCTTGCGTCGCTCGGTAGAACGCGTTGCGCATCGTCGCGGGCATTATGTCCGATGCATCGAAACACAGGGTCTCGCTGCCGGTGAGCACATCGGCGATTCGCCGGCTGACGTCGTTGGGGTAAGCATCAGGCCGCACGTTCTGATGGGCCGAGAAGCGGCCCTCACCAGGCAGCAGCCGCTGTGCTTCCTCCGACGCCAGGAACTGGACCAGTTGTTCCGCTTGTGGGGTACGATTGAACATGACAACCATATCCGCCGCCACTATCCATGACCTTTCCGGCGCAGCGGGTGGCGTCCCATCGAGGTTCTCGAACTCGACGAAGTCGAAATCGGTACCCGGCTGCGGTGCGTTATCGTAGTCCTGATAGTCGCGCGTCATGAACGAAGCCTGGTGTTCTAGCAAGCAGCCCCCTGGCGAATCGCCGAACATCGGGCGCCCAGCGTCTTCGAAAGCGGTCAGCAGAGCAGCTTTGGTGCCACCGCGAACCTGCCCCGGGCCGGTCACGGCCGCACCCCATATCGCCCAAGTCTCGGCCATCAGCGGCGAATTCCATGGTTGCGCGTCTGCGCCTGCTGCCCACTGCTGGTAGACCCGCGCCCCGGACCGCTGCAGCAGGATGTCCTCGATCCAGTCGGTACCGGGCCATCCCGAGGTCACGCCGGAACTCAGGCCCATGCACCAGGTCGAGCGCTCACCAGCGGCGGTCGGCGACCGCGCGATGAGCTGCTCCAGTGTTTCGGGTACCGGCTGCGGCCAGCTCTTCTTGTTGAACCACACCATGCTCTTCAGGTTCACCTCAGCCGGGACGGCGTAGAGCTCGTCGAGTCCAGCCCTCGCCAGTTCCTGCCACTGGGGGCTGTACCGGGACCACTCCTGCGCCCCGATGACGTCACCCAGTGGTTGCAGATAGCCCTGGCGCTTGTACCAGGCCAATTCGCCGGGGCTGGACAATGCCGCGACGTCAGGTGGCGTGCCGTTCTGCACATCGGCGAGCAGCACCTGGTCCTGCGCGCGGGTCGCCTTATACTCGACCTGGATACCGGTCTTTTTCTCAAAGGCGTCGACCAATGCCTCGAACTGATTTCCCTCGGTACCGATAAGCGAGACGCTACCCTTGGAGCCGGTGCTGGCGCACGCCCCCACTCCGGCATTGACGAGCCCTATCAGCACCAGGACGAGAAGAACTGAGGATCGGAGAACTGAGGATCGGAGAACTGAGGATCGGAGAACTGAGGATCGGAGAACTGAGGATCGGAGTCTGGTCATCTCGCTCGGTACCTGTATTTGTCGATATGGAAATAGAGCCCGGCCGCGATCGGGCCCAGGACGAGGACGACGCCGAGTGGAACCAGGAACGCGTAATCGCGGTAATCACCTGCGGCCCGGACAACTTCGGTGACGTCTTCGGTGTTACCGCTCGGCTGAGCGCTGCCGGCGTCGCGGGACAGCCCGCCCGCATTCGGAACCTTTTCGATAAAAGCGTCGACCGTGTACCCGCATTCGCCGCCGCACCGGTTCCTCATCAGCTCCGCGAGGACCAACCGCCTCTCCTCGTCGATCGCTGCGGCCTGATTCGATGAGTCGTCACTGGTCTCATGGACGGCGTCGCGGACGATCACCAGATCGCGGTACGTGTTGAAGGTCAGTGCCGTCACGCCGACCAGCCCGAGCAGGCACAGTGCGGCCACCAGGAGCCCCGGGTTCATCACCCGCCGAAACCGGCGGGTGAGGTATACCTGGGTCACACCGAGCAGGCCGAACAGCAGGATCGCCGGGAGCAGCCACGACAGTCCGCTCCAGACCATGTCACCGGAGTCGAGCTCCTCGGTCAGCCTCTCTCGCTGGGCCCCTTGCAGTGCGTGGAGCTCGGCCAGCACACCGGCCTCCGGGTCGTGCAGTAGCCGCGAGGCATTCCACAGATCCGTCATCCAGAGTGCGGCGTTCTCGTTCTGCCGATAGATGGCTGCTGCCTGCTCGACCAAGCTGAGATAGGAGGCCAACTGCCCCTGCACGAACCGCAGTCGCTGGCTCCCTTCGTTGCCGGTTACGTTGTCCTCGGCGGCCCGGGTGAGGTTCTGGGTGGCGATGGCGAGCTGGTTCCGATACTCCTCGCCAGGTCCGCCGAACCGAGCCGCGCCGGTATGGAAGCTCAGGATGGCAGCGTGGTCCGCCTGGATGAGTGCGCTGCGTGCTGCAGACACCTCCATGATCGCCGGAACTGTCCTGTTCTGCGCGGTCTGGGCGGTGTCGTGCGCGCGGTCAAACGCCCACCAGGCGAAGCCGCCGGTCACCACCGTCAGAACCAGCAGGGCCGCGCCGTTGCGCAGCAGCGTCCGCAGCGTCGTCGTCGTTCCCGGGGCGATCACCGGCGCTGACCCCCGTCCAGCTCGTCCTGTGCACTGAGGGGACGACGGCACTTGCCGCAGTATGTGACGTCGCCAGCAGAGATGCGCTGGCAATTCGGGCAGACCCGGTCCGGCCCGGCCGGTCCAGGTTCGTCGCTTGTCTCGGCGGGCGAGTCCGGGCTTCTGGTTGAGATGTTGGAACCGACCGCGGCCTTGAGCAGATCGCCCGGCGCCAGCCCCGGCTTGATGGTCACTCGCCCCTGGGCAGCGTCCTTGATCTCGACCAGCCGCTCCATCCGCTTGAGGATCTCCGCATTGCCGGACTCGGTCGCCAGCTTGATTGCGCGCCCCCACTCCTGTCCGGCCTCGGCTAGCCTGCCGGCGTCGTAGGCGTCGCAGCCGGCCGTGACGGCCCGGTTGATCTCCGCCTGCCCGGTGTAGTGCGCGACCTTGGGGTGGACCCGGGAGGAGCGGACCAGATCGTCGGTCCAGATCACGGTGATCGGCGACGGCGCACCGCGCCGTGAGGTGTCCGCCGGGCCGGCCATGACGGACGCCAGCTCGACCGCGGCCACCTGGGTCTCCTCCTCCTTGGCCTTTCCTTCCTGGTCTAGGCTGAGGCAGAGCTGGTAGTCGCGGCTGTCTTGGCTGCCCCAGGAGCCGGTGGAGAACTCCATTGTGTGCACCTCGAGCGCGGAGCGGTGTGCCGTGAGCTCCTGCTCGGTGGGATACACCTGTTTGAGGTAGCGCAGCCGCGTGCCGGGCATCAGCCTGACCCGGATCCGGATATCGGGCACCACCTTGCTCATGACGGCCTCGGTGATCTGCCGGAAGTCGGCCGCCAGTTCGGCGTTCACCCGCACCGCGTCCACCTGCCCCCTGAGGACTTCGACGATGCGGCGCAGCTCCTTTGGTTCCCAGTCGGCCCCGATTCCTCTGGCGTCGCAGACGAAGCGCCCCGCGCACTCATCGAGCACGCCCTCTAGGCGCCGCGGGGCCTCCCGGTTCTTACCGTCGGTGAGCAACAGGGCGTGCCGGACCGCGGCAGGGTGGCTGTCCAGGAGTTCGCGCGCCAGGGTCAGCCAGGTGCCCATCGCGGTTCCGCCGCTGGCCACCAGCCCGGCCGCAACCGCCTTGGCCTCGGCCTTGGTCTGCGCGTTGGCTGTGGCCAGCTGCCGCACCGAGGGATACTTCAGCTTGGCCTCGTCAGTTCCCGCCACAATGGCGAAGTACGCCCCATCGCGCAAGGTATCGATTGCGGCGGCGGTCGCCCGGCGGGCCGCCGCAATCCTTGTCGGCGGCACCGACATTGAGCCGGAGCAGTCCACCAGAATAACCTGGGCGGCCTCGGGTGTGACCCTCGAGCGCGTTGCCCAGTCCTGCGCGGCCACCCTGAGGATGGCGTCCATCCGGCTGTCACTGGTGGAGAGATACTTTTCCTGGTTCACCGTAAGGCTGAAACCGGGTCGTGGATCCATCTGGCTGCTCCCCGTGTCACTCACCGCATCACCACCACGTCATCGGGCGCACCGAGTTGGCGAGGTCCATCAGCCTCCCGTGCTCTTGTGCGTTGCGAGCCTGCCCGGTGAGGCTGATCAGCGACTCCTCCAGCTGCTCGCGCAGCACCCGCTCGGTTGGCCGCTCCTCGCCGGCCCGCGTCTGCCGGACGTCGAGAGCGGCCTTGCGAATGAGTGCGATCAGCCGGGCATGGGAATCCCGGTCCAGTCCGGCTTCCAGTGGCCTTTCCGAAAGCCGATTGACCGCGTTCGTGAGGTCGGCTGCGGTGGGCAGGCTGTCTGGTGAACCGTCGGCCCGGAGCCGGCCACAGAGCACCCGAACCGCAGCGATTCCGGCCGCCACACTGTGCCGGAACTTTTCTGAAACCTGGTCCAGGACCTCGACAGCGGCCCCCCGGCCTATCCTGGACAGCCGCACACGTGCGAGCCCGAATGCGGCGCTGACCTGTGACCGATCCCGCTTCCACACCGCCTCGTAGTAGGGCCCGGCGTCCTGCGGCCGGCCGAGGTGCTCGGCGCAGAGTCCGAGCGCCAGTTTGGGCGGGTCCTCGCCGGGCAGCGCGCGGTACACCGTCATGAACTGTGATTCGGCTGCCTCGACGTTGCCCTCAGCGAGTTTCAGCAGCCCGTCATGCCAGGCGATCCGCCAATCGAAGCCCGCCGTTTTGCCGAGCAGCCCTTTGGCCCGGCTCAACCGGGCGCGGGCGCCATCGACATCGTCCACTTCGAGGTGGGCACGGCAACCGCGCAGGTAGCTCTCGACGGACTCCTGGTCGGAGGCGTCAAGTTTCTTCATGAGTGCGCGCAGACTGCTCGCCCCTATCGTGGCGAGGTAGTTCGCGCCGGGATCGTCCGCTCGGACTCGCGGCGCGGGCAACCCCACGGCCACCGCGCGCGCCGAAGGACGCCCATCTCCCCGCACCGCGCCGGAGCCGAACGTGGCACTGTCAGTCCACCGTTCCAAGGCGGTCCACCATTCCAAGGGGGGAGCGGCGCCGAGCCCGTCGTCGAGCAGTGTCACCGAGGCTTCGAACAGCGCGGACGGACTCGGTTCCAGCACTTCCCCGCGCAGCGCGAGGATCTCCCGCAAGACACCGTGGAGCTGCTGGGACATCTCCGCCGCGGACGCGAACCGGCGCTCATACTCGCCGATGGCGCGCTCGATGACGCAATCCAACGACTTCACGCCGAAGGAGAGCGGGCCGCCGACGGCATGCCGGTCCTCGGTAGCATCGAACAGCTTCCGCAGCGTGATGCCGACGGTGTGCAGATCGGCACGCACGGTCCACCCATGCTTGTCGATCTCCTTGTGGTCGGGCCGGTATGAGTGCGTCACGACCAACGAGCTTTCGCGGTCATCGAAACGGCGGACCGCGCCCATGTCGATAACTTTGAGTCGTTCCGCGCCCCGGATCGCGTTGGACGGCTTCATATCGCAGTACAGCAGCTCGCGGCTGTGCAGGTAGTCCAGCGCGTCCAGGATCTCCTGCGTGTAGGCAATGACATGCTCGACTTGCAGCGGCCCGTGCTGCTGCTGCCACGTCGGATCCCGCAGCAGAGCGTCCAGTGACGGCCCGCCGACGTACTCCATCACGATATACTCGTCCCCGGAAACCGGATCGGGATGGCGGACGAAATCATAGATGCGAACGACCTTGGGGTGGTCCAGTCCGATGAGGGCCAGCCGTTCACGGGCCGCGAACTTGCGCGCATTCTCGTCACCGGTGTCGATCAGTCCCTTGAGGACCACGTCATTGTCATCGAGGTGTCTGTCCTTGGCCAGGTAGACCAGCCCGAAGCCGCCGCGGGTCAGCGGCCCGACCACGTCGTAGCGGTCGGCCACCCGGTCACCCGTGCGGAGCTTGAGCGAGAAGGAGAACCTGGTGCCGTCCCGCTCGCAGTAGCCCTCGGTGAAGCCGGGCTGGCCGCGGTAGCTCCGGCCGACCGGGCCCTGACACTGGCTGCAGAACCGGTCCTTCTCGGGGATCTCCTGGTTCGGGAGCACCAGCTTGGCGGGGTCGGGCAGGTCGAAGAACGGGAGCGACAACAAGTCACCGCTCACCCAGATACCACTGCCCCTGGTCACCGACGTGCTCGGCGTCACCGTCGTGCTCGGCGTGAAGGGCGGTGCGGTCGGCTTCGTAGCAGGCGTGGGCTCCGGCAATGGCCGGCGGAAACAGGTGCCGCAGAATCCGGTTTCCTCGATGGTTCCGGAGCAGGACGGCCGGTTGCAGGTGCTCATTGCCGCATCCCGTCGGCTTTGTTTCGCACGGCCCGCCCGTAGTTATCCACCAACGCCTCGGCGGCCACCAGGTCGCACGGCCCTTGCCGGAGCATCTCGTGCGCCTGCCGGTAGACCGTGTCGAGCTCGGTGTCCTCGACGAGATCATGGCGGGCCGCCATGGCATGGAAGGCGCGCAGCCGGCCGCGCAGCTCGCGGTGCCGTTCCAGCAGCTCGTCCAGACTCCGCTGGAACCCGGTCAGCCTCCGCACTGCGCGCTCCACGGCGTCCTCGCAGTCGTCAAGCTGGTTCAGCAGCCGGGCCCGCTCGCCGTCGGCGTCTTCCATGCGCAACGCGCTGAGCCTGAACCGAAGCGCCACGCCCCGCGCGGGCAACTCCGGGGTGTCTGCGATACGGGCGGCGACGTGCTCACGGTGGCTCCCCAGCGCGTCCTCGCGGTCGGCCACGTCACTGATCCGCGTGGCCAGCGCGTTGAGCCTGCGGCGGATCACGTCCGGGTGATCATCAGACTTGTCCTGGTCCGGCCACCGCGACCGGGCGACGTTCAGAGCGGTGGAGGACTCGCGGTGGAACCCGAGCAGCAGCCGCACATCCCGCTCGGCCAGCGGCGCCAGTACCTCATCCACCAGGGTCGCGGGCTCGGCCACGTCGTCCACTCCGTCGAGCACCAGCGTCATCGGCGGGGCCTGGGCGCGCAGTGTGCTGGTTACCTCGCAGGGCTGCGCAATCGGGATACCTAGCCGGTCCGCGACGCATCGGGACACCTGGTCGACGGTCTTGCCTGAGACGTCGAGTGCCAGGTCGACGCTGCCCACTGGAGGAACTGTGCCCTCCTCGGCTTCCGCTATGGACCGGTCCCCAGCCGAGGGCCGCGACTCCCGGTCGGCGAACCTGATGACCCGGCGCAACGCGGCTGACCTGACGGATCCGGCCTCGCCGGTGACGAGCAACCTGACCCGACGCCGTCCCTGTAACCAGGACGTGATCTGGCGGGCGACGTCGACATCGATCCGGGAGCCGGGCCGGTCGCTCAGCTCGGGATCGACCCGCGGGGGGCCGTCGACACATTTCTTGAGCCGCGGCAGATGCCGCAGGATGGACTCGATCGGAAGCATCCAGGACACCACCGAGCGGACTGTGGTGAACTCGCTGATCACCATGCCGATGACGGCACCGGTCTTGACGTTCATCACGCCCGCGCCACTGAAGCCGCGGCTGATGGGGTTGTCCGGGGACTGCGAGGTGATCTGGACCCACTCTCCCGCGCCGTGGCCGGCTACTTTCGCCTTGGCCCACACGCCGGGCTCCTCAGCTCCCTCGGGATATCCGTAGGTGTCTACCTCGATGCCGCGGACCACCTGCCGCCGTAGCGGCGCCGCGAGCAGCCCCTCCGGGGGGTCACGGTCCAGTTCGAGCAGGGCCACGTCACCCCAGACGTCCTCGGGTGGGGGAAACCAGCAATCAGCCGAGACCGACGCGCGGGCCGACGGAGTGGGGTGCAACGCGACGAAATCAACGAGGACCCTCGTGGTGGGCGGGGTCCGGCCGGTGTCCCGGCTGATCACGTGGGCGCAGGTGAGCACTCGCCCGCCGCATACCAGGATGCCCGCACCGAGGACGTCGCCGTCAGCGGCGCGAATTCGCACCCGCCATGGCGCGTCCACTGACACGACCCCCCTTGGTCCACATCCAGGCATGTTCGATCATACCCAGCGTAGCTGGCTCACCGGTGCGGATTGACCGGGGCACGCTCGGCGAAGGCGAGCCAGACGTAGCACAGGCCGGACATGAACAGCACTCCGGTGACCATGCCCTCGATCTGTAGCGGCGTCACCAGGAACAACCCCGCCGGAAGGACGGCAGCCAGCACCATCAGTGTGTACAGCAGCGGATCCGTCGCCCGCAGGAACCGCCCAGCCGACGCAAAAGGAGCCCCAGAGACCTGCAGGAACGACAGCGACTCGATCAGGCCCACCACCCCACCGATGATGAACACGATCCGCCACATCAACCCGCCGTCGGTGCCGCCACTGAGCAATGCAGCCAAGCTCAGGAAGCCGGGCAGGAAGAAGTGCAGCGCGATGTGCAGGTTCGTGCGATGTCGCTGCGGGTCGCTGCGCCATCTGCCGTTGGAGAATTGCATGACCGCGAACCAGATGCCGAGCAGAGTGAAGCTCATACTACTCAACGTCTGGTAGAACTCAGTTGTCGCGTTCATGCTGGCCACCTCGGCGCCGCCGGCTAGGCAGCGATCCAACCTGACCCGACGGCGCATCGTCAAGCTCGGTCGCATCGTCGAGCAGCGGGGAATCTCGCCGGTTCGGGCAACAACTGAGCAGTCCGTGTGGCAACGTACATCTCGGAGCCAGGAGGTGTATTCCGATGGCCGGAGAGCTATCTCTTGCCACCGTGGCAGAGATGTTTCGCGACCGGGTCCGTCAGACGCCGCATCGCGAGGCCTACCGCTACCCGGCAGGCGAGGGCTGGGTGTCCCGGACCTGGCTGGAGACCGGCGAGCGGGTCACACGGCTCGCGGCGGGCCTCATCGCGCTGGGCATCGAGCCGGAGCAGCGGGTCGCGATCGCCTCCGCGACACGCTATGAGTGGGTACTCGCCGATCTGGCCGCGATGTGCGCCGGAGCGGCCACCACGACCGTCTACCCCTCGACAATCTCCGAGGACGTCGCGTTCATCCTCGCCGACTCCGACAGCCAGGTCGCCTTCGCCGAGAACGACGACCAGATCGCCAAGCTGCGCGAGCACCGTGACGCGCTGCCCTCGGTCCGCACCGTGGTCACCTTCGACGGCACCGCGGACGGGGGCGACGACGCCTGGGTGATCTCGCTGGACAGGCTGGCCGAACTCGGTGCCGCGCACCTCCTCCATGCGGCGGGCATCCTGATCCTGGAGGGCTATGGTCTCACCGAGACCTCGGCCGGCTCGCTGGTGAACCGCCCGGACCGGTTCCGGTTCGGCACAGTGGGGCTGCCGTTCCCCGGCACCGAAGTGAAGATCGCCGGGGACGGTGAGATCCTGCTGCGAGGTCCCGGTGTCATGGACGGCTACCACCACCTGGAGTCCGAGACCCGCGCGACCTTCGTCGGCGACGGCTGGCTGGCCACCGGGGACATCGGTGAGTTCGACGCGGACGGGTTCCTCCGGATCACCGACCGGAAGAAGGACCTCTTCAAGACCTCCGGCGGCAAGTACGTCGCGCCGTCACGCATCGAGGGCCGGTTCACCGCGGTGTGCCCGCTGGCCAGCCAGATGGTCGTGCACGGCAATGAGCGCAACTACTGCGTGGCCCTGATCGCGCTCGATCCGGACGCCGTGGCGGACTGGGCGAGCCGCCACGACACGGCCGAGCTGCCGTATGCGGAGGTCGTGACGTCGGAGGCGATGCGCGCCGAGATCGAAGGGTACGTGCGAAAGCTGAACGCCCAGCTCAACCGATGGGAAGCGGTCAAGAAGTTCCACATCCTGGAGCGCGACCTGTCCGTGGAATCCGGCGAGCTGACCCCCAGCTTCAAGGTGAAGCGCCGAGTCGTGGAGACCAACTACCGCGACACCCTGAACGCCCTCTATGCCGGCTAACTACTCCCTGCAACCGGGTGTCTGCTGGCGCGGCGCTGCCAGCTCGATCGCCTAGGGTCACGTCGTGGGGTAGCGCCGTCAATGGGAGGGTTGTGCATGCCAGGCGACGACGTGGATGTTGTGGTGATCGGGATGGGGCCGGGTGGGGAGGACGTCGCCGCTCGGCTGGCCAGGGCTGGCCTGACCGTCGTCGGTGTGGAAGGCCGGCTGGTCGGTGGTGAATGCCCGTACTACGCCTGCGTGCCGACCAAGATGATGGTTCGGGCCGCGGACGCGCTGGCTGAGGCGCACCGGGTGAGAGAGCTGGCCGGCTCGGCGCAGGTGCGGCCGGACTGGGCTCCGGTCGCGGAGCGGATCCGGGGCGAGGCCACCGACAACTGGGACGACACCGTCGCCGTCGCGCGGTTCGAGAAGGCCGGTGGCCGGTTCGTCCGCGGCTGGGGGAGGATCACCGCACCTGGCGAGGTCACCGTGTCCACCTCGGATGGTGCGCGGGTTTTCCGCGCGGCCAGCGGGATCGTGCTCAACCCGGGCACCGAGCCTGCGGTTGCCCCGATCGACGGGCTGGCCGGCACGCCGTACTGGACCAATCGGCAAGCGGTGGCGGCCGAGCAGGTGCCCGATTCGGTGATCGTGCTCGGCGGCGGGCCGGCGGGGTGCGAGTTCGCCCAGGTCTTCGCTCGGTTCGGGGCCGGGGTCACGATCGTGGAGACCCAACCACGGCTGCTGCCCGGCGATGAGCCGGAGGCGGGCGACCTGCTCGCCGAAGTGTTCGCGGGCGAGCACATCGATGTCCGGACCGGAGTGTCCGCCGCGCAGGTCAGCCATCAGGACGATGAATTCGCGGTGCGACTGGACGGCGGCGAGGTGCTTCGTGCGCAGCGGTTACTGGTGGCCACCGGCCGCCGCACGGACCTTGCCGCACTCGGGGTGGGTGCGGTCGGTCTCGACGAGCAGGCACGTACCATCGAGGTCGATGGGCGGATGCGTGCCACCGACCACCTCTGGGCGGTCGGGGATGTCACCGGCCAGGGTGCCTTCACCCACGTGTCGATGTACCAGGCGCGGATCGCCGCGGCCGACATCCTCGGCCAGGACGGTGAGAGTGCCGACTACCGGGCGGTTCCCCGGGTGACCTTCACCGATCCCGAGGTTGGTGCGGTGGGCCTGACCGAGGCCGCGGCCCGCCGGCGCGGGCTGCGGGTGCGCACCGGGCTGGCCAGCGTCCCGGCCACCGCGCGGGGGTGGATTCACCAGGCAGGCAATGCCGGACTGATCAAGCTCGTCGAGGATGCCGCCGCGGGTGTGCTCGTTGGCGCCACCTCGATGGGTCCAGCCGGTGGGGAAGTGCTCGCAGCGCTGGCCGTCGCCGTGCACGCCGAGGTGCCCACCGAGCGCCTGGGGCAGATGATCTACGCTTACCCCACCTTCCACCGCGCCATCCAGGACGCGCTGAACACCTCCAGCGGTGGGTGATGAGGATGACGCTCGTCTTCGTCGTCGACCCGGCCAGCGTGAGATAACGCCGCGCCCCAGAAGCCGCGCGTGCTCAGTGCTTGATGTCGGCGTGGAACGCACGTGCCGAGGCGGTGGCGTCGACATAACTGTTTCGGCAGTCTCGCAGCAGCGAGGTGGTGGTGTGCCGGTTGGGCGTCTTGGCGTCGGTGTTGCCGGCGGGCACTCGGGTGCGGTCGTAGTGGTGCACGGGGGCGATGAGCAGCTCGGTGAAGGTCAGCAGGGCTCCGCTGATCTGGGTGAGGAGCCCGCCGAGGGCGATCAACTCCTCGCGGCTGAGCACTGTCTCGGGTAGCGCGCGGGTGACTCGATGAAGGATCTCGACGGCTCGGTCGAGCTGCTCGACCGGCTCGGTGCTCGTCTCCGACAACGAGAGCGACACCTCGGCACGTCGCCGTGGGCGGGACATCAGCCCGTCGGTCATGGCGTGAATGGCCGGCGAGTCATCGCCGCCATGGGTCCGAGGCCGTGCGGACGCGGGCCCAGCGCGGGTGCGGCCTGCGCGGGTGCGGCCTGCCCGGGTGCGGGCCGCCCGGGTGCGGGCCGCCTGGGTGCCGGCCGCCCGGGTGCTGGCCGCCCGGGTGCCGGCCGCGCGGTGGCGTGCTGGGGAGGCGGGGCCACGAGGGGCCTCGTGCCGCGCGCGGGAGGTGGCGCCACGACCAGCGTCCTGCGACGTGGCTCCCGCTGTGGCGGGGGTTCGGCGACGTGCCGGGTGTGCGGCGATGTCCCCGAACGTCCCTCGCGCCGTAACAACTGCTCCACCGACACCGACGCAACCGTCGGCCGCACGACGCGCAGGAGGGCCGTCTGGCTGTCCGAGTGCAGGCGGTTGGTGAGCTCGGCGACCGTGATCGCACCGTACGGCGCGATCGGCGCACCGAGCTGTGCGGTCCGGTCAGGCACGGGCCCTCGATCCACCTGGCACCATCAGCTGCCCTTCCGGTGCGGATCCGCAGGGGTTACCACCCGCCCGGATCGCCCACTGACCATCCATCGCCCCGACCCTTCCATTCGCCGCAATAATTGCAGATTCCTCAATTACGGAGATCGATGCGCATGACTCCGCTTCAGCGGATCCATCGTCGTCGATACTCCGGATGAGGAGCGGAGACTACGCAGTCTCAGCGGACGCCGTTGTCCCGACGTTGACGCTCTGGCCTCGACAGCCCAACCGACTTGCTCTCGGAGGCGACGTCTGCCGCCCTAGTGGTCCTCCCCAGTGGTGGACCGGCAGCCTCGTGCAACCTACCGGTATTTACGATCTCTGTGCAATGTGGCTGGTCAGCGCGCCCCTCCGAGCCGAAGACCCTCCCTCCCTGGCGAGCGGCTCATTCTTCTCGGGCGGTTGGGCTCTCGTCGTCGACCGACTCATCGAGCTCGTCCAGCGGTGTCGCGGCCAGGGGTCGGCCCGGCGCCGGTTCATCGGGGGCGTCCGGGCGCTCCTCATCCAGTCGGTCGATCAGCGGACGGCCGGTGGCCTGCTCGGTTGCGGTGGTCCCGTACCGATCAGACCCCGACCAGCCCTCCGCGGGATCCATCCCGCCCTCCAGCGGATCGACCGCCATGCTGTCCTCGTCGAGCATCTCGCTCTGCCCGAGGACGTCCTCATCGTGCCCCAGCGGGTCAGGCGTGGGCCTGCTCATCGCGTACCTCCTGAATTGTTGATCACTGGCGCAGCTCCTTCGGCTCCGCGCGGTCCGGGGTACCCGGCTGGGCGCGGGACATGAGTGGTCGCGGATACGGTTAGCGCGGTGGTAGCCCGGGGTACGCCTTTGACATGAGCACTCCTGCCACCCAGACCGATCTGATCACGATCTTGACCGATCAGCACCGCGAGGTGAACGAGATGTTCACCCAGCTCGAGAAGATAGACGGCACCACCAGCGACGAAGCCCAGCGGCCTCGCCGAGCAGGTGGTGATCCTCCTGGCCACGCACTCGGTCGCCGAGGAGATCTACCTCTACCCCGCCACTCGCGGGGCTGTGCCGGACGGTGACGAGATCGCCAGCCACGAGCTCGAGGAGCACCAGGAGGCAGAGCAGACGATGACGCGACTCGAGGCGCTCACGCCTGCCGACGCCGACTTCTGGCCTGCGGTGCGCCAGCTGATCGAGGAAGTCCGCCACCACCTGGATGAGGAGGAGGGCGACCTGTTCCCGAAGCTACGCCAGTACTGCTCCGAACAGCAGTTGCAGGACCTCGGCCGCAAGATCGAGCAAGCCGAGAAGGTCGCCCCGACACGCCCACACCCCGGTAAGCCGTCCGAGGGTAGCGCTCTTGCCGCGCTGGCTCCCGGCGTCGGTCTGGTAGATCGGCTGCGTGACGCACTCTCCGGCCGGGGTCGCTGATCTCCGGCCGGGGTCGCTAACCCGTGCCGCCACGACGTTGACCGGGCAGGACATCCCCGACGTTGACCGGGCAGGACATCCCCGAGGACGAACCGCTGGCGGTCCCCAGGGCGCGGGTCAACCTGTAGGTCGTACCGTGTCGAGACCGACGAGCAAGCACAGCTACAGATCGACGAGCTGCCCGCTCGTGCCCTGACCGCCTACGCGGAGCTGCGGACCCTGCTGGAGGTCGGCCCGTGGAGCGGCGAGCCGATCAACGATGCTAATCCGGACGCCGAAGTGCGCACACTGACATTCGGCACGCACCACGAGGGAAACGCCGGTAACGCAAGCGAAGGCAGGTGCATAGTCGATGACGAGCACCGATAACGGATCTACCCCTCCCGACAGTCCCCAGGCGCACGTCCGGGGGCGGGTGCGTCGCCGGACGGCGGTGGTGCCGCCGGAGCCGACTGACGCTGATCGACTTTAGCGGTCGTCGGATCGGTAGGTGCTCGGCAGGCCCGGATGGTGGATACCAGCTCGAGGTGCCCGCTGCCGGGTACCTACCAGGGCCACACCAAGATCACTGATTGTGCTGAACTCGTGACGCCAGGTAGCAGCCGTGGAAACTAGGCGGCGCCCTGAACGCCCCGCTCAGCGCAGGCTAGTGCCGAGCGCCATTCGGAGCCGAATGGCAGTCTGGGGCGAGGCTGGACTGCCATTCGGAGCCGAATGGCAGTCTGGAGGGGAGGCTGGACAGCCATTCGGAGCCGAATCGCGGTGTGGAGGGGTCCTGAACAGCTACGGCGCAAGGTCCCCTCCCGGTGCATCTCAGCAAGGGAGACAAAGCGAACAACGCCGTCATCTCGGCACTGCGGACGCCCGTTGAACGACTCATCGCGCATTTCAAGTCGTGGCGGATCTTCCACACCGACTACCGTCGTCCATACCCAGGGCAACGTCATGATCGCTCAGCGTTCAACGACAGTTTACGTCAAGTAGTTGGGAGTTGGGTACAGGTCCGGGTGCTCACGAGTGTCCGCGGTCATGTCCGCGCGGAGGCCAGCCCGAAGCGCCAAAGGGTTCCATTGAGCCGTCCGCAGGCCGCCTGAGTAGCCAGAAGGTTCCATTCAGCTGCTTTGCGTGCGCGAGCTGAAGCTCGGCGAGGGGATCCGTGCTGCTGCGGCCTGACCTACCTGATAAGAACTACCCAGAGCGACGACCACTGAACACTGAGCGATCATGACGTCGCCCTGGTCATCCAACGGTGTGTCGATCAGCCGGTTGGCCCGGGTCGGGCAGCCGACTACCGCATCCTCCACGGTCCCGCGCCGCTCCTCGGGTGGCTCGGCATCCACTCGCAGCACAGAAACCTTCCGTTTGACTACCTATACCCCCCAAGGGTATAAATACGACTGCGGCGCGGTCTAGAGGCCGGCCTGGGTAGACAGGAGGAGTCGATGCGCGGGTACACGCAGGACAAGGACAGCTACGCCAAGCGGCTGCGCCGTATCGAGGGTCAGGTCCGTGGCCTGGCGCGCATGATCGAGAATGACGAGTACTGCATCGACGTGCTCACCCAGGTCTCAGCGACCACCAGAGCGCTGCAGGCGGTGGCGCTGGGGCTGCTCGACGAGCACCTCAAACACTGCGTCACCAGCGCCGTCGCCGAGGGTGGGCCGCTGGCCGAGGACAAGGTCGCTGAGGCCAGCGCCGCAATTGCCCGCATGGTCCGGTCCTGACACTCGCCCATGGCCAGGAAGGAACTTCTCATGGCTCAGAGCACCTACACCGTCACCGGGATGACCTGCGAGCATTGCGCGCGCTCGGTGATCGAGGAGGTCAGCAAGATCGACGGTGTCGAGCGGGTCGCAGTGGACCTGCCCACCGGCGCGGTGACTGTGACCAGTTCCGGGTCGGTGGGCGCCGCCGAAGTACGCGCCGCCGTCCAGGAGATCGGCTACGAGCTGGTGGCTACTTGAGACCTGCTTGCAGGGTCGAAGCATTGGCTTGAGACCTGCTTGCAGGGTCGAAGCGTTGGCGCTGAGGCACCCGCTCACCCGGGTCGGCGTTGCGCGAGCCCACCCCCCAGAGGTGAAGGATCGTCATGAACGCAGCAACGAAGCTCTCCGCCTATAGTGCGGTACTCGCCCTCGTCTTCGGCGGGGGATGGGCGGTCGGTACCGCTGTCGGTCCGCTCTCTGGCGCCGGGCCCGCCTCGATGGGTGCGCACGACGGCATGGCAGGCGGCCAGTGCGCGGGACACGGGGACAACCACAGCGGCGCCGTCGTGGAGGAAGCGCCGACCGCCCAGCCCGGCGGGCCGGCGTCGTCCCGGGGCGGCTACACCCTCACACCCCTCGACACGACGCTGACTCCGGGTGCCGCCGAGCAGTTCGCCTTCCGCATCACCGGCCCCGACGGGAGTACGGTTCGGCAGTTCGACATCGAACACGACAAGCGGATGCACGTGATCGTGGTGCGGCGTGACACCACCGGTTTCCAGCACGTCCATCCCGAGATGGGCCCCGACGGCACCTGGCGGCTTCAGCTGACCTTGCCCGCCGCCGGACCCTACCGCGCCTTCGCCGATTTCGTCCCCGCCGGTGGTGAGGCGACGACCCTCGGCGTGGACCTCGCCGCCCCGGGCCCGTTCACCCCAGCCGAGCACCAGCCCTCCCGCACCGCCCAGGTCGACGGCTACCAGGTCCGCCTCGACGGCGACCTGGTGTCGGGGCAGTCGTCCCCGCTCACGCTGACCGTGAGCCAGGACGGCCGCCCGGTCACCGACCTGCAGCCCTACCTGGCTGCGTACGGCCATCTGGTGGCGCTGCGTGAGTGCGACCTGGCCTACCTGCACGTGCACCCCGACGGGGAGCCCGGTGACGGGCGCACCCGCCCCGGCCCGCAGATCGTGTTCCACGCCGAGGCGCCTTCGGCCGGTGACTACCGGCTGTTCCTGGACTTTCAGCACGGGGGACAGGTCCGCACCGCCGCGTTCACTGTGGCCGCGCAGGACGGTACCCCCCAGCAGCAGAGCCCGCCCCCAGCCCACAGCGGCCATGGTGGCCACGGCTGAATCCGCGAGAACCAGGGTCCGTGAGAACCAGGGTCCGTGAGAACCAGGGTCCGTGAGAACCAGGGAAGGACGAGAGACGATGGGTAGCGCTGTCAGCGACCCGCAGATCCCTGCTGCCGGCGGGCGGGTCGAGCTCACGATCGGCGGCATGACCTGTGCCTCCTGTGCCGCCCGTATCGAGAAGCGGCTGAACAAGCTCGACGGTGTCAGCGCCACGGTCAACTACGCCACCGAGAAGGCTCGGGTCGACTACCCCGACGGGCTGGACCCGGTCGCGCTGGTCGAGCAGGTGCAGGCCGCCGGCTACACCGCCGAACTACCCCGACCGCCGCGACCCGATGGCGAGCCCGCCGCCGTGGCGGACCAGGAGGATCCGACGCGGTCCTTGCGCGACCGGCTGAGCACTTCCGTGGTGCTGTCCATCCCGATCATCGCGATGGCGATGATCCCCGCGTGGCAGTTCACCTACTGGCAGTGGATCTCCCTCACCCTCGCTGCCCCGGTGGTGGTGTGGGCGGCGTGGCCGTTCCACCAGGCCGCATGGGCCAACCTGCGGCACGGCGCAGCCACCATGGACACGCTCATCTCGATGGGCACCCTCGCCGCGTTCATCTGGTCGCTCTACGCCCTGCTGTTCGGAACTGCCGGCGTCCCGGGGATGACGCACCCGTTCGAGCTGACCATCCAGCGGATGAGTGGCGACGCCTCGATCTACCTCGAGGTCGCCGCTGGGGTCACCACCTTCATCCTGGCCGGCCGCTACTTCGAGGCCCGCTCCAAGCGCCGCGCCGGCGCCGCGCTGCGCGCCCTGCTGGAACTCGGCGCGAAGGACGTCGCCGTGCTCCGGGACGGACGCGAGCACCGCATCCCGACCGAGCAGCTCGTCGTCGATGATCGGTTCATCGTCCGGCCCGGTGAGAAGATCGCCACTGACGGAGTGATCGAGCAGGGTAGCTCGGCGGTCGACGCGAGCATGCTCACCGGCGAGTCCGTGCCGGTTGAGGTCGCCCCTGGCGACACCGTCGTCGGCGCCACCGTCAACGCGGGTGGCCGGATCGTGGTGCGCGCCACTCGCGTTGGCGCCGACACTCAACTCGCCCAGATGGCCCAGCTGGTCGAGGATGCGCAGAACGGCAAGGCCGAGGTGCAGCGGCTCGCCGACCGGGTCTCCGCGGTGTTCGTTCCGATCGTCATCGCGCTGGCCGCCGGTACTCTCGGATTCTGGCTCGGCACCGGCGGCGGTGTGGCGATGGCGTTCACTGCCGCGGTCGCGGTGCTGATCATCGCCTGCCCCTGCGCGCTGGGGCTGGCCACTCCGACCGCGCTGCTCGTCGGCACCGGCCGCGGCGCCCAGCTCGGCATCCTCATCAAGGGCCCGGAGGTGCTCGAGTCCACCCGGCGCATCGACACCGTCGTGCTGGACAAGACCGGCACCGTCACCACCGGGCAGATGACCCTGCTCGGTGTGCACGTCACCGAGGGGGTCGACTGGTCGGAGGTCCTGCGGCTGACCGGCGCGGTGGAGAACGCCTCCGAGCATCCCCTCGCCCGAGCAATTGCCCGCGACGCCAGCAAGCGGGTCGGGGACCTGCCCGAGGTCGAGGAGTTCACCAACCTCGAAGGGCTGGGTGTGCAGGGCGTCGTGGACGGGCACGCGGTGCTCGTCGGACGGGCAGCCCTGCTCGAGCAGTGGAGCCAGCCGCTGCCTGCCGACCTCGTCGCGGCCAAGGTGGCGGCCGAGGAGCAGGGCCATACCACCATCGCCGTGGCGTGGGACGGGGCCGCTCGGGCGGTGCTCGTCGTCGCCGACACCGTCAAACCCACCTCGGCGCAGGCCATTGCTCAGCTTCGCGAGCTCGGCCTGACTCCCGTGCTGCTCACCGGGGACAACGAGGCCGCGGCGCGCACCGTGGCCGCGCAGGTCGGCATCGACGAGGTCATCGCCGAAGTCCTGCCGGCGGGCAAGGTCGACGTCATCACCCGGCTGCAGCGCGAGGGCCGCACCGTCGCGATGGTCGGCGACGGGGTCAACGACGCCGCCGCACTCGCCAAGGCCGACCTCGGCCTGGCCATGGGTACCGGCACCGACGTCGCCATCGAGGCCAGCGACCTCACCCTCGTCCGTGGCGACCTGCAGGCCGCGGTCGACGCGATCCGGCTCTCCCGCCGTACCCTGCGCACCATCAAGGGCAATCTGTTCTGGGCCTTCGCCTACAACGTGGCCGCCCTGCCCCTGGCCGCTGCCGGGCTACTCAACCCGATGATCGCTGGTGCCGCGATGGCGTTCTCATCAGTGTTCGTGGTCTCCAACAGCCTGCGGTTGCGCGGATTCCGCAGTACCGCCGGTGATGCAGTACCGCCGGTGACCCCATCGGCCCCATCCGTGCAAGGCCCCACCGTCGCCCCGCTGGAGCCGACGGGCGCCGTCGCGCCCTCCACGCTGATCTCGCTTACTGAGGAGCCTGAACATGGCTGACGAGCAGCCAGTCGATCCGCACGCCGAGCTCGTCTCCAGGATCCGGTTTGATGTGCCGCATTCGGCGCGGATCTGGAACTACTGGATGGGCGGCAAGGACAACTACGAAGTGGACCGGATCGCAGGTGACGCGGGCGTCGCGGTGTACCCGGACATCGCCACGATGGCCGTACAGTCGCGGCAGTTCCTGATCCGTGTGGTGCGTTTCCTGGCCGGCGAGGCCGGGATACGCCAGTTCCTCGATATCGGCACCGGGCTGCCCACGATGCAAAACACCCATGAGGTCGCCCAGCAGGCCGCGCCCGAGTCGAAGATCGTCTACGTCGACAACGACCCACTGGTCCTCGCCCACGCCAGGGTCCTGCTGCTCAACACCACCCCGGAGGGGGTGACGGCCTACATCGACGCCGACTTCCACAACCCGGAACTGATCATCGCCGATGCTCGCAACGTGCTGAACTTCACCCAGCCGATCGGGGTCATGTTCATGGGTGTACTCGGCCACGTCATCGACTATGTCGAGATGCGCTCCATCATCGCCCGGGTGATGGACGCCGTCCCCTCCGGCAGCTACCTCGCGCTCTGGGACGGCATCGACACCGACAAGGCATTCGTCGAGCTATGCGAGAACTACACCAAGACCGGAGGGGCGCCCTACATCCCGCGCAGCATCGAGCAGGTCCGCCAATGCTTCGACGGCTTGGAGATGGTCGACCCCGGCTTGACGTCGATCACGCAGTGGCGGACGGACACCACCGACGTCGGCAATGTCGCGCCGATCAGCGCCTTTGGGGCCGTGGCACGCAAACCGTAACGGCGAGACGGCAGCATCCACGGCAAGGGTTCGTGCAATGCCTGGATCGGTGCCCCCGGCAGGATTCGAACCTGCGCTCCCGCCTCCGGAGGGCGGTGCTCTATCCCCTGAGCTACGAGGGCGTCCCGCTCATCGCGGGTGCCGGGGCAGAGCGTACCGTACTGCTCGCAGCCGTCGGTGGACCGCCGGGTCGGGTTCGGGGTCATCGACCCCGAACTGTCCGGAGTCACCCGCTTGCTGGTTGACTTGGACCCGACCGCCATGTTCGAACAGACTTCCAGCCCTGCCAGGGGAGGCTGCGTGTACGACGACTACGCCCACGAGTATGACCAGACCCGCCGGATACCGGCGGAGTCGGAGTCCGCTCAACGGGTTGACGCCAAGAAACTGTGGTCGGGCGGTGTGGCGACCACGATCGTCGCGGCGCTGGTCGCCTTTGTCGGGCTGCTGGTGGCCAGGGGCATCTTCGGCGTGCCCGTGCTGGCGCCGACCGAGGCGGGACTGATAGGTGACGCCACCACGCTGGGTCTGTGCTCCCTTGCGGCTCTGGCCGCACTGGTCGGAACAGGGCTGATGCACCTGCTGTTGCTGACCACGCCGAAGCCGGAAACGTTCTTCACGGCGATCGCTGGTCTGGCCACCCTGGCCATCGCGCTGCAGCCGTTCACGACCGGCATCGAGCTAGAGATCAAGATCGCCACGATGCTGGTGTACCTGGCGACGGGGGTGGCCATCATCATGTCGCTGACCAGCATGGCCAGCTACGCGAACCGTTGAGCGCGGCACCGCTCAACGGATCAGATCGGCGACGGTAGCGGCTGTCCACCGCGCTCGGTGATCAACTCGGCAAGGTACTCGCTCTCTGCGCTCTGTGAGATGAGTATCTTGTCGGCCAGGTTGCGCACCTGGGCCGCTTCGGCGTGCTGCGCGGCGTACTGAGCCATCGGCCCGCCGCCCTGGTGGTGCCGTAGCATCAGCTGCAGGAACAGCACGTCGAAGTCCTTGCCCTGGGCCGCCCTGAGCTGATCCAGCTCGGCGGGTGAGGCCATGCCCGGCATCTCGGCCACCCCTGCGGAATGCTCCCGGCGGCCGTGTGCCATTCCCGGCATAGCTCCGGCGTCGGTCATCCAGGTCATGTGCGGGCCGGTAGGCAGGGGTGCGGCGTTCCATAGGCTCAGCCAGCCCTGCATCCGGCCGATCTGCTCGAGCTGGGTGCGCTCGATATCGAAGGCGAGGGGCCGGATCGCCGGATCCTCGCTGCGATCCCGGGCCAGCCCCGCCATCAGCACCGCCTGCCGATGGTGCACCGACATGTCCTGAGCGAAGCCGACATCGACCGAAGTGGTCCCGGGTTGCACCGGGCCTCGGCCCGGCAGCTGCGCCAACATCCCTAATGATGCCCCGAGCAGCAGCACCGCGAGCACCGCGCCACCTGCCCCGAGCGTGCGCATCCACCGCGGCGTCGGCTGTTGTTCGGTGCCTGGGACGCTCCCGTCGGCATCCGCTGCACCCGGGCTTGTCGTGGTGTCATGAGCCACGGCGGGTCACCCCCCGGGCGGCGCTGGGGCGGGGACGGCACCCCCGGGGACGGGCTCTTCAGCACCTGGGGCAGGCGGTGCCGCCCCATTCATCGGTCCTGAGCCGCTTCCGGCGGACAAGTCCATCGGCACCGCGCCCGGACCGGGTGGTCCGGCGGCGAAGGGCGGCGGATTCGCCGGGTCGAACGTGCCCGGCATGACGTCGCAGGAGGCACCGGGCTCGGGATAGGCGTATTCGTTGAGCCGCAGCGCCTGGATGAACTGGTCGATTCGCTCGTCTTCGGCGTCGTTCAGCTTGAGCTGGTGTCCCCAGGACTGCAGCGAGATCGGCGCGTCCAGGCCCGGGTAGGGCGAGAGCATGAGGTAGCCCTGCCCCGTTACCCGGTCCCGCAGCGACTGCAGTGCGGAACCGGTGACCTGGTCGGGGTGGTAGGCGATCCAGACCGCGCCGTGCTCCAGCGGGTGGACCATGTTCTCGTTGCGCACCGGCTGGTCGTACACCTGACCGTTGCAGGCAGCCCAGATCGTGTCGTGCGGGCCGCCGAACGGAGGGGACTGGTCGTAGGCGACCCGCTGGTTCGAGCCTACGTGCCCGCGATTGTTGTACTCCACCGTCATCACGCCCTCGATCTTGGTCGAGGGGTCCTGGTTCTCGGCGGTGGGTGTGAAGGCGCGACGATCCTCGTACCGCATGAACAGGTAGCCGAAGATGCCGACCGCGAAGACCAGGACGGCGAGCACTGCTGCCACCGTCCCCCACGGCTTGGGTTTGGTCGCTGTCACCACTGAGCGGGCGTTACGCACCGCCTTGCTGCTCTTGCCACTTGGCATGCCTGGCCTGGTCCTCGCTCAACTGAGATCGTCGTGCCGACGGTCCGGGGCAGACGTCCGTGGCCCGGCCGTGGTTGGCCAGTGTAGGGATACCGGGTAAGAGACCGGTCACTGCGGGCGCTGGAGCCGGTGCATCGACCCGCCCGGGCGGCTGCCTAGACTTCGCGGAATGACCCCTGGTGTCCTCGCTGACCTGGTGCGCTCCTGCGCCGACGATGTCCTGATCCGGCGCGGCCTCGATCCCGCCGTGCTGCCTGCGAGGGTGGCTGTGCAGCGCCCGCGCAACCCTGAGCACGGTGACTACGCCACCAACGTAGCGCTGCAGACGGCGAGGAAGGCGGGCGTGGCACCGCAGGAGTTCGCCGGGTGGCTGGCTGAGGCACTGGCGGCCAGTCCCGCGGTGCGCTCCGCCGAGGTCGCCGCCCCTGGGTTTCTCAACCTGAGGCTGTCCGCAGCCGCCCGGGCCGAGATTGTCTGGCAGGTGCTCGCGGCCGGGGAGCGGTTCGGCGTACCGAGATACCCGCACTGCCCCGAACTCAACACCAGAGCTGCGCGGGGCCGACCGGACTGCTCCGATGTTGAGTTCGGGGATGTTGAGTTCGGGGATGTTGAGTTCGGGGATGTTGAGTTCGGGGGTGTTGAGTTCGGCGCGTCCGGAGTTCGCCGGCCGCCGGAGTACGACGTGCAGTACGCGCATGCCCGGCTGGCCTCGTTGGCCCGCAACGCCGCCGACCTCGCCGTCACCTCCGAGGGCGCCGATCTCGGTCTCCTGGAGCACGAGCGGGAAGCCGACCTGATCTGCACGCTGGGCGAGTTCCCCCGCATCGTGGCGTCTGCCGCGCAGCGGCGTGTGGCGCGCCTGCTGCTGCGCTACCTGGAGGAGGTGGCCAGGACCCAGCACAATTTCTCGGACACCTGCCGGATGCTCCCGATCGGCGACGAGGAACCGGGCCCGCTGCACGCCGCCCGGCTTGCGCTGTGCCAGGCGACCCGGCAGGTACTGGCCAATGGCCTGGGCCTGCTCGGGGTGAGTGCACCGGAGCAGATGTGATGGCGCATCCCGCCGGCCCGCGCCACGCTGACGTCCTCGCCCGCTACTCGATCCCAGGTCCCTGCCCGAGGGGTCCTGCGGAGCTGCATGCACTGCACCCCGTGGTGTGGCCGCGCGGGGCCCGCCGGGGTGACGACGGGGTGGTGCGGCTGGCCGGAGTCGACGTCGCGGAGCTCGCGGAGACTTACGGCACCCCGCTGTTCGTGGTGGATGAAGCGGACTTTCGGGCCCGTTGCGCCGAGCACGCGGCCGCCTTCGGTGCGCCCGAGCGGGTGCATTATGCGGCGAAGGCATTCCTGTGCGGCGAGATTGCCCGCTGGGTGGCCGCCGAGGGACTGGGCCTGGACGTGTGCACCGGCACCGAGCTCGCCGTCGCGCTGCATGCCGGCTTCCCCGCCGAGCGGATCGCGGTGCACGGCAACAACAAGTCCTCCGCCGAGCTGGACGCCGCGGTGCAGGCCGGGGTCGGCGGTGTGGTGCTCGACTCCTTCCTGGAGATCGCCCGGCTGGACGACATCGCCCGCCGATACGGCACCGTGCAACCGGTGCTGATCCGGGTCACCGTGGGTGTCGAGGCGCATACCCACGAGTTCATCGCTACCGCCCATGAGGACCAGAAGTTCGGGTTCTCGCTCGCCTCCGGCGACGCAGCTGAGGCGGTCCGCCGGGTGCTCAAGTCCGAGGGTCTGCGCCTGGTCGGGCTGCACAGCCACATCGGCTCGCAGATCTTCGACGCGGACGGCTTCGAGGTCTCGGCGCGCCGGATGGTAGGCCTGCTGGCGGCGATGCGGGAGGAGCACGGGATCGACGCCATCGCCGGAGTGTCCACACTGGACCTCGGTGGCGGGCTCGGTATCGCCTACACCGCCGAGGACGACCCGCCACCGACGGCCACGCTGGCTGCACAGCTGCGCTCCATCGTGGACAGCGAGTGCCGGGTGGTGCGGATGCCCGCCCCGGCGCTCACCGTCGAGCCAGGCCGGGCGATCGCGGGGCCGGGCACGGTGACCTTGTACGAGGTCGGTACCACCAAGGAGGTGGTGGTGGGGGCTTCGACGCGGCGGCGTTACATCTCGGTGGACGGCGGGATGAGTGACAACGTGCGTACCGCGTTGTACGGCGCGAGCTACGACTGCCGCGTGGTCTCCCGGGTCTCGCAGGCCTGGCCTGCGCTGTCCCGGGTGGTGGGCAAGCACTGCGAATCCGGCGACGTAGTGGTCCGAGACTGCTGGCTGCCCGACGACGTGGCCCCCGGCGACCTGCTGGCCGTTCCGGGCACCGGCGCATACTGCTACTCGATGTCCAGCCGGTACAACATGGTGCCCCGCCCGGCGGTAGTCGGGGTGCGTGCCGGCGTGCACCGGCCGCTGCTCCGCCGCGAAACGATGGCCGACCTGCTCTCCCTGGAGGTTACGTGAGCAGCGGCCGACCCATCGGGCGGGAGGCCTGCTCGCAGGGCCGACCCATCGGGCGGGAGGCCTGCTCGCAGGGCCGACCCATCGGGGTCGCCGTGCTCGGTTGCGGCACGGTGGGGCGCGAGGTGCTGCGGCTGCTCACCGAGCAGTCCAGCGAACTCGCCGCGCGGGTCGGGGCCGAGATCCGGTTGGCCGGGGTCGCGGTGCGCCGCCCGCGCCGCCATCCCGACGTGCCCGCCGAACTGCTCACCACCGATGCCGCCGCACTGATCGCTCGCGACGATGTCGACATCGTGGTCGAGGTGATCGGCGGTATCGAGCCGGCCCGCACCTTGGTGCTGGCGGCGCTGCGCTCCGGGCGCGGCGTGGTCACCGCCAACAAGGCGCTGCTCGGCGAGTGCGGCGCCGAGCTGTTCGCCGCCGCCGACGCCGCCAGCGCCGACCTGTACTTCGAGGCGGCGGTGGCCGGAGCCATCCCGCTGCTGCGCCCGCTGCGCGAGTCGCTGGCCGGGGACCGGATCAGCCGGATCACCGGGATCGTCAACGGCACCACCAACTTCATCCTGTCCGCAATGGACGCTTGCGGAGCGGGCTACGCCGAGACCCTGGAGGAGGCCAGCAGGCTCGGCTATGCGGAGGCCGACCCGACCGCCGACGTGGAGGGCTACGACGCGGCCTCCAAGGCGGCCATCCTCGCCTCGCTGGCCTTTCACACCCGCGTGACCATCGCCGACGTGCACCGCGAGGGCATCACCGAGGTGTCCGCTGCGGACGTCCTCGCGGCCAGGCAGCTCGGCCGCACCGTGAAGCTGCTGGCCATCTGCGAGCGGGTGGCCGACGATGACGGCACCGAGTCGGTCTCGGTGCGGGTGTATCCGGCGATGATCCCGCGCTCGCACCCGCTGGCCTCGGTGGACGGGGCCTACAACGCGGTGTTCGTCGAGGCGGACGCGGCCGGGGCACTGATGTTCTACGGGCAGGGCGCGGGCGGGGCGCCGACTGCCAGCGCGGTACTCGGTGACCTGGTCGCGGTCGCCCGCAACCGGGTGGCAGGCGGGCACGGGCCCCGCGAGTCCGCCTACGCCGACCTGCCGGTCCGCTCGATGGGGGACACTCCCACCAGCTATCACATCAGCCTCGACGTGGCCGACCGCCCGGGCGTGCTGGCCCAGGTGGCGATCGTCTTCGCCGACCACGAGGTGTCCATCTTGGCGGTACGCCAGGCCGTCCGGACCCCCGACGACGGCGTCGACGATGCTGCGGGGGCGAACCTGGTGATCGTCACGCATGTCGCGCCGGACGCCGCGTTGCGCTCGACCGTGGAGAAGGTCGCTGGCCTGGACGTGGTCCGCGAGGTGCTCAGCGTGATGCGGGTGGAGGGCGAGGTCACATGACCACCACATCAGCCACCTCGGGACCGCGGTTGGCGGCCGGCCGACCCTGGCCAGGGGTGATCGAGGCATATCCGGACCGGATCCCGATCGGTCGAGGGTGGCGGGTGGTGACCCTGCAGGAGGGCGGCACGCCGTTGCTGCCCGCGCGGGTGCTGTCCGCGCGCACCGGCTGCGAGGTGTTGCTCAAGGTCGAGGGTGCCAACCCGACCGGCTCGTTCAAGGACCGTGGGATGACCCTGGCGGTGACCGATGCGCTGGCCCGCGGCGCCGAGGCCGTGCTGTGCGCCTCGACCGGCAATACGTCCGCGTCCGCCGCCGCCTATGCAGCCAGGGCCGGGATGGCCAGCGCTGTGCTGGTGCCCCGGGGCAAGATCGCGCTGGGCAAGCTGGCGCAGGCCACTGCGTACGGCGCCCGGATCCTCGCGGTCGAAGGCAACTTCGACGACTGCCTGGACCTGGCTCGCAAGACCGCCGCCGACTACCCGGTGACCGCGCTGGTCAACTCAGTGAACCCGGTGCGGTTGCAAGGCCAGAAGAGCGCCGCGTTCGAGATCTGTGACGTGCTGGGGCGTGCCCCCGACGTGCACTGCCTGCCGGTCGGCAACGCAGGCAACATCACCGCCTACTGGATGGGCTACACGGAGTACCACGCCGACGGGCTGGTGCCCGGCCTGCCGCGGATGTTCGGCTTCCAGGCAGCCGGCGCCGCCCCGCTGGTGCACGGCGCGCCGGTGCCCAAGCCGGATACCATCGCCACCGCCATCCGGATCGGTAGTCCCGCCTCCTGGGCGGGCGCGGTACGGGCCAGGGACGAGTCGGCCGGGCTGTTCGAGGCGGTCACCGACGAGCAGATCCTGGACGCCTACCGGCTCCTGGCAGCGCAGGAGGGTGTGTTCGTCGAACCGTCCTCCGCCACCTCGGTGGCGGGGCTGCTGCAGGTCGCCGACGAGGGGCGGCTGCCCCGTGGCGCCCTCGTGGTCTGCACGGTGACCGGCCACGGCCTCAAGGACCCCGACACCGCGCTGCGCGACGTGCCCGAACCCGAGCTCACCCCGGTGGATCCAGCCGCGGTCGCCGCCGCCCTGGAGCTGGCATGATCGACCCGGGCATGACCGACCCGGGCGCCGGGTGACCCGCGCCAGGGTCACGGTGCGGGTACCCGCATCCACGGCCAATCTGGGTCCAGGTTTCGACGCACTCGGGCTGGCGCTGGCGCTGTATGACGAGGTCACGGTGGCGCTGGCAGCTTCGGGTCTGCAGGTCGAGGTGCACGGCGAGGGCGCCGGGGAGGTGCCCACCGATGAGCGGCATCTCGTGGTGCGCGCGCTGCGGGCAGCCTGCGCCAGGCTGGGCTACCGGCCCGAGGGCCTGGTGTTGTGCTGCCGCAACAGGATCCCGCATGCCAGGGGGCTGGGATCGTCGGCCGCCGCCGCCGTCGCCGGGGTACTCGCGGGTTACGCGCTCGCGGGTAGGGAGCCGGATCAGGCGGCGCTGGACCTGGCTGCCCAGTTCGACGGGCATGCGGATAACGCGGCGGCCTGCCTGTGCGGCGGGCTGGTGATCTGCTGGCAGGAGGGTGACGCCTTCCGGGCCACCCGCCTGGAACCCCATCCGGACCTCGCGCCGGTGCTGCTGGTGCCCGATGTGACCTCCTCGACCGAAGCCGCCCGTGGGTTGCTGCCCGCCGAGGTCCCGCACGCCGATGCGGCGTTCACCGCCGGGCGTGCCGCGCTGGCCGTGCATGCCTTGACCGAGGCCCCGCACCTGCTGCTGGCTGCCACCGAAGATCGTCTGCACCAGCCCTACCGTCGCGATGCTTATCCGGCGACGGCGCGGCTGGTGGACGCGCTAAGGTCAGCGGCGGTACCCGCCGTGGTCTCGGGGGCCGGGCCGACGGTGCTGGCCCTGCCCGCTGGGGGAGAGTTGCCGACGGTGGTCGATACGGCCGGTTTCACCCCGTACCGGCTGGATGTTGCGTGTGCAGGGGCGGCTGTCGAGTGCGCATGATCTTCCGACATGCGAGCCCACTTGTTGCCGCGACGGCGCGGGGCGACTAGTATTGCGGATGTTCAGACACCGTGAGCACAGGCTGCGGTGCCTGGCTCGGGGCCTCTCACCCGAGTCATCATCTCCCGCCCCCCGGTTCTGCCGTAGCGGGAAGGTTTGGCACCCGGATCTGTGTTGCGGTCGAACTTCCGTGCCGGTCGGCTCGACACCGCTGTGGTGGTTCGCGAGCCGCCCCGCACCGGACCAGGCGCCGTTCGCATCCCGACGGACGGCGAGAAGCTGGCCCGAGCGTCGTCTCGGGTCGGTCAGGAAGGACCTGTGTGAGCGACACTGATCTGTTGGGCGAGAACCTTTCCGCTGCGGCATCCTCAGCAGAGCGCCCGGTCGAGCAGGCCGAGATGGCCACCGACAATGGCGCGGCACCCCGTCGTCGTGGCGGACTTTCCGGCATGGTGATGGCTGATCTACGTCAACTGGCTGGTCAGCTAGGAATCTCCGACACCGCCGGTATGCGCAAGGGCGACCTGATCTCGGCGATCAAGGAGCGGCAGGGTGCCGCTCCCGACCGACACGCTGTCGCCAGCGACCAGCTCCCGCTGGAGGCCCCAGCGACGGAGCAGCAGCCGGCCCCGACCGCGGCAGCCTCCGATTCGGGCGACTCGGACCGTGGCGCGCCGCCTGACCTTGAGCCGAGCCGCTCGGTGGAGCCCGCCGAGCAGCCGGTGAACGCCGAACAGCAGGGCCGTGACCAGCAGGGCCGTGACCAGCAGGATCGGGAGCAGGAGGGTGGGGACCGTGCGCGCAACCGGCGGCGGCGCTCCGCTCGCGGCGGGGAACTGACCCGTTCCGAGGGTGATCAGAACCAGGGTGATCAGAACCAGGGTGAGCAGCGCAACGGTAACCAGGGTGAGCAGCGCGGCGGCCAGAACCAGGGTGAGCAGCGCAACGGCAACCAGGGTGAGCAGCGCAACGGTAACCAGGGTGAGCAGCGCGGCGGCCAGAACCAGGGTGGTTCGCGCGACGACGATGACGAGGGTGGCCGCCGTCGCGGCCGGCGGTTCCGCGACCGCAACCGCCGCACCCGAGGCGAGCGCCCGGACCGCCGGGAGGGCGGTGAGCTGGAGGTTCGCGAGGACGACGTGCTGCTGCCCGTCGCCGGGATCCTCGACGTGCTGGACAACTACGCGTTCGTTCGCACCTCCGGCTATCTCTCCGGGCCCAACGACGTCTACGTGTCGCTCTCGCTGGTACGCAAGTACGGCCTGCGCCGCGGCGACGCGATCACCGGAGCGGTGCGCCAGCCCCGCGAGGGCGAGCAGCAGCGGCAGAAGTTCAACCCGCTGGTGCGGGTCGACACGATCAACGGCCTGGACGCCGAGGAGGCGAAGCACCGCCCGGAGTTCACCAAGCTGACCCCGCTGTACCCGAACGAGCGGCTCCGGCTGGAGACCGAGCAGCACCAGATGACCACCAGGGTCATCGACCTGGTGATGCCGATCGGCAAGGGCCAGCGTGCGCTGATCGTCTCGCCGCCCAAGGCAGGCAAGACGATGATCCTGCAGGCCATCGCCAACGCGATCACCACCAACAACCCCGAATGCCACCTCATGGTCGTGCTCGTCGACGAGCGGCCGGAGGAGGTCACCGACATGCAGCGCTCGGTGAAGGGCGAGGTCATCGCCTCCACCTTCGATCGGCCGCCGTCGGACCACACCTCCATCTCCGAGCTCGCCATCGAGCGGGCCAAGCGGCTGGTGGAGATGGGGCACGACGTGGTCGTGCTGCTGGACTCGATCACCCGTCTTGGCCGGGCCTACAACCTGGCGGCGCCGGCGTCGGGCCGGATCCTCTCCGGTGGGGTGGACTCCACCGCGCTCTACCCGCCGAAGCGGTTCCTGGGCGCGGCCCGCAACATCGAGGACGGCGGCTCGCTGACCATCTTCGCCACCGCGCTGGTGGAGACCGGGTCCACGATGGACACGGTGATCTTCGAGGAGTTCAAGGGCACCGGCAACGCCGAGCTCAAGCTGGACCGCAAGATCGCCGACAAGCGCATCTTCCCGGCCATCGACGTCAACCCGTCCGGTACCCGGAAGGAAGAGCTACTGCTCAGCCCGGACGAGCTGGCCATCCACCACAAGCTGCGCCGCGTGCTGTCCGCGCTGGAGTCCCAGCAGGGCATCGACCTGCTGCTGGACCGCCTGCGCAAGACCCGGACCAACATCGAGTTCCTGATGCAGGTCTCGAAGTCGGCCTCCGGTGCCAACGGGGACGACTGAGGCGGCCTTAGCTGCCCCGACCGACGAGAGCCGTATCCCTTGCTGGGATGCGGCTCTCGTTGTTGCTGGTGGCTCTGTTGCGTCCAGGGAGGGGCGTCACGTCTGATCCCGCGCGAGTCGTGGGGGGTCGAGCAGCACGACCCGCTCCTCGTCGTGACCGCCGCCGCGCAGCACCACCTGTCGGCCCCCGACTGCGGCGCGGTAGGTGACGGCGCCGTAGCCGATCAGGCGTCGGACCGCCTCGGGGACGGTGACCTGCTCCCGATCGGTCATCTCGGCGAGGATGGCTGCGGTCTCGGCGTTGATAACCACGTGCAGCCGCGAGAGCCTCGGCGCATCGCTAGTCATGGGATCCTCTCGGGGATTCCGGGGAAAGGGACGGCGACGCCGGGTCGGTCAGCGCGGTGTGCAGCGCGCCGAACAGGTCGATCTCCCTGCAGAGCCGCAGCGAGTCCGGCTCAGGTCGGTGCACCCACGTGATCGGGCCGCGCGGGGTCACCGACGGGGGCAGCAGCACAGTGCCGGTGACCCGGTGGACGCCGGGAGGCCAGGGCAGCGCCACCCCGAAGGGCTCGCCTGCCAGGAGCACGCGGTGGCCGGGGGCATCCGGGTGGGCCAGCACCGCGGGCGGGCAGCGGCGCGCGATGAGGATCCGGGTCACCTGTGCGGCCAGCGGGGCGGGGATCATGACTGCAATCGGGTCGTGCTGCACACTCAGCCGGATCTGGTCGCGGCACACGGTGACCGGCCAGCCCCAGGACCGGTAGTCGGCCACCGCCGTCGGCAGTGCCGCGGCGCCGGTCTGCTCGTCGGCGGGGACTGCGCCTGGTACGGGGGCTGGTTCCAGGTCCAGAGGCGGGATGCTGGTAGTGGCGTGGCTGAGCACGCACGCGGTGCGGGCGGTTTGTCCGACCAGTCCAGGCCGGTAGCGCACCAGCACGACCGGCCGGGCCGCGGACACGTCCGCTCGGTTCCTGCTGCTGTTGCCGTGGTTCGCGGGCGCGGTCATCGGCCGCTCCGCTGGGCCGGGTTCAACCAGGTCAGCACCCGGGCGAGCAGGCGGCACCGATCGGGGCGCCTGCTGGCGGTGTGCGTGACGCGCACGGCGGCGCAGCGCCGGCAGGGCGGGCCAGCGGGGCAGGCCAGCACCGCGGCCCACACCCCATGGCCGCAGAGCGCGGGGTAGCGGCCTGTGCTGTGCGGGGTCATCGCCTCATCGGCGACCAGGTGCTCGCGGCCGTCCCGGGCGCAGGTCACCCCCAGCACTCGAGACGGGGGCTGCTCACCCTCGGGCGCGGTCATCTCTGCCATGGCACACCTCCTCGCAGCTGGACTGCCCTGCCCTCGCCGGGCGGCGAGGTGCCGGGTGGGGCACGGCGGGCCGGGGGGCGTCGGGGGTGCTCCCCGATCCGCCACGCCGCGTTGCTCACGGTGGCGACGAGGTCATCCGGTTCGCTCATGAACACCCATCGCCTCGGCTGGTCACCAGTACCGTGGGTGACGCGGGTAACCTCGGCTGGATACTGCAACCGAGACCGCAACTCTTGCGGTTCCCTGCTGTTATCATGACCAAGCGTCTCGACATTCTGTGGTGTTTGGTTCTTCGTATCCTGCATCCCCGTTTGGGCACGTTCTGGTGGATGCTGTCAGGCGGTCACCGGTGTGTCCGACCATGCCGAACGGATCAGAAGGCGCCCATCCCTTACGGCGGTAATCTTTGATTCATGTCCTCCCCGCGGGGAGGGGAAGGTGATGCGGGCCCACGTCAAGATCACTGATTGTGTTGAGCTCGTGACGCCAGGTAGTACGCCGTGGAATGAAGCGGCACCTGAACGTCCCGCGCAGCACAGACTTTCGCCGAGCGCCGTTCGGAGCAGAATGGCAGTCTGGAGGTGGGGCTGGACAGCCATTCGGAGCCGAAGCGCGCCGGAGACCGCTATTCGGAACCGAATCGCGGCCCCGCGCGGCCACCGCACCGGGCAGAGCGACGATCAGTCGGCGGGCCGAGACCGAACGAGTGGCCGAGGGACCTTGAGAGGGTGATCGACCACTCAGTGTCACTGCCATTGAACGTTAAGTGATTTATGACGTTGCCTGGACGGTGATGCAGTCGGCTGTAGCGTCGGTGGGTACGGTCTCACCGGCTGCAGTGCATAGCTGACCGGGTGCGGTACGGGCGTGGAGGGAACGGTGCACAAGGGGCGCAGTGTCAGACAGGAGCAAGCCAGGCTTGCTACCGACCTTCGTTCCCAGGGCAAGACTTGGGTTGATGTGGCAAGGGTCTTCCGTGGGAAGTATCGGGTCAACGCCCGGGTTGCCTTCCGGTTGGCGCACGGCTGGAGCCAGCGACAGGCGGCTGAAGAATGGAGCCGTTGGTGGCCGGATGAGCCCAAGACGCTGAAGAGTTTCTCCTACTGGGAGACCTGGCCGAGCTCCACCGGGCATGAGCCATCGCTCGATGTTCTCGGCAGGTTGGCTCAGCTTTACGAATGCAGTGTCGCCGACTTGGTGTGCGATCTGGCCGACTACCGTCACCTCGACACCAATACCGGCAGGCAGACAGCCGAGCTTCCGGAATGCAAGGTCGATGCCGATCTTGGGTCGCCAGGCGATTCTTCGGCGGGACCGGCCGGGACCGGTCTCCAGCTTCCCGACAACTTTGTCGTCGTGCTCATGACGCGCCCAGGATCATTGGCGCTTTCTGAAGGTGATGTGCTCGCGCTAGCGCCGGAAATCACCCGGGAAGCGCTCGATCGCGTCCTTCGGTCAGAACCCCTACGACCCGAATACACCCCTGCCCGTGTCGCGACATCGGTTCGAGAAATGTCCGCGCACCACGAGGAAGGCGGCGCGGATCCGGTGGGTGCTGGGATGGCAATGTTACGGCGGCTCGTCGATGCCTACGACCTGCCCGAGGACGGTCCGGCCCGGCCATTGCCTGAGCTTCGACAGGCGACGGAATCCCTGATCGGGTGGCGGTTGAATTCCGATTACACCCGGATTCTGGCCAAAATTCCAGAGTTGGTGCCCGAGCTCACTCGCGCTCTGACACTGCTGCGCGGTACTGAGTGTGCCCAGGTCGCTCGGTGTCTGGTGCAGGCGTATCGGGCGGCGGATGCGGTGGCGGACAAGTTCGGGTATTATGACCTTTCGGCGCGGATCATCGGGGTGATGCAGTGGGCCGCTGAACAGTCGGACGATCCGCTGGCCCTGGCCATTACCTCATACGTGCGGTGCGAAACGTTCTTCGCGGACGGCCAGCTGACGACAGGGCGGCGAATGCTGGAGCGCGCTGCTGATCAGCTTTCACCAGGTTCTTCAACGGAGGCCAACGCGGTGTATGGCTCGCTACACATGCGAGCCGCGGTGATCACTGCTCGCGCGGGGCTCCCCCTCCTGGCTCGGGATCATCTTGCTGAGGCGCAGACCATGGCGAGCCGGGTGACTGAAGGTGTCTTCAAGGGCACTGCTTTCGGTCCCGGGTCGGTCCGCATTCACGAGGTGACTCTCGCCCTGGACCTTCAGGCACCGGAGACCGCGCTGGCGGTGGCAGCCGGATGGAGTCCTCCGACGAACCTACCTGCGGAGCGGAGATCACACTTCTATGTGGATATCGCCCAAGCTCAGTTGCTCATGGGCAGACACGATGCGGTGCTCGATGCGCTGCGCACAGCACGCACGATTGCACCCGAACACGTGCGTGCTCATCTCCAGGTCCGCGACGCACTGACCACATTGGTCCGTTTGGGCAAACTCACCGAAGAAGCTGCCTGCGGATTCCTCTCCGGTGCCCAGGTCCATGACTCTCCCGGTTAACCAGCGCGAGAGACCAGCGCAGGTAGCTCGTCGAGTGAGGTAATCACCCAGTCGGCGTTTTTCTGCACAACGGGGTCGTTCGCCCATAGATATCCCCACGGGCCTCGTCGCACCAGCGCGGTCCGCAAGCCGGCTGCGTGAGCAGGCACGACGTCGTGATCACGATGGTCGCCCACGTACACGATCTCGTCCGGTTCGCCGGGAGCAAGGTCGATCACGTGTTGAAAGAATCCCGGAGCAGGCTTAGCCACGCCCCACTCACCGGAGGTAGCGATCGCGTCAGCGGGAAGACCTAATCCACGCAAGAGGTCCGCGGCCCGGGCGGTCTGGTTTCCGGCGATCCCGACCCAGATCCCGGCCTCTCGTAACGCCTTCAATCCAGTGCGCACATCGGGGTAGAGATCGTTCTCGTCGATCTGCTCACCGGCCCCAGCCTCCTCCCGGCGTTGTCGCTCCATGGTAAGATCGAACCCAGTACGGAAATACTGAAACGTTTCTGCGTTATTCCGGCCTGCAGCTGTGACCGCGCCCAGCACTGCGGAGAATGTGTGTCGTGGAACACCAATCCAGTCAGCCCACCGTGCCCATTCACGAGTGTCGTCCAAGAGGGTTTCGCCCACGTCGAAGACTACAGATCGGATCATGCGCTCTCCCGAGCTGTGACTAGTCCGTCGTGGAGTATGCTGACATGACATCGAGTCCCCATACAGGCCATCTTCGCGTTGCTCACCTGACTGCCCGCCGTGCAGTCGCCCGGCTGCGTTGCCCTGCTCACCGGGCTGCGGGCCTCGGTCGCGAGGCAGCTCACCCCCGCCGAGCGCATCCTGCTGCTCACCACCAGCCACCCCACCCCCGCCACGACGATCACCATCGGGACGCCGAACGCCCAGACGTGCACCGTGTCCAGGTACCGAGGCACTCCGTGGGGGTGGTAGTGGCCAGTGGATGCTCGGTCTTGGTCTGTCCGTCGGCGAGCAACGCGAGGCGGAGCCGGGGCAGCTGATCGGATCGGGGTTCGCCTTGAATCCAGGTGATTCGCCGCCGCGCGGACAGCTCACGGAGTCGTTGTGCGAAAGCGGCTCGGTCCTGGTCGGTGAAGTGAGCGAGCACTGCGGTGTGGAACACGACCACGGTTGTGTTCTCGGGGGCCTGGGCAAGGAGGCTGGGCGGGCATTCGGTGGCATCGCCCTGGTAGATGGGCGGCAGCGGACCTCGCGCGGCAGCACAGGCGGCAAGGTCCAGACGGTGCGTCCGCTCAGGGTGATCTGGCCAGATCCTGGCGCGCAGCCACTGACGGTCGCCAGAGTCGCCCAGGTGCAGCGGGTGCAGGTCGATCCCGGTTCGGCTCATTATCCACCCGGTGTGGGTACTGCTGCTGGCCCATCCTGCCCTGCTCAGCAATCACCCGGACCTGCGATCTGCAGCGGCAATCAAGTTCGACGAGCTTGCCGAGTTCGCCTTCGAGCTTGGCGTGCTCAAGCGCATACGCCGCGCTGGCTGGTGGCACGTGGGAGTCCGGGATCCGGAGTCGGTCGGGGAGCACAGCCTGCGCGTAGCGCAGCTCGCCTCGCCTGGCGCGGTCGCTGATCCGCCACCCTCCCCTGCCAGGTGGGGGTTTCTCTGCCGCCAACCCGCTGTTGCCGTCGTCGCGGCCGAAGCGTTGTCGATCCGGTTGGGTCGTCCAGTGTCGATTGACCTGCCTTTGGAGTGCCCAGGGCGGGCAACCGGGCGGCCGTGACCCCGGCGACCGAGGGTCTGCGCGGCCCGGTGACCGGTGAGACGGTCCTGGCGGGCTTGGACCAGCTCTCTGGGGGAGGCGGCGTCTTTCTGCCTGCCAGCGCAGTTCAGTTGCTGACCGCGGTTCACGACGGACTCCGGGCACCCGGTCTCTGGCAGCCGGGTGTCTCCGGAGGCGACCGGCTGTTGCCGCCGATGCTGACGGTCATCCGAAGCCACATCGCCGAGCTGCGCAGGCTTGACGACCGGGCCGGGGGTGGCGCAGTCAGCCTGCGCTATGTGCGAGCTGAGCTTCGCGCGGTACTCGACCTGCTCCGCCATGCCTCCTTTGATGCCACGGTCGGGCAGCAGTTGCTGGCCGCGGCAGCAGAGCTGTGCCAGCTTGCAGGCTGGATGTGGTTCGACGGCGGCGACGGCGGCAGGTCCCAGCGGACCTTTCTGCTGGGTATCCGGTTGGCTCGCGCCGCCAAGGACGGCGATGTGCTAGCCAACATGCTCGGCATGTTGGCCTACATCACTGCTCACAGCGGTGAGCCGCGACAGGCGCTACGGTTGGCCGAGCACGCCAGCACACTGGCCCGCCACCGGGGGCCGATGCTGCGTTGCCGCATCGCCGGACGGCTGGCCACCGCGCATGTCGCCGCCGGGGACATCTACGGCTATCGGGCTGCTGCCGATGCCGCGCGTACCCAGCTTGCGGATTCTCCGCCTGGTGAGGCCCCACAGTTTTTGTACTACCTGTCCGACTCGCAGCTGCGCGCGGAGTCTGGTCAGGCGCTGGTGCATCTCGCCGAGCGCAACCCTGCCCATTGTCGTGGTCTGCTTGACGAGGCGGTGGCGCATCTCATCCCTCTAACCGCCGCCGACCTGCGGCAGGACTATCAGCGCTCGGCGCTGCTGCACGGCTGCTACCTGGCGTAGGCTCACCTCGCCGCCCACGATGTCGAGTCCGCCGCACAGGCCACCGCCACCGCGCTCACCCGGCTGCCCGCGGTGCAGTCCCGCCGCTGCATTGCCCTGCTCACCGGGCTGCGGGCGTCGTTCGCGCGCCGACGGCGCAATCTGTGGGCACGGGATTCCTGCGACCAGCTCGATGAGGCATTGTCACGTGCGTGAGCCGGATCAGCTTGTGCGCCGTTCCCTTCGACGACCCTGACGCCCGCGCGCTGGTCAGTGAGTTCTACGCCGACCAGCTCACTCGCTACGACCGGGCCGACTCGCCCGCCGACGACCCCAGCGACTATGCCCCGCCCCAGGGGCTTTTCCTGCTGCTCTACGTCGACAACCAGCCCGTAGGGTGCGGTGGGTACCGAGGCCACGACACCACCACCGGGGAGATCAAGAGGGTTTACGTGCGCCCCGAGCACCGGGGGCGGGGGCACGGCCGGCGAATCCTGACCGCGTTGGAAGACCACGGCCGTTCGGTTGGCGCTACCTGCTTGCTGCTTGAGACCGGCGTGCGTAACGAGGCTGCCATCGCCCTGTTCGGCTCCGCTGGCTATACACCTGTCCCCGGGTACGTGCCCAGCCGGGACCAGCGCATCAACCGCGCTTTCGCCAAGTCCTTGTCGGTCCCGCAGCGGCTATGACCAGCCGGTGCGACTCGAAAGCGGAGCGGGACCAGCGACCACGAAGCCTGGCCGCACGGCGGCAGCCCCATGCGTTCTCAATGCTTATTTCCAAACGATTTGCGATTGCGCAAATATAGATGAGTATATCGGCAAGTTCTTCGTCAACGGTACCGATTGCAGAAGTTGCGTCAATGCGCATCCTATTTTGCTTGCGGACCGCCTTGAATAGTTCGCCGACTTCCTCGCCCAGCAGGAGACACTGCTATATCACGTCGCGGTGACTGAAGCCGCGCTCGACCTCCATCTCTGCAACGTAACACTGAAGGTCATCAAGTGTTGTCGCTTGTTTCAAGGGGAGCACGTGGCGGCCTCACAGGTGGGCGAAGTGCCCTTGTGACAGGGCGGATGCAGGAAGGCCCGCAATCTAGCGAAGGTTACTTGGGGAACGCTATGTGTATAACTGGCAGGAAGAGGGGGATAAACCTGGAATGATGGATGACCAGCTGGGGACAGTTCCCATTCGTGCCACCGTATGCCCAAGTCAGGAGGGTGTGGATAGACGCGGCGTCCCTGTGGAGCAAGCGAAGGCACGGCCGATACCCGATCTGAGGAACTGGACTGGCGGTGGCGAGGCTGCTGCCGGTAGCGGTGGGGGTGTGGGTCGGTCGTGCCGCAGATGTCCAGCGGATCGCCCCCGCCGCGCCGTGGTGGGGGACGTACATCTGAGTCACAAGCAGCAGGTCGATATCATGAGCGTTATTCAGAAGTCCTGAGAGCTGCGTCGGCCGGTGCCGCGCTGGGTGCGCCGAACCCAACACCAGCGCTGCTCGGCTGCCCTTCGACAGCTCTGCTGTTGGGTTCGGCGC
>JBOHGM010000040.1:34561-38706 GCA_050699435.1 Pseudonocardiaceae bacterium | reverse complement strand
CGGTTCACCATCGCGCCGGAGGTACAGGTGGAAGTACTCGACCGGCTGCTCGAACTCAACCACGAGCGCTACGCCGAGGAGGTCCGCCGGGGCCTGCACGCCAAGAAGAAAGCCAAGCGCACCAGGAATTCCGCCCAGCGACTGCCGCTCAACGGACCTGTCCAGTCCGAAGGCTCCCTGTTCTGACACGAGTAAGGCCAGCTAACTCCGCGTACTACGTAGAAGGTCCGAGTTTCTTCACCAGGACATCAAAAATCGGTGATCCGGGCAGCGGGTTACGCTTCTGCGCCACCTTGCGCCAGTCCCACTTGGCGTAGGCGGCCTGGGCGGCGTGGGCCGCAGGCATGACGGTCGGGGTCGCGCGCTCCTCGTGGCGGTCTTGCATGAGCCGGTCATGCATTGTTTCGGCAATGTGCTTGCCTCGCCACGGCTTGCGTACCAGTAACTCGATCAGTGCGAAAGTTCTGCCGTCGTATTTTCCGCGTTACCTCGTCCGGCAGGGGTGTGACCAGGCGCGACCACCAGACGGTGGTCGGCGGAAGTGCTCAGTTGACTGCACCAGGTGCCGTTGATCAAGGATGACGGCGATCCACATGGAGGGACTTGGTGCATGTCTGATCTGCGAAGGCGGCTCATGGAGGGCCGGGTCGATCTCGACCGGGTCGGCGCCGTCACGGCGGCGGAGGGAAAGCTCCCTCCGTTTGTGGTCATCGACTCGGTGGGTGCCGAGGTCGAGCCGATTACCCGCTACCTGCGCGACTTGGCATTGAGCGATATGAGTCCGTTGACCAGCCGCAGCTATGGCTACGACCTGCTGCGCTGGTTTCGGGTGCTGTGGACGCTGGAGGTGGATTGGGAGGGCGCGACTGGATCCCAAGTGGACGTCCTGGTCGGCTGGATGAAGACCGCGCGCAACCCGCAGTGGAGGCGGGCCAGGGCGGCCGGGACTGCGCCTGGGGATGGTGAACATCCGCACGGGCAAGCCAGCTCTGGCGGAGGGCTACGCGCCGAGGACGATCAACCACTGCCTCACCGCTGGGTATGGCTACTACCAGGTCCGTGACCCCGAGGTCCGGCAGCTGATCATCGACTACATCGTGCGCCGCCAGGGCGACACCGACTACGTCACCCGCGAGGGCCTGGCGAGGTCCATCGCGGGCCAGTTCTGGAGCGAGATCGAGAAGATCGCACCCGAGCAGCGGGATCTCACCATCCCGCACGAGGTCTACGAGCAGTGGCGCGAGACGGTGCGCGTCCGCAAGGACGGCAAGCCCCGTGTTGACGGCGGCACGAGCCTCCCGGTGCCGGTGCGAGCGTTCTACCTGGACCTGCAGAGCTGGGCGCTGGAGGAGCCAGAACGCTGGGCGCGGTGGGCCGCGCCGTGCCCGATCCCGCCAGCCGACCTGCGGGGCTTCGGCAAGCGCCGGCGCAGGATCAACGAGCGCATGGCCGACCGGGTCCGGGAGCGCCAGCCGCTGCTGCCCACACTGGTGACGCACGTCGAGGACCGATACACCACCGTGAAGGAACTGCTGGACGCTGCCCGCGCGACGCCGTTGGGCAAGGTGTTCACCCACGCCGGGCGCTCCTACCAGCGGATGAACAGTCGCCCGGACCAGCGTCACCACGACGACCCGCAGTTCCCGGAACCCCTGCGCACCGGCGTGGAGGCCGTCGCCGCCGCCGTCAGCACGTTCGCCCCCGGGTACGAGGTGGCCTCGTGGTCCGTTGAGGACGGACTGATCAAGGCGTCCGCCACCGGCTCGACACCGCGCAGCTACGCGTCTACGCCCAGGCCGCGAACCGGGCCGGCATCCCGGTGGTGGAAGTCGGCCACGGCAACGGCCTGGGCGCCTCCTCCTCCAGATCGGCCGGTCGCGGCTGGACGACGACGCCATGCTCTCCACCGTCCGCGAGGTCCTCACGGACACCCGGATGGCCGCGTTCATGGCACCCGGGTGGGGCACCGGCAAGGACATCCGCAGGGCCGTCGGTCACGGTGCCGACGTTGTCCGGATCGCCGCCCACTGCACCGAGGCCAGCGTGACCGAACGGCACGTCGGCCTTGTTCGCGACCTGGGCGTCGAGGCACAAACCGTGCTGCTTATGAGCCACATGGCCGACGCGGGCCGTTTGGCCGAGGAATGCGCGCAGGCGGTCGGTTTCGGCGCGCAGGCTGTCGGGATCATGGATTCTGCCGGGCATTACCTGCCTAGTGATGTCTCCGAGCGGATCGGGGCCATCGTCGCCGCGGTGGATGTGCCGGTGATCTTCCACGGACACAACAAACCTCTCCATGGCCGTGGCCAACTCGGTCGCCGCTGTCGAGGCGGGGGCGACGATCGTCGACGCGTGCGCGCGGGGATTCGGCGCCGGGGCTGGGAACACTCAGCTTGAGGTCCTCGTCGCCGTGCTGGAGCGCATGGGGTACCCGACCGGTATCGACCTGCGTGCCCTGCTCCACGTGGGAGACCTGGCGCAGGAGCATCTGGTGCCCTGCTCGCCGACGATCGACTCGGTCAGCTTGATGTCGGGCCTGGCGGGCATGTTCTCGGGTTTCAAGCTGCCCTGAAGGCCGATTATTCGCCCGGTTTTGGACACCAAGCACGCGAGCCGTGACCAGGTGAGCACCTTGGGCTCCTGCTCGCGGGCATCGCGCTCACAGCGCGCCCTCTTTGGGGTGTCTGCGGTTGGATCTACAGATGTCGGGTGGCGCGCTCGATTGGGCCACAGGGCCGTTGACTTGCGGAAAGGCGACGCCATGCAGGGTCAGTCAGCGGGCCAGTCATGGGCGGCCCGCTCACTGGCCGGTCGGTGGCCCGCTGGCTGGCCCGGTGACTGACTGGGGGCCAGCCGGGCTCGGTTGGAACCTCGACCATCCTGATCGTGCGATCTAGTTGAACAGGAGCTTGCGGTTGATCCAGGCGAGGTGGCGGGCCGCCGCTGCGCCGGGGGACAGCCTCTTGGACTCGCTGAGCCACGTCAGCGTGTTTTCCTCGAACGGGAAGGCCCGTGCGGGCATCGAGCCTTCTGAGTTGGTCTCGACGGCGTTGGCGAACAACTCGTCGTAGGTGTCCGGGGCGATGATCGCGACCGTGAGGATGTCTCCGGCGAGGGTGAGCGCGTCGAGCGTGACGCCGAGGCAGAACACGCGGATATGACCATCGCGCAGCGCCTGGTCCATCGTGGTGAACGGTTCCAGCTTGTCGTACCGGATCGGTCTACCTGAGCCGTCGTACTCGTCATGGCCCAGCAGCTCTTCGGCGTACTCACGCTGGATGTTGCGCCAGATCGAGAAGTCGGCCGCGACGGCGGCCGGAATCACGGAGGAGGGCTGGAAGATGCCCGCGGGCAGCAGGTGCACCATCCCGCCGCCGCCCGCGACGCGGCTGGAGTCGCGCTGGTGAAGGACGACGCTGGAGCTTTCGCCGCCCCGGATGGTCAGGGTGCCGATCGCTCCCATGAGCGGTCGGCGGCCCAGGTCGAACGGGTCTGCGATCAGCTTGCGGAACGTCAGCCGTCGCATGGAGGCGCGCGGCATGTCGCTGTCGCCGTCGATGGCGAGGTGGTGGGCGGCGAATTCGTGGGCCAGCGCCTCGTTGGTGTCCACCGCGTCGAAGAAGCCCATCTGCCCGAAGCGCATACGCGGCTGGGTCCAGTCGAGCCCGAGCAGGCGGAAGCACAGCCGGTGCTCGAACAGGCGTGGTGCGGAGAGGTCGCGGATGGCATCGTGGTAGCGGCGGTACCGGGCGTCGATGGTCGCCAGGGGGCGAACCGGGGCGCTTTCGGGTTCTTCTCCGGTGATCGTGGGCTCGGCGCCCACGGAGTCCAATGTCAGCGTGATCTCGTCCAGGGGTACGGGCTCGGCGGGTATCCAGGCGGGCGAACTGATGGCACCGGTGTTCTTCAAGCCTGGGATGCGGTGGTCGCGATACAGGGTCTCGGCGAGCACCGCGAGCTCACGGCGATGTCTACCCAAGGCCGAGCGGATCTGGCGCCACTCGTCCTGGTCACGCTCAACGTGTGGCTCGGCAGCGGCGGGCGTGGTGGCGAACGTGAGCGGCGCGGGAATGGGCTCGGTCTGGTCCTGCTCGGATCGGATACGACGTGGCCTACGGAAACCGAGTTCGTCGCCCACGCAGCCG
>JBOHGM010000040.1:13822-34461 GCA_050699435.1 Pseudonocardiaceae bacterium | reverse complement strand
AACGTGTGGCTCGGCAGCGGCGGGCGTGGTGGCGAACGTGAGCGGCGCGGGAATGGGCTCGGTCTGGTCCTGCTCGGATCGGATACGACGTGGCCTACGGAAACCGAGTTCGTCGCCCACGCAGCCGCCGGTAGGGCGTGCTGCACCCGCAGATCAGGAATGTCCCCTCAATGTCCCCGATCTGGCCCAACTGTGGGCACTTGCTGTGGTCGTGTTCGTCCCTGCTGACTGGTGAACTCGTAGACGCCATTACACCAGGTCAACAGGGGGCGAACACTGATGACTGATTACCCTAGCGCCGCTTGCCGACCGCTGATCGCGCCCCTCGTGCCGGGGATTCCGGGACTGGCGTGGACCAAGATCCGCGCCGCCGCCGTCGACCTGGCAGACCACGGCTGGCCCATACTGCCGGGAACCTACCAGCTCGCCGAGCACGGGGCCTGGCTGGGCAAGCCCGGCGCGGCAGGGCTGGAACCAGCCGCCGCTCTGTGGCAACTGGCTACGACGACCGACCCCCGAGGTGGCGCTGGAATTGTGGACACGGCGGCCTTACTCGGTACTGCTGGCGCGCGGAAACGGGGTCAACGCGGTGGAGGTGCCCGCCACCCACGGCCAGCGCGCCTTGGCGCAGCTTGCGCTGTCCGAGCGCGGTCCGGTCGCCGCGACGCCGTTCGGGGCGTGGTTGCCCGTCCCTCCAACGGCGCGTGACGGCCTGCCGTACCGCTGGCAGGTGCCGCCGTCCGGCGTCGGCTGGGTGCTTCCCGCCTCGGCCGACGTTCAACGAGTTCTGGTCGCGTCGTTGCGCCGTCCTGCCAGCGGCGCACGACCAAGCCTCGCCTGAGTAAGCCGCCCGACTCCCCTCGGCGCAGGCGCACCCACGCGCAAATCGACCGAAAGGGAGGTGCCGATCATGGCTGACGCCGGTGAGCCGACCACGCAGCCACACGTGGCACACGTGCGGGAGATCCTGCCCAGGTCCGCCTCGATCATCGAGGCATTCCGCCAGACCACCAGCAGCGATCATCCGGGGCAGCATGTCCTGGACACGGCGAACGAACTGGCGGCCCACCATCAGCGGCAGTGGCATGCCGAGGATGCCAGCCGCGCTCCCGGCGCTTCCGCCGAGGACATCGCCGCCAGCAAGCGGCTCATCGACGAACTCAACGCCCGGCGTATCGCCCTGGTGGAGCAGATCGACGAGTGGGTGGCGGCCCAGATCCCCAGCCGCGCGGACGCCTCCCTGCACACCGAAACGCTCGGCTCGGTGATCGACCGTCTGGCGATCGCGTGGTCCGCGCGAACAGCCTGATCAACACCAACGACGCCCGCGATCGAGCCCGCTTGGCGCTACGGCAGCTCGCCGAGCTGGCCGACGCCTACGACGACCTGATTCGTGATGTCGCCACCGGCCACCGGCGGCTCCCGGCGTGGCGCCCCCTGAAGACCTACCGGAGCGCATCGTGACCGCAGACGCAGACCAGCACCTGTCGGTGTCGCTCAACGGCGTCGACAACGTGGGGAAGACAACGCAGCTTGCCTGGCTGCACCGCGGCGGCATGCCACGCGCCGACCTCGTGGGGACGGTGGATGCCTGGGATTGCCGGTGGCGCGAGGTCGCCGCGGGCGACTTCGCCCACTGGTGGTTCGTCGGCTCCACCACGGCCGAGCACGTCGGCTTGATGCTGGGCAGCCACGTCGCCCGCCGTGCCGCGAGCTGGCCGCTGACACTGGAAGACCGGGGGATTGCCCATGCTCCGGGCCACGTGCGCCGCCACCGCCGCGCTCAAGGACGATCTGTCGCCGACGAAGGCGCTGCGGCTGGTGGACCACCTGGCGGCCGATCTCCCGACCGCTGCCCCCCGGCGCGAAGTGCACGTGCTGTTACGCCGGTCCGCCGACCCCGCGCGGGAAGCGGCCGAGGCGCTGCGGCGCGAACCGAAACCAGCCAACGAGCGGTATGCCGCGTACCAGCGCACGCTCGCGGAAATCCTGGCTCTCCAGGCCGAACGCGGGGAGTACCACGCGGTACTCGACCTCGGCGACGCCCCGATCCTCGATGTCCAGCGAAGGCTCCGGGGCCGCCTGGCTGACTTGGGTGTCGAGGTGCAACCGCTGCCGGACGACGTGCTGGACCGGCTGTGGGTGCTGGGCGGCATGTCGGAGAGCGGCAAGAGCACCGTCGGTGAACTGCTGCGCGACGAGCACGGTGTGACCCGCTTGAAAATCGGCTACCTGCTGGAGGTCGCCGCCATGCGGGCCGGGACCGCCGACCCGTACGAGTGCTGGTCGGAACGGGAACAGGCCGAACGGCTCACCGAGGAGATCCTACGGTTCGCCGAGACGACCAAGGCGCGCACGATCAGCCTGGAAAGCGCCCACCGCTTCGAGGCGACCGCACACCTCAAACGGGTCTGGGGTGACCGCTGCCAGGTCGTGTACGTCGACGCGGACGCGACCATCCGGGCAAGCCGCGCAGCGGAAACCGAGACGCGGTTGCGCGGGCGGGACGCGACCAAGCGTGAACGTGGAGCGGACCGCATCGCCGACATCGCCGATCACGTCATCGACAACTCCGTGCCGTTGAGTGCGCTCAAGCTCACCGTCAACCGCATGGTGTCTACAGTGGATCTGCCGAGGGTGGCGCTGGACGCGAGTGGTCCGGTGACGCAGAGTGGGTGGCTGGGACAGGCCACCGACCATGTGCTCGACGATCATGTCGCGCTGGTGCTCGCGACCGGCAGCACGGGGACCGCGAGCTGGCGGGACGGGTGGAGCGATTTGGACCTGCTCGTCGTCCGCGATACAGCGCCCGTGGCGTGGCTGCGCGGTGTAGCTGGCTCTCTGCCCGCGCCCGATGGCATCGAGGTCGGTCTCAGTGTCTTCACCAGCGCCGACATCGACGCGCTGCGGGTGCCACCGCGCGTCGTGCAGGCGCTGCGCCGCGCCGCACAGGGTGTCGGCGTGCTTTACCGACGAGCGGGCTACCTGCTGCCGGTGCCGGTCAGCGTCCACGGCGATCGCACCAGTCGGGGCGAGCTGGGACTGGTGCTGATGACCACCCGCCGCTTGCTCGCCCATGATCGACCGGACGTGCGCGCGGTGCACAAGCACTTGGTGCTGCTGGCGAAGATCCTGCTGCGGGCCGACGGGCACGACCTTCACGATGTCGACGACGTGCTCACGGCGTTCCGCGAGCTTCACCCGGCCGCCGGATGCGCACCGCCTGAACTGGACGACCTCATTCGTCGCCCCCGCGATCCGGTCCTGTGCCGACAACTCGTTGACGCGACGGACCGGCTGTTGACCTACCTCGACCGACTCGACGACACCGTGAGGACCAGCGAATGACCACTGTTCCGGAAGACCTCGCCTACCAGGCCCGGCGTGTCCGTCGTCTCGGCGTGCCCCCGCAGACTCGGGATGTCCGGATCGTCCACGACCTGGACGGCATCCTCGACGAGGTACACCCGTCGACGCTGCTGCGCACCGGCAGCGCCCTGTGGGAGGCATGGTCGCGCCACCCGGAGTTCGCGGCCCCGGACGTGCTGCTCGGGTTGGACGCTGGCGGCATCCTGCCCGCCGTCGCCGTCGCCCTGGCCAGCGACCTGCCGTACCGCCTGGCCTGGAAGCTCGACCTCGACCTGCCCCACAAGCGGCGCTTCGCCGAACCCCACGCCCGCCGCACCGAGGTCTTCACCTACGGCGACCTTGCGGGAGCCCGCGTGCTCATCGTTGATGACGAGATCACCACCGGGAGCACGCTGGCCAACCTGGTCACGGTGCTCCGGGACTCGGCCGTCGAGGTGACCGGCATCGCGTGCTTGATCGAGGACACCACCGGCAACGCACGTCCGCTGTTGGAATCGCTGGGAGTCCCGCTGTGCACCCTCACGCAACTGTGAGCCCGTGGACGATCGACACGGTGACGCGGCAACGCGGCGGACCGGTCATCGTCCCCCGCCAGCACGCACCCCTGGCCCGCGCGCTGCCCTACCGGCGCGCGGCCGGGGAACTCCCCTCCTACACCAGCGGAGGGGACGTGATCGGCCAACTCGGCTGGTCGGTGGTCCTGGGGGAGCGTGGGCTCGGTGACGTTCTGCTCGCACTCGGGCTCGTCCAGGCACTCGCCGACGGGACCGGACGCGACAGCGAGTTGCACTACCAGGGTCCTCGCCCACGCCTGATGCAACGCTGCCGACTGCCCCTGAGCACGAGCTTCACCAACGGGCCGCACACCATCCACACCAGACACCGCAAGGGGTTCACGTTCTACGCGATTCCCGAGAGGCCCCATGCGTGGCTCGACATCCTGGACGACGAACAGGTCGAGGTCCACGCCGCTCTGCCGATGCGGTACTACCTCGCCGCCGAGCAAGCCCTCGGCGTCCGGCTGCCCGCCGACCGTGCGCCACTCCCGACGTTCAGGTCGAGCGAGCGAGCACGACCGTTCCACGTCGTGTTCGTCTCGGCGACCAGTTGGCCGGACAGGAAGGACTACGGCGGGACCGGTTTCGCCCGCATCGCGGGCGTCCTCACCCAGCGGTTCCCCGCGCCGTGGACATTCACCCTGATAACGAGTACCGACGCCGAGCCCACGCCGCTCGACGGCATCGAGATTCTGGCTGGCCTGGATGCCGTGGACTGCCTCGACGTGTTCGCGTCCGCCGAGGTCGTGATCGGCAACGACACCGGACCGACCCACCTGGCCGCCCTCACCGAACGGCCGGACGGAAGCAGCCCTCACGTCGTCGGGCTCTACGGTCGCCATGCGCACACCAAGTGGACCACCGGGACCGCACGCCACCACGCCATCGCGACCCCGTTCTCTCGGATGCTGGCGCTCGCCGACCGCTGCCCTGTGCGCGACCACCTGGATGACGCCCTGTGGTCGCAGTCGGCGAGCCTCGCCGACATCCCGGCCGAGATCATCGCCGACTTCGCGAGTGAACTCGCTGGCTGGTGGTGAACCGTCATGCTGGGGATCACCAACCACCGACGCTTCACGGCCAACCACACCTGGCACGTCGACTGGGCCGGACACGCTCTGTTCGTCAAGGCCAACCCGAACCGCGACGAGGCTCGCGCCGAATGGGCTGGACACGCCCGCCTCCGCGCGTTCTACCCCGTGCCGAGGCTGCGTGCCGCGCGACGAATCGCCCGCTGGACCGTGCTCGTCTACGACCGGTGGCCGCACCTCGGCCGCGACAGCGGCCTGCTGCTTGACGAGATCGCCCACGCCGACCTCACGGGTGACACGCGCCGCCTCGACGCCTGCCTGACCGCCGTGTTCAGCCGCTACCAGCACGTCATCAGCCGCACCCTGTGGCGCATGACCAACGGGGAGACGATCAGCAAGCTCTACGGCGACCGCGCCGCGCCCGACGGCCGCCTCGACCGGTACTACCGGCCCAACGCACCGTGGCCGATCACCAGCGGCACCCGGAGAATTCGCCCGGAGGATCTGGCGGACTTGCGATTGGTCGTCAACGGCCGGGAACACGCGGTCGACTTCGCCGACCTGATGATCTGGTTGCGAGTGCACTTCGCCCGCCGCAGTCCTGTTTGGGCGGCCGTCACCCAGGGCGACCCCACCGACATCAACATCGGCTGGTCGCCCGCGGGTGGACCGGTGTGGTTCGACTACGACACCGGAGGGCTCAACGCGCTACCCGGCGAGTTCGCCTGTTTCCTGCTCTACCAACGCCTCCACGGCGCGTGGCTCACCCCGTACTACAACTGCGCCGCCTTCCGCGATCACCCCTCGGCGCTCGCCCCGGCCAGTCTCGCCGAGCCCGTCGTCCACGTCGAACACAGCGGCTCGTCACTGGCGATCGACTATCGGCACACGTCCAGCCCCGCACGCCGACATGTCCTGCGCCGCTACCTCGACGAGATCGTCCGGCCCATCGCTCGCCATCTCGGCATCGACGATCTCATGGCCTGGCTGCGCCCCTACCTGGTGATGCGGCTGCTCGCCGTCTACCACCTCGCCAAACTCGAACCCCGCGAGGCGGCGCTGTCCCTGGCCCTGCTGGCCCAAGCACTGGACCCGGCCACAGCGCTGCTGGACTTCCTCGCCCTCACACCATCAGATGCGGAGGTCAACTGACCGTGGCCCGTCGCGTCGCCATCATCACCGGAGCCGGTTCCGGCATCGGCGCAGCGATCGCCGCACGCCTCGCCTACATTGCGGCCAAGAGCGGTCTGGAAGGACTCGTCCGCGCCCTGGCCCGAGAAGTCGGACCGCACGGCGTCACCGTCAACTGCGTCCGCGCGGGCTCCATCGAAGTGCCCGCCGAACACGCCGTCGTCCCCGACCACGCCGCGATGGTCACCCGGCAGCTCGACCGACAGTGCATCAAACGCCGTGGCCAACCCGACGACCTCGCCGCCGCCGTCGACTTCCTTACCTCACCTAACGCGGGATTCATCACAGGCCAGTGCCTGACCATTGACGGGGGCTGGTGCATGACATGACTCCCGCCGCGCTCTGGATGCGCCACGGCAACTGTGACGACGGGCTCTGCCGCCCCGGCGCCCACGCCCACCCAGGCAGTCCGCTCACCATCGCAGGCACCGTCGAAGCCGAGTTGACCGCCCGCGAGCTGCACAAGCACCGCTGGCAACCGGCGCTCATCGCGTCCAGCCCACTGCGCCGCGCCCGCCAAACCGCCGCCATCGTCGCCGGCGCGTTGGGCACCCGCCTCGCCGAACCGATCAGCGCGTTCGCCGAATGGCGAGCCCCGCACTGCGTCCTCGGCCTCGCCCACAGCCAGTACCCGCCCGACTACCTCGCCTGGCGGGAACAGCGCGCCCACAACCCGGACAGCGCCTTGCCCGGAGGGGAAAGCCTCCGGGCGTTCGCCGAACGCGCTGCCGAAGCCGCGACCATCGCCGGTGACCTCGCCACCGAGCACGGCCCGGTGCTGATCGTGTCCCACCGGCTGCTCATCGGTGCCGTCGCCGCCCTGCACCACGGCTACCGCCACCCCGCCGACATCTTCGGCTACGCCAGCGACTTCCGCCTTGCGCCTGCCCACCTGTGGGCGGCACCACCCAGGGAGACCACGTGATCGACGATCAGACCAACGACCGGCTCTTGCCGCACGAGTCGGACCACGAGCGGACGGTCCACCACCGCCTCGCCCACCTGCTGGCCAGTACACCCATCCCGCCCGACGAACTGGTCGACAATCTCGCCCTGTACCTGCGCAGGCAGCCGCTGATGGACCTGCTCTCGGTGGATGCGCTCTACCGGATGATTCTCGACGTTCCCGGCGTGATCATGGAGTTCGGCGTGCACCGCGGACGCCACCTCGCCGCCCTCACCGCGCTGCGCGGTGTCTACGAGCCGTACAACCCGCATCGCCGGATCGTCGGCTTCGACACCTTCACCGGCTTCGACACCTTCACCGGCTTCCCCGACGTGACCTACATCGACACGACCAGCCCCAGCGCCGTCACGGGCCGATTCGCGCTCACCGACGGCTACCCACGCCATCTACGGGACGTGCTCGATTCACACGAGCAGGGCGAGCACCTCGGCCACATCCGGCGCACGCTGATCGTCCAAGGCGACGTGCGCGAAACGCTCCCGCGTTACCTGGCGGACAACCTGCACACTGTCATCGCCCTGGCCTACTTCGACCTCGACCTCTACGAGCCGACCCGCGACACGATCGACGCCATCCGGCCGTATCTCGCCAAGGGCAGCGTGCTCGCCTTCGACGAACTCGCTCACGCCAAGTGGCCAGGAGAAACCGCAGCGCTGCACGACACCCTCGGCACCGACCACAGCGCCCTGCGCACGCTGCCCGGCCGCGCCACTCCGGTCTACCTTCGGTGGGGCACGTAACAGGCTCAGCCGACGGCGCCCGCCTCGACCAACAGCGCTTCCCGGTTGCCCAGGATGAACTCCTTCAACGCGGTCGGCTTCAAGTCGATCGCGACCAGATCGTCTCCCTGAAGGTCAACGCGGTCCAGCTCGTACCCGCCCCGCGACGGGTCACCGAACTCCGGGCCACTGCGGGCCGACTCGTCCAGGCTGGCCAGCCGCGCCACGAAGAAGTGCTGCACCGCGACCCCGGCATCCGAGGGCGAGCTGAACAGGAACACCTGCGAGGCGTCCGTGGCCTTGGCGCCCAGTTCCTCCGCCAGCTCCCGGTACAGCGCCGCCTCCACTGTGGCGTCGGTGTCCTCGACCCCGCCACCCGGCGCGGTCCAGTACGGCGCCTGCCCAGGCTTCGTCCGCTTGATCAATACCAGCCGACTGAGATCGTCGATCAGGATCGCTCGTGCCGCGCGCCGTCCCACTGCCACCGTCAGCTGCTCCGTCACGCTACCCAGCTTACGGCTCGCCGCTCCGCCTGATTACGGCAGCCACGTGGTCGACGACTGTCCGTCACAGCGGGCAAGGAGCGGCGCTCTACGCTGGCCCGGTGACTTCACGTGTCGAACTCGATCTACCCCGGCAGGCAACTCCCTGCCGTTGAGCGAGCTGCGCCAACGCTTGACCCAGCAGAGCCTGGAGGCGCGGCGCCGAGCCCGCAACTCCCAAAGCGAACCCCCTCGGCCGCCCATCAAGACGATCTTGCCGCTACCCTCGTGACATGACAGTCCATCGAGATGAAGCGCTCTTCGAGGATGCATGCCATCTCAAGGCCGCAGTCGCCACCACCGGGGAGATGGGCGGCGACGCGGGGCACGGAGGATGGACAGAGATCACGTTGATGAACTCCGAGGGCAAACTGCGGGATCGAGGTTGACACCGGAGGCGGGCCCGCGACCGACGTTGATCAGGTCACCATCCGCGTGTGCGGTGACGCCGAGATGGTGCTTGCCAACGCGCTTGAGTGGGCAGGTCGCCGGTTGCGCGAATTCGCCGGAGATCGCGCCGAGCTGCTCGACGGAGAAGCAGACACCGTCTGGAGCGCGGGCGAGCCGCCCGCGTAGGAAGCAAGATCACGCCCCGATGGCCCCGGCGGTAGCCACCGCCAGCCCAGAACTTCAGGTCGTGGCCGTTCAGATCGATTGGTACACAGTCTGGCTGGCCGTCAGCCTGCTTGATCGACGAGTGGTGTCGATATCGGCTTGATCGTCCTCGCGATCAAGCCAGTCGACTTCCACCGTCGCAGCACCTTCCGGCCGTAGTTGTTCGTACCCCGTGATCCGATCCAGCTCCGCACCGGTCGGTGTGCGGCCCTTTGACCGCTCGGTTACGTAGTACGCCCACATCCGCTGCTCAGCCGTTGGCTCTGCAGGCGGGCGAGACTTGTCCGGGAGCGCCGCGAGACGCACCACCGATGCCGTCTAGTCGCCGGTCTCGCCCGTCTCGGTGCCGGTCTCGCTCGCGGTCTCGGCACGGTGCCGTTTGAGCGCGCGGTTGAGCAACTCGACCGCCAGCAGCAGCGCCAGCGGCGGGCACGCCGCGACCGCTACGGCGAATACGCTCAGCTCGGCGCGGCGGTGATGTTGGCGCACAGCGAGAGGCAGATCCCGAGCACGAAGGCCAACCATACCGGCCACCGCCCGCGACACAAATCTTACGGCTCAAGTCGTTGCAGGTCTCGTGGGAAAAGGGTCACGTACCGAATGTTGTCGGCACCGACCACGCGCCCGACCCATCGTTCGAGACCGATCGCGAATCCGCCGTGTGGCGGCATGCCGTGGGCGAACACGGCAAGATAGCTCGCGTAGTTGTCAGGCGACTCGCTGCGGGCGCCGAGAGCCGCGATGTAGTCAGAGTATCGATGTAGCCGCTGCCCACCGGTGACGAGTTCCTGGCCTCGAAAGAGCAGATCGAAACTATTAGAGTACTCCGGTCGCGCCGGATCCGGGTGGGTGTAGAAAGTCCGCTTTACCATCGGGTACCCCGTGACGAACAGGAACTCCGACCCGTACTCACGCATGGCCCAATCCGACAGCCAGCGCTCATGAGCGGGACTGAGATCCGGCTCGCCACGCGGGTCCTCCTCCGTGGCCCGAGCGATGAGTTCCTGGGCGTCAGAGAAGTGGACGGTCGGGATCTCGTCGGGAACCACTGGCGGGGTCACCCCCAACAGGTCGATCGCCGAAGCCGCTTGTTCGCGGATTGCGGTGGCCATCCCAGCTATCACGTCGCGCAGAACCCACATCACCTCGGTGTGGTCGGTGATATAGCCCAGTTCCGCGTCCAGACTCGTGTACTCGGCGATGTGCCGGGCCGGGCCGTGTGGTTCGGCTCGGAAGACCGGGCCCGCCTCATACACCCGTTCGAATACGCCGACCATGGCCTGCTTATAGAACTGCGGCGACTGTGCAAGGAACGCGGGGCGTCCAAAGTAGTCGATGGCGAAAACGTTCGCGCCCGACTCGGTCGCCGATCCCACGATCTTGGGAGTGAAGATCTCGGTGAACTGCAACCTGTTCAAGGTGGACCGGAAAGCTTCCACGGACACCGCGGTGATCTCGAAGGGAGCGCGCAGCTTGGGGTGGCGCAGCGCCACGGCCGCATTGTCGAGGATGACAGGCAGACCGGCCACGACGTTCGGCTTGTACACCTCAACGGGTGACGGGACCGCCGCGTCCGAGAGCGTCCGAATCGTCGGTTCGGTGATCTCCAGCCCGCCCGGTGCCTGAATGTTGGCCGTGACGGTGCCGGTCACCTCGATCACCGTCTCCTCTGTCAGGTCCGCGATCTGCTCCATGACCGCCGGGTCACGTGTCAGTACCTGGGGTCAGGCCGGAACGGTCCCGGAGGATCGCGAACGTCATGGCCTTGTGTTGCCTGCGACGGTGCAGCCACCCCGCCATCACGACGGTATCCCCTGTATGCTTCGCCAACTCCGACGTCAGCACGCGAATCAATTCACACTCCGTGTTCGGACACAATTGATCTGCTACCCCTGGGAGTGCGGGCGAGAAGGGCTACTCGCGGTGCCACCGCACTTCACCCTCGGGCGAGGGTCTCGTTCGGCCAGGTGACGCGGCTACCCGACGAGGCATTGGGCACGACACCTGGCCACTACAGGTATGGTGCATGCCGTTCCTCCTCGCAGCTCAGGAGGGTCTTCACCCGTGGTGCGAGGCCGCCTTCCCAGCTCCCGGCGGCTCTCTTCAACCCGCGTGATCACGGACTACTTGTCTCCGTCACAGCTTTGGAACGGAGGATAGCCGACCACCAGGGAGCCGCAGCCAGTGGCCACCCCGGTGCGATCGTTAGCCGAGCACATCCGTGCCGTCGACGCCGCACTCCCGGTTGATCTCCTGGCCGCTGATGTGGCAATGTCGTACCGACCAAAATCCAGCAAACGTACCTGGTCAACGCACCAGCTGACCGGCACCGGTGCGGCAGGCTCGCTGATAGCCTGCCCCGCGTTCGGTGGTCGGCTACGCCCGGGTTGCGGCGACTTGCCGGGCCGTCCGGGTCAGCTCCCGCGCGTCGGAGCCGGGCCGCGCCTCCAGTGCGCACCGCCAGCAGTTGCTCGGTGACCTGGCGCCGCACCGTGCGCAGCGCCTCGACCTGCCGGGTGGCTTCTTCGACCATGGCCACGGCGTTGCGATCGGCCTCGGTCACTACCCGGCGGCTTCGGTGGCCTCGTCGATGCGGCGCGCCGCCTCGGACCTGCTGGTCGCCTCCTGTTCGGCCAGCGTGTGCATCGTCTCGCTGCGCCGGGCGGACATGGTGATCTCGAAGTCCTCCTCGACCTGCCGGCGCTGCGTCGCCGACTCGGCGTCGAGTTCGGCGGCACGCTGCTCGGCCTGCCCCACGATCTGCTCGGCCTGCTGGCGAGCCTCAGCGACATGTCTGACGACGTCCACACCCGTGCCGTCGGGCTCCGCCTGGCCGTCGTCGCCACCGCCGCCTGTCAGGCGCGAGACCTCGACCAGGCGCTCGACTGCGGCCACCGGGCGCTGGACATCCTGGCGCGGGTGACCTCGGCACGCGCTGAGGGACTACCTGCGCGCCGTCACCGCCGCCTTGGCGCCCTGGGCCGCCGACGCCCGGGTCCGCGACTTCACCGAGCGTCTGGACCAGCGACCCACGCTGTGGCGAAGGAAGTGATCTGATGGTGATCACGACCTCCTCGGGCGTCGAGCGGTTGTGTCGCACGTCCGCATTTCCCGAGCCGACTCCCGGCTCGTCCACTCCCGCGTCTGCCAGGTGAGTGGGACGAGTCGAAACAGGTGAGAGAACTCGTCTCATGGTGTCCGCGAGGGCCTGGAGTCAGGTGCCGACGTAGGCCGCGAGGTGTTTGCCGGTGAGGGTGGAGCGGGTGGCGACGAGGTCGGCGGGGGTGCCCTCGAAGACGATCCGGCCGCCGTCGTGGCCGGCGCCGGGGCCGAGGTCGATGATCCAGTCGGCGTGCGCCATGACCGCCTGGTGGTGCTCGATGACGATGACCGACTTGCCGGCGTCGACGAGTCGGTCGAGCAGGCCGAGCAGCTGCTCGACGTCGGCGAGGTGCAGGCCGGAGGTCGCCTCGTCGAGGACGTAGACGCCGCCCTTCTCGGTCAGGTGGGTGGCCAGCTTGAGCCGCTGCCGCTCGCCGCCGGACAGCGTGGTGAGCGGCTGGCCGAGGCTGAGGTAGCCGAGCCCGACGTCGGCGAGGCGGTCGAGGATGGCGTGCGCGGTCGGCGTGCGCGCCTGGCCGGCGCCGAAGAACTCCTTGGCCTCGGTCACCGACATCGCGAGCACCTCGCTGATGTCGCGGCCGCCGAGGTGGTACTCCAGCACCGATGCCTGGAACCGCTTCCCCTCGCACTCCTCGCAGGTGGTGGCGACGCCGGCCATCATCGCCAGGTCGGTGTAGATGACGCCGGCGCCGTTGCAGTGCGGGCAGGCGCCCTCGGAGTTGGCGCTGAACAGCGCCGGCTTCACGCCGTTGGCCTTCGCGAACGCCTTGCGGATCGGGTCGAGCAGTCCGGTGTAGGTCGCCGGGTTGCTCCGTCGCGAGCCGCGGATCGCGCCCTGGCCGATCGACACCACACCCGCGCCGGCTGGCCCCGAGAGATGTGGCAGCGACCCGTGCACGAGCGAGCTCTTGCCGGAGCCGGCGACGCCGGTGACGACGACGAGCACCCCGAGCGGGATGTCGATGTCGACGTCGCGCAGGTTGTGGGAGGTGGCGCCGCGGATCTCCAGCGTGCCGGTGGGTGTGCGCACCGTCTCCTTGAGGGCGGCCCGGTCGTCGAGGTGGCGGCCGGTGATGGTGCCGCTGATCCGCAGCCCCTTGACGGTGCCCTCGTAGCAGACGGTGCCGCCCGCCGTACCGGCGCCGGGGCCGAGGTCGACGACGTGGTCGGCGATCGCGATCGTCTGCGGCTTGTGCTCCACGACGAGCACCGTGTTGCCCTTGTTCCGCAGCCGCAGCAGCAGGTCGTTCATCCGCTGGATGTCGTGGGGGTGCAGGCCGATGGTGGGCTCGTCGAAGACGTAGGTGACGTCGGTGAGCGAGGAGCCGAGGTGGCGGATCATCTTGGTGCGCTGTGCCTCGCCACCCGACAGCGTGCCCGACGGCCGGTCGAGCGAGAGGTAGCCCAGCCCGATCTCCACGAACGAGTCGAGCGTGTGCCCCAGCGACGCAAGCAGCGGCGCCACCGACGGTTCGTCCAGACCGCGCAGCCACTCGGCGAGGTCGCTGATCTGCATCGCGCAGGCGTCGGCGATGTTGATCCCCTTGATCTTCGACGATCGAGCCGCCTCGCTGAGCCGGGTGCCACCGCAGTCGGGGCAGGTGGTGAACGTCACCGCCCGCTCCACGAAGGCGCGGATGTGCGGCTGCAGCGCGTCGACGTCCTTGGACAGGAACGACTTCTGGATTTTCGGGATCAGACCCTCGTAGGTGAGGTTGACGCCATCGACCTTCACCTTGGTCGGCTCGTGGTAGAGGAAGTCGTGGAGCTCCTTCTTGGTGTACTTGCGGATCGGCTTGTTCGGGTTGACGAAGCCCGACTCGGCGTAGACCCGCACCGTCCAGAAGCTGTCCGACTTCCAGCCCGGGATGGTGAACGCGCCCTCGGCGAGCGACTTGGAGTCGTCGTAGAGCTGGGTGAGGTCGATATCGGAGACCGTGCCCCGGCCTTCGCAGCGCAGACACATGCCGCCGGTGATGCTGAAGCTGCGACGCTCCTTCACGGTCCGTCCGGCGCGCTCCAAGGTGACTGCACCCGCTCCACTGATCGAGGCGACGTTGAAGGAGAACGCCTGGGGCGAGCCGATGTGCGGCTGCCCGAGTCGGCTGAAGAGGATGCGCAGCATCGCGTTGGCGTCGGTGGCGGTGCCGACCGTGGAGCGGGGGTCGGCGCCCATCCGCTGCTGGTCGACGATGATCGCGGTCGTCAGCCCGTCGAGCACGTCGACCTCGGGCCGGGCCAGCGTCGGCATGAAGCCCTGCACGAAGGCGCTGTAGGTCTCGTTGATCATCCGCTGCGACTCGGCGGCGATCGTGTCGAACACCAGCGAGCTCTTGCCCGAGCCGGAGACGCCGGTGAATACCGTCAGCCGGCGCTTCGGGATCTCGACGCTGAGGTCCTTGAGGTTGTTCACGCGCGCGCCGTGCACGCGGATCAGATCGTGGCTGTCGGCGACGTGCAGCGCAGGTGACTGCGTGTCCGTCCTCGTGGCCGTGCTCATCGTGTCTCCATCTGTTGGGCGGGGCCGCCTTCGCGGTCTCCGTCGGCGTCGCCTGGCTCGACCAGCTTCGAGCAGTACGTCTGGTTCTCCTTCGCTTCGGCCCGTGGAGCCTCTGGGCCCCGGCCACGCGGCGCGCCCGGCCGAGGCGTCAGACCAACCAGCGGCCGTCGCGCATCAGCTCGCGGTCGGACAGCTCGTTCACCTCGCGCCAGGCCTGGATGCGCCGCGGGGAGATACGGAACCAGCGGTACGGCGTGGCCAGCCCACGCGGGTCGAAGCCGGTGTGCGCGACGAACCGGTCACCCCGCTCCCCCGGCAGCGCGTCGATCTCGAGGACCTCGACTTCGCCCTCGATCATGGACACGTCACGGGTGTGGCCCAGCCCCAGCCGAACGGCCCGGGTGGCAGCCCGAGGACGTTGCCATCGGGGTCGGTGACGGTGGCCACCAGGCGGCCGCCACCGACGTCGTGCGCGGGCTCCTTCACGGTGCCGTCCGTGCAGGTCATGGCTGCGATCGCCGGACGGCTCAGCGCAGCTCCTGGATGCGGATCAGGTTGCCCGCGGGATCGCGGACGGCGCAGTCGCGAACCCCGTACGGCTGCTCGGTCGGCTCCTGGACGACGTCGGCGTCGCTGGCCTGCAGCCGCTCGAAGGTGCCGTCGAGGTCTTTGGTGGCCAGGAGGAGCATGGCGTAGGTGCCCTTGGCCATCATCTCGGCGATGGTGCGGCGCTCGTCGTCGGTGATGCCGGGGTTGGCGGCCGGCGGGTCCAGGACGATGGACACGCCGGGCTGGTCGGCGGGTCCGACCGTGATCCAGCGCATCTTGCCGTTTCCGACGTCGTTGCGGACCTCGAAGCCGAGGGTGTCGCGATAGAAGGCCAGGGAGGCGTCCGGGTCGTCGTGCGGGAGGAAGCTCGCGTGAATGGTGATGTCCATGGCGATCAGGCTAGTTGCGGCTCCGTGACCCGTGCTTCTCGATTCCTGATCGGTCTGGTCACCTGTTTCGCCACGCACGGCGGCATCCCCGCCGTCGCGCCCGTCGCGTAGCGCCGGTAGGTGCTGGGCGGCACACCGACCAACTCGGTGAAGCGAGTGCTGAAGGTGCCTAGCGACGAGCAGCCGACCGCGAAACAGACCTCGGTGACGCTGAGGTCGCCACGACGCAGCAGCGCCATCGCGCGCTCGATGCGCCGCGTCATGAGGTAGCCGTACGGCGACTCGCCGTAGGCGAGCCGGAACTCGCGGCTGAGGTGCCCGGCCGACATGTGCGCGCCGCGGGCGAGCGCCTCGACGTCCAGCGGCTGCGCGTACTCCCGGTCGATCCGGTCGCGGACGCGGCGCAGCCGCGCGAGGTCGCGCAGGTGCTGCGCCGCGGCGGGTCTGCTGGTCACCTGCGAGATCGTGCCACATCGCAAGGACCAGCGACACACGGCGATCAGCTCATCTGTGTGCCGCGCTGCCTGGTCGGCACTGACCACCCGGACGTCAATCCCGTCAGGTGGTGACAATGTCCCCCTCTTTATCCGGAGCCACCCGTTTCACGTAGTCACGGAGCTGCTCCCGCAACGGGATGACGTGCGCGATGCTGCAGACCTCGGAAACCTCACCTGGTGTCGATCAAGCTGAGCTCGAGCCTGACCAACCTGCCGAAGCACGACTGCCATCGAACTCCTATCGTGGCTCCAGCCCTGGCTGATTGCCCTGGTGCACGGCATCATGGATACGTGGACGGAAGTACGTCTCCCGTGGCGCGCCCGGGTTGGGAGCGGGACGCGGCAGTGCCGCGCGACCGCGGATCCTTCCCGTTGATCATAGCGTAGAGCCGGACCATATCGCTGTCATCCAGCACCGTCGGGCGACCGGACGCGAACTTCGTGGATATCGCAGCCAGCCAGCGCGCCGCCACTATATGGTCGTGTCGAACTCCATCGCTTCGGCGAGATCGGCTGCGGTCATGCGCTGCTCTGGAACAGCTCTGCCCCACTCATCAAAGCGGACACCCTCACGTTCCAGGACTTCTCGGGGATCATCAGTCCGTTGTGGGTCTGGCCAACGGAAGTCCGGTGAAATTTGACCGTTGAGCCTCAGCACGCGGTGGGCGTTAGGGACTGTCACGGTGGCCAGCCGGTTGCCCACGGCCACCTGATACGAGCCGATTACTTCGGCCACATCGGAGTAACTGGTCCACCGCCCAGCCGGAAGAACCGCGAGCACCTGGTTCATGAGCACCCACCGAGGGTTGGGAGGCGGTACGCTCACCGACTCATCCGGACCAGGCCAGATTGACACGATCCGCTGGCCTAGCGCCCGGCCGCGGGCCTGGATCTCGGCGCGCCCCCACCCTGAGGCGTCGGCGATCTCGCGATTCATCGCAAGGCCACTGTCAGCGAGTAGCTTCTTCTTCGCGAAGAAGCTGTCGTTGGCCAGCTTGGCGTTGTAGGCAGTGAGGGTGAGGTTGCCAAGTGTGTGCACCAGCGAGGTGTGCACCTCCTCGGGCGTTTCATCGTCGCTCGCTCCGGCGGCGAGTATCTCTTCCCAGTCCGAAGTCAGCGATTGTGGCAGTACGTGCTCGATGGTCAGCGCGGCCCGGCTGAAGTCGATGGGCTCCCCGTGCCGGTAGTCTTCCTCCAGCGCGCGCAGGACGAAGGTGCGCTGTGGACCGCGGCCTGTCCAGTAGAAGTTGTTCACCAGAACGGCGTCTTTGACGTGCTGGTCTGTCGGGAATCTCTTGCGCGGGCCTGACAGGACAGACCTGATGGCCGACGCAGCCCCCCATCGGCTCAGCCGGTCCAGCGCGCGGCGCAGTGCGGGCGCCGATTCGGCCTGGGGGTCAAGTACCCGCTTGAACATCCGAGCCTTGTGGTGCAGCTCAGCGACCCACTGTTCGATGGCGGTCTCGTCCTTCGGGTTGAGCCGCAGCTGCTGCGAGCGGTAGGTCGACTCCCGGGTTGCCCGATCGTCACCGCGCAGCACGAGGTCGTACCACGCCAGATCCTCCAACTCGGTGTCGCTGAGCAGCTGCTGCAACGGCAGCCAATGGTGAGTGTAGACGTAATCGCCGCGGCGTGGCAGCCGCATGAAGGTATAGTTGCGAAGGAGGTCGGCCTGGGTCAGTGGCTGGCCCTTGTAGTTCAACGACTCGAAGATGCGGTGCACGTTGTCGTCCGCGTGCGCGGAAATCGCCACCACGGCGAGGCGAGCGGTGATGGTCTGCTCGATTCGACGGATGTCGTGTTCATCCTCTGGGTCGTCCACCTCTTGTAGCTTTCGCAGAAAGAATCGATAGGCCGCGCCGACACGGTCCTCACCACCCGCGTCGGGGTAGCGCTCGACCAGCGCAATCCACGACTGGCGGTCTTCCTGGGTCGGTAGGAGCCGGTAGCGCTCGTTACCCGACGCATACTTGTTGACCAGGTAGAACTCGTGGATCTTCTCGGCGAGCTGGGGATCGTCGTGCTGGACATGATCGCGAATGGCGCAGAGCAGCAGGCTGAGCGTGGTGAGCCGCTGCTGCCCATCGACTACGAGCCACTTCACGACGCCCGCAGGCGTGTTCGAGGGGCTCGGAGCGATCACAATGGAGCCAAGGAAATGCGTCGACGCTGGGTCGCTGCCATCCAAAGACCTGATGTCGTCCCACAGCTGGTTCAAAGGGTCCTTGTCGTCCTTGCGCTCCCAGCTGTAGCGGCGCTGGTACAGCGGGACGACATACTGCTGCTGGCCCTGCAGGACATCCCGGACTGTCGTCTCGGTCGCCTTCACGGTGTTCCCTCCTGTTGAACGGCTTCCGGGCGACGCAGCAAGGTGGTCTCCACGTTTGCCTTTGTCGCGGCAATCAACTCGTTCCATCGTAGGAAGCGGCGCTCGCGTTGCAGGCAGCGTGGCAGTGGTTGTCCGTTGTGACCGAGATTCCAGCTAGCTCCTCGTTATCCCCGTCGCGGCGGCCGATGGGCCCGTGGTATTACCGCGGGAGTGAGCGATGGACTGACGGTGCGCCCGCTCGCCCCGCCGAGTTCGATCAGGTGGGCCGGCTCACCGTGGCGGCATACCTCGCCGACGGACTGGTGAATCCTGCCGGCGCCTACGTCACTGTTGTCCCGCCGCCAGTCATAGGGGAACTGGAAGAAGTTCCGGTCCTCTGTCACGTCGAATAGCTGAGCGATTCGCCGGGACACCTTGGTGTATCCGTCGATTTTCCACAGGCCCGGCAACAGGTGGGCGTCGGACATTACCCTCGGCGCACGGACGCCGTCCCCAAGGTCGTCGATGTGGGGTGGGTCGTCTTCGAGTTTGAGGTCCTGGATGCTCTCGCAGAGACTCCGCAAGGCCCGGATCCCGGCCTCGGCGGTGAGCGCCCAGGCATCCTTTCCGTCCTTTTGCAGCACGCTTCCGGTGATCCCCGGTAGCAGAACGATCACATCGGGCATGGACCTGCGCGGCATCGCTCCTCTCCTTTCAGCGGCAGGCGTAGCTGACGAATCCGATCCAGGAGAACGGGTGAAAGAACGCGTCCTGCAGCATGGCGAGTTGCGCCGCCCGGAAGCTCTGGAGCGGGGAGGATCTGGTCGAGCGAGCATGATGGTATCGGGTCATGAACGCCCGAGTTGCGGCGTCGTCGGCCTTAGGGATGGAGACGAGCACCGCCCCGGCTCCTGCCTCAAGCAGGCCGCCGGGGAGCCCGAGCACGTCATCGCCGGTCAGTGGGACGTTCTCCGCCACCAGCGGTCGCCACCCGGTGCTGCACGCGCTCAGCACTACCTCGTCGTAGCCGAGCCGGGAAAGAGCGAGCTCGCCAGCATCAACCTTGCCGTCGCAGAGCAGCAACCCCGAGGCCATCGGCTCGCCGGATTCGAGAGTTCCGTGGCAGGCGGCGTGCAGGATCGCGCCCTGGACCTCCACCCGACCGGCCAGTTCCCGAAACGCCGCCTCGGTGGCAGCCCGTGCCGTGACGGGAGCGGTCACCAACGCGTTCCGGTCGCGGTACATCACCGCCAGATCGGCGAGCTCCGCGCCGACCTGGGGCAGATCGGCGAGCTGTCCCAACCCCGTGTAGTCGGGAGCCCCGATCAGCGCTGCCCGGGGTGCCGAGGTGAAGCGCCGGCCCAGGAGCTCGGCACAGGTGAGGTTCGGGAGGATCCCCACCGCGGCGTACTCGAAAAGCCGGCGACCGTCCAACATGAGGCCTGGCCATGGCAGCAGGTGAAGCACCCGGTGAGGGGCAACCAGGAGCGACTCGGCCGCGAGACCCTCCTCGAGCAACACCCGAGGTATCAGGGTGTCCGCCGTGATTGAAAGCTCCTCGGACGGGTCGAACAGGTACGGGTCGGGCTGTCCCGCACCAGGTTTCGCATGTACCGATCGAGACCCGCCACCACCGCTGGGTCCAGATCCATGCCAGCGACCCGGACAGTCCCGTGGCCCAGCAGCACCCCGACCACCCGCTCAGCGCTGTAATAGAGGGTCAGGGCGGCCTGGCCGCGAGCGTCAAGCCCAGCGAGGAGCCGCTCCACATCGAACAGCACGGGCGCGGACAACGCGCGCCATCGAGGGTCAGCGAGCCGAATCTCCTCCGCCACCTCCCGCCTTCGGGCGATGAGACGGTCATGCTCGGCGCGGAGCTCTACCGTCGCCGCGCCCTGGTAGCTTTCGTACTCGATGGCGTCGAGCCGCCGGGCCAGCTGATCGAACTCGACCTCGAGCGGAGACCGCGTCTGACGACTCTCGGAGGGAACACTCAGAACCGTCGAGAGTGCCCGAGCCTTAATCAGCTCAATAAACCGGCAGCACCGCTCCCCATCGTCTCGATCCGCGGAGAGATCGATGGCTGATTCAAATAGGGGGAGTTTGGATACGAGGTAGGTGCTGTCGAGACGGTAGCCAAGGGGAGCCTTGCGCAGCGAGTCCACGATCGCGACGGCCTCGCCGTAGGCGTGCAGTGCCGCGTCGGGACGGCCGAGACCCTCCAGAGCCCGCGCCCGCCGCCAGTGCAGCTTCCATCCCAGGTCGAAGTCAGGGAAGCGGTC
>JBOHGM010000040.1:0-13722 GCA_050699435.1 Pseudonocardiaceae bacterium | reverse complement strand
GTCCTCGGCGAGCTGCAGAGCCCGCTCGGGAACCGACGCCGCAAGCTCGGCGTCGGCCTGCAGGACCCGAAGCCCTGCCCGGCGAGGCAGAAACCGATCCTGCTCAAATGCCGGGGCAATAGCGATCAGCCGGCTTCGGGCCCGCTCATGCAGCCCCCGACGGAGGTCGATCGCCGCGAGCTGGTAGTCGACAGCCGCCCGGACCCCGAGACGATCATACTCAGGGAGCACCTTCAGAAACAGGCGCTCGGCCTCGTCCAATTCGCCGAGTTCCTTGCGAACCCGTGCCTCGTGCTCGTCAAGTTCCACGGCGATCCTCCACACCGCAGCAGCGTCACCCGCCTCACCTGTCGGCCCTCCACCACCGAAGATCGACAGCGTCTCCCGAAGGAGCGCCGCTCCGACATCACGGTCCTCCCGATCGCTCTGAAAACGAGACGCGACCGCCTCGTTCGCACCCGCGATCGCCTCCCAGGCGCGCTCATGGTCGCCGAGCCACTCCAGCAGCACCGCCTGATCAAGAGCAGTCTGGGCCTCATCCAGTACCGCTCCCGCACGGCCGAACAGGCCACGGACCTGCGCGAGGATCATGAGTGCCTCATTGAAGCGCCCGGAAAGGGCGAACCGCCCAGCTTCCTCACGCCGTACCCGGGCCAACGCAGACGCCGACAGGTACTCCCGCGCCAGTCCCAGCACCCGGTCCCGAAGCGACCCCGCCACTGCCACATCTCCGAGCGCCTCCCACAGATCGGCTTCCATCAGCGTCTGCTGGACGAGCGGCTGAGCGATTAACTCGATCTCCCACGGGCGCGGATAACCAAGACGATTGTACAGAAGTGCCATGTCCAAATAGCGCTGCTGCTCCTCCCGGTACCCTCGGTACGCCGCTACTGCCTGCCGATAGTCGCCCTGCTCCCGGAGCTGATTCGCCCGGAAGAAAACCCTCGCCGCTCGTTCCTGCTGCTCCGCCATCCGCACCACCAGGTCCGACCAGCTCGGCACCTCTCCCATGCGCCCTACCTCCCTTCCGGGGGCAGGCACAGTCAGGTCAATCGCGCTAGCCCCGCCCTGGTCACCACGTCAAAGCCGAAGAGCATGCGAGTCAACCCTCGGACTAGGGCGGGCGGTGAACAGCACACGCGTCGCCCGGCTCATGCGCCAGGCCGGCATCCAGGGCCTGTACCGGCGCCGACGCCGGGGCTGCACGGTGCGCGACCCGGACGCGGTGCCCAGCGAGGACCTGGTCAACCGACAGTTCGAGGTCGACCGGCGCTCGAGCAGCACAGTATGCTGCTGCTCAACCTGGGACTCGTGAAGGGCCACCCTGACCGGTGGACCGAGGACGAGATAGCCGACGAGGCCAGGCCCTTGCCGCAGCAATCGTCGCCATCTGGCCGAGGACGACGAGCATCGGGTGAGGGGCCTGTTGACATCTCAGCCTGACGGGGTTGTGCGGTACAACCGGGTCGTCCCGCCAGTGCATTGAGCGGCTCGACTCGGGGAGGATGCGCACGTGGCCAGATCGATACCGGCGTGCGTGGAGCCGTCGGTGCTGCGCTGGGCCCGTGAGACCGTCGGTCTTACCCCCGTTGCCGCAGCCCGCAAGATCGGCGTGCCCGATGGCCGGGTTGACGAGTGGGAAGCGGGGACCACGCAGCCGACCATCGCGCAGCTTCGCAAGGCCGCCGACGCATACCGGCGCCCGCTCGGGGTGTTCTTCCTGCCTGAGCCGCCATTGGACTTCGACACTATGCGGGACTTCCGTCGGCACGTCGGCGCGGAGGCCGACGAGTGGTCCCCCGAGCTGCACGGCGAGTACCGCCGCGCAATCGCACAGCGGGAAGCGGCACTGGAGCTGGCCGAGATCGATGACGCTTCCCCACCCACGACATGGCAGCTGGAGCCGCTGCCGGACGACGACGAGTTGATCGCGGCAGCCGCCCGGTCCCTCCTGCTGAGCCACAGCCCGCTCCCCCCTGCCCAGGAGCGCCGGGACCATGTACGAGCACCTGAACACATGGGTGGCTGCGCTGGAGGAGGCCGGCGTACTCGTCATGGCCACCGCGGGCGGCGGGGTCTCGCCCAACGAGATGCGGGCGTTCTCGCTGTACTATGACGTCCTCCCGGTCATTATGGTCAACGGCAGCGACGCTCCGCGGGGTCGGCTGTTCTCCCTGCTGCACGAGTACGTCCACCTCCTACTGCATACCGGTGGGCTGTGCGACACGGTCACCGACACCAAAGCCACCAACCCGGATCGCGCTCTGGAGGCGTGATGCAACGCGATCGCGGCGGCGATCCTCATGCCCCGCGACCAAGTGCTGGCCAACCCGGAGGTAGCTGGCCGACAAGCAAACCCACAGTCATGGGATGACGTCGCGTTGCGGGACGCAGCGGCCCTGTTCGGGGTCAGCGCTGAGGCGTTCGTCCGGCGCCTGCTGACCCTCGGGCAGGTTGACCGGGCGTTCTACCAGGCCCGCCGTGCCGAGTTCCTGGCCGCGTACGAGCGCGAGAAAGACCAGGCGACCGCCCGCGGCGGCAACTGGTACCGGAACACTGCTCGCGATCTCGGGAAGGGCTTCGTGCGCCGCATCGCGGACGCGCACCGGCGTCGGGTGATCGACAGCTACACCGCAGCGTCGTTCCTGAACGTCAAGGTCGACCAGATCGATCGCCTCGCCGAGATGGCAGCCCTCTCGGAGTCCGCGTGACCGACCTGCTCTACTCATTCGACACCAGCGTGTTCATTAACGCCGCCGGCCCGTTCGCGATCGGGCTGGCCCGCGCACACGGCGGCATCGTGGTCACCGAGGAGACGCGACTGGCGCTCTTGAGCGCCCACGAATTCCGGACTTCTGTGGTGCCCTCGGTGTCCGATGCATCAACCTGGTCGGATTCATCCGCGACCAGGGATGGACGTTCTGAACCCGGTAGGGACAAGATCGTCAATATTCTGACCCGCCTAGAAAATGATCACCCAAAGCTGATCGGCGGATCCAGGATGAGTATCTTGAGCTTCTTGTTACACTCCGTTATAGTATGATTGGTTCGGTGGCTCTTTGTTCATCTTGAGCCACACTAACGATGGAGGTGGAGCAATGAAGGCGATCAAGCGCCTCGGCAAGAGACCTGCTGAACTCGGCAATACTACAGGAGTTAGTGGCTCTCCCGATATTCTGGAGTTAGACGACGGCTCCTTCGGCATCATCGGCGTTGATATCACCGACGTGCTCGGGACACAGCCGCTATCTGACGCAAGGTGCGCTCCTAATGAGCGGATCGTCCGCATTCCACGCAGCACTCTCATCGCCGCCAAGTCTGATATACCGGGAGTATAATGTGTCCTCCTGAATGGGCAATTGGAGCTGGCAGGAGGCTCGACCTTAGTGAGTTTCGCTCCCATTTTATGGAACAGTGGAGGAGCACAAACACACGCTTCCGCAAGCTTGAATGTTGGCAGGATTACCAAGAGCCATCGGCAGGATCGCTCGTGGCCTTTAACAGCGGCGACTTGATCGAGACGAAAAGGCTCTTGAAAGAAGAGGCAGAGGTCGATGATCCGATTTATAAAGATGTACAGCAGAAGGGTATTGACTTCGCGCGAATAAGGTTGATTCAACGTCCGTTGACACCTTATCTCAAGTTCGAGTTGATGAGCTATCAGATTCGACAGGAGATGGGGGAAACTATTCTGATTGTAGAACTTGCCAACGATGTAAAAGTTCCAAGCGAGGAGTATTTCGACTTCCTTCTGTTTGATAGAAGAGTCGCCCTTGTGCACAATTATGGAGATGATGGATTGCAGCGTGGAGGGTGGTATGTGGATCAGCCATCCGTGATAGTTAAACTAGAGGAGAGGGTTGAATCTCTAAGGAGGATGTCGATTGATTTAAAGGACTTCCTGGCCACGGATCATGACGGCTAGTGTTCGTTTTGGGTGTCATGTAAAGGTTCGCCATGAATAACCTCTTGGTCTCAAGCCTTAATTTCCGATCAACTGCAGACGCGGTCGGTAGGGAGTAAGCTTTGCCTGATGAGGTGGACCAGGACGAGAGCGGTCTTTGTCGGCTTCGTGATCTTTGCTGCAGTTGTTGGCGTTGCGGCGAGCATTGCTGTACCAATCATTTTTCTTTTGGGACTAGATGATAGCGAGCTTAGTCGTTGGTCGAGTATCGGCCAAGCGATGCAGCCCATAGGCGTGCTATTCTCGGGTGCCGCATTTATTGCGATTGCGGTGACGCTGATATTTCATAGAGTCGATCTAAACAACCAGAGAGAAGAGTTGCGAATTACTAGGGAGGAGCAACAGCGTAGTAGCGAGATCGCTCTCCGTCAATTACACAACGATCTCATAAAGATGGCGATCCACGACGCTGAGCTACGTGAGGTGTGGCCGCAACTCTCGCCTGGTGTAGACGAGACAAAGAAAGATCACTACTGCAATCTGATATTGAACCTCCAGAAGATGGCCTATGAGACACAAACCATAGAGGTTAATGAACTACGCGGGGCGCTATTGTACTTGATGTCCAGTCCTGACATGTATTCATACTGGACAAAGGCTAGAACTGCTCGGAGTGCAGTGATGGTGGCGACGAAGGCGAAGACTTCTTTACGGCCGAAGTAGACAAGGCATACGCGCAGGCGAGAGTGGTACAACAAAGCGTGGTGCCTGCGGGTCGTTTTAAGTCATCTGTGGTTCGGTGCCTGCTCGATCGGATACGACGACACTAGGCAGCCGTTTAATCGCACTGGAGCCGTCAACTGGTCAAACAATCGTGCGGTACAGTAAGATCATGTCGAGTCCGTTTATCCTCGCGCCGACTTCAGGCCTGGATTCATTCGTCTGTGGGACCAGATTAACTGTCGAGAGCGTCCGCTCGGCGTGACAATAGTTTGATTGAGCTGGGCGAACGGAAGCCGTATCGGTAACGAGCAAGCCAAACTTGACCCATTACGCGGAAGTTCCGAGTTCCTTCACCAGCACATCGAAAATCGGTGATCCGGGCAGCGGGTTGCGCTTCTGCGCGACCTTGCGCCAGCCCCACTTGGCATAGGCGGCCTGAGCGGCGGTGGCCGCAGGCATGACGGTCAGGGTCGCGCGCTCCTCGGGGCGATCCCTGCATGAGCCGGTCATGGATTGCCTCGGCAACGTGCTTGCTTCGCCACGGCTTGCGTACCATTCGTGGGGTGGCTCGGCGTAGACCTCGCGACACACGGCGACCAGCTCATCTGTGTGCCGCGCTGCCTGGTCGGCACTGACCACCCGGACGTCAATCCCATCAGGTGGTGACAATGTCCCCCTCTTTATCCGGAGCCACCCGTTTCACGTAGTCACGGAGCTGCTCCCGCAACGGGATGACGTGCGCGTTGCCAGGGTATCGAGCCATCAGCTCGCCATGGAATTGAAGGAGTCGATTACAGACCAGTGCCGAGGATGTCGGTGCGGCCAGCTCAAGCGCCGACTGCGCCACGGCGACAGACTCGGTCAGGTCACCCTGTGCCAGCCTGACCTTGGCGAGCCGAATCTCGTCAAGAATGCGACTCCGGAGATAACCGCGCGGCCGACTCTCACGGGCGCTGAGAGTATGCCGTTCGGCCCGCGCAGCAAGAATACTGGCGCGGCCAGCATCTTCCGTATGGAAGGCTAGGTCGATGAAGGTGTCGGCGCCCAACCCATCGGCCCAGGCCTGATTTATGTAACACAGCCAGTCCGGTGCCGCCGCACTGTCGGCGTCCTGCCAGCATTCAACACAGGCATCAGCGGCCCGGATGGCCGCTGCCTGATTCCCGAGGTCTGCGTGTGCCCGGGACTCCAGCCCTAGGAGTTCGGTGCGCACCAGCGCACCGTCGTGACGGGGCAAGATGTACAGCCCCGTCTGAACGAGGTCGAGACTGTCGTCGTAATGACCGCGTGCCCTGGACAGCAGACTCATGTCGCCAAGGATCTTCGCGCCAAGGATCGGTGACCGGGCTTCCTGGCAGGCGCCGAGACCGAGCAGATAGTAACGCTGGGCGAGGCCAGGCAAGTCCTGGTCGTAGGCCATCCATCCAGCCAGCTGTGCCAAGTCAGCCGCAATATGGAACAGTCGCTGGCTCACTGCGGCGTTGTGTGGTTCGTGCAGCGTTTCAGCTACCGCCTTGAGCTGCCCGGCCACTGCTTTTCGGTACAGTCCGCCCATGCCTGACGCATCCCACTGACTAAAGATCGTGATTGCGCGTTCGAGGGCATCGAGGTCATCGTTGTCGACGGACTCCGGAGAGACCAGCGGGACAACCGCCAGGGCCCGTGCCAGCCAGCGGCGAACCGGCTCCACCAGGATGGCACCTGACATGAGGGTGAGTTCTTGCAGTACTTCGCGGCGACGGGCGATATCCATTGCTGCGAACCGTTCCATGATCGCGCCAATTCGCGCTGCGGAGAAATCTTCCAGCAATGCCAGCAACAGTATATCACTGGGCGCAGCAGGAAGGTCATCGAGTGTAGTCAGCAGCTCGTCGAGCTCGTCCAGCGACACGGCCAGAGCTTCGGCCAGCTTGGGCCGGTACCATGGCTGGGGCTCGGTCTCGCCTGCTTCCCAGCGCACCACTGTGGAGCGCTCGACGCCGAGCAGCTCGGCGAGCGATTCCTGCGTGTGGCCGACTGCCTTGCGACGGTCAGCCAGCGCGCGACGTTTCGCAGCCATGGCAGTGCGCTCCTCCTGATGCCTCCCCGTAGGGGACATCAGCGTAGCGGCCTGCGCACACCGAGCCACGTCGCCACTCCGCGGTGATCCATCCAGTTCAGCCGGACCGTGCGGCATCGATGCGCCATCGGCACCGTCGGTGTGCCTCGCCGATGCTGTAGCCCCCCACCGGGGTAACCGGCTTGACTCGTGATCAAGGCCCCAGGGCCGGGATGTACGAGCTACCCCAGAGGCGTGGTGCGGCTCTGCCAGTTGGCTCTCATGCTCATCCTCCCCTGAGCGTGCGGACTCCGGAAACGACTGGCGGGCAGTGCTCCCGAACCGCTGCGCCGGGAGTGGATTCGCCCCAGCCCTGGGTGCCGTTCATCCGCAGGCCGGCGAACGGGGGCTACTGGGCATGGAACACGAAGGCGAGCAAGCAGGCCAGAATACGAACCGCGTTGGTCACGGTGACGGCCTGCGCATGGGTGGTCTCACCCATAGCATCCGGCCGGGTGTGCCGTGCCCGGCCACGGTGCTGGTCGTGGTGCTGAGTAATGGGGGCTACCTGTTGGTGGGCTATCCCGATGGTGCACCGGCGGCCTTTGTCATCGCTGAGGATGCTGGTCTGCTGCGGCAGGGACTTGACAGGGCATTCGGGCATCGCAAGGGCGTCAGGGCACGGGAAAGGCACGGCCGTGACCCGGGAAGATCGGGAGCTCTTGGCTGACCGAGGAGCCCGCGCCCTTCCCGCGCACATTTATGGAGCTTGACCGGCGGCCATGAGCAACGTATGGGGGACGAGGTAGCGGGTGCTCTGTGAGCAACTTGAAGAACTAGCGGAGAAACTCGGTGACGAAAAGCCAGTAGCACCCGGAGGTGCTTGAGAACTGGTCGTGCGGTTGTTGACACCAGCGGTCATGCTGCTCCGGCAGCATGCGGTGAACAAGCGGGGGCAGTGCAAGTTTTGTGGATGGACGTGGTGGACGTGGCGATTCTGGCGTTGGCGGAGAAGAGTGGAATGACGACCCCCGTGGACGCCAAGCCCAACGCTGCCCTCAACGCACTGTGCGATGACACCGGGGCGAGGTTGGGCCTTCCGAGGTGCGACTGCCGTCGAACTCCTATCGTGGCTCCAGCCCTGGCTGATTGCCCTGGTGCACGGCATCATGGATACGTGGACGGAAGTACGTCTCCCGTGGCGCGCCCGGGTTGGGAGCGGGACGCGGCAGTGCCGCGCGACCTAGCTGAGCTGCACGGACCGCTGCACGGCGTGGTCGGTCTTCCAGCTCGATTGTTTTGGTCGGGCCCGGATCCCCGGGCCGTCCGGTGGGATCTGAGCGACCCGACTCGGCGACGTGACCTGTATGAGATCGTCTTGGCCCAGGGCACCTTGGAGGACGTGCGCGACGTGGTCAACGGGCCCGAACTTGTCCGACTGTGGGACCAGATGTATCTGCCGAGGAGAGTCCGCTCGGCGTGGCAACCGCTCATCGACTCTGGGCGGGCAGCAGCCTGGACGCATGCCGCTCGATCCACTGCAGGAACAGGTCGCACCTGGCGGAAACAAGCTCATGCAGTCCGGCGCGGATAACGCGTCGAGTGCCGAGTAAGGACGCTAGCTCGCCACGCCAGCGGTCTTAGAAGTCCGAAGCTCCTTCACCAGCACATCGAAAATCGGCGATCCGGGCAGCGGGTTGCGCTTCTGAGCGACCTTGTACCAGCCCCATTTAGCATAGGCGGCCTGAGCGGCGGCGGCCGCAGGCAGGGCCGTCAGGGTCGCCCATTTCTCGGTGCGGTTCAGCAGGAGTCGGGTGTGGATTGTCTCAGCAACATGCATCCGCCGCCACGGCCTGCGTACCAACATTTCGATGAGCGCGAACGTCCGACCCGCATATTTGTGTGTCACAGAGTCAGGAGCTGGTGTCAGCCAGCCCTGCCACCAAGCGATATTCGCTCCCAGGGTCACACCGAATCCGAAGGCGATAAGTTCGTCATCAGACCGTGCTTCAACGAGGCGAAATCCCGCCGCCAGGCGCTGCTCGGCGAAGCGCTTGACGAACAACTCTGCATGCTCAGTTCCCCATTCGTAGGGTGGCTCGGCGTAAATTTCGCGATACACGGCGGCCAGTTCATCCAGGTGCCGCCCTGCCTCCTCGGACCTGACCACCCGGAAGTCAATCCCCTCAGGTGGTGACAATATCTCTCTCCTTATGTGGAGCCGCCTGTTTGACGTAGTCACGGAGTTGCTCGTTAAACCGGATAACGTGCACGTTGTCGGTGTATCGAGCGGTCAGTTCGCTGTGGAAGCGGCGTAGCCGATCACACACCAGGGTCGAGGACGTCGGCGCGGCCAGCTCAAGCGCTATCTGCGCGACGGTGACTGATTCAGCGACGTCACGCTGCGCCAGTCTGACGTTGGCGAGCCGAATCTCATCAAGAATGCGACCGCGATCGTAGCCGTGTGGCCGATTCTCTCGAACACTGAGGGTGTGCCGTTCGGCCCGCTCGGCAAGAGCAAGGGCGCGGCCATCATTCTCCCTGCGGAAAGCTAGCTCGATGTAGGCGTCGGCGACCAAGCCATCAACCCCCTGACCCATGTAATGCAGCCAGTCCGGGACCGCATCGCCTTGGCCGTCTTGCCAGACTATGACACAGGCGTCAGCGGCACGGGTGGCTGCCGCCTGATTCCCTAGGTGTGCGTGTGCGCGGGACTCTACGCCCAAAAGTTCGGTACGAACCAGCGCACTGTTGTGGCGAGGTAAGATGTACAGTCCCGTATGAACGAGGTCGACACTATCCTCATAGTGATGGTACTTCGTTGACAACCGGCTCATGTCCCCGAGAATCTTCGCGGCGAGGCCAGGTGACCGGGCTTCCTGGCAGGCGCTCAGGCCGAGCAGATAATAGCGCTGAGCAACACCCGCCAAGCCTTGGTCATAGGCCATCCAGCCAGCCAATTGCGCTAGCTCAGCCGTGATCTGGAACAGCCGCTGGCTCATCGCCGGACTATGCGGGTCGTGCAGCGTTTCCGCCACGGCGTTAAGCTGCCCGACTACTGCTTTTCGGCGCAGTCCACCTACACCTGACGCATCCCACCGACGAAAGAGGGTGACCGCACGTTCCAGAGCATCGAGGGCATCATTGCTCACGGTCGCCGGGGAAACCAGCGGGACGACGACCAAGGCTCGTGCCAGCCAACGGCGAACCGGCTGCGACAGCATGGCGCCTGACATGATGGTGAGTTCCTACAGTACTTCGCGGCGACTGGCGACGTCCATTGCCGCGAACCGTTCCATGAGACAGCCAATCTGCGCAGCGGAGAGATCTCCGAGGCCCGACAGCAGCAGTGCATCGCTGGGCCGAGCCGGAACGTCGTCGAGAGTAGCCAGCAGCTCATCGATCTCGTCAAGCGAGACGGTCAGGGCCTCGGCCAACTTGGGTCGGCACCACGGCAGCGGCTCTGTCTCGCCTGCTTCCCAGCGCACCACTGTGGAGCGCTCGACGCCGAGCAGCGCGGCGAGCGATTCCTGCGTGTGGCCGGCTGCCTTGCGGCGGTCGACCAGCGTACGACGTTTCGCAGCCATGGCAGTGCGCTCCTCCTGGTGCGTCCTCGTGGGAACGTCAGCGTAGCGGCCTGCTGACACTGCGCAGCGTGCCCGCTCGTCGGCGATTCGTGCAGTTCGGCCGCGTCGTGCGGCATCCCCAGAAACACCAACGGTGCTGTCGAGCCCGAAGGCTCCCTGTTCTGACCGGCACCGTCGCAACGCACGCTACGCAGAAGTTCCGAGTTCCTTCACCAGCAGGTCGAAAATCGGTGATCCGGGCAGCGGGTTGTGCTTCTGCGCAACCTTGCGCCAGCCCCACTTGGCATAGGCAGCCTGAGCGGCCTCGGCGGCCGGCATGACTGTCAGGGTTGCCCGCTCCTCGTGACGGCCCTGCATGAGCTGGTCGTGGATTGTCTCGGCAACGTGCTTTCGACGCCACGGCTTGCGTACCAGTAACTCGATCAGTGCGAAAGTCCTGCCGTCGTATTCCTGGGTTACGTCGTCTGGCAGGGGTGTGACCAGGCGCGACCACCAGGGGGTGGTCGGTGGAAGGGTCCGGCCGAACCCAAAGGCGATGAGCTCGTCACCACACCGTGCTTCAACGAGGCTGAAGCCTGCGGACTGACGCTGCCGGTTGAAGCGGTTGATGAACAGTTCCTCTTCTTCATCGTCCCATTCGTAGGGTGGCTCGGCATAGACCTCGCGACACACGGCGGTCAGCTCGTCCATGTGCTGCGCTGCCTCGTCGGGGCCGACCACCTGGAAGTCAATCCCGTCAGGTGACGGCAAGGTCTCCCTCCTTATCCGGAGCTGCCCGTTTCACGTAGTCGCGGAGCTGCTCGCTGAACGGTACGACGTGCGCGTTGCGGGGGTATCGAGCGGTCAGCTCGACATGGAGGCGGAGGAGCGAATTACAGACTAATGTCGAGCAGGTTGGCGCGGCTAGCTCCAGTGCCGACTGCGCCACGGCGACAGACTCGGTTAGGTCACGCTGTGCCAATCTGGCCTCGGCAAGCCGAATCTCGTCAAGAACGCGGCTGCGGAGGAAGTCGTGCGCCCGACTCTCACGCGCGCTGAGCGTATGCCACTCGGCGCGCTCCGCATAAGCAATGGCACGGCTAGCGTCTTCCGTGCGGAGGGCTAGCTGGATATAGCAATTGGAGGCCAAACCATCGACCTCGGCTTGATTCATGTAACACAGCCAGGCCGGGACTACCCTGCTATCGGCATCCTGCCATGCTTCGACGCAGGTGTCAGCTGCACGTGTGGCCGCTGCCTGATTTCCGAGATGTGCATGTGCTCGGGACTCTACGCCCAGGAGTTCGGTGCGAACCCCCGAACTGTCGTGGCGGGGCAAGATGTACAGCCCGGTGCGGACGAGGTCAATGCTGTCCTCGTAGTGGCGGTATGCCGTTGACAGCTTGGCCATGTCGCTAAGAATCTTCGCGCCGAGTACCGGCGACCGGGCTTCCTGACACGCACTGAGGCCGAGCAGATAATAGCGCTGAGCAACAGCAGGCAAGCCTTGGTCATAGGCCATCCATCCAGCAAGCTGTGCCAGGTCGGCCGTAATGTGGAACAGGCGCTCTCGCACTGCCGGGCTGTGCGGCTCGTGCAGCGTTTCGGCTACGGAATTGAGCTGCCCGACCACTGCCTTGTAGTGCAGTCTGCCTATACCTGAGGCATCCCATTGACTAAAGAGCGTGATCGCGCGTTCGAGAGCGTCGAGGCCATCATTGTTCACCGCCGTCGGAGAGACCAGCGGGGTAATGGTCAATGCATGGGCCAGCCAACGGCGAACCGGTTGCAACAGGGCTGCGCCCGACATCATGGTGAGTTCCTGCAATACTTCGCGGCGACTGGCGATGTTCATCGCCGTGAATCGTACCATCAGCGTGCCAATCTGCGCAGCGGACAAATCTCCTTGTCCTGATAGCAGCAGTGCGTCGCTGGGCGGCTGAACCAGACCATCGTCACGAGTAGCCAGCAGCTCATGGAGCTCGTCCAGCGACACGGCCAGGGCTTCGGCCAGCTGCGGTCGGCACCACGGCTGTGGCTCCGTCTCACCTGCTTCCCAGCGCACCACTGTGGAGCGCTCGACGCCGAGCAGCGCGGCGAGCGATTCCTGCGTGTGGCCGGCTGCCTTGCGGCGGTCGGCCAGCGTACGACGTTTCGCAGCCATGGCAGTGCGCTCCTCCTGGTGCGTCCTCGTGGGAACGTCAGCGTAGCGGCCTGTTGACACTGTGCAGCGTTGCCGGCCCGTCGGCGATTCGTGCAGGTCGGCCGTGTCGTGCGACGTTGATGCGTCATCGCACCCGGCCGGTGCCTCACCAATGCTGTGGCCCTTGCCGGGGGTAGCCGTCTTGACTCGTGATCAAGGCCCCAGGGCCGGGACGCACGAGTTATCCCGGGCGTTGGTCGGTACCTATCAGTTGCTCTCATGCTCATCCTCCCCTGAGCGTTGAGACTCCGGAAACGACTGGCAGGCAGTGCTCCCGAGCCGCGCTCCGAGATCGGACTCGCCCCGGCCCTGGGTGCCGACCATGAACGCGGGCAGGCGAGCGGGGGAAGCTGGGCATGGAACACGAGGGCAAGCGGGCACGCCAGGAAACGAACAGCGCTCGTCACGGTGACGGCCTGCGCATGAGTGGCCTCACCCATGGCATCCGGCCGGGTGTGCCATATTCGGCCACGGTGCTGGTCGTGGTGCTGAGTAATGGGAGCACGGGAAAGGCACGGCTGTGATCCGGGAAGATCGGGAGCTGTTGGCTGAACTGGCCCGGATCAATGGGGATTTGCCATCATTAGCACTGCGCATTTTGGACGGCAGCGCTAGTGCGGCTGAGCAGGAGCACTACGCACAGCGACTCGTTGCCGCGGGTCAGCGTCTGCAGTGCCGGGCAGACGGGATAGGCGGTGCGGTCATTGAGGGGGAGGTTGAGACCGAGGAGCCCCTCGCCCTTCCCGCACACACTGTGGAGCTTGACTGGCGGCCATGAGCAACGTATGGGGGATGAGGCACCGGGTGCTCTGTGAGCAGCTTGAAGAACTAGCGAGAAAACTCAGTGACGCAGAGCCGATATCACCAGAGGTGCTTGAAGAGCTGGTCGTGCGGCTGTTGACACCAGTGGTCATGCTCCTCCGGAAGCATGCGGTGAACAAGCGGGGGCAGTGCAAGTTTTGTAGACGGACGCGCTGGACGTGGTGGTTCTGGCGTCGGCAGAGACGATGCACCGTGTTTCGGGTACTGGACCTTGTCATGGGTCAGGACCTCGACGTGGTCTGGTGGCAGCTTTTTGCGAGTGTTGGCGATGAGGTCAGCTTGGCCGAGGTGCGGGAGTGGTTCGGTGAACGAGCAAACGGTAGATGACTACCAATCACGCCTTGGTCTCAAGTGGTGACTGCGACACTGGCATTGAGCAGCAATTCGTTGAGTTTTTCGGCTGGGGTCTTGAACCTGAGCGTCCTTCGTGGACGGTTGTTCAGTCGGGTGGCTACTGCGTCGAGCT
>JBOHGM010000039.1:0-38871 GCA_050699435.1 Pseudonocardiaceae bacterium | reverse complement strand
ACTCGGCGTACCCGCGGGACTCGGCGAGGCGCACGTCGACCGACGCCAGCGCATGTAGCCGACCGTCGTCCGGGTCGCGTGCCCAGCACAGCCCCGGGTCCGGCTGGCTCACCGCGCCTCCCCGCCAGATGCACAGTGCCCGGCTCCAGGGGGGCACCCGTGCCCGGGGAATCAACCACCGTGGTGGCACTGCGGTGCTCGCCGGACACCTCACCACCCGAGGAGACCCGCGCTTCCGCACCGTTGATCTGCTCGGACGTGCTCACGCGGCACCATCCAAGATCGCCCGCGCCACCCGCCGTGGCCCGACGATGACAGCGGGTTTCCCACGGCCGAGAACACCGCCCCGAACGGGCTACACCCCCGGCAGACCGGCGCGGTAGGCCATCCTCCGCAGCTCCCGCCCGGCTGGGGAGTCCCGGCGCACCCGGGTGAGCAGCTCGCCGAGCACGTCGCGGGTGATCGGGTCACGCTGCACGCGGCGAGGCGAGATCAGCTCAGCGCGACGGAACGCCTTCACCGCATCCTCGCGGCGCCCCCTCAGCCGGGCAAGCGCGCGACCATAATCGACCCAGTACATCGCCTGACACCCGCGGAACGGGTGCACCTCCGGGCGCAGGCCCGCCGCGATGGCGGCGGCACGCTCGTGATCCCCAGACTCAAGCGCCGCGTGCAGGTGCCAGAACCCGACGTTCGTCGGGCCGAAGCCCATCCAGTAGGCGTTGCCCTCTCCGGTGCGCGCCGCCAACTCCGTGGCGTGCTCCAGCGGCGCCTGTGCATCGCCAGTCCGCTTATCCACGGCGGCCACCAGCGAGTGGGACAACGCCAGCATGCCCGCCAGTTGCATCGACTCCGGGCTAGTGGTCGGCACGGTTAGCGTGTTCAACTCCGCCTGTGCCTGGTCAACCGCCCCGTCGAGAAGCATTACGTGCAGACCGCCCCAGGTGGCAAGGCCCCTCGCGGCTGGCGTGTCGCGAGCTTCGGCGGCCCTGCTAGCCAGCTCGGCGGCTCGCTCACGTAAATCGATCGGCGCACCTGCCACCCTCAACCACCCGGTGGTAGCTCCCGCGTGCAGCAGCACCGCCAGATCAAGCAGCTGCGCCACGTCGCGACCGGCCGCGATCGAGGTATGCAGATCCCGGATCAAGCCGGGTAGAGCGGCACCGACCGCACCGTCCTGGCTGCAGCTGTAGTGAGCATCGAGCGTCGCCTCGATCCTGGACCGCAGTACTTCCACCGGCAGTACTTGCCCGCCGGGCCGGTTACGACCGACCGCCCTGATCGCGCTTCTCACCGCCTCTATGGCGGAGTCCGTTTCCCCGTTGGCCGGTGCCGGAACCGGCAGCCTGATCAGCTCCGAAGGGGCGATCTCCAGCGCGTTGGCCAGGGCCCTGATCTCCGAGAGCCTGTCCAGGGCGACCTCCCCGCGCTCGATCCGGTCAAGCTGCGACTTGCTCATCCCGGCGAGTTCGGCGACCACCACCAGCGTCTTGTCCCGGGCCTTGCGGATCTGCTTCAGCCGCCGGCCGTTCGCGCGGGCTTCCTCAGCGTCCACTGGGACCCCTCTCCTCACCTTGCTCCCCACCGATGCCCCGGGGAGCGACCCCGGGGCGGGAACCTCGGTGAGGAGGTGACGCCAGGTTACGTGCTCACCTGATCGAGCAACCGGCGGTACCCCCGGTGCCCACCGGCTCCCAGGCCGCAGCCGCGTACACCGCAGCCTGCTCGGGGTTGTCCGAGTACCGCTCGCCTCCTCGCGGGGCCAGCGCGGCCGCCGAGTCGATCAAGTGCAGCAACGTGATCAGGTGCTCACGCTGCTCGGGGGACAGCTCACCGTCGCGGACCGCCGCGCGCCGATGTGCGCTTGGCGGAGGGCCAGCGCCCCGCGTGCAAACAGGTCTGCGGTGGGGGTGTTACTCAACACGGGCCGCGGACATCATGTCGATCAGTGTCTCGGTCTGCTCGTCCGATGCGCCGATGTGCTGGGCCCAGATACGGAGATCATCCTCGGACGGCAGTTGCGCCCCGGTCTCAAGCCGGGCCAGTCGATCCAATCCGCGGGCCAGCCCGGTTGCCACGCGGGTCGCCGGCGCAAGCGGGTTCGACGCGGCAAGCGGATCGGCCGAGGTAGAGCCCGTAGTCCGGTGCGGCCCGGCGGGGAGGGTCTCGCGCCGGCCACGTCCGCGGATGAGCGTCCCGTCGGGCTGCATGATCGCGCCGGTGAGCGCCGGCTGGATCATCGCGCCATGATGCCGGTAAGCCGAGGGTAGGACCTCAGGTGCCGGTCGCGACGAGCACGAGCTTGTTGGACTGCGGATCGAGGTAGGCGCGAGCCCACCAGCGCCCTTCCTTGAATGCGGCGTTCAGCGTATCGCTGGTCCGGAACGGGCCTGAAGGCAGATACTCCTTCATACCGTCCACGACCGACGGAGTCCGGTCGGTCGGCGCCGGGGAGTAGGTTGCCGTCAGGTCGTCGAACTGGGCACCGTCGAGAGTGATCACGGCGTCGATCCAGTACGTCGACGGTCCCGGGTTCCGCGAGCTGCCGTACGTACCGGACATCCACCGAACCTCAAGCGGGGCTTCCAGCACCGAGAAACGCTTCGTCAGCGGTTCCTCGTCGGTGCGAAGCTCACCCGACCCTGACTTCTGTGCCTCGGTGCCCACCTGGCCTCCTTCGTTTTCCGCCGGTGATTGACAGGACGCCGTGATACTCACGCAGAGGGCAGCGACAACGCTCACGGTCATTCTCGAAAGTGTCCGGCGCCGACGCGCCAGTTCGGTCTGCACTATCGCCGCTCTCTCGGGTTGTCCGGGGTCGGGCCGCGGTCTCGCTCGCGTCCCCGTGGCTCATCATCTGAGCCGCCTTCTGGGGGTGACGGCATGTCGGGCACGTCGCCCAGCTGCCAGGTGACGGTTCTGGTGAGCGAGCCGTGGGTGTCGAACGGTTTGGCCCACCCGATCTCGGTGAACCGTCCGTTCTCGTCGTCGGGCGCACCGGTCTCGATATCTTCCTGACCACCGTTGAAGTTGTACCGGTCCTCCCCGCGCACGGTGATCTCCATAGTCACGGTGTCGCCGTCCACGCGAACATCCCCATGGCTCCACACCTGATACCCACCGATCGCTTTCTGCCAGTTCTCCGTCTGCGGATAGTATTCGTCGGGTACGCCCGACACCTGGCCGGTCATGGAGAAATCCGTGTTCCCCGCCCGGATCAGCTCTTCGGCCGCCGCCTGCGCCCTTACGATTTCCTGGTCAACGCCGGCCCGAACGCCGGAGTCCTCGTCGTACGCTTTCTCGTAGTCGAATTCTTTCGGCTCTCCGGTGTTGCTCCAGTAGTGCTCATACATTGCCGTGCCGTCGGGTAAATGGCCGGCTATCTGGGCGCCGCGAAGCTGAGCCAACCACTTCGCCTTACTGAGGTGGTCGCTCCAGTCCGAGTCCTTCGAGTCGTACACAAAATCATCATCGCGTTCAATATGCGGTCTCTCCGGATCGCCGATTTTGTAGCGTCCGTCTTCGGTGACCTGGGTGAGGTCTGCGGCAGCGAGCGAGGTGGCGCCGTCGTCGGAGATCTCACCGGCGGCGGCCTTGGTCATGACGTCAGCGAGAGTGCGGTCGATCTCGCCCGCCTGCATCATGATCCGCTGTATCTCATCATCGAGCTCGGCCCTGACGCGGGCGCGGTGCTGCTGGATATCCGCCATCTCTTCGGCCTCGAACCGTGACTGTGGCTGGGGCATGGGCGGCGCATCATCGCGGATCGCCCCGTCGGAGGTGATGGTGTACTGGTTGAATGCGGCCTTCGCGTCGGCGTCGTGCACCGCGTGCAACAGATCCCGCACCCCGTCGGAGGCGTCGTAGAGGGCGCGCTGCACGGAGCTGGCCTCGGCGACCAGGTGCTCGGCGCGGTCGTTGAGCTTGCGGATCTTCTGCCGGGCGGCAGTCGCGGCATCCCCGCTCCAGTGCCATGCCACGGCCGTGGCTGCCAGGTCGTCTTCCAGCCCCAGCAGCCTCTCCTTGCGCGTCCGGACGGTGTTTCCCGCCTCGTCCACCACGTCCGCATCCCAATTACGGACATCCCCATAGGTCAAGGCCATGGCAGTATCCGTTCCCACAGGCTTCCACCGAAGGCGTCCTCGGCTGCCTCGTCGCTGGCTGCATAGCCGTCGGCCGCCGCTGAGACCGATTCCCCGAACGCGCGGATGTCAGCAGCCCAGGTGCCCAGCCGACCCTCCCACGCACCGGCCAGATTCGCTGCCGCGGCCGCCGACTCCGATCCCGGCAGCCCGGTCGCGACACCGCTCACGCCCCCACCGAGGTCGATCCCGCTCGCCTGCTCGCCGACCGAGGTTGCGGCAGCTGCCGACCGCCGTAACTGTCCGATGTCTGCTTCGTACCCGCTCAACTCAGTTCCTCTGCCACCCCAGGGCGCCACGGATCGCCGGCGCCTGTCCAGACAGTGACCGTCGTCCGGGTGTCACCGTCAAGTCAAGAACGATCCGTGGCCTGCCGCCTATACGTCAAGTTCGACGGCAGTGATCTCGACTTGGTTCCCGCTGAGACGTGAGAAGACGCGGCGGTCGTCGGCGGTCACAAGACAGCGGGAAGAATGAGTGCCGTGGAGTTGTTGATTGCGCGCAACCCGGACGTGGAGTCACGGCTGCGCTACCTGCTGCGGCTGCCGCTGGACGGCGGGACGGTGTTTCGCACGTCGGGGACCTGGCCGCGGACCAAGGCCCTGTACTGCTACCCGGTACCCGAGGACGAATGGCCCGACGACGCCGAGATCGTCGAGCAGGTGCCGGTGCGGTCCTGCGTCCGCCGGGGTGCCGCGATCGACCTGGTACTCGACCGGTCCCGGGAGAACCGTTCGCAGATCGTGTACACCACCGCCCGTGGCCGCGACGCGGTCTTCTGGCAATCACCCCGCACCCGGAAACAGGCCCGCCCGAACGTGCGCACCCCCACCGCCCGGGCGGCCGGGATCGCCGAACCGGAGATCGTGGTCGACGCCCACGAGCAGTACGCCTACCGCTTCGCCGTTCAGCAGGTGCGCACCGTCAGCCGGGCGCTGCCCTGCGGGGACTACGGGGTCACCGTCGACGGGCGGCTGGTCGCCAGCGTCGAACGAAAGTCACTGCCCGACCTGGTCTCCAGTCTCATCAACGGCACACTGCGCTACGCCCTGGGCGAGCTCGCCGCGCTGCCGAGGGCCGCCGTGGTCGTCGAGGACCGCTACTCGGCGATCTTCAAGCTCGATCGGGTGCGCCCGGCCGTGGTCGCCGACGGCCTGGCCGAGCTGCAGGTCCGATGGCCGTACGTCCCGCTGGTGTTCTGCGAGACCCGGCCGCTGGCCGAGCAGTGGACCTACCGGTATCTGGCCGCGGCGCACACCTGGGCCCGCACCGAACCCGCTGTCCTCGAACGCATGGGCGCCACGTCCGGTGAACTCGACGCCGCGCCCGCCGCCCCTGAGCCCTCCACCGCCGAACTTCGGGCCTGGGCCCGCGCCAACGGCATCGCGGTGCCGGACCGGGGCAGACTGCGTCCCGAAGTCTGGGAAGCCTGGCGAACCGCAGGTCGCGCCGTAACAGGTCGGGCCTGAGCGGCTCGCCGCCGCAACCGGCGGTCACCGGGGATCGGGGCCTCACGCAGCACCCCCCGGCCGTGTGAACTGGAGTTCTCGGCGCGGCAACAAGGAGCAACACCCCGGCCATAACCGGCACCTAGCGTCGCTTGTCGTATCCACCAGTTCTGGAGGCGCGATGAGCACGACCGAGATGACGCCGGCTGCACCGGCACCGGCCCCCCGGGGGCGCTGGATCGACCACTGGGAGCCCGAAGATCCCGGGTTCTGGGCGAAGACCGGCAAGCGGGTGGCCAACCGGAACCTGTGGTTCTCGATCTTCGCCGAGCATATCGGGTTCTCGATGTGGACGGTGTGGTCGGTGCTCGTGCTCTTCATGGGTCCGGCCTACGGCATCGACCCGGCGGGCAAGTTCTTCCTGGTAGCCCTGCCGGCGCTGGTCGGCGCGCTGATCCGGTTCCCCTACACGATGGCGCCGGCCCGGTTCGGCGGGCGGAACTGGACCATCGTCAGCGCGCTGCTGCTGCTGATCCCGACGACGCTGGCCATCATCGTGATGGAACCGGGCACCTCCTACACCACGTTCCTGATCGTCGCGGCGCTCGCCGGGCTGGGTGGCGGCAACTTCGCCTCGTCCATGGCCAACATCAACACCTTCTACCCGGAAGGCAAGAAGGGCTGGGCGCTCGGGCTCAACGCAGGCGGGGGAAATCTCGGGGTGGCCGCGGTGCAGCTGATCGGCCTGCTGGTGATCGCCATCGTCGGCACCGCCAATCCGCAACTGGTGCTGGCCCTCTACGTGCCGCTGATCGTGATCGCCGCGATCTGCGCCGCGCTGTTCATGAACAACATCTCCTCGGTGCGCAACGACACCGGCGCGATGCGCGAAGCGTTCCGGGACCGCCAGACCTGGATCATGTCGTTCCTCTACATCGGGACGTTCGGCTCCTTCATCGGTTACAGCTTCGCCTTCGGCCTGGTACTGCAGACCCAGTTCGGCCGCACCCCGCTGCAGGCGGCCTCGGTCGTCTTCATCGGGCCGCTGATCGGCTCGCTGATCCGCCCGGTCGGCGGGTGGATGGCCGACCGGTTCGGCGGTGCCAAGGTCACCTTCTGGAACTTCTTCGGGATGGCGCTGGCCACCGGCTTGGTGGTGCTGGCCTCTGAGTGGAAGTCGCTGCCGCTGTTCGTGACCGCGTTCCTGGCGCTGTTCGTGCTCACCGGAATCGGCAACGGCTCCACCTACAAGATGATCCCGTCGATCTTCGCGGGCCGGGCCCGGATGGAGATCGCGGCGGGCGAGCCCACGGAGAGCGCACTGATGAAGGCCCGGCGGCTCTCCGGCGCGGTGATCGGCATAGCGGGCGCGATCGGCGCATTGGGTGGGGTGTTCATCAACCTCGCCTTCCGGCAGTCGTTCCTCACCACGGGCTCCGGGATTCCCGCATTCTGGTCCTTCCTGGCCTTTTACGGGGTATGCGTGGTTGTCACCTACGTGGTCTACCTGCGGCCGGCGCCCGTCGCAGTTCCCGAGCATCCGCGGCTGGCCTACGCCGGGGTGTGAGCAAACCGATGTGCACAGCAAACAGCACGGAAACACCGTGTTCACGGACGACACCCAGGATGCAATTAAGGAGTGGACGGCTGGTGAGCCGCCCGGCATGTCCGGGCGGCTCACCACCATGCCGCCCGCGCCGCGGCTGGCCGGGGGTTGGCGGTGGTTTGAGGCGCTCGCCGCCTGGGTTGGCGGCACTTGAAGAGCCACCAACCCCGCTGAAGGAAGGAGCGGCGTGATGCGCACGCTCGTGGTAGCCGGACACGGCATGGTCGGACACCGGCTGGTGGATGCCCTGATCGGCCGGGACTCCGAGCGGCGATGGCGCGTCGTGGTACTGGCCGAGGAGGGCAGGCCCGCCTACGACCGGGTCGCCCTGTCATCGTATGTGGACTCCTGGAACGCCGACGCGCTGACCCTGCCCGCCGTCGACGACGCCCGGGTGGAGCTGCGGCTGGGTGACCCGTGCGTGGCGATCGACCGGGATGCCCGCATCGTGCGCACCGCGTCCGGGCACCAGGTTGCCTACGACGCGCTGGTGCTGGCCACCGGGTCGGCGCCGTTCGTGCCCCCGGTACCGGGCCACGACCTGCCCGGCTGCTACGTCTACCGCACCCCGGAGGACCTCGACGCCATCCGGGACGCGGCCCAGCGCGCGATGCATACCACCGCGGCGGGTCGGCGCTCCGGCGTGGTGGTCGGCGGCGGGCTGCTCGGCCTGGAGGCCGCCCACGCGTTGCGCCAGCTCGGGTTGTCCCCGCACGTGGTGGAGATCGCGCCGCGGCTGATGCCGCTGCAGGTCGACGAGGGCGGCGGGGCGTTACTGCGCCGGTTCGTCGAGGCCCTCGGGGTGCGGGTGCACACCGGCCACGCCACCGCGGCCATCGAACCCGACCGGGGACGGCTGCTGGTCCGGCTCGCCGACGGCACCGAGCTCGACACCGATCTGGTGGTGTTCTCCGCCGGAGTGCGCCCGCGCGACAAGCTGGCCCGCGACGCCGGGCTGCGGGCCGGGGAACGCGGTGGCGTGCTGGTCGACGCTCGCTGCCGCACCACCGACGAGCACATCTGGGCGATCGGGGAGTGCGCCGCGGTCGAGGGCCGCTGCTACGGCCTGGTCGCACCGGGCTACGCGATGGCCGAGGTGGTGGCCGACCGGCTGCTCGGCGGCAACGCGACCTTCCCCGGTGCGGATATGTCCACCAAGCTCAAGCTGCTCGGGGTGGACGTGGCCAGCTTCGGCGACGCGCACGCCAAGACCGAGGGCGCGCTGGAGGTCGTGCACAACGACCCGGTCGCCGGCCGCTACGCCAAGCTGGTCGTCTCCGACGACGCTCGCACGCTGCTCGGCGGAGTGCTGGTCGGCGACGCGGAGGCCTACGGGACGTTGCGCGCGCTGGTCGGCGCCGAGCTGCCCGCCGACCCCGGCGCGTTGATCTCCCCGTCCGGGGGCGAAGTCGACGCCGGTGCGCTGCCCGCCGGGGCCCAGGTGTGCTCCTGCCACGCGGTCACCGTCGCGGCGATCGGCACGGCGGTGAACCAGCAGGGCTGCACCGATATACCGGCGCTCAAGGCGTGCACGAAGGCAGGCACCGGCTGCGGGTCCTGCGTCCCGACGTTGAAGAAGCTGCTCGCGACGCACGGCGTCGAGCAGTCCACGGCGCTGTGCGAGCACTTCGCGCACAGCCGCGCGGAGCTCTTCCAGATCGTCGCGGCGACCCGGATCCGGACCTTCTCCGAACTGGTCACCAAGCACGGCACCGGCCGCGGCTGCGACATCTGCAAACCCGCGGTGGCCTCGATCCTCGCCTCGCTGCGCGGGGTGCTGTCCCCGGGTGGGCACATCCTGGACGGTGAGCAGGCCGCGCTGCAGGACACCAACGACCACTTCCTGGCCAACCTGCAGCGTAACGGCACCTACTCGGTGATCCCCCGGATCCCCGGCGGCGAGATCACCCCGGAGAAGCTGATCGTCATCGGCGAGGTGGCCCGCGACTTCGGGCTCTACACCAAGATCACCGGTGGGCAGCGGATCGACATGTTCGGCGCCCGCGTGGAGCAACTGCCCGCGATCTGGCGCCGGCTGGTGGACGCCGGTTTCGAATCCGGGCACGCCTACGGCAAGGCGCTGCGCACCGTGAAGTCCTGCGTGGGCACCGACTGGTGCCGCTACGGCGTGCAGGACTCGGTGGGCCTGGCCATCTCATTGGAGCTGCGCTACCGCGGGCTGCGCGCCCCGCACAAGCTCAAGTCCGCGGTCTCGGGCTGCGCCCGGGAGTGCGCCGAGGCCCGCAGCAAGGACTTCGGGATCATCGCCACCGAGGAGGGCTGGAACCTCTACGTCTGCGGCAACGGCGGCTTCCGGCCGCGGCACGCCGACCTGCTGGTGTCCGATGTGGACACCGAGACGCTGGTGCGCACCATCGACCGGTTCCTGATGTTCTACGTGCGCACCGCGGACCGGCTACAACGCACCGCGCCGTGGCTGGAGGAGCTGGAGGGCGGCCTGGACCACCTGCGCGACGTCATCGTGCACGACTCGCTCGGGATCTGCGCCGAGCTCGACGCCGCGATGGCGGCGCACGTGGCCGACTACGCCGACGAGTGGCGCGGAGTCCTGGAGGACCCGGACAAGCTCGCCCGGTTCACCTCGTTCGTCAACGCGCCGGGGGTGCCCGACCCGACCATCGAATTCGTTCAGGAACGGGGCCAGCCAACGCCGGCGGGGCGCAAACCAGGCCAACCGGTCCAGATCGCCGGACCGACGTTGGAGGTGGTCAGGTGACCGCCGACGTAATTTTTCCCGCGGAAGCGGCGAAAATGACGGCGCAGGTGCAGGCGCACTGGACGGCGGTGTGCCGCTACGACGACCTCATCCCGGAACGGGGGGTGGCCGCGCTGGTCGACGGCCATCCGGTAGCGCTGTTCCGCACCCACGATGGCGCGCTCTACGCACTGTCGAACCTGGACCCGTTCAGCCGGGCATCGGTGCTCTCCCGGGGCATCGTCGGGGATCGAGGGGGGCGGGCGACGGTGGCGTCGCCGATCTACAAGCAGGTGTTCGAGCTGGCCACCGGGGTCTGTCTGGACGACCGCAGTGTCTCGGTGCAGACCTACCTGATCCGGGTGGCCGACGGGGTGGTCGAGGTCGCGGAGGCCAGATGATCGCACCCTCCCGCACGCGATCCGAGCCGCTACCGCTGGCGGGATTTACCGTCGGCGTCACCGCCGCGCGGCGGGCCGAGGAACTGGGCGCCTTGCTGGCACGGCGCGGCGCCGAGGTGCTGCACGCTCCGGCCATCCGGATCGTGCCGCTGACCGACGACACCGAGCTGCACGCCGCCACCGAGCAGTTGATCAACCACCCACCCGACATCGTCGTGATCACCACCGGTATCGGGTTCCGGGGCTGGGTGGAGGCCGCCGACGGGTGGGGGCTCGGTGAGGCGCTGATCGCCGCGCTGCGCCGCGCCACCCTGCTGTCCCGAGGGCCCAAGTCGCGCGGCGCGGTCCGGGCGGCGGGCCTGACCGATGCCTGGTCGCCGCCGTCGGAATCGTCGGCAGAGGTGCTGGAGCACCTGCTGGCCGGGGAGCTGGAGGGGGTGCGGGTGGCGGTGCAGCTGCACGGCGAGCCGCTGCCGGACTTCGTCGACGCACTGTGCTGCGCGGGCGCGCAGGTGATACAGGTACCCGTCTACCGGTGGGTACCGCCAGTGGACCTCGCCCCGCTCGATCGGCTGCTCGCGACGGTGCTGGACGGGGGCGTCGACGCAGTCAGCTTCACCAGTGCGCCCGCCGCAGCCAGCATGCTGAGCCGGGCCGATGAGCTCGGCGTGATGCAGCCGTTGCTGGACCGGCTGCGCCGGGATGTGCTGGCCGCCTGCGTCGGCCCGGTCACCGCGGGCCCGCTGGTGGCCCGGGATATCCCCACCGTGCAGCCGGAGCGTTCCCGGATCGGTGCGCTGGTGCGCATCCTGGTTGAGACGCTGCCCGCCCGGGCGCCGCGCTGGCCGGTTGCGGGTCATCTGCTGGAGCTGCGTGGGCACGCCGCGGTGGTGGACGGCACGTTGCGCGCAGTGCCGCCGACCCCGATGGCCCTACTGCGGCTGCTCGCGGCCCGGCCCGGCCGGGTGGTGCCGCGCGCCGAAATGCTGTCCGTGATGCCCGCAGCCGGTGACGACGAGCACGCGGTGGAGACCGCGGTGGCCCGGCTGCGCGCCGCGCTCGGTGCCCCGCGGCTGGTGCAGACCGTGGTCAAGCGCGGCTACCGGCTGGCACTGGAACCCGGGGATTGCCGGTGAGGCGCTGCGCAGTGGTGTTGGCCGCGCATGGCACGCGAGACCCCGCTGGCGTCGCGGTGGCGCGCCAGCTGGTCGACGCGCTGCGCGCCCGGCTACCCGGCAGACCGGTGGGGCTCGCCTTCGTCGACGTACTCGGCCCTGCGGTGCGGGAGGTGGTCGCCGGCACGCCCTGCCCGGTCACCGTCATCCCGGCGTTTCTGACCTCCGGTTACCACGTGCGGACCGACGTGCCGCGGGAGGTGACCGCCACCGGCCGCAGGGACGTCACCGTCAGCACTGCCCTCGGCCCGCACCCGTTGCTGGTGGGCGCGATGTGGGACCGGCTGCGCGCGGCAGGTTGGCGCCGAGGCGACGCAGTGGTGCTGGCCGCGGCGGGCTCATCGGACCCCCGTGCGATCGCCGACGTGCGGGCTGCGGCCCGTCAGCTGTCCGGCCAGGTCGGCACCCGGGTCCGGGTCGGGTTCGTCGCCACCGGAGCACCACGGGTGGCGCCGCTGGTCGCAGGCCTGCGGGCGGCCGGGGAACCCCGGGTCGCGGTGGCCACCTGGCTGCTCGCCCCTGGGCTGTTTCACCGCAGGCTGGCCGGCGCCGGAGCAGATGTGCTGGCCGCCCCGCTGGGCGCGCACCCCGGGGTGGTCGACCGGCTGGTCCAGCTCGCGGGCGCGGGCGCGGCACTCCGCAGCGCGTGACTCCGTAGCGATTGATGGCCGCAGTGATCCGCCGGGCGGGTCGCAACCCGCGTCCTCGGCGAATGGATCTGCAGATTGCCGTGACCGCCGCGGCCCACTCGATACCCCTCGTCACCCGCGACCTCGACGGTTTCACCGGACTGCAGCGACTACTCGAAGTCGTCGTGGTATGACGTTGCCAGCGTCCTAGCCGGGCGGCTGGCTCAGCCGCCACCGGTGGATATCGCCGCGGATGGTAAACCGGTGGTATACCATCCAGCTGTGGCTCCCAAGATGATCAAAGTTGACGAGCGAACGCATGCCCGGCTAGCCGCGTTGGCCGCCGAGCACGGCACCACCATCGGCGGATACGTCGGCGAGCTTGCGGGCGCGCAGCGCACCCACGCGGAATGGGAAGCGATCGGCCAGCAGACCCGAGACTACCTGCGGGAGCACTTCGGCTTTGACCCGACGCCGCAGGAGGGGGCCGAACTGGAGGCCGAGCACGCCGCGATCATGGCCGACCTTGACGCCCAGTTCGCCGCTCGCCGCGGTGCACGGCGGGCCAGCGCGTGACCGAAACCGAGGCGCGCGGCTACCTGCTGGACACCACTGCATTGACCGCACTCGCCTCCAGCCGGCGGGTGTCCATCCTCATCACCACCGCCCCTTATTTCCATCTGCCGCTGTACGCGCCCGTCACCTGCCTGGACGCCGCCGACCGCATCCGGCCCGGTATCGCCAGGCACGTTGGACGGATCCCCGCCGTCGAACCCGTTGACCTGACCTACTCCGCCGTGCTCGACCTGCGCGAGCGCACCCCGCAGATGGCGCTGGACGTAGCGCATGTGGTCAGCCTCGCTCGCCCGTGTCCCGACTGGTCCACCGGGCTGATCGTGGCCACCGCCCAGCCGAACCTCTACACCGGCCTCGACCTTCCGATCTACGCCCTCGGCAACTGAGAGGCATTCTGACGGCGCTCGGAGCCGACAACATCGGCGACCTGGCCATTTGCACGCCCGCGACACCACGTTCGTGGCCGCCTCCCGGGCGCCGCACAAGTACGACTCCTAGAGGGCCACCGGCCCGAAGCGGCGGCCTTCAGGTCCTTGTCGTTGTTGTCCTACTCCTGTCCGTCGAGTCCCGGTACCTGCACGACGATGAAGTCGCTGGGATCGGGCAGTTCCGGGTTGCGTCCGGTGGAGCCGAAGTTGGTGTCGTTGACGATGCTGAGGCGGTTTCCGCCGACCGGCAGCACGCTCTCGATGGTCTCGTAGGGCATCGAGAAGTGCTCGCCGAGCCCGGTGTCACCCGGTCGGCCCGGCAGGGAGATCTCCGCCGGGTCGCGCAGATCGAGCAGATCGACCACCTGGCGCTTGGCCAGCGTGCCGTCGGGCTCCTGCCGGCGCAGGTCGATGACGAACCCGCGCTTGTGCTTCGCGGCCGTGCCCTGGAAGTTGTCCCGCTCGAGCACCACCAGGCGCTTGCCGTCGAGCACTGTCGCATCGGACACCAGCAGGTCCGCGGTGGCCACCCGGTAGTCGGGCAGCCGGTCGATGTAGCGGCGGGTGGCGATGTCGAAGGCGTAGACCCGTCGAGTGGCCGGGTCGTCGCCGGTGACCGGGCCTTCCAGGATCGGGTACAGCGTCCTGCGGTCCGCGGAGATCGCGACGGCCTCGAACCCGTTGGAGCGGCCGAGGTTCGGCGTGGTGAGAGATGGGACCGGATTGTCGGGCGACGTGACACCCGGCAATGGGATCGGTGCCTCGAGCACCCTGCCGATGGCATCGGTGTGCAGCAGGAACGGCCCGAACTCCTCCCCGAACCACAGCGTGCCATCGCGCGCCACACGCATCGACTCGAGGTCGAAGTCACCGCCGGTGAGCAGGCGCTCGGCGGTGCCCGCGGTGACGAGGCGGAACGGAACCCGCTTATCGGGGTCGTGCAGAGTGATCCAGTCGAGGATCGTCACTTCTCCGCTGCCGCCCCTTGCGGTCGTGAAATCCGCGTGCACTCGGTAGACCCGCAGCAGGAAGGAGCGCGAGTTGTCCTTGGCGCCGAACCCGTTGTCGGGCATCGCCCAGAAGGTGTCGCGGCCGGCGGCGTCGAGCAGTGCCGAGAACCCGCCGACCGGCTGGCGGGCATCGGGCGCGGGCGCAGGGTCGGTGTCCGGTACTCCGGGGAAGGGCGCGGGTGCGCTGGCGTCGGGCGCCAGCAGCGCGCGGCCGACGAGGGTGGCTTCCTGTACGGGGCCGGCAGCGGCGGGTGCGGCGGCGGCGGGTGCGGCAGCGGCGGGTGCGGCAGCGGCGGGTGCGGCAGCGGCGGGTGCGACCACTGCGGCGGCCGTAGCGGCGAGCAGCGTCGCGGCGACCGGAAGCATTCGTCGAAGCACGGGGTACCTCGGGTGTGGAGACGGTTGAGGCGCCATCCGACCATACCCGATCGGGTATGGTCGTCACCCTCGGATGAGCGTGGGATGAAGATCCTGTGAACGCGTGCTGCCCGGTTCGGCCGCCCGTCTCGCCGCGTGGCCAGGGCTGTTGTGAGGCGGTCGGATCGACAGTTACCGCTCCCAGGCGCGGGCGTAGCGGCGGGCACCGGGGTGGTGCGGGTCACGGCTGCGGTAGACCACGTAGGGCCGGGTCAGGTAGCCCAGCGGGGCGCTGAACATGTGCACCAGGCGGGTGTAGGGCCAGATGGCCAGCAGAACGAGTACGACCAGGGCGTGCGCCTGGAAGCTGACCGGCACGCCTGCCATCAGTTCCGGTTGCGGAGAGAGGGTGAACAGGCTGCGGAACCACGGCGAGACCGTCTCCCGGTAGTAGTAGCCGCCGCCGAGCAGGTTGCTTCCCACGGTGTTCAGCATCCCGGTGCCGATCGCGATCGCCAGCAGCGAGTACATGACTTTGTCGCCCGGGGTGGTGGCCTTGCGCACGGCAGGCACGGTGATCCGCCGATACAGCAGGATCGCCAGCCCGGCGACCGTGGCCAGGCCGGCCAGCGTGCCGAAGGTCACCGCCACCAGGTGGAAGGCATGATCGGACACGCCGAGCGCGCCGGTCCAGCTCGCCGGGACGGCGATGCCCAGCACGTGCCCGGCGAGCACGGCCAGCAGCCCGAAGTGGAACAACGGGCTGCCCAGCGCGAGCAGCCTGCTCTCGTAGAGCTGGGAGGACCGGGTGGTCCAGCCGAACTGGTCGTGCCGATACCGCCAGATATGGCCGATCACGAACGAGGTGAGCGCCACGTACGGCACGGTCATCCATAGCAGCGTCGTCACCGGCGTTCTCCCATCTGGTCCTGCAGCATCGGGTCCATCGCGAACGGCTCCAGGCCCACCTCTTCCTCCGGCGGACCCTGCGCAGCCAGCTCGGCGACCCGACGCCGGTCGGCGACATTGAGCTCCGGCAAGGTGGCGCAGATCGCGTCGAGTACCGCCAGATAGGGCGACCCGCAGTCCTGCAGGGACTGCCTGAGCAGTTCGATGACCGGCCGGTATTCGCTCAGCAACCGCTGACCGGCCACCGGGTCGACGGTCGCGGCGAACTCCAGCACCACGGTCAGATGGTCCGGCAACTCGTGATCGCCCAGCGTGACACCCGCCGCGCGGTAGGCGTGCTTGAACCGCAGCAGCGCCATACCCCGTTTACGCGTGTCACCGTAGGCGTAATAGCTCAGGTGCAGGCAATTGCGCCGTCGCAGGTCGAAGTTCTCGACGTAGTACGTGGCCAGCTCGATCGGTGGGGTCCGGTGCAGATGCGCCACGAACGACACCAGCTCCGACCCCGCCGGTGCGGGTAGCGCCGCGGCCGCCGCGCCCAGCTCGTCGAGCATGGTCAGGGTCTGCGCAGCCGGGTAGTCCAGCAGCAGCGCGGCGATCCGCCAGATCACGCGCTGCTGCAGCTCGGTCTGCTCGTCGGTGGGCGCCTCGGCCTTGCGGCGGCGCAGCCAGCTGGTGCTCACCGAGTGTGCTCCACCGCGGGCTGGGCGCCGTTGGTGTGCGCTGCGTCCGGCGTGGCGGGGAACAGTCCGTTCGTGCTCGTGCCGTCCCAGTTGAGCAGGTTGATCCGGCGCGCCTTGTCCGCCGGCGCCGCCCCATTACCGTCGACCGAGCCATTGCTGCCGGCCGGCTGAGCGGTCAGATGGAACTTGTCGTCCATGACATCGAAGGCGGTCATCCCCGGCCCGCCGTCGGAGTCCAGGCTGCACCCGGTGGCCAGGGCGTCGAGCCGGTGCGCATCCGAACCGGCCGCGCTGGGGATGACGTAGCGGTCGTCGTACTTGGCGATGGCCAGCAACCGGTACATCGCCTCGATCTCGGTGGGCGTCAGGCGCACCGAGGCGGCGATCTCCGGCCGCACCTGCTCCCCGAGGTTGACCCGGCGCATGTGCGCGCGCATGGCGGCCAGCCGCTGCAGGGCGGCGCGCACCGGCCCGACATCGCCTGCGGTGAACAGCTCGGCCAGGTACTCCACCGGGATGCGCAGCGCATCGATCGCGCCGAACAGGTTGTCGGGGTCCTCGCCGTCATGTCCGGTGCCAGCCAGTACGTCCACTACCGGTGACAGCGGCGGGATGTACCAGACCATCGGCATGGTGCGGTACTCCGGGTGCAGCGGCAGCGCCACCTGGTAGTCCACGATCAGCTGGTACACCGGCGACGCCTGGGCCGCGTCGATCCACTCCTGGGAGATGCCGGACCGCTCGGCCTCGGCCACCACCCGCGGGTCGTGCGGGTTGAGGAACACCCCCAGCTGCGCCGGATAGAGGTCCTTTTCGTTGCGCACCGAGGCCGCGGCCAGCACCGCGTCCGCGTCGTAGAACACCACCCCGATGTAGCGCAGCCGCCCGACGCAGGTCTCCGCGCAGACGGTGGGCATGCCCACCTCCACCCGCGGGTAGCAGAACGTGCACTTCTCCGCTTTGCCGGTCTTGTGGTTGAAGTAGATCTTCTTGTACGGACACCCCGTGACACACTGCCGCCACCCGCGGCAGCGGTCCTGGTCGACCAGCACGATGCCGTCCTCGCTGCGCTTGTAGATCGCGCCGGATGGGCAGGACGCCGCGCAGGACGGGTTGAGGCAGTGCTCGCAGATCCGCGGCAGGTAGAACATGAACGTCTGCTCGAACTCCAGCTTCACCTTGTCGGACACCTTGGCCAGCAACGGGTCGCGGCCGATCTGCGCGGGGCCGCCGCCCAGGTCGTCGTCCCAGTTGGCGCCCCAGGTGACCGCGGTGTCCTCCCCGGTGATCAGTGACTTGGGCCGGGCCACCGGCGTGGTGTCCGACGGCGGCGCGGACAGCAGATTGTCGTAGTCGTAGGTCCACGGCTCGTAGTAGTCGGCCACCGTCGGCAGGTCGGGGTTGGCGAAGATGTTCAGCAGCCGCTTGAACCGTGAGCCCGAGCGCAACGTGAGCCGGCCGCGCTTGGTCAGTGTCCAGCCGCCCTTCCACCGCTGCTGGTCCTGGTACTGCCGCGGATACCCCTGTCCCGGCCGGGTCTCCACATTGTTGAACCACACGTACTCGACGCCGCTGCGGTTGGTCCACGCCTGCTTGCAGGTGACGCTGCAGGTGTGGCACCCGATGCACTTGTCCAGGTTCATCACCATGGCGAGCTGTGCCATGAGCCTCATCAGTAGGTCACTTCCTGGCTGCGGCGGCGAATGGTGGTGACCTCGTCGCGCTGGTTGCCGGTGGGGCCGTGGTAGTTCAGCGCGAACGACTGCTGGGCGTAGCCGCCGATCAGGTGTGTCGGCTTGATCATCAGCCGGGTCAGTGCGTTGTGGATGCCACCGCGCTTGCCGGTCTTCTCGGTGCGGGGCACGCCCACGGTGCGCTCCTGGGCGTGGTACATGAACACGGTGCCCTCGGGCATCCGATGGCTGACGATGGCCCGCGCGACCACCACACCGTTGCGGTTGACCGCCTCGATCCAGTCGTTGTCCTCGACGCCGATCTTGGCGGCGTCGAGGTCGGACATCCAGATGGCCTGCCCGCCCCGGGACAGCGTGAGCATGTGCAGGTTGTCCTGGTAGGCGGAGTGGATGGACCACTTCGAGTGCGGGGTGAGATAGCGGACAGTGACCGACCGGTGCCCGTTGAGCCCGTGGTTCGCGCCGACGCCGGGCTCCCCGAACAGAGCGGTCATGTCCAGCGGCGGCCGGAAGATCGGCAGCTGTTCACCGAGCTCGGACATCCAGTCGTGGTCGAGGTAGAAATGCTGCCTGCCGGTCAGCGTGTGCCAGGGCTTGAGCCGCTCGGTGTTGATGGTGAACGGCGCGTAGCGTCGGCCGCCGGCCTCAGTGCCCGACCACTCCGGCGACGTGATCACCGGCACCGGCCGGGCCTGGGTGTCGGCGAAGGTGATCCGCTTGCCCTCGTTCTCCGCGGCGAGGTCGGCGAGCTCGGTACCGGTCCGCCGCTCCAGGGCACGAAAGCCCTCGGTGGCCAGCCGTCCGTTCGTGGTGCCGGACAGCGCCAGGACGGCCTCGGCGGCGTGGGTGTCCTTGGCCAGCGACGGCCGCCCGGCGGCCCGCCCGGAGATGATCGCGCCATTGGCCGCCCTGAGGTAGTCGACCTCGGCGTCCGGGTGGACGGTGACGCCCTTGGTGGTCAGACCGACGGTCTCCACCAGCGGGCCGAGCGCGGCCATCTTCTCCCCGATCGCCGGGTAGTCCCGCTCCACCACGATCAGCCGTGGCATGGTCGTGCCGGGTATCGGCTCGCATTCGCCGTACTTCCAGTCCAGTACCCGGCCGCCGGGTTGCGCGGTGGCGTCGGCGGTGTCGTGCAGCAGCGGGACTGCCACGACGTCCTTGCGCACCCCGAGGTGCTTCTCGGCCAGCCAGGAGAAGCCCCGCGCGATCCGGTGAAACGCCTCGAAGTCGGTCTTGGTCTCCCACGGCGGGGAGATCGCCGGGGAAAAGGCGTGCACGTAGGGGTGCATGTCGGTGCTGGACAGGTCGTGCTTCTCGTACCAGGTGGCGGCGGGCAGCACCACATCGGAGAACAGCGTGGTGCTGGTCATCCGGAAGTCCAGCGACAGCAGCAGGTCGAGCTTGCCGACCGGTGCCTCCTCCCGCCAGGTGACCTCGGCCGGGCGCACCCCGTCGTGGTCGGCGGCCTGCAGGTTGGAGTCGGTGCCCAGCAGGTGGCGCAGGAAGTACTCGTTGCCCTTGGCCGAGGAGCCGAGCAGGTTGGCCCGCCACACGGTCAGGCACCGCGGGAAGTTCTCCGGCGCATCCGGGTCCTCGCAGGCGAACCGGAGATGTCCGGTGGTCAGTCCGTCGATGACATGCTGCCCGGCGTCCTTACCGAGGCGCTGCGCCTCGTCGGCCAGATCCAGCGGGTTGCGGTTGAACGTGGGGTAACTGGGCATCCAGCCCAGCCGGCTGGCCAGCGCGATGTTGTCCGCCGCGGTCCGGCCCGCGAAGCGCCCGTGCGCCAGCGGTGAGGCCATCACCTCGGCGGTGAACGGGTCGTAGCGCCACTGGTCGGTGGCCAGGTACCAGAACACGGTGCCCTGCATCTGCCGCGGCGGGCGCTGCCAGTCCAGGCCGAAGGCCAGCGTCGACCAGCCGGTGATCGGCCGGCACTTCTCCTGACCGACGTAATGCGCCCAGCCGCCGCCGTTGACCCCCTGGCAACCGGTGAGCATCACCAGCGACAGGAACGACCGGTAGATCTGGTCGGAGTGGAACCAGTGGTTGGTGCCGGCCCCCATCAGGATCATGGACCGGCCGCCCGAGCGCTCCGCGTTGTCGGCGAACTCCCGGCCGATCCGCTCCGCCGCGGCCGCCGGCACGCCGGTGATCTGCTCCTGCCAGGCGGGGGTGTAGGGCTGGGTGGCGTCGTCGTAGCCGGTGGGCCACTGCCCCGGCAGGCCCGGCCTGCGCACCCCGTACTGGGCCAGCAGCAGGTCGAACACCGTGGTGACCAGCTTGCCCGCGACCGTGCGGGCGGGCACCCCGCGGCGCAGCACGCCGGGCGCGGTGGTGTCGAACCGGGGCAGGTGGACCTCGACGTTGTTCTCACCGAGCACGCTCAGCAGCGGGTCCACGCCGTGCAGATCGAGGTTCCAGTGACCCTGCCCGGAGCCGGTGAACCGGTGTCCCAGCGAGCCGGTCGGGACCACCGGCTCACCGGTGGCGCCGTCCAGCAGCACCGTCTTGGACTGCGCGCCCTCGCCGGTATCGCCCAGATCGGCCGCGGTGAGGAACTTGCCGGGGACCCAGGTTTCGTCACTGCCATCACCTCGCTTTTCCAGGGTGACCAGGAAAGGCAGATCGGTGTAGCGCTTGACGTAGTCGGTGAACCGCGGCGTCTGCCGGTCGACGAAGAATTCCTTGAGGATCACGTGCCCCATGGACATCGCGAGCGCGGCGTCGGTGCCGGGCCGCGCAGGCAGCCACTCGTCGGCGAACTTCGTGTGGTCGCCGTAGTCCGGTGACACGACCACCACCTTCTGTCCCCGGTAGCGGGCCTCGGTCATGTAGTGCGCGTCCGGTGTGCGGGTGACCGGGACGTTGGAGCCCCACATGATCAGGTAGCCGGCGTCGAACCAGTCGGCGGACTCGGGTACGTCGGTCTGGTCGCCGAACACCTGCGGCGAGGCCACCGGAAGGTCGGCGTACCAGTCGTAGAACGACAACATCGCCCCGCCGACCAGCGAGATGAACCGGGCACCCGCCGCGTGGCTGACCATCGACATCGCCGGGATCGGGGAGAACCCGGCGACCCGGTCCGGGCCATGGCGCTTGATCGTGTGCACATGCGCGGCCGCGACGATCTCGACGGCCTCCCACCACTCGGCCCGCACGAACCCGCCCATGCCGCGCGCAGACTTGTACCGGCGGGCCTTCTCGGGGTCGTCGACCACATCGGCCCAGGCCAGCACCGGGTCCTTGAGTCGCTGCTTGGCTTCCCGGTACAACTCCAACAGGGTGCCGCGCACATACGGGTAGCGCACCCTGGCCGGCGAGTAGGTGTACCAGGAGAACGACGCACCGCGCGGGCAGCCGCGGGGTTCGTACTCCGGCTTGTCCGGGCCGATCGACGGGTAGTCGGTCTGCTGCGCCTCCCAGGTGATGATCCCGTCCTTGACGTAGATCTTCCACGAGCACGACCCGGTGCAGTTCACCCCGTGGGTCGACCGCACCACCTTGTCGTAGGCCCAGCGGTCCCGGTAGAAAACGTCCGCCGAGCGGCCGCCGATCTGGTGCAGCGTCCGCAGATCGGCGGAGGTCTCCCCGCGCTGGAAATGCCTGCCGAGGCGCAGCAGGGAATCAGCGAGGCCGGTGTCCATACCGACACTCGCGGTGTTATCGGTGGTATCGGGCATGGACGCCAACTCTCCAGGTGATTCACTTTCACGGGTGGCTTAGTTGCCCACTGTAGGTGGCGATTCCGCGCCCCTCAAGAAGGCCGTCAATGCTCACACCATCGCCACCGTGATCGTGCGGCGTGCGTAACATATCCTTCATCACTCATGGGTCCGGTCGACAGTGTCTCACCAACCCTGTGACCTGCCCAAATACGTCTGATTGCCCCGCCGGCTCAGGCTTGGGGATGACGTGAGGCGCAGCCGCAGTTAACGGTCCTGACCCGCAAGTTTCCCCCCAGTTTACCGGCCAAATCCGCACGGTTGCCTGCGTGACGTGCCTGGTTTTGACTACCGAATCGTGAGGGGGGACAGAACGGCGCCGAATGTGTATCGATGACCACGGGGCGGATATTCGGCCGGAAGTGATGTTCCTCGGGTAGCCCCTGGTGGCAGCCTGAGCGCTAGCCGGTGGCGCGGTAGCGGCGCATGAGGATTCGCCCGCCTTCGGCGAGCACGCCCTCGGCGCGCAGCCGGGCGAGTTGCTCGGCGGCCAGGTGCGGCGCAGGAGTGCCGTCGGCGCGCAGGACCCGGTGCCACGGCAGGTCGTGGCCGTCCTCGGCGAGGATCCGGCCCACCAGCCGAGCGCAGCCGGGTAGCCCGGCGCGGGCGGCAACCTCCCCGTAGGCCAGTACGTGGCCGACTGGGATCCCGGCTACCACCTGCCGCACCTGCTCCTGTTGCCCGTCATCCATCGCACCATCTTCCGCGCCGCAGGACAGAACGTGTCGCGCCGGCGATCCCGCCCTCCGCGAGCACATCATCGAGGTGCTAGTGCAGGGCAGACGCCTTAGCGAGCTGACGTTGTCATAGGTTGGTGATGAGCATGCGGGCGTGTCGGTGCAGGGGCGCGGCGATGTCGAGGTGCTCGCCGTCCTCGACGAGGCACAGTAGCTTCAGAATCGCGGTGAGCTGAGCCACCTGGCCGCTGGGACTGTCGAGCAGGTCTGCGAAGGTTGCGTGTACCTCGTTGATGACGTCTGGACGAAGGATGCTGGCGCAGTACAGCACGGCGGGGTCGTAACCGGCCGGAGCCATGCCCCAGGCTTCCCAGTCCAGAAGACAGAGGTAAGGTGCGGTGAGGTTGGCCCAATGCAGGTCACCGTGGGCACAGGTCCACTCCAGTTTTGCGGGCTCGATTTCGACGCCGAATGCGGCCAGCAGGCGCAGCCGCAGTCCGGAACCAGCTACGCAGGCCCGTGCCGTGGGGTGGGCAGCGAGGGTGTCCACGGCTCGCCGCAGGTCAGCCCACCAGGTCGGGGCAAGGTCAGGGACCGCCCGCAGCACCATGTCGGTGGCGATGACCGGGCTGGTGGCCAGGGTCATGAGTTCGGCTCGTAGCTGGCAGTCGCCGTCGGACCAGTCGAGTTCGGTGCGGAGCTGGGGCTTGGGGACACCGCTGATCGCGCGCGCATCGTGGTTGCCGGTCCAGAAGGCCCCGCCGGCCCAGTGGGACATTTCGGCCACCACACGCAACCAGTGTTCGCCATCGGCTGTGCTTACCCGGGTGCCGATGGTGCGATCGTGCCAGCCAAACACCGGCGTCCCAGTGGTCGTGACGCCGAGCACGCCTGCGGCGTGCTCTAGGTGGGTGCCCAGCCAGCCACGGCGTTCAGCGTTCGGCTCGGCTGTTGTCATCCTCAGTCCCCAGAGGTGGTTGCGGTCATCGGCCCGCGGTCCACGGCCAGGGTAAACCGTGCATTGTTAGGCTCGACGCTGTGCTGATCGACCGGCTCGACGTGGCGCACGACGAGACATCGGCCTGGCCGTTCTCGGTCCCTGGCCCGGGGACCCACGCCCGGGGTGTTCAGCTTTCGCTACGGCGCGCAGTCCTCGGGGTGCTCGGTGCAGTGCGGCGCCATTCCGGGTAGCCGGCTGCGATTGGCTGCGACCCAGTCATAGAGCCGGTCCTGCACCGGGCGGGTCGCCGCGTGCAGCCACAGCGGCAGGCGAGTGCCGAGCGCGGCGGACAGCGCCGCGTTGATGGCTGCGGCTGCACTGTGATGCTGACCGTCGGACCCCAGCCACTGCACTGCCTGATAGCACTGCTCCTCGGTGGCACCGACCGACGCCGGGGCGCCGGGGGACTGCAACGGCACCGCCGCGACCCGGTCGCGGCGGTCCAGTCGCTTCAGCCAGTGCACGCTGCGGGTGCAGAACCCGCAGCGGCCGTCGAAGACCAACCGCCCGGAGATCATCGCTTTCCTACCCACCCCAGCAGCTTGCCCGTATCGAAGAAGCACAGGAAGGCGATCCCGGAAAGCTGATACCGAAACTTGATCTTCATGATGGCCAGAATCCCCCAGTGCATCCCGAACGCGCCCAGTGCCCACAGCCGCCCGGCGCGCGGGCTGATCAGCGCGATCGGCGCCGCGAGCTCCACCACTAGCGAGGTGACAGCCATGGCGGTGAAGATCTCGGTGTGCTGGTACATCCGGTAGGCCAACGGGGACGCCGACGAGCCGAACACCTCCTTGCGCAGCCCGTCCACCGCGACCTGCCTGCGCAGTGCGCCGCCGAGCGCCCACCGCCACCCCAGCTCGCCCTCGATCTTCGCGATACCGGCCAGCAGGTAGGTCGCCGCCGTCACCGCGCTCATCGCGTGCAGCGGCCAGCCGTACCGGCCGTGCGCGGTGCCCGCGGACATCGCCCGACGCCAGCCGTGACGCGCCACGGCATCCACGGAGACCGCATCGGTGCAGCGGCTTGCGCCCAGCGCAATCGCGTGCAGCACGAGCAGGTTGTCGTTGTGGAACACCATCGACCAGGAGTTCCGGTAGGCCAGCGTCCAGGTCAGCAACGCCGAATAGATCGGCCCGGTGATCCGGTGCCCGGCGCCGAGGGTGAACGCGACGCCGGCCGCCAGCGTTGCATCGGTGCACCGGCGGGCGGTGCCCGGTCGCAGCGGCCGGTCGAGCACACGCGGCGGGCCGACCGGCGCGAACAGCGCGGAATCGGTTTCCGCGATCCGGGCGAGCATCCGCCGCCGCCGCGCCAGGTAGTACACCGAATAGCCGCCGACCAGCAGCCGCACCACGCCGAGCCGGGTGGCCGGGGCCGGGCGGAAGAGCCACCCCAACAACCGGGACAGCCCTATCGCCCGCACGCCTGCCCCCTGTACCGGGCCGCAACCGGCCCCATGATCGCTGCGGGCACCTCGGCGGTGGCCAGGATGCGCTCGGAGCCGGCCACCTGGTGGTGCTCGAAGCAGCGGTCGAGGTGGAACCGGCCCCGGACGACGTGCACCGAAGCCCCCGTGAGTCGCGATGTGAGTCCTAGCTCGCATCGCCACTCACGGGTTATCCACATCCGGTCGGCGACCTGCTGGGCGAGGGTCGCGGCGCCGCCCTCGGCCACTCGGCGGTTGACTTGGCGGCGCACCTGATTGAGCCCGCCGGGGCCGATATGGCGGTGCGCCAGGTAGCTGCGGTCGCCGTCGCGGGTCTCCACGACCAGGTAGTGCACAGTCACCTTGGCCGGGCGGCGAGTGCTGAACATCGGATAGTGCGACAGCGGGAACCCGTCGCGCCGCTCGGTGCGCGGAAGCCGGTACTGCCGCAGCGGCCACAGCACGCAGGCCAGCAGCACAGCGATGATCGTCACCGCCGCCCGGCGCTCCCCGGTGGCCCATGAATTCCCGGTGGCCCATGAATTCATTGCGCATCCCCCGTGGGGTCGGCAGCCTGCAGCCGTGCGACCTGCAGCCGCCCACCGGCCAGCCGCCAGGTGGTGCGGATCCCCGTGCGGCACTCCGGCCGATGGGTCACCACGACGATGGTGCCCGCGAACCCGGCGAGCACCTGGTCGATGATGCCTGCGGCTGCCGGGTCAAGGTGTGCGTCGGCTTCGTCGAGCAGCAGCACGCGCGGCCCGGTCAGCAGCGCACGGGCCAGCGCGACGCGCTGGCGCTGACCCGCCGACAACCCGGCGCCACCCTCCCCGACCCGGGTGCGCAGCCCATCTGGCAGGCTGGCCAGCAACTCACCGAGCCCAGAGCGGTGGATCGCGTCGCGCAACGCCCAGCCGTCCGCGTCAGGGTCGGCGTAGCGGACGTTGTCGGCAATGGTGCCGCGCAGCAGCGGCAGATCCGGAGTAACCAGACCGACGGCGCGGCGCACGTCCCGCTCGGTGGTTGCGTGCATGTCGGCTCCGTCCAGCTGCACCCGGCCGCTGTCCGGGTGCTCGAGCCCCGCGAGCAGCGTGAGCAGGGTGGACTTCCCGGCGCCGTTCGGGCCGACCAGCGCGACGACCTCGCCCGGCTCCGCGGTCGCTGACAGCGGCCCGAACACCCCGTGCAGCGTCACCCGGTCCAGTTCCAGCCTGCCGGGCCCGGCGGGCAGCGGCTGCGCGGGTTGCGCGGGCTGGGGCCGGACCGGGCGGGCAAGCACCTCGGCGATCTTCTCGGTGGCCACCACGGCGCCCGCCCGGTACTCGGCCACCCGGGACAGGTCGCGCAGTGGGGTGACCAGGATGGCGACCACCGCGATCGCGGCGGCGGCCGAACCCGGGCTCACCCCGCCGCTCACGGCGGCCAGCAGCGCAGCGGCGGTGGCGAGCAGGGTAGTGGCCTCACCGATACCCCGGACCAGCCCGACGGCGTGCGCCCGCCGGATCATCGCCCGGGCCAGGCTGCCGCCCGCCCTGCGCACCTGGCGCCGCTCGGCGTCGGCGCGCCCGAATGCCTGCATCACCAGTCGCCGGCCGACGTGCTCGGTGATGTGCGCCGCGACCCGCGCTCGGCGCCTGCGGGCCAGCCGGCTGGTGGCCCGCAGCTTCGACGTGCTCGCCACGGTCGCCCCCAGCCCGGCGGCGATCACCGCCCCAGCTGCCATCGCGACCACCGGGCTGACCAGCACCAACGCCACCAGGCAGCCCATCACCAGCGGCACCGCGACGGCCAGCTTCGCCAACCCCAGGCTCGCCCAGCGGCGCAGCGCCGTGAGGTCGCCCACGAACCGCAGCGTGGTCGCCCCGGTCGAGCGGCGATGTTCCCGTACGGGTGTCCTGGCGACGTGGCCGAACAGCAGCACCCGGATCTCGTTGACCCAGCCCTGCCCGAGGTGCTCGGCGAGCACTCGCTCCCCGGCTACCAGCGACGCGGACACCAGGGCCAGGCTGACGAGTTCGGTCGCGCGCAGCGCGAGCCCCGCGGTGCCCGGTGTGGTCAGTCCGTCGACCAGCGACCCGATGACCAGCGACCAGGCCACTGCGGCGGCCGCCTGCCCCGCGCCCACGGCCACCAGCACGGCGAACGTGACGCGGCGCCGTCCGCGCAGCGCACGGGGGATCGCCGGGGCCGTCATGCCGGCTGACCGGTGACCGCACGAGCCGTCCTTGCCGCGGCGAGGCGGTCGAGCACGCTGCGGGCGAGCACCGGATGGCACAGGTCGCAGGTGTCGTACACCGGCACGTCGAGCCCGGCCTGGGCCTCGCGAACGGCCAGCGGTGCGGTGGTGAGCAGACCAGTGACGGCGAGCACCGGCAACCCGGCGGCACCCAGCCGCGCCACCCCGAGCAGCGCCCCGGCGGCATCACCCGCCGCGAAGAGCACTCCGTCGGCCAGTGCCCGGATCCTCGGATGGGACAACAGTGCCGCCGTCTCCGGTTGCAGCACCCCGTCGGCGATCTCCAGCACGATCGCGTCCACGCCTCGGCAGGCGAGGTGCGCGTGCAGGCTGGTGGCGCAGTCCAGCAGCATCGGCAGCTCGAGCCGGTAGGTGGCCGCCAGCCCGGCGTCGGTGAAGTCCAGCACCTCGGCCGCGCCGGCGTCGCGGTAGAGCCAGGGGTCCCCGCCTGCACCGGTTCCGGTGAGCTTTGCCGCGCCCACCCGCAGCCCGGCGGCGGTGAGCCCCCGGGTGATCGCGGCGACAGCGGTGGTCTTACCCGCGTTCATCGAGGTGCCGGCCACGACGATGGTCGGCGGGCGACGCAGCGCGTGCGCCGGAGGGGGCAGCGCGAGGTCGGAGAGGTTGATGACGGTCCCGTCCAGGTCCGCGAGCAGGCCGACCGGCTCCAGCCCGGTCGGCGCGCTCATCTTGCTGTGCGCGCTGCGGACGCAGCCGGCGATGCCACCGGCAGCCACCAAGTGGCACGCGTCGAGGTGCTCGGGCAGTTCAGCCTCGAACTGGTCCGCGGAGTAGCGGGTCGCGGCCGCGACCAGCACCTCGTCGTCGGTGTAGAGGGTGGCCCGCCTGCCGGTGCTGAGCTCCAGCCTGGGATGCTGCCCGATGCCGGTCACCGTGGCGAGCATCAGGTCACCGTGCTGTGGCGTGATGCCCTCGCCTGCCACCACAGTCAGCGGGCGCCGCAGGTCGAGGTTGCGCGCCGTGTAGGCGACCTTGCACCGGGCCATACGCTGGGGGGTCAACGAGACGGTGGGCACGCCCGCTCCTTGGCTCTCGCTGCGGCGGGGGAGTCCGCCGCTGTCGTGACACCACTCTCGGACCGTAGGCTGAGGCCGCCATGAGCCCCAGATGAACGGATGCTCATGGACCTGAGGTCTCGGACTCGGACCTCGCGGTACAAGCGCTCACCCACCAGCGGGCTGAGACGCACCCTTAGCCGACTGGGGTCCACAGCGGCCAGTGATGTGGGCTGTCGTCGGGGTCGTCGAGCCACATGTGCTGGCTGGCGGGGGTGGCGGTGACACCAAAGCGGAACCAGGCTGGTTCACCTAGCTGACGCCACTGGTGATGGGCGGCTTCCACTGTGTCCCAAAGCCGTTGTGTCCCGGCTTGGCGCACCGCGTACCCGCCGGGGATGCTGGACTCGCGGGCGGCCTCGCACCAGGAGCCGTCCGGGCTGACCAGGCGGGTGTGGGTGGGCCGGGGGGCGGCTGGAGCCGCGGTGAGGGTGTGGAAGGTGCCACTGGGTAGATGTAGCTGCGCGAGGAGCCGGAATTCCCTGTCGAGTTCGCTGGGGTCAACGGTGGTCCAGCCGGTGTCGGGTGGTGCGCTGGTGTCCGGATCGGGTGCCCGCAGGTGGTAGCCAGCCGCCATGGTGTCGTGTCGCATTGGCAGGAACCGTCCGAACCAGGGCAGGAACCGCCCGTGCAGTTGCTCGGTCACGGTGTCCCGGTGTAGGGCGATGAGGTTGCCCGCGCTCAGGGGGCCCTCCAGGTCGACCAGCAGCACGCCGCCGGAGGCCAGCTGGGTGATCCAGGCGGTGGGGATAAAGGGAATGCCGCAGGTCACGATGATCCGGTCGTAGGGGGCGTGTTCGGCCAGGCCCTCGGCACCGTCGCGGGCGGCCAGTGTCGGCCGGTATCCCAGCCGGGCGAGCCGGTCTCGGGCCCGCTCGACCAGCTCGGGGCGCAGGTCGACGGAGAACACGTGCTCGGCGCCCAAGCGCGCGCAGAGCAGCGCGGCGTTGTAGCCGCTGCCGGTGCCGATCTCCAGCACCCGCATCCCGTCGCGGATGTCGAGCGTTTCCAGCATCCGCAGCATGAGGCCGGGCTTGGTCGACGAGGAAACCGGCGCGAGGCCCCCCAGGGGGTTGGGCAGCACACTCGTGATTACGGTGGTGTCGGAGTACACCAGGTCCCACCACTGCTCGGTGTCGGCCTGCGCCGGGCGCCACTGGCGGTGATCGTCCTGAAGGTAGATCTCCGGTACCAGTTCGTGGCGGGGCACCGCGCACAACGCCGCCCGCCACTGCGCTGAGGTCAGTTTCCCGTCGGCGGTGAGCTGCTCGGCCAGCGCCGCCACCCGCTGGGTCCAGTCCATCAGGCCGGTACCCGGGTAGCAGCGGTCAGCGGCCGGGCGAGCAGCTCCGCCAGCGCCTCGGTGATCGGTACCCCGACGATCGCCTCCAGCCACCCGTAGACGCCACCGGGATTGACCTCCAGGTAGTGATGCACTCCTGAGTGATCAACCACGAAGTCCAGGCAGCCGAACACCAGACCCAACTCGGCCATCAGCGCCCGCACCCCCGTCTCGACTGCAGGCGCCAGATCGACCACTTCGTGGCGCAGCGCGCGGTAGTCACTGCGGAAATCGATCCGCGCGGCTGCGCTGGCCGGATACATAGCGACCGGGAAGAGCTGCTCGCCGACCACCACAACGCGAAGGTCGTAACACTTGTCCACAAACCGCTGCAACAGGTGCGCCGTGGTGTCAACTCCTCGCAGATCGGCCAGGTCAGCAGCCGTGAGCAGGTGGGTGTGCCCGACCTTCGAGCGACTCTCCTCCACCACCCGGTTGGCGAACAGCTTGCTCACTACCGCACCGCCGACCCCAGCGACGAACTCGTGGGCCGCCTCCGCGCGGTTGACGATCCGCGTCGCTGGCACCGACAGCCCGCAGGCCGCCGCGACGGTTAGTTGGCAGGGTTTGGTGGCGGCGGCCACCCGGTGCGGGTGGTTGACCTGCACCACGGGAAGCGACGTCAGGACACCGCCTAGCCCGATCCGGGCCTCCTGCTCGGCGTGGCGCTCCTCGGCCTGTGACAGCCCGGCCGGGAAGACAAACGGCGACGGCGAGCGGTACCAGATCGAGCGCACCTCGCTCAGCTCCACCCGCCGATGCTCGGTAGCCAGATAGCCCTGCCAGCAGCCGCCTCGAAGCTCGGCATCGAGGGCGAGCCGCTGCGGGAACCAGGCACAGTCCATCCTGAACACCGGCACGCGATCGGCCAGCGCGCTCACCACGCCGTCGACGGTGCGATCTAGCTCCTGGGCCAGCACCAGGACGGTCATCAACTCACGTCCCCGCTGGTATCCCAGCCGTAATCCTCCGAAGGCCCCTCATCGCCATCACGTTCAGCAATGGAGGACCACTGCTGCCCCTCGGTGTCCATCCACAACCGCCCGCTGCCATCGGCGGCCACGGCCACCTGGCGCACTGGGCAATACCGGTAGGCTGGGGGAACACCGACCGGAGTGGGCCGCAGCCACCGCAGACCCCAGGGCCGGGTCGCCGGACCCGACGGCCTACTACCGTCAGAGGCCACCGCGAACGGCGACACCGCCAGCGGAAACTGCGCCGCGACCGACGCCAGTGGATCACCCCGATACCGAGCCATCATTCCCCAACCCCCTTCATCAACATCCTGCCGTTATCCCTCTCTCAAGCGGCGGTGGCGACCAGCCGGTCCCGGAGCTCAGCGACTCCGGGGCTGGTGTGCAGTGGTTCCAGCGCGGTGTTCAGGACGCGCAGCCGATCATGCGACACGGGGGAGGACAATGCCGAGACGAGGTCGATGGCCTCATGGCCCACGGCGACCGCAGTGTCAACATCCCCGGCGAGTGCGTGCGCCCCGGACAGATCCGGCAGGTAGCGGCACCGGAGGTGAGCGTAGCCGGGACCGTACTGTTTGACGGCCTGGCGCAGCAGCGGCACCGAGCGCCCGGCCGCGCGGGCATCCCTGCCGTGCAGGGCTAGCGTGTAGTGGGCCGAACCCTGGCCGCCGCAGATGCCGACCTCACTGAGGTAGGCGGTCCACGGCGGGGAGGTCGTCGGGTCGATGCTGCTGAGCTGCTCGGCGGCCCGGCCCAGGGCGTGGTCGCAGCCCGCCGCATCGCCATCAGCGGCGTACGCCTGAGCCTCGATTCTCCTCAGCAGGCTGATGGTGGACGCGGACACCGGGTACCGCCCGATGGCGGCAGTGTCACCGACCCGGATCAGGTTCAGCGCCTCTCGGGGGCGGTCTAGATGCACCGACTGCAGCGCCATGTCGGACAGCAGGTACACGGTGAGGTCGGTGCTGCGGGGGCCCTGGGCATCGCGGGCGAGGTCCAGCCCGATCATCCACAGCCGCCGCGCGGCGTCGTGTTCCTTGACCACGAAACTCATCCAGCCCGCTTGGGTCGCGAGATCCGCGGCCGCGAGCAGGAGCCGGGGCTGCATCTCGGCGGGGACCTGGGCGTCCAGCAGCGGTAGCACCATGTGCACCTGGGCCACGGCGGCATCCCGGACCAGCCCACTGCCGTGCGCGAAGTCCTGGGACCGGAACGCGGCGGTGATCTGTTCGATGACCTCGACATCGGCGGCCCCGAGACGGCGGCTGCCGGTGGGCTCGGCCTGCGGTAGCAGGGCGAGCAGCCGGTCCACGTCGACGCCGACCGCGCCGAGGCCAAGGGTGAGCCCGCCAACGTGCTGCACGAAATCCCTGCGCTCCATCCAACTCACACCCTTCCGCCCGCTGCTCGGCCCACCGCCCACGGTAACCCCGCCATGGAAGCCCAGCTTGACCGCGGGAATGGCGAGCTTGGTGCAGACCCGCGCGACCAGACGCACGTCCCGCAACTGGCGCACGCCACGCTCGATCTCGGAGATCCGGTTTTGGTCGAGGCCGATGAACTCCCCGATGCCTTCCTGGGTCCAGTTCTGCTCGGCGCGGATCGCCAAGAACACCGTGCCGAAGTCGTATTCCGCCAGTGCGGCCTCCAACGGCGGCGCGTCGTAGAAGCCGGGGGGCAGGATCAACCGGGGGCCTTTGCGCTGGCACGGGCCGCATAGCTCATCGGCCGGGCGGTCTCGGCGCAGCCGGGCCCCGCACACTGGGCATTCCGCCCGAATCTCCTTGGTTGCCATGGGATCACTGTAGCGGCGCTTTACTACGGAACGGGAGGGGACCGCGACCACGGGTCAGCCCGCAGGACGTACCGATCACGAGCACGTCATGTACCTGACCTTGGGCAAGCAGAGTGCGCACGGCCGCCTCATTTCCGGTGCGCACACTGTTACGCCCGCAGCCCAGTCCAGCCGGGTACCACAGCATGTTTGGGGGTGCTCCGACACGGGCTTGCCTGGCACCAGCCGGGTCGCGTGGATCGTTCCGTCGCTGGCTGCGGTGAACAGCAGCACCGGGTGCTGGTGCGGCACCTCATCGCGCAGTGACCACTCGACTCGCGTCGCGGGGTAGCGGCAGTGTCGCAGGTAGTCGGCTACTGCGGCGGCGGCGATGGGCGATGCGGCCGTGATACTGACGCGGTCGGTGCCGCGCTGCCCGACCACGACGAACGGGTCCTCACCTGTCGTCATCGCGCTCGTCCGCCGTGGTGCACGGTGCTGTGCCCGGCAGGGCCTCGGGGGGCGGCACGAGCCGGGGCCGCACCGTCACCCGGCGAGGCGGGCGCCGCGCCCGGGTGGCCCGCTCCCGGTCCAGCCGCCGCGTGATCTCCTGCACCGACACCGCCGATGCGGCCGCCCGGCCCGTCGGCGCGTGCCGGGGCGCGACCGGCCCGGCAGCGACCAGCATGAGGGGCAGCAACCCGAGCAGCGCCATCAGCGGCCGCCGACACCGACGGGGTAGGTGCCCGGCACCGTCGGCCAGCCCCGCGCGGTCGCGCCGACGGCGGCGTCCCGGATCGCTGTCCAGTCCACACCTGCTGGGTTCGTCCTCGTGAGTGCGCTCATGTGATCTCCCCGTGTCGTGGTCGCCCGTGGCGCGACCGAGGGGCGTTCACCGCCGCGTCACGGGCCTGACCTTGATCACAGCGGGAGACCTGGACCAGCTCCACCAGCGTTGCGGTAACGCAGATAGCGGGTGGCGTTTTCCGGGCTGGTGCAGCTCGGCCACGCCACCGTCGCCGACGGAGCGCAGCCGGTGGCGGCGTCGACGCACCGCTTCCTGGCGCACAACCAGGCCCGCACGTACGCCGCCCAGCGCGACGTGGGCGCATGTGAGCGCGCTCGGTCGGGCACAGCGCATCGAAGAAACCCGCGAGCTTGGCGAGGTGTGGTTGCTGTACCACATTGCGGTGGTTCTCGGTAGGGCAGCTTGCGCTAGCGCTGAGCGCGTTGCTCGGGCTCGGGTCCCAAGATCTGATCACTCAGCTCGCGCGACGAGCCATAAGGGAGTGCTCCGGCGGCGAAGTCGGCCTGACCAAGGACCCGGACCAGGGGCACGAAACGGTGTCGGCGAACGTGCCGGTCATCACACAGGTTAACCTCGGTGACGTGCAGCCGGGCGAGAACCTGGCTAAAGGTCGTCCTGTTGTGATTTCCTGCCGCGACCTGTTTCTTCGTCGCGCGCCTTCTCCAGCTGCGTCAGCAGCTGCTCGGTCTCCGCGAGTTCGACCACCTGCGCTCGGGCGGCTGCGTTCAGCGTGACCTCCCGGGTGTGCACCGAGTGCATAATCCCGTTGTAGACCAGGTCCCACAGCAGGCGGTTGCGCTGCATCCGGCGCAGCTCGGCGTGCGCGGCACGGCCCTCGGTATCAGTGAGGTACAAGCTCGGGCTGACCCCGCTGCCCGCGAGTTCCACCTTCGTGAGGTCATAGGTCTTGACCCATCCGGTGTGCGACGCGAACCAGTCAGACCCGGCCGCCATCCACTGGCTGCGGCTGGACCGGAACATGACCAGCGAGAACAGAAGTGGGAACAGCCAGCACCACCACTCGCTCACCCAGGACAGCCCACTGGCGATCAGGGTCATGACGGCGAACATGAACCCGAAGGCGAACACGGTGACCTGATAGGTGTTGCGGCAGGACGCCCGATACCACTCCAGCACCGGGCCCTGCCCGTCTGGCGCGGCGGGCCGCCGCTGGGGATTGGTCTCCGCATCCCAGGCCCCGCTCAGTGGATCGGTCTGCGCGTCGTCGGCTCCGGTCGTCCAGATCGCGGGGGCGCGCGGCGGCCGCGGCTCGCCGGTCTGGTCCGGGCGTGGCGGAAAGGACTGCGGATCGGGACCGACCGGCATCAACTCAGAACCTCCCAAGAAGCTGCGGCTACGCGGGTCAATAGGCATTACGCGCGTAATGGCGGCTGTGGCGGCTCGGGAGCGCCACGAGCCTGCGGTGATCACACCGGCAGTCCGGGACCAGCTCTAACAGCGCTGCATTACCGCGAGCAGCAGTGGCGTTCCGGGGGTGACGGCTGGTATTGGGTCTCCCCGCTGCGTAGTGGGCGCCCGCTACAGTGATCTGTGTGGTGCCCGCGGGTGGATCGAGCAGGCCGCCCCAACTCGCTTCAGGGTGCCGTCCTCGAGGGGGTGCGGCCGCCGAGACCGAGGACGCGGTCGAGTAACCGGCAGTGCGGAACCGTTGTGCGCGGGTGGCCGACCGCCGCGCTGCTCATTCGATGGCAGGGCGGCAGCCGTGCTACTCGCCGGGGTAGCGTGCATCCGGGGCGGCATGCCGGGATGCGGCGGCGGACTACGGGGAGGTGCAGTGCAGCAGACCGAGCGCAACTACCGGCGGCCCAGCGGCGACCGCGCGCCTGGACAGCTCGGCCCGGCCCAGCGGGTGGTGGACTGGCAGCGGCTGCGCGACGAACAGTTCGACGTCCTGGTCATCGGTGGGGGCGTGGTCGGCACCGGCGCGGCGCTGGATGCCGCGACCCGTGGGCTGAAGGTCGCCCTGGTGGAGGCCAGGGACCTGGCATCGGGCACGTCCAGCCGGTCCTCCAAGCTGTTCCACGGTGGCCTGCGCTACCTGGAGCAACTGGAGTTCGGGCTGGTCCGCGAGGCACTGCGCGAGCGGGAGCTGATGCTCACCCGGCTGGCTCCGCACCTGGTCAAGCCGGTGAGCTTCCTGTACCCGCTGAAGCACCGGGTCTGGGAACGGCCCTACGTCGCCGCCGCGCTGACGCTCTACCACACGCTGGGCGGCGCCCGCTCGGTGCCGGGCCAGACACACCTCACCCGGGCGGCGACCCTGCGGATGGCCCCTGCGTTGCGCCGCGACCAGCTTATCGGCGGGGTGCGCTACTACGACGCGATCGCCGACGATGCCCGGCACACGATGACGGTGGCCCGCACGGCCGCCCAGTACGGCGCCGTGGTGCGCACCTCCACCCAGGTCACCGGCTTCTTGCGGGAGGCCGACCGGATCTGCGGGGCCCGGGTGCGGGACTGCGAGACCGGCGAGGAGGCCGACGTCGAGGCCCATGCGGTGCTCAACTGCACCGGCGTGTGGACCGACAAGATCCAGCGGCTTTCCGGCGGGCGGGGCCGGTTCCGGGTGCGCGCCTCCAAGGGGGTGCACATTGTGGTACCTCGGGACCGCATCGTGTCGGAGAGCGGGCTGATTCTGCGCACGTCCACGTCGGTGCTGTTCGTCATCCCCTGGCGAAACCACTGGATCGTCGGCACCACAGACACCAGCTGGGACCTCGACCTCGCGCACCCCGCAGCCACCCGCGCGGACATCTGCTACCTGCTGGAGACGGTCAACACGGTGCTGGCCACCCCGCTGAACGAGGAGGACATCGAGGGCGTTTACGCCGGGCTGCGGCCACTGCTGGCCGGGGAGAGCGAGGAGACGTCCCGGCTGTCCCGGGAGCACGCGGTGGCCCGGGTGGCGCCGGGGCTGGTCGCGATCGCCGGCGGCAAGTACACCACCTACCGGGTGATGGCTGCCGACGCGGTGAACGCGGCGGTGCCCGACCTGCCCGGCCGGGTGGCCTCCTCGATCACTGACAAGGTGCCGCTGCTCGGTGCCGATGGGTATCACGCCCTGGTCAACCAGGCCGACGCGCTGGCCGCCCGGCACGGACTGCACCCCTACCGGCTCCGGCACCTGCTGGACCGCTACGGCTCGGCGGTGCACCAGGTGCTGGTCCTGACCGAGGGCCGCCGGGACCTGCTCGCGCCGGTGCCCGAAGCGCCGGACTACCTCAAGGTCGAAGTGCTGCACGCGGCCAGCCACGAGGGTGCCCTGCATCTGGAGGACGTGCTCACCCGGCGCACCCGCATCTCGATCGAGTACCCGCATCGGGGGGAGGCGTGCGCCGAGCAGGTCGCCGAGCTGATGGGCGAGGTGCTCGGGTGGGACGCCGCCCAGCGCAACCGCGAGGTCGAGATCTACCTCGCCCGGGTAGCCGCTGAGCGCGACTCGCAGCTAGAGCCCGACGACTCGGCTGCCGCTGCTCGCCGCGCAGGCGCCCCGGAAGCCCGCCCCCGACTCCTCGAACCGGTCACCTGAGCGGTGCTCCTTTCTGCCCGGGCGGGCGATCTGGGGTAGTTGATCGGCGGCGGTGGTCTCGTACGATCTTCGATATGTCGTCTGAGCCTGTCATCGTCACCTCGACCACGGACAACGAAGAGGCCGCCCGCAGACTCGCGACCGGAGCGATCGACGCCAAGCTGGGGGCCTGCGCTCAGGTCGTCGGGCCGATCACCAGCGTGTTTCGCTGGGAGGGCAAGGTGCACACCGAGCAGGAATGGCGGGTCGAGATCAAGACAGCCGCCGATCGCGTCGCGGCGTTGACTGAGCACATCAAGGCGAACCACAGCTACGACGTGCCCGAGATCATCGCCACACCGATCACGGGCGGCAGTGCCGAATATCTGTCGTGGTTGGTGCACGAGACGCGTGCCTAGCGGGCGGACACCCGGGTTTTAGTCCTTGAGCTCGCAGATCACGGTGCCTTGCGTGATCGCGGCACCGGGCTGTGTGGTCAGGCCGGTCACGGTGCCGTCCGTGGGCGCGGTGACCGGGTTCTCCATTTTCATCGCCTCGACCACGACGATCAGGTCGCCCTTCGACACGGTGTCCCCGTCGGACACCGCCACCTTGACCACGGTGCCCTGCATGGGCGCGGTAACCGCGTCCCCCGATAATCCGGTGGCCTTGCCGCCGCCGCGCTTGCGGGGCTTGCCCCTGGTCCCGGCCGCGGAGCCACCTCCGGATCCGCCTCCGGCCAGGCCGACGGCCAGCTCGGCAGGCAGCGAGACCTCCAGGCGCCGGCCGCCCACCTCGACGATCACGACGTGCCGCTCGGCTGCTGGTTCGGGTTCCCAGGTCCCGCCGTGGGGGGCTAGCTCGGTGCCGAACTCGGTCTCGATCCATCGGGTGTGCACGGTGAAACCCGCGGCGCCGGTTGCCGTGAAGGCCGGTTCTTCGAGCAGCGCACGGTGGAACGGGATGACGGTGGGCAGGCCCTCGACGGTGAACTCGGCCAGGGCCCGGCGAGACCGCGCCAGGACCTGCTCCCGATCCGCGCCGACCACGATCAGCTTGGCCAGCAGCGAGTCGAACCGGCTGCCGATCACGCTGCCCTGGTGCACGCCGGCGTCCAGCCGCACGCCAGGGCCCGCGGGCGGGTCGAACACGGTGACGGTGCCGGGACAGGGCAGGAAGCCGCGGGCCGCGTCCTCGCCGTTGATCCGGAACTCGATCGCGTGCCCCCGGGGCTCGGGATCCTCGGTGATGGCCAGCTTCTCGCCGGCCGCGATCCGGAACTGCTCGCGCACCAGGTCCAGCCCGGTGGTCTCCTCCGAGACCGGGTGCTCCACCTGCAGCCGGGTGTTCACCTCGAGGAAGGAGATCGTGCCGTCGAGCCCGACGAGGAACTCCACGGTCCCGGCGCCGTGGTAGCCCGCTTCGGCGCAGATCGCCCGCGCGGCCTCGTGAATGGTGCGGCGCTGCTCGTCGGTCAAAAAGGGCGCGGGCGCCTCCTCGACCAGCTTCTGGTGGCGGCGCTGCAGCGAGCAGTCCCGGGTCCCGACCACGACCACCGTGCCGTGCTGATCAGCCAGCACCTGCGCCTCGACGTGGCGCGGCTTGTCCAGGTAGCGCTCCACGAAGCACTCACCGCGACCGAAGGCCGCGACAGCCTCCCGTACCGCGGAGTCGAACAGCTCGGGGATCTCCGCCATGGTGTGGGCGACCTTCAGGCCGCGCCCACCACCGCCGAAGGCGGCCTTGATGGCCACCGGCAGCCCGTACTCGCCGGCGAAGGCCAGCACCTCGGCCGCCCCGGCCACCGGCTCCTTGGTGCCGGGCACCAGTGGCGCGCCCGCCTTGGTCGCGATGTGCCGAGCGGTCACCTTGTCGCCCAGATCCCGCATCGCCTGGGGGCTGGGGCCGATCCAGGTAAGTCCCGCTTCGAGTACCGCCTCGGCGAAGTCGGCGTTCTCGGCGAGAAAGCCGTAGCCGGGGTGCACGGCGTCCGCACCGGCGCGGGCCGCGATCTCCAGCAGCTTGGCCTGGTTGAGGTAGCTCTCCGCCGGGCTGGCGCCACCCAGCGCGAACGCCTCGTCGGCGAGGCGCACGAACGGCGCTTCGCGGTCGTCGTCGGCGTAGACCGCAACGCTGGTCAGCCCGGTGTCCCGGCAGGCGCGTACCACTCGGACGGCGATCTCACCGCGGTTGGCGATGAGCACCTTGCGCAGTGTCGTCCTGTCGGACCGCGGCATCGGCGCCTCCGGAATGCGTGATGATGCGAGTACCGAGTACCAGCCAGGGAGTACTCCCTGCCGAGGGGTATGAGTTCTGTGCCGTCGGGCGAAAGCCCTGATTCAGAGTTCTTTGTTCATGCCACCCAGGAACTTGATCGTACTGGCTGGTGATTTGGCCTGGACGCACAGCCGGTCCATGACTGCCAGGTAGTGGTCGATGTCCTGGGTCTTGTCCAGGTAGAGGGCGCTGGTGAGTTGTTCGAGGTAGACGATGTCGGGTAGGTCGGATTCGGAGAACCGCAGGA
>JBOHGM010000038.1:12996-39137 GCA_050699435.1 Pseudonocardiaceae bacterium | reverse complement strand
GGCGCCGTGCGGCGCCGGCGCGGCCGCCGAGTCGATCAGGTGCAGCAACATGACCAGGTGCTCACGCTGCTCCGGGGACAGCTAACCGTCGTGGACCGCCGCGGCGAGGGTGTAGACGGGATCGGTGTTCATGGGCCGGATCTCTCTCCGGTCAAGGCCCTGGCCGATGGTCGGGGCCACCCATGACTTATGGGCACATAAAGCGTGACCTGTTCCGGTGCGACAGCTCCCCTGTTGGGCTCGGCGCACCCAGAGCCGCGACCCGGCCACTGGGCAGGTCCAGAGCCTCAGCGGTTCGCACCTCGCGGGAAGTGTCAGCGGGGTGACACGATGGACGACTACCTTGTATAGCTGCGGGAGGTTGTCGTCGTGCGCCTTGGCCGATCGCTGGGTTTGATGATTGCGGCGCTGGCGCTGGTCGCGGGCTGTGGTAGCCCCACCAGCGGCGGTCAGCAGACCGGCGGCTCACCCGGGTCGGCGCAGGACGCTTCGGCGCGGCCGACGGCGACCGGTGCGGAGCAGCTCCGGTTCACCGCCATGACCATCGATCACGACACCTTCTCCGGGCAGAGTCTGGCCGGCAAGCCCGCCGTGCTGTGGTTCTGGACGCCGTGGTGCCCGACGTGTCAGCGTGAGGCGCCCGGTGTGGCCGAGGTCGCCCACGCCTACCCGGGAGTCACGTTCGTCGGGGTCGCCGCCCAGGGCCAGGTGCCCGCGATGCGGGAGTTCGTGTCCGAGTACGGGGTGGGTTCCTTCACCCATCTCGCCGACCTGGATGCCGAGGTATGGCGGCGGTTCGGCGTCACCGTCCAGCCAGCGTTCGCGTTCGTCGGAACGGACGGCTCGGTGCAGGTTGTCAAGGGCACGCTGCCCGAACAGGAGCTGACAGAGAGAGTCGGCGCGCTCGCCGGCGCGTGACCGGCGGCGGTCTGCCCGGTGGACGTACAGACTGTGGGTTTCGCCATGGCGGCCGGTCTAGTGGCGGCGCTGAACCCGTGCGGGTTCGCGATGCTGCCGGCCTACCTGGCCCTGGTGGTCGTCGGCAGCGATGGTGAACGGCATACCCGGGTGGCTGCGGTGGGGCGGGCCCTGGCCGCCACGGCGGCGATGGCACTGGGTTTTCTGGTGGTGTTCGGGACGTTTGGTCTGCTCGTCGCGCCGCTGGCGGTCCCGGTGCAGCGGTACCTGCCCGCGGCCACCGTGGTGATCGGCGTCAGCCTCGTGGGACTGGGAGCCTGGCTACTGACCGGGCGGCAGCTCGCCGTGCTGCTACCCACGCTGAGCCGGGGCGCGCCGACCGCGCGGCTGGGTTCGATGTTCGGTTACGGCCTGGCATATGCGGTTGCGTCGCTATCCTGCACGATCGGCCCTTTCCTCGCGGTCACCGGTGCCACGTTCCGCAGCAGCTCGATCCTCGACGGGGTGCTGGCGTATCTCGCCTACGGCGCGGGCATGACCCTGGTGGTCGGGGTGCTGGCGACCGCGGTCGCGCTGGCCAGCTCCGCGGTGACCACCGCAGCCCGGCGGTTGCTGCCGCACATCAACCGGATCGGCGGCGGGCTGCTCGTGCTCGTCGGCCTGTATGTGGGCTACTACGGCGGCTACGAGCTCCGCCTCTACGCCGGCGAGGGGGACGCCATCGACCCGGTGATCGAGGCAGCCGGTGCGATCCAGGAGACACTGGCCGGGTGGGTGGACCGGATCGGTGTGCTGCCACTGCTGGCCGTCCTCGTCGTGCTGATCCTCGGCGGGGTAGCGCTCGGGAGACGGAGCTTGGCCGAGCGCCGATAGCGAAGGCCACCGTCAACTGCGGGGTGATGACACCCTCTGACGGGTCCGGCAGCAACGCGTCCGGCCGGACGATCACCGCGACCGGGTGCCCATGCCGGGTGATCGTGACCTCGTCGCCGTCGGGCGGCCCGTCAGCGGGTCAGTGTTCTGAGGAGGTTGCGGATCTTGCGGCTGAGGGCCTCGAGTTCGGCGTTCTTCCCTACGAATGTGCTGTTCGCCGGCAGGACCTCACCGTCGCGCTCGAGGTCGCTGCGTTCCAGGATGGTGTAGAGGACGACGGGGACGCGGCACAGCCGGGGATCGTCCGCGAGCAGCCGCGCGCAGCGCAGCCCCGCCCGGTAATAGCCGGCGGTGGCAACGTCCTCGGGTGGTGGGACGGCGTCCGGGGCCGGGAGGGCCCACCGCAGCATCACGTCCATGATCACGATGTCGGGAATGCGCTCGCGCAGCGCAGGCAGGCGGTTGCGGAACTCGAGTTCGGTGCCGATGGTCTCGATGTCGGCGCCGGAGATGGTGCGGGTGAGGTACTCCTGCAGCGGTCCTTCCTGCAAGTGGTCGTCCTCGACGATGACGATGTACGGCGCCATGGCAGGTCCTCCCTCCTCGGTCACGAACGGTCGGCGAGCGGCAACACGAGCCGGACGGTGGTGGTGTCCCCCGCAGGACAGAGTTGCACCTTGCCTTTCATGGATCGCATGAGGTGATCGACGATCCACAGCCCGATGCCCGAGCCCTCGCCGGTGGTGGTGCGGGCCCACTCGCCACGCCAGTTTCGCTGCAGGCAACGTACGGTGTCGTCCGGATCGAGCGGTATGCCGGTGCTGGTGACCTCGATGGCGAAGTGGCTATCCGGCACCGCTCCGGCGATCCTTACGCAGGTGTTCTGGTAGCCGTACTTGCCTGCGTTGTCCAGCACATTGCCGATGCACTGCTGCAGGAAGGATACGTCGACGTCCACCAGCCGGCGGCCAAGCTGCCGCACGGAGTCGCGCTCGACGTCGAACGTGATGCCCTGCACGGGATTGCTCAGCACCTGCGCATCGTCGGCCCCGGCGATCAGCAGCCGCAGCAGGTCGTCGATCCCGAGCAGTTCGGTCTTGGGGATGGGCTGGTGACCCCTGCCGAGGGCGGCGAAGACGCCGGCGGACATGGCGACCCGGCTGGCCTTGCGGCACAGCCCCCGGACGGCCTTGAGCTGGGCCTCGGCTCGGGTGTCGAACCGGCCGCTACGCAGGACGAGGTCGGTGCGGTCGGTCGCGGTGCGCAGCGGACTGGCCAGCTGGTGCTTCAGGTCCTCCATCGTCTCGGCCTGGCTGTGCAGGCTGGCCTGCAGGACCTGCCGCGCGTCCTGCAGGTGCCGGTAGAGGCCGAGCTGGTCGGCGACGATCTCGCAGACCTGGGCGGAGTTGGCAGGCAGCTCCCCAGCCGGCCCGGTGGCCTGCAGGACGCCGTACACCTGGTCGCCGACGCCGACCGGGGTGCACAGCAGCCACCCGACGTCCGGGGCGGCCCCCTCGCGGGCCAGCTCATGCGGGTCCGTCGTCCACGACTGGCGGTGGGTGCGGAAGGCCTGCTCGGCGAGGCACGTGCCGGGGCCGGCCAGGGACGGCGGGCGACCCTCGCCGACGGTGCTCACCGGCACCAGCCGGGAAGCCGACCCGTTGACCGGTTCCGTACGGCTCACCACCACTCGCGTCGATTCGGGCACGACGTCCTGCACGATGCGCAGCGCTGCCACGGACACCCGATTCTCGCGTGCCGGATCCCAGTCCGCGTTCCCGCGGAGCTCCTGGGCGAGGAGCCGGTTGAAGGTGCTGACCCCGGCGGCCAACTGGCGCCAGGAGTCGTTCTCCGCCGAGATGGCCTGACGGTGCAGCCAGGAGCGCCAGTACTGCGCCACCGCAGCGGCGATCGGGCGGAGCAGCGGCAGGTCTGAGCTCGTGAAGTGACACGACCGCCCGCACGCCCGAGTGCACCGGATCAGACCCCACACGTGGTTGCCGCTGTGCAGGGGCAGCTCCATGAGCGGGCCCTGCACCCGGGCCACCCGAGCTCGCGGCCGCGTCGCGCCTGCCGCCGCCCGGGTGGTGGTGCTCGTCGGCTCATCGGGGCTCGCGTCGAGCGCGCGGCCGCAGCCGGGCGGTCCCCAACTGGCGAACAGCGGGTACCGGCCATCGGCCGCATGAGTCTCCTGGAGGAAGATCGCCACCTCGGCGCACTCCAGCGCCTGCGCCACCAGATGGCACAAGTGTTCCAGGTGCTCGCGCAGGCGCACCCGGTGCAGCGGCTGGTCCGGGGACTCGACGTCCGCGTCGTGCAGGATGGTGTTGCAGGCGTGCACCAGGGCGAGCGTCTGGCGCTCCCGCAGCGTGCCGTACAGCTCGGGGAGGATCTCGACGAGCTCGGCGGCGACGTCGAACGCGTCGTCGGAGAGTTCATCCGCGCCGAGCAGGGTCAGGGCCCCCGCGGAGCCGTCCGGGTAGTCGAACGGCATGGCTGCGGCGACCGGCAGCCGGAACAGCGACGGCGGGTCCCCGGACAGATCGGCGGGCAGCGCCAGCGACCTGATGCGGCAGGCGTGGTCGGTCACGGGATCGGGCACGGGGTCGGGCGCGGCCGTGCGGCTGGGCTCGGGCGGGACGGGGCCGTCGAGCCAGCGGGAGAGCACCGACGGGGTGGTGGAGCCGTCCGGCCCACTCCCGGCCTCCCACAGGACCGCCCCCTTGGCGCCGGTGGCCTGGCCCAGCACCCGGGTCAGATCGCCGAGGGTGCCGGGTCCCTCCGGGTTCAGGGCCACCTGGGCGAGTTCCCGCCTCCAGCGGTTGCGCACCCTGAGAGTGCTGCTGGCTGCGAACGCGGTCACGGGTGTCCTCTCAACTGGTCGCAGGGGGCCACACGGGCACTTTGGCGAGGGTCAGCAGCTCAGAGCGGGTGCGGTCGGAGCGGTCCAGGACGGTGCCGTCGATGCTGGCGGCCTGGTCGGCCAGGTCCTGGAAGACGTGCGCCGCCTGGCCGATGAGGGCTACGTCGCTGCCAAAGGGCGAATGGGCGAGGTCGTGCTCAAGCACCGCGGCGCAGCGGCCGAGGCGGAAGGTCGCCGCCGGCTCGGTCACGGCTTCCACCAGTGCCCCCGGCAACAGCTCGGCCGCGGCCATCCACCTGCACTGCCGAGGCAGGATCGCCAACAGGTCGGCATACACGACGACGCGGTCGCGCCCGTCGGGCAGGTGGCCGAGCCACTGGTACAGCCCCTGCTCCCGCGCCTGGCCGCCCTGCTCGCTGAAGCACTCCAGCAGGGGCACCAGCGAGTGCATCGCCGTGCCGACACCGTGCTCCACCTGGGCGCGGACCCGCCTGCGCGCCACTGCGGCGAGCAGGCGATCGGGTGCGGAAACGTCGCCGCGGTCCCTCGGCACGAGCTGTGCCATCACCAGGTCGAAGAAGCGGCCGACGAGGCCGCGCAGTTGCGGATCCTCCAGGACCGCGGCAAACCGCTGGAACTGGACAACGGTGTGCACCAGGTCCTGCGCCGATACGGGGTCGCCGGTCGCGTCACACTCGGCGAGGCACGCCAGCGCGACGTCGAGTCGCAGGCGAGTGAACGCCGGCTCGTCCGGATACCGCTCGATGGCCTCACCCAGCCGCTGCAGCGACAGCTCCACCGACCACCATGGACACTTGTCGGGGATGGCGCCGGCGACGACCTGGCGCAGGTGGTTCTTCGCCGTCGCCACCAGGATGCGTCGCTTCGCCGCGGACTCCTCCGCCGCGCACTCGGAGAGCGTCTGCTCGGCCAGCAGGAGGCGGGTAGTGGACGAGGCAGCGGCGGAGCGGCGGGGCTCGACCAGGGCAGGGCCGGACCGTGCCGCCTCCGCGCGGGCGGCGAGGTCGCGGCGCAGGCCGTCGAGATCCACGACCCGCCAACGGGCCACCGGCGGATCGGCGTCACCGTCGGTCCGCTCGACGCGGCCGCTGGCTCCGTCGAGGATGGCCACGATGGCCGGTGGCTGCTCGTCGCAGAATGCGGCCAGCTCGTCGACGGTGAAGTCGCGCAGCGCCGCGGCCGCCGCGAGGACCCGCTCGACACTCACGGCTCGACCCTGACAAGCAGGTCTGGCGCGCTCATGCCGCGACCGCCGCACCGCACAGGAGGGTATCGGCGGGGGTCCGGCCAGTCTCCCAGTCCTTGAGGGCGGCCTGCAGGTCCGGCGGGATCGGCGACCCCAGTCGGGAGACGAAGTGGTCCTTGTCGCGGAGCGGCCGTTCGACCTGGTTCAGCTGCACCGCAAGCAGCGCCACCCGCAGCCGGCTCTCATGGGGATCCAGGCGGCAGGCATCCTCGAACCAGGCCAGCAGTGTTTCGGCTGCCTCGTGACCCACCAGGCGGGCGCGACCCTCGGGAGTGTCGGGGCGGCTGGTCAGCAGGTGCTGTAGCTTGCCTGCGTGCCGGCGTGCGGCGGGCGCGAACGCGGTGTCGAGCTTGCCTGCCCACTGGTCGAGGAAGAAGTACGCCGCCCAGTCCAGGAAGCCCTCGGCAAACGCGCTGTCGTTCTTAGCCCGATCCTGCCGCGCCGGGACGTGGCACACGCACTCGTGGGTGAGCAGCATCGGGATTGCGGCATAAGCGGCCGGGCCGAACTCGTCGCAGAAGATGTGCAGCTCAACCGCGGCCTTGGTCTCGTCAGGCGGCCAGGGGGTGGTTGCCGTGACGGCGTAGGGATCCAGGGGTGCCGCCCCGCCGCGTGGATGGCTGCGGATGTGGGCCACCCACAGCGTCGCCGGGCGCCAGGCGGATCCGTAGAGGGCCTCGGCCAGGGAACTGATGCCGGCGAAGATCTCGCGGAAGGGGTCCGCGCCGCGGGCGCAGCGCACCAGCGTTTGTAGTTCGGAGAGCAGATCGCGCGCCGCTGCGTCCAGTTGCTGCAGGCTCAACGTCCGGGTGAGGGCGGCGTCCCACTGCTGCACGACCCTGGCCACTATCGTCTCATCGTCCACGTCCTGGACGGAGCACTCCTGCGCCCGCAGCTCCAGGTCGCGCAGGGCGCCTTGGACGGCGCCGCCCCGGCTCATCTCGCAGAGCGCGGAGAGCTTCGTGCGGGTGGCGTGAAAGACGGCCGCGCGGGCCAGCAAGCTGCGCCACATCCATGGTTCGAGGTCGGTGTACGGCGGGGCGCCGGGCATGCTCAGGACCGCCCATCCTCGGGTGCAGCCGTGCGCGCGCCGAGCGCTTTCACCCCGAGCGCTGTCACCCCGAGGCGGCGGCGCAGGCGCGGCCAGATGACCTCATCCCAGAGCGTCGCGGCGACCTTCGAACCCGCGGCCACGGCGATGCCCACGACGATGGTCGTCAGAACGGGTTCCGCCCCCTGCTCTCCTTCGCGGACCTCGGCGCGGAGGCCCACGAGTTCGGCCGGCATGAGGCCCGCGGCCCGCGCCGCCTGGGCGACCTCGCTGTCCGGCTCCGCCAGTTGTGCGAGGAGGTCGTCGACCACCACCTGGAGCTGCTCGGCGCTCGCGTCGCCGCGCTGGTACCGCTGCTCGGACATGACCAGTGCCATGACGACCCCCGTGCCGGTGGGTGTGCGTACCGTGCTGGTGCTACAGAGCCGAGTGACCCGCCAGTTGAATTGATACCCAGTTGAATTGATACCCAGTTGAATTTGATACGCAGTCACGTACTGCACCTCAGGCCACGGCAGGTCTCGGGCAGCTCAGGCGGACCGGGATCGTGTCGTAGCCGCGGAGCACGCGGGTCGGGCGTCGGTGCGGTGCACCGGCGAGCGCGAGGTCGGGGAACCGCCGGAACAGCGCCTGCAGCCCGACCTCGCCTTCCATCCGGGCCAGCGCAGCGCCGAGGCAGTAGTGCACGCCGCTGGAGAACGCGAGGTTCTCGCCGGCTTCGGCCCGGCAGACGTCGAACTGGCCCGGATCCGAGAAGACCGCGGGATCGCGGTTCGCGCCGCCGAGCAGCAGGACGATGAACGAACCCGCCCGCACTCGACGTCCGGCCACCTCGGTGTCCCGGAGGGCGACCCGCCCGGTGCGCTGCACGGGCGACTCATAGCGCAGGATCTCCTCCACCGCGTTCGCCCACCGCTGCGGGTTCGCCCGGAGCAGATCCAGCTGGTCGGGGTGGCGCATCAGCAGAACAGCGCCGTTGCCCAGCAGGTTGACCGTGGTTTCGAAGCCGGCGACGAGCAGCAGCATCGCGATGCTGCTCACCTCGTCGGCGGACAGCTGCTCGCCGTCGTCGGGTGCGGTCACCAAGGCGCTGAGGATGCCGTCCTGAGGAGCGCGGCGGAGATCGGCGAGGTGGCCGATCATCCAGCGGTGCAGCGCGGCCAGGTCGTGCTCGGCGCGGCGGAAGTCGGGGTAGCTCAGTCCCAGGTCCAGTGACAGCGCCGCGCCGGTCCCCCAGTCGAGGAACTGGCGGCGCATGGCGGCCGGTGCCCCGAGCACCTCGGCTATCACGGTGGCCGGCAGCAGGCCGGCGTAGCGCTCCACCAGATCCACGGTTCGCCGGCCGGTCCCCGGGCTGGCCTTCCTGGCCGGCCCGGCGATCTCGTCGAGCAGCTCCTCGGCGATCTCTTCGACCCGGGTACGCAGGGCGGCGCTGGCCCGGGTACTGAACGCCCGGGTGACCAGCTTGCGGTAGCGAGTGTGTTCGGGCGGGTCCACGGCCAGCATGGAGGGTGGCTCGACCGGCCCCCGGACCGGGCGTCCGCCGATCTTCATGGCCAGCCGGAGCGGCCCGGGCAGCCGGGCCAGACGCAAGCCACACCCGAAGTCCGGGCTGCGCAGCACGGCCGTACAGACCTCGTGGTGTGCTGAGGTCAGGGTGATCCCACTACTGACGATCCGGCCCTGCGCGCGGAGCTGGTCGTAGCACGGAAACGGGTCCTCGCGAGTCGCCGGGTCCATCATCAGCCGCGCTCCCAGTGCGCCGGCGCGCAGGTGCCTGCGCACCGCCCGCCGGACCAGCCCGTGCCGTACCGCCCACCGGATCCTGCGCCGTAGCACCATCGCCGACCTCCCACCACCGACCTACGAGCCAAGCTACTCGCGGCCCGCGCGGTCACGAGCCCGTCGCGGCGAGCACGGTGTGACGCCACCCCAGAACGTCAGCCGGGCAACTTCTCGAACTCGTCAACACACGACGTCGTCCGTGCCGACTGGGTTGGCTCTCTCGCCAACCAGTAAAGGCTCAGCAGGCAGGACAGGAAGGTGATGACATCGAGAGGTTCTCTGAACCACGTCCACAAGGTCCAGTTCTCGACGCGCGCCAATAGCTTCGGTTGACAGGTACGCATCGTCGCGGCGGACCTGGCGGCCGCGGACCCGGCGGCGCTCGAGTCCGCAGTCGACGGAGCCGACGCGATCCTCTCCGGCCTTGGTCCACGGTCGAACTCCGAGACCGGAGTCGCTTGGCAGGGCACGCGGGCCATCGTCCAGGTGATGCAGGCAACGGACGTACGACGCATCGTCGTTGTCAGCGCCGCGCCAATCGGCACCGTGCCTTCGCCTGGCCGCCCGAACCCGGCGAAACACGACCCAGGCGATGGGTTCTTCATGCGGAACCTGTTCAGTCGGTTGTTAAAGCCGCGCTCCGCAAGCACTATGCCGATCTCGCGTTGATGGAGGACATCCTTCGCGGCAGCGGCCTGGCCTGGACTGTCGTACGACCGCCACGACTGACCGACAAGCCGCTAACCAGCACCTACCGGACGGCGTACGGGCAGAACCTCCGGGGCGGCTGGTCCATTCCACGCGCCGACGTCGCCCATTACATGCTTCGCGTGCTCGAGCAACCCGAGACGATCAAGCAAACCATCGGCATCGCCAACTAATCTCGCTGGACAGCCATTCGGAGCCGAATCGCAGTTTTGGGACACCCGCTGAGCGCTATTCGGAGCCGAATTGCGGTCCGCGCGGCCACCGGACCGGGCAGAGCGACGATCACCCGGCGGGCAGAACCGAACAACTGGCCGATGGGCCTTGAGAGTGTTAGCGACTACTCAACGTCACTACCATAAAACGTTAAGCGATCATGGCGTTGCCCCTGCAGCGCAGGCCTGTCCGCCACTCGTACCCGCACAACGGTGGAGTGCGGCACCGCGTGGTGAGGTCCGACTCAGCCGTACATCAGCGATCCCGGCGTAGTGAGGGACTGGCCGGTCTCAAGCCAGGTCTTCAGACCGGAGAGGATCATCGGCCAGCCGCCGTAGAGCTGGTTGTTCGCGCCCTCGCGCAGCTGGTCATGGGTCACGGTCAGGCGGCAGGAGTCGCCGACGGGCTCGATCTCCCAGGTGATCCTCGAGGTGCCCTCGCTCTGTACCTCCTCACTCCAGAGCGCAATCATGCTGTGGACCAACCGGCGAGGGGGATCGACCTCGAGGATCTCTCCCTCGCCGAGCAGTCCGTCGCTGTTCGGGTGGCTCATCTCCAAGCGCGAGCCGGGTGTCCAGTCCGAGCTGACCCGGGAACCGAAGTTGTACTTGCTCCTGATCTCGCCGTCGGTGATCGCCTCCCAGAGACGCTCCGGGGTCGTGCGGATGTAGATCTCGAATACCTTCTCCATGAGAGGTTCCAATCTGCTCTTGAGACCGCTGAGCGCAGCCGCCCAGGGCTCGGCGTACTTGCTCACCCACCGGTCGTGGACGAGCTGGATGGGGACGGGATCGAGGAAGTGGATCTTCTCGCGGCCTCGTCGCCGGGTGACCACCAGGCCGGCCTCCTCGAGCTGCTTGAGGTGCTTCATCACGCCGAAGCGCGTCATCGGGAAGCGCTCCTGGAGTGCGCTCAGCGTCTGGCCGTCCGCACGGAAGAGCTCGTCGAGCAGGCTCCGCCGGGTCGGATCGGCGAGGGCCTTGAACACCTCGTCCACAGCTCGACAATAGGTGACGATATGGTCACATGTCAACCGGCGAGACCACTGATCTGCTTGGAGTTCGAGGTCGCCGGATGCCCTGCGCATCCAGCACACCGGAAGACCCGTGGAGGAAAGCAAGCATGCAAGCACGGATGAACAACCCAGCGATGTCGCGGGAGCGGACAGGTTCGTCACAAACAACCGGCGCGATTACCCGAGACCCTCATCGACATCGACGTCACCTACCCGGACACGCTGACGGACCCTCAGCAGGTTGACGGCACCGATGCCGACGTCGTGGGGGAGTGCTGACCTGCCAACGTCGGGGCTTCCGACTGACCGCTTGACCAGAACGGCCGAGCCGACCTGTGGTGCGTAGGGCGCATGAGGCTTCAGACGCGACCCGGGGGCGGAATCGGCGCCCCCGGGCCACGCCCAACGTCAGGCCGGAGCGAGGCTGACCCGGCGGTTGGCCAGGTCGAGCTGCAGGATCCGGACCGAGACGGCCGATCCGACCTGCGGCTCGGCTGACCACTCGGATCGGTGCAGCAGGCCCTCGACGCCCTCATCGAGTTCGACGAAGGCCCCGAATGGCACGATCGTGGTGACGGTTCCGTCGATCGCAGTGCGAGCGCACTGCCGGGTGAGGAACGCCTGCCATGCCGACTCCGGCGTTTCGTGTTGCGGACTGGTCATGTGATTCACCTCCTTCCACCGCATAACTCGCAACGCAGCGGTGGACGGCGGGCCCCTGGCCCGCCCGGTGATCACGACTCAGCCGGGCACCCGTCTCGCGTGTGGCACATGGCCGACCCGGCAGTCACGAGCCGACGGTAACAGCCAACGGTCACCGCACTCAACCGCGCGGAGCGGGCTCACGGCCACCGAGGCCCAGGCGCTCTTGCTGCTCGTCGGCCCGGGGCATCCATCGTGCCGGAGGCCAAGTCAGCGCTGCGCAAGCTCGGGTGTGCCCTGCCTGACACGTCCGGACCTACGCTCAGGCCGCGGCCAGCGCCGTCGTGATCGACCCGACGGGTTGGGGCGACCGTGATCGAGAGCGGTCCGCCATGGTCGAGGTCCGGCAGAAGTGCGTGCGGTCGATGAGTTCGGTGGCTCCTGCCGGTCTGTACTGGACAGACACCAACCCCGGAGGTGACCCGATGGGATCGAGTCAGCGCCCAAGCGCGCTTCGCGGACTGGTCGCCACGGTGGCGATCCTGGTGGTCACTTTGGCCGCGGCGTGCGCTACCCCGCCGACCCAGCAGGCGGCCAGCTCCATCCCAGGCGTGGAGCACGGCACCGTCGCGGTGGACGGCGGCACCATCCACTACGCCCGCACCGGGTCCGGCCCGCCTCTGATCCTGCTGCACGGCTGGCCGCAGACCTGGTGGTCGTGGCACAAGACGATGCCCGAACTCGGGCAGGCTCACACGGTGATCGCGCTCGACCTGCCCGGACTTGGCGACTCCAGCGCACCGACCAGCGGCTACGACAAGGCCAGCACCGCGTGGCGGGTGCGCCAGGCGGTCCAGCGGCTGGGCTTCCAGCAGGTACAGATCCTCGCCCACGACATCGGCGGAGCGGTGGCCTATGCCTACGCCCGGGACTTCCCCACCGAGGTGACCAGGTTGGCCGTGCTCGAGTCGCCGCTGGCCGGCTTCGGGTTGGCCGATCTGAACTCGTTTACCTGGCACATCCTGTTCAACGCCACCCGTGCACCGATCCCGGAGCAGCTCATCGACAACGACGACGTCCCCACCTACCTCGGCATGCTCTTCGAGGGCAGCCTGCCGCCGGCCGACCGCGAGCCGTACTACCGCGCCTACTCGGATCCGGCCGACCGCACCGCGGGATACGAGTACTACCGGGCCTTCGTCGCCGACGCCGAGGACAACAGGGCGCACGCCGTGTCGAAGCGGCTGCCGATGCCGGTGCTGGCGATGGGTGGACAGCGATCGCTCGGATCCACCATCGCCGCATCGTTCCGTCCGGTCGCCGCCGACGTGCGTGAAGTGGTGGTATCGGATTCCGCCCACTTCATCCCGGAGGAGAACCCGCGCTTCCTGATCGACTGCACGCGGCTGTTCTTCGGTGACGTACCGGCCGGCACCCCGCCAGCGTCACCCGAACTCGACGGATGCGCGTGGTGATACAGGAATGCTCTAACACACGTTGCGGTAGGCGCGCTTTGGTCATCGTCCTACGGACTACCGGAGATGGCCTCCCAGGGCCACGTCAAGGTCACTGATTGTGTTGAACTCGTGACGCCAGGTAGCAAGCCGTGGAACGAGGCGGCGCCTGAACGCCCGCTCAACACAGGCGAGCGCCATTCGGAGCAACCAGCTCGCGACCGGTGCCGCACGCGGTGTTCAAGTGCGCTCTGAACCGGCCAGTTCATCGATTCGGGCCGGAACCGTGCCGTGGTGAGCAGCGAACCAGCGTGCACGCGCACATGATCAGCACCGCATCGCAAGAGGATCCGAATGCGGAACGGCAGGGTGCTTGCACTTGACCTGAACTGGGCTTGAGCTTCTATCGTCGGATGATGAGCATTACTGAGGTCCCGGGGGAGACGCCCCCGTCGCGCGACGTCTTCGACGAGGCGTACACATCCCACACCGCGCCGTGGGTGATCGGCGAACCGCAGCCGGCCATCGTCGCCCTGGAACGCGCAGGCTGGATCCGGGGGAGGGTACTCGATCCTGGTTGCGGCACCGGGGAACACACCATCCACCTAGCTCGGCTTGGCTACGATATCCACGGCATCGACTGCTCGGAGAACGCGATCGAACAGGCCCGTGCCAACGCCGCCGCGCGCAACGTCGCGGCTCGGTTCGACGTCGCCGATGCGCTGCAGCTGGGCAATGACCCGACCTACGACACGGTCATCGACAGCGCGTTGTTTCACATCTTCGACCCCGGAGACCGCGGCCGGTACATGCGCAGTCTGCACCGCGCCTGCCGCCCGGACGCGCTGGTCCACGTACTCGCGCTGTCCGACACCGGACCGGGATTCGGGCCGCAGGTCAGCGATACGGTGATCCGAGCGGCCTTCGGCGAAGGATGGTCCCTGGAGGACCTGCAATCAAGCCAGTATCGAGGTGTCATTGTCAGCAGTGCCCACGCCGCCACCCTCGGCCGTCCGATCGGCGATCTGGTCGACCTGCCCGCCTGGCTCGTCCGGGCGCGGCGGATCTGACAGACGCCGGGCTGCACCCCTGACGTCGGGTGCGCCGTTTCCGGTGTGACTGGGTGCCAGCGCCGAGCTGCCGGATCAGGACGCGGTTGGCTTCTTGATCACCTCGTACAGGCTCGTCCAGTTGTCCTTGCCATGCCCCGCCGCGATGGCGCGGTCGTAGTGCGACGTCACCGCGTTGGGCAGCTCGAGGTCGATCCCGGCGGCTCGGTTCGCTGCGACGATGTGGTGTGCGGTCGCCCCCATCATCGTGGCGGTGCTGAGGTCACCGGGGTGACGGCCTTCGTCGATCGCTCGCGCTGCCTCCGGCAGGTAGGAGGACAGGTCGTCGAAGTTGGAGGCCGCCCACGGCAGGAACTCCGTAGCGGAGACCCCCGCTGACGCAACCAGTACGGCAGCGTGTAGGAAGGCCGACAGCGACGTCAGGAAGATGTCGAGCTGAGCCTGGTAGAACAGCTGGGCAAGCCCGTGGTCCTCGCCGAGGAAGTCGGGCCTGCCGATCAGGCGAAGCGTCTTTTCGTGCGAGTCGAACGCCGCTCGCGCCACCCGCAGCGACGTGCGTCGGGCGTAACGGATCTCTACGGTTCAGATGACAGCATCCTGTGGGGGATTATTGGTGAACCACTCGACGATGCTCGGCATGTGTTGCTCGAAGGCTCCTGGATACGAGAAGTTCAGGACTCCTGCCGGAGCGGAACTGCGGTTCTCGAAGTCATGAGTGATTCCGGCAGGAACCAGCACGAATGATCCTTGCGGCGCCTCGATCCAGTGATCGGCCACGAGAATGGCCATGCTTCCCTCGATGACGTAGAAGACATCATCCTCGGGATGTGAATGGGCCCCGGGACCCGTCGTATTTGGTTCTAACCACCACTCCGAGATGGAATACGCGCCATCGGTTTCAGTGCCGTCCGCCTTGAAAACTGCGCGGCGAGGTGTCAGGTCGCGTTCATGTCGTGCCGACGGCGGCCTCAGGACTGGGGAGCACGGCCTCGACGATCACTGGGCCGGCGCCCTGGCTACCCGCAGGACCTGGAAGCCGGCCTGCGCCAGCAGGTGCGGAATGTGCTCGACTGCGTCGATGTCCTTCGCCCGGCTGCTCGGCGCGAGCTCGTCCCACGGCTTCAGATCCGGATGCTGGCCCGGCGAGCGATCGGGCCCGAACACGATGCCGGCCTCCGCTTTCTCGGCCATCCAGCGCTCGTGCTCCATGGTGGCGAGCTCAAGAACCTCGCCGTCGCGGTAGGAGAAGGTGTCGGTCTCGTCCATGGCGGGCACGATCGTGCACCCGATCTTGCGCAGCTTCCTGCCGACGTCCTCGGCCTGTGCGTAGTTCGACCGCTTGAGCTCCGGTGGCAGCTGCTCCCACGGCACGAGCGACGCGTTGGTGGCCCTGGTCTGTCCGCCCGCCGTGAGCGACTCGACGTAGCGCGCGTGGATCGCCCGCGCCAGCTGGTCGATGTGGTCGCTCTGCACGAGTTCGGGGTGGCATGACTCGTCCAGGATGCCGAAGATCCGCAGCCGGCCGTACATGTCGTCCAGCAGCCGCTCGCCCGCGGTCAGCGCCTCCCGGAAGGCCGACTGACGGGACAGGCAGATCACCACGTCGCCGCGCCGGCTGCGAGCGGCCCGCAACCCCATCCGCAGTCCCTCGTCGTCCTCCTCCTGGCAGACGTAGATGCGCGTGTACGGGCGATCGGGCAGCTCGGCCTGCTCCGTGACGTCGCACCGCCGGGCCGTCGGCAGGTCGCGGGCTTCGGTCGCCGGGCGGATGACCGTCACGGCCAGCCGCGCCGCGCTGCTGTCCTCCGGCCGGCGTCCGATCTCGGCGAGCAGCGCCCTGCCGAACGAGCCGAAGCCGACGATCGCCACCGGCCCGGCCCCGGTGGGTTCCCGGTCCAGCAGGACCCGGGCGGCGATGTCGTCCAGCGCGAAGAAGTCCAGCCGGAATGCCGGGTCGTCCGCGAGTCCGATCCGCCGCGCCCGCAGCGCGGTCTGCAACTCGCCGTCGCGCACCTGCGCATACGCCGTCAAACCTCGCTCGGACAGCCGGCGGGCGGTGAGCACCACGCTGGCGTTCGTCGCGCTGTTCGACGCGCAGGCGTAGACGACCGCCGCCCGGGGCGCCGCCGCCGCCCGCAGTGTCGGTTCCGCGCTGGCATCCCCGGTGACCAGGTACAGACCTCGACGACGCACCAGCTCGCCGCCCTCCTGCCCGTTGACGAGCACCACCGCCCCGCGCGCCGCCAGGCGCCGCACCAGCAGGGCCGCCGCGGGTCCTTCGCCACACACCACGGCGTGATCCCTCTGACTACGCGCCAGCCAGCGCCACAACTGCTCGCGCAACAACACCCGGAGCGCCTCGGCCAGTGCGAACAACGTCGCCGCAGGCGCGAGGAACCGGGCGATCTCGAGCGTCACCGGATACGGCCCGCCGGTGTCCAGCGGCGCCGGATCGAGCACGAAAAGCTGCAGCGTGTAGTAGATGGCGTCGGCGGTGGAGCGCACCGGGTTCGGGTCGTTCGGCGGTGGCTGGTAGCTGGCGAAGCCGACCAGACCGAGCACGATAGCGGCGAGCGCGACGAACCCGAACCCGACGCGCAGCACGACCGCGGACTCGGCACCGTTCGGTGTCACCTGCTGCTCTCCCCGGCGTTGTACTCGGTGGACGTTGCTCATCCTCTTGCTGTGTGATGACCCGCAGGAGCGGAGGATCTGGAGGCTATCGATGATCGTGCGCCTGTCGTCACCGGTCGAGCAACTGAACGACCACTATGAAGTGGTCGTCGTCGGCTCGGGTTATGGGGGAGCCATCACCGCCTCTCGCCTGGCCCGGGCGGGACGGCAGGTGTGCCTGCTGGAGCGGGGCAAGGAGCTGCAGCCGGGCGAGTACCCCGACACCGGTCCGGAGGCTTGGGGGGAGATGCAGATTGACTATCCGGATTGCCACGTCGGGTCGCGTACCGCGCTGTACGACATGCGCGTGAACGACGAGCTCAGCGTCTTCATGGGGTGCGGACTGGGGGGTACGTCGCTGGTGAACGCCAATGTGAGCCTGCGGGCCGACGAACGGGTCTTCCACGACACCTGCTGGCCCGCGGCGCTACGCGCCGATCTGGGCACGCTCGTCGAGGACGGTTACCGGCGCGCCGAAGAGATGCTCAAGCCCGCGCCGCTGCCGCACCACGTGACCTTGAAGAAGCTGGACGCGCTCGCCCTGTCGGCCCAGAACCTTCCCGGGCGTTTCGGCCGCCTGCCGATCAATGTGACGTTCGAGGATCACGTCAACCACGTGGGAGTTTCCCAGCAGGCGTGCACCCTGTGCGGGGACTGCGTTTCTGGATGTAACCAGTCGGCCAAGAACACCGTGCTGATGAATTACCTGCCCGATGCCAAGAACCACGGCGCTGAGATCTTCACCCGGGTGGGCGTCCGGTTCCTGGAACGCCGGGACGACCGCTGGCTGGTGCACTACCAGCTGCTGGACACCGGCCGGGAGCGCTTCGACGCCCCGCCGCTGTTCATGACCGCCGACATCGTCGTGCTCGCCGCCGGTGCCCTTGGTTCCACCGAGATCCTGCTCCGCTCGGCCGACGAAGGGTTGTCCCTGTCCGGTCAGGTCGGGCAGCGGCTGACCGGAAACGGCGACGTCGTGGCTTTCAGCTATAACAGCGACCACGAGGTGGACGGGGTCGGCTGGGGCCACCGCGATGGGCTCGGCCCCGTCGGGCCGTGCATCACCGGGTTCATCGACAGTCGCGCTCAGCCCGACCTGGACCAGGGCATGGTGATCGAGGAGGGTTCCATTCCCGCCGTGCTGGCCGATTTCCTGCCCGCTGCCATCGCTGCCGCGGCCGACCATGTCGGGATCGACACCGACTCCGGCATCCTGGACAACGCCAAGGAGCGGGTTCGAGAGTTGGAGAGCCTGGTCCTGGGCGCCCATCGGGGCGCGGTCCGCAACACCCAGACCTACCTCGTCATGGCCCACGACGACGGGAAAGGCTCAGCCGAGCTCGAGGACGACCGGCTGCGCATCAGCTGGCCCGGGGTGGGTGCGCAACCGATCTTCACGAAGATCAGCAACGCGCTGCAGCTTGCTACCCAGCAGCTGGGCGGCACGTACCTGCGCTCCCCGCTCTGGACCGAAGTGCTGGGTAACCGGCTCGTCACGGTCCATCCCCTGGGCGGTTGCGTCATGGCGGAGAACGCCGAGCAGGGGGTGGTCAATCACAAGGGCCAGGCGTTCGCCGGGCCCGAGGGCAGCGACGTCTACGAGGGCCTGTACGTGTCCGACGGCGCGGTGATACCGCGCTCCGTAGGAGTCAACCCGCTGCTCACGATCTCGGCGCTGGCCGAGCGGTGCTGCGCGCTGCTCGCCCGAGACCGGGGCTGGACCATCGACTACACACTCCCGTCGACGCCGCGTGCGCTTCCGTCACCACGAGCACTGGGTATTCAGTTCACCGAGACCATGCGGGGCTTCGTTTCCACCGAGGTCACCCACGATTACCACTCGGCGGCGCATCGAGGTGACGAAGCCGGCTCACCCTTCTCCTTCACCCTGACCATCGCCATCGACGATCTCGAGCGCATGCTGGCCGACCCGGCCTACGAGGCGCGCATGCTCGGCACGGTGCATGCCCCCGCGCTGTCGCCTTCTCCCCTCACGGTGACCGAGGGGTTCTTCAACCTCCTCGTCGACGACCCTGATCGCGTGGGTGGGCGCGAGATGCGCTATCGCATGAAGCTGCACACCCGGGAAGGGGCGCAATACTACTTCTCCGGGTTCAAGAGCATCTACGATGACCGGGGGCTGGACCTCTGGTCCGACGCCACGACCCTGTACGTGACGGTGTACGAGGGCGATAGCGACACTGGACCGGTAGCCGCCACAGGGGTGCTGAAGATCCGACCCGAGGACTTCCTGACCCAGCTCACCACGATGGATGTGCGCAACGCCACCAGCGTGACGCAGCGCCTGGAGGCCGCCGGCCGGTTCGGGAAGTTCTTCGCGGGCTCCTTGTTCGATGTCTACGGCGGTGTGGTTGCCCCGCTGGAGCGGTTCAACTCGACTGGTCCGGCTCGCAAGAAGCGGCCGCTACGGGTCAGTGCCCCCGAGGTTTACCCGGTTACCACCGCCGATGGCGTGCCACTGCGGCTCACTCGGTACCGGGGTGGCGCCAAAGGTCCGGTCATACTGTCCCACGGGTTGGGTGTTTCTAGCCGGATCTTCACCATGGACACGATCGAGACCAACCTGGTCGAGTTCTTATACGCGAACGACTATGACGTCTGGCTGCTCGATTACCGGGCGAGTATCGAGTTGCCCGCATCCGCGGGCCGCTTCACCGGCGACGACATCGCGAAGTACGACTACCCGGCGGCGGTGGCCAGGGTACGTGAGCTCACCGCCAGCCCGACGGTGCAGATGGTGGTGCACTGTGTCGGGTCGGCCACCTTCTTCATGGCGATGCTGGCCGGCTTGCCGGGAGTGCGGTCGGTCGTCAGCTCGCAGCTCGCCACGCACGTGATCTGCCCGACCATGACCCGCCTCAAGTCGAGCCTGTATCTCCCGCAACTGCTCGACAAGATCGGCATCGACTCCCTGACCGCTTATACTGATTCGCAAGCCAACTGGTTCGATCGTCTTTACGAACGCGTACTAGGCGCCTTTCCGGAGGACCGGGAAGAGAAATGCAATAGCGCGGTCTGTCACCGCATCACGTTCATGTACTCCCTGCTCTACGAACACGATCAACTCAACACTCTCACCCACGACGCCCTGCATGAGATGTTCGGCATAGCCAACGTCGACGTACTGGAGCACATGGCCGGCCTGGTCCGAGCGGGTGAGCTGCGGTCCGCCGACGGTCAGGACGTCTACCTGCCCCATCTGGACCGGCTCGCCGTCCCGATCAGCTTCATCCACGGCGCGGAGAATTCATGCGTCCTTCCCGAGAGCACCGCGAAGACGTTGGATTTGTTGCAGCAGCATAACGACCCGGCCCTCTACCGGCGGCACGTGATACCCGGTTACGGTCATATCGACTGCATATTCGGCAAACGGGCGTCCCGCGATGTGTTTCCACTCGTCCTCAAGCACTTGAACGCCACTAATGTGGTCGACTGATCAAGAGAGCGCGATTGCCGAACGAAAGGGGCTACCGTGGTCGAACCCACTGCACCGGGTCCGTCCTCCCGAACCAGCGAAGAAGGCGCTGGTTGGCGGACCTGCGCCGGACCCGGTGCCTGGAAGGCTGACGTACCGGAGGGCACGAAGTCGTTGTCGTGGCTGCGACCATCGACGCTGTGGCAGTCCCGCAACGACATCATTGCGACATTACTCGCCGACCCCATCCCGGCGGCTCGAGCACGATGGGTGGAGCTCGCCAGGCAGCGTGCCGCAGATGCGGCGTCAAACTCGGACTTCGTGATTCATGGACCAGCAGGCGACGCTGTGTCCGTGCTCATCATCGGTGATACCGGGGAAGGCGACAATTCGCAGTACGCCGTCGCGCATACCCTGGCCGACCAGTCGAGAAGTGCAGATCTCGCCGTTGTCTGCAGCGATGTGATCTATCCGGCGGGCGACCACGCCGACTACGGACCGAAGTTTCATCACCCGTACCGGAACGTCCAGGTACCAATCTATGCTCTGCCCGGAAACCATGATTGGTACGATGGCCTGCACGGATTAATGCACCATTTCTGCAAGCTGGATGATCCCGGATACGTCCCGGAATTCGGCAGGGGAGTCATGGCGCACTTGGCGCGCAAGCTGTGGCGCAAACCTCAGCAGCCCGAGTTTGACCCGACACCGCGTGCAGATGACAGCACTACCACAGAACGCCCGTCGCCCGACCCACTTCAACCGGCGCCGTACTTTGCTATCGACGCAGGCCCGGTACGGTTCGTCGGGATCGATACCGGAATCAAGGGCAACATGGATGCGGAGCAGTACCAGTGGCTGCAACGGGTCTCGCTGGAGGTTCCGGAACGTCCTAAGATCCTGCTCACCGGTAAACCGATCTACGTGGACAACAAGTATCACCCAGGGGGTGTGGCGGGGACGGCACAGACTGTCGACGATGTGGTCAAAGATCCCCGGGCACACTACGTGATGGCCATCGGTGGGGACATTCACAACTATCAGCGGTACCCTGTGCAGATGGGGGACGGACGCACCGTTCAGTACATCGTCAGCGGTGGTGGTGGTGCGTTCATGCACGCCACGCACAGGATTCCGCCGGTCACTGTCGGCGGGGTCACCGAGGCGGAGTTTCGCTGTTACCCGTTGCGTCGTGACTCGCTGGCACGCTTCTCGCAGGTTATCGACAAGCGACTCTTTGGTGGTCGTGGGCGGGCGTCCATCGAGCCGACATCGGCGGCGCGGTACTTCGCGGACCGGGGTATCGTCTCCCGGGCGGATCGGGAGCCGGCGGGCCGCTTGTCCCTCGGCGATAAGGTCAGGACGTCCTTAATACGCTGTATCCCGGCGGGTCGCATTTTTCACCGCGTCGGCTCTGAGGTGTTCAACTTCGACTCCCCGCCGTTCTTCAAGCAGTTCCTGCGAATCGATGTCACGAAGGGACGTATCGTCGTTTCGTGTCTGGGTGTCACTGGATGTGCCGGTACAGAGCACACACCGAGTGTGGAGGACCGATTCACCATCGAGTTGCCGGGTCGCGGGGTGATCTCCTGATCGTGTGATATCGTACCACGACAATAACGGTAACTGTCTCTATTAGGAGTACGTGCCGTGCGTGCATGTCTCGTGCTGGTGAGGGGATTCGATGCTTAGCGTGCAGCCAGAACTCGTCTGGGAAGGTCGAATTCATCTGGGTGACGAGCCCGGAGTGTACGGTGACGCGGCGTACCCCGGGATCGCTCTGGAGTTTCCGCTGACCCTGCGTAAGACCGATCCCGCAGGCCCGAACACCACTACGCTCGTTCTGCGCACCCAGGATGTACAGACCTTTGCCGGGTACCCAGGTCACCTCATCACGGTAACGGCCTACCAACCGGATCCCGGCGATCCGACACACGCTACCGAAACCGTGCTCACCACGGAGAGGCTGACGAGCGCGGATAATAATCGCAAGGAGGTGTCCGTCGATCTCGCCGGCATCGCTTCTCCAGCGTTCGTCAGTTTTCGGGTCCGCGTGGACACCGAGGTGCCGCCGGGCTTATACGACGACTTCGTGGTCACCAGGCTACTGAACAGGTCGGTCAATTTTACCTTCGTGGCCTCGTTCGGTTTCAGCGCCTGATCCGCCCGCGTTCGCTCCACCATCGAGGAGCAGAAGCGGGACAACCACGTGCTCACGATCGTGCTCCGGTAGTCGTGGTGACGGAACCGGTGTAGCGGCGGCGTAGTGCGAGGCTCACGTAGACCAGCGCGACCAGCACGGGGACCTCGATCAGCGGGCCGACGGCCCCGGCGAGGGCCTGGCCGCTGGTGACACCGAAGGTGCCGATCGCGACCGCGATGGCGAGCTCGAAGTTGTTCCCGGCCGCGGTGAACGCGAGGGTGGTGGTGCGCTCATAACCCAGCCCGATCGCCCGGCCCAGCACGAACGCCCCGGCCCACATCACCGCGAAGTACCCCAGCAGGGGCAGCGCGATCCGCGCGACGTCCAGCGGCGCGCTGGTGATCGCCTCGCCCTGCAGCGCGAAGAGCACCACGATGGTGAACAGCAGCCCAGAGAGCGCGAGCGGGCCGATGCGCGGCAGGAAGCTGGTCTCGTACCAGTCGCGGCCGCGGGCGCGTTCCCCGATGCGGCGGGTGAGGTAGCCGGCCACCAGCGGGATGCCCAGGAAGATCAGTACGGAGCGGGCGATGTCCCAGGACGAGACGGCCAGCCCGGTGGTGTCCAGGCCGAGCCAGCCGGGCAGCAGGTCGAGGTAGAACCAGCCCAGCGCGGCGAACGCGATGACCTGGAACACCGAGTTCAATGCGACGAGCACCGCGGCGGCCTCCCGGTCCCCGCACGCGAGGTCGTTCCAGATGACGACCATCGCGATACAGCGGGCGAGCCCGACGATGATCAGCCCGGTGCGGTACTCGGGCAGGTCCGGCAGCATCAGCCAGGCCAGCGCGAACATCAGTGCCGGGCCGGCCACCCAGTTCAGCACCAGCGAGGACACCAGGAGGCGGCGGTCGGAGGTGACGGTGTCCAGCCGGTCATAGCGGACCTTGGCCAGCACCGGGTACATCATCACCAGCAGCCCGAGCGCGATGGGCAGCGAGACGCCGTCGATCGCCAGCGCCTCGAGGGCAGTGCCGAGGCGGGGGATCGCCCGCCCGGCCAGCAGCCCGAGCACCATCGCGGCGAGGATCCACACCGGCAGGAAGCGGTCCAGCCGGGACAGTCCCGCGACCACGGTCTGCGGCGCCGAGGTCATCTACTTGGTGCCGCTGAGCTGGCCCGGTAGCAGCAGGGCAGACAATCGGCGCAGTGCGTCGGGCTGCACCCGGTAGTAGATCCAGGTCCCGCGGCGCTCCCCGTCGATCAGCCCGGCCTCCCGCAGCACCTTGAGGTGATGCGAGATCGTCGGCCCGGACAGCTCGAACGCTCCGGTCAGCTCGCAGACGCACGCCTCGGCGCCGGCATGCGCGGCGATCAGGCTCAGCAGCCGCAGCCGCACCGGGTCCCCGATCGCCTTGAACGCCTGCGCCAACTCGCCGGCCTCGGTGGCCGACAGCGCTTGCCCGGTGACCGGGGAGCAGCAGCAGCGGACGTCCAGCGCAGCACCCTGATTCGACATGCTTCTATCTTGACAGTTGTCGATTCAGGGTGCAAGCTAGTGGTTCGATAGCTGTCGAAACAACTGGAGGTTGTGATGTCCCGAGTTCAACTCGCCCTGCGGGTCAGTGACCTGGAGGGCTCGGTCGCCTTCTACTCGAAGCTCTTCGGCCAGGGACCGGCCAAGCAGCACCCCGGCTACGCCAACTTCGCCCTCACCGAGCCGCCGCTGAAGCTCGTGCTGCTCGAAGGCCAGGCCGAGCAGCCCACGGTGATGGACCACCTCGGCGTCGAGGTCGACACCACCGACGAGGTCAGCGCCGCCACCCGACGTCTCGCCGAGCAGGGGCTGGACACCGCCGTCGAGGACAACACGACGTGCTGCTACGCCCTGCAGGACAAGGTCTGGGTGCACGGCCCGGGCCAGGAGCCCTGGGAGGTGTACGTGGTCAAGCAGGACTCGGCGACCTTCTTCGCCGAGGAGTCCGACGCCGCCACGTGTTGCTGTAGCTGATCCGGGGCTGGCCCGCGTCGGCCGGAGTGGTAACGCCGGCTCGCCGATAGCCGATGAACCAGGTGGCGCGCTCCACTCTCCCAGGGCATCAGTCCGGAGCGCGCCACCTCAGCCACTGCACCACCCCGGTTAGCCACGCGACGATCGCGTCGGTTCACTCGCTGGGTGTGGGTAGCGCCCAGCGCGGGCCGGTATCGGGGTCGCTGAGCCAGATGGTGTGGTGGTCGCGGGTGGCGGTGAGCCCGAACTGTGACCAGGCGGGGCGGCCGTGGCGGGTCCATTGCTCCCAAGCGGTGTGCACCCAGTCCCATAGTAGTTCCGGGCCGCCGAGGGTGAGCCGGTAGCGGCCGTCGGGGCCGGGATCTCGGTCGACCTCGCACCAGGAGCCGTCGGGGGCGACCAGGCAGGTGGTAACAGGGCGGGTGAGATCGGCACTGGGGGTCAGGGATTGCACGGTGCCGCAGGGCACGAACAACTGAGCCAGGAACCGGAATTCGGCGTCCAGCTCAGCAGGGTCGACGATGCTGCTGCCGGAGTGGGACTCACCTGGGGCGCGACGGGGCCGGGGGGCGCCCACGGTCGGTCCCGCGCGCGGGCGCAGCCGCATGAACCGGCCCCACCAGGGCAGGAACCGGCCTTGCACCAGCGGCGCAGCGGAGGGCTTGTGCAGGGTGACCAGGTTTCCCGCCCCGAGCGGGCCTTCCACGTCGGCCAGGATGCACCCACCGGGCCGGAGCTGCTCGATCCAGGCAGCGGGGATGGCCGGGACCGAGCACGTCGCAATGATCCGGTCATACGGAGCGTGCTCGGCCAGCCCACCCGCACCGTCGACCGCGGCGAGCGTGGGGTGGTACCCGAGCCGGGCCAGGCGGGGCCGCGCGGCGGCGATCAGGGCCGGGTCCACGTCGACCGAGACGACGTTCTCCGCGCCCAGCCGGTGGGCGAGCAGGGCGGCGTTGTAGCCGGTGCCAGTGCCGATCTCCAGCACGCGGTGACCGTCGGCGACGTCGAGTTCCTCCAGCATCCGCACCATCAGATCCGGCTTGGACGAGGAGGACACCGGGATCTGGACACCGCGCCCGGCGTAGTCGGCCACGGCGGTGATCAGGGTGGTGTCGGAGTAGACCAGCTCCAGCCACGCCTGCACCTCGGCGGGATCGGAGGGCGTGACGAGCCGCCAAGTGGCGGGGCGGGTGCTGGTGTCCTGGCGGTAGTAGTGCGGGATGAACTCGTGGCGCGGCACCGCGCAGAGCGCGGAGCGCCAGTGCGGGCTGCGCAGATCCTCGTCGGCGACGAGTTTGTCGGCCAGGCGCTGCACGCGAACCGGCCAATCCGTCACAGCCATGAGAGCCCGATCAACCCGACGCGCACAGCTAACCTGCTGTCCCACAACGTGCTCCGGCGGTTGCTGTCACTGCGCGCGGTCAGCGCAACGGCCTCACGACACCAATCCAATGCATTGCCCCTCGGGTGTGACGGTGAAATGCCACCGTTCTGTTTCGGGCTGCCTGCGTCCACCCACCATCGATAGGCGTCTTCCACTTCATTCCACAGGTGACGAGGTCCCAACTGATGCGCCTTGTATGTGTCTGTGCCCGGCGAGTAATCAATACTTGCCCATGAGCGGGAGACCTGGCCAAGAAACCATACAGTGTACTCGCCGGCCAGCATGAATGCGACGATGTCAGGGCCGCTCACCCAGGGCAACGTCATGATTGCTTAACGTTCACGGCAGTGACTTTGAGTGGTCGCTGGCATTCTCCAGGCCCATTGGCCAGTTGTTCGGTTCGGCCCGCCGGGTGATCGTCGCTCTGCTCCGTGCGGTGGCCACGCGCACCGCGATTCGGCTCCGAACAGCGGCCTCCGGGCGCCCACAACCGCGATTCGGCTCCGAATGGCTGTCCAGCCTCGCCCCAGACTGCGATTCGGCTCCGAATGGCTGTCCAGCCTCGCCCCAGACTGCGATTCGGCTCCGAATGGCTGTCCAGCCTCGCCCCAGACTGCGATTCGGCTCCGAATGGC
>JBOHGM010000038.1:0-12896 GCA_050699435.1 Pseudonocardiaceae bacterium | reverse complement strand
TGGCTGTCCAGCCTCGCCCCAGACTGCGATTCGGCTCCGAATGGCTGTCCAGCCTCGCCCCAGACTGCGATTCGGCTCCGAATGGCTGTCCAGCCTCGCCCCAGACTGCGATTCGGCTCCGAATGGCGCTCGGCGCTCGCGTGCGCTGAGCGGGGCGTTCAGGCGCCGCCTCGTTCCACGGCTTGCTACCTGGCGTCAAGGGTTCAACACAATCAGTGATCTTGACGTGGCTCTGGCCGCTCACCGAGCTGGTTGCTTGCCGCCCGGCCATCCCCGCTCCTGCGCGGGCCGTCTTCGGTGACCTGCCGTGGCGGTGGGCTGGCCGTCCTCGAAGCGGCAGTAGCCCAGCGCGATGTCGGCACCGAGGTCGAAGCCGCCAGGAACCACACCACCAGTGACTCCCAGGGGGGTGCGGGTGCAGCGTGTCGGTGAGGATGAGCGCGGTCATCCTGTGTGTGATCCTCCTACTCGTGCAGTCGAGCGTGGCTGATCAGGGCGGGTCGAGATGCTTGCCGGCTGGGCTGTCGAACCAGTAGCGGTGCTCGCCGTCAACGGTGGCCGTTAAGCCGAAGCGGTGCCGAGCTGGTCGACCGAGCGAATCCCACACCGCAGCGGCCCGTTCTACTTTTTCCCAGATGGGGTGCGGGCCGCCCTGGGTGATCCGGTAACGCCCTGGTTCGGCTTCAGTAGCGGTGATTTCGGCCCAGGATGCGTCGGCTGCGCGAAGTTCCAGCACCGGAATGTCGTCACGGCGCGCCCAGTAAATCGAGTGCAGCCTCGGGACATAGCGTTGTACCACGAAGCGGAAGTCCAGGTCATCGACGAGATGCGGGTCGACGTCGGTCAGGCGGGACTCCGCACCGTCCAGGTCGAAGACGGTTGTATAGCGACCGCCATCGCGGAGCGGATTGTCGACCCGGGCTCGCAGCCACATGAAGGAACCGGGACGGGCCAAGAAACGTCCGCTCACCGTATCCGGAGACGTTTTCCGCAGCAGGATCAGGGCTCCTGACACCTCGCCCCGAAGGTCGGTCAGGATCGTTCCCCCCTCGGTGAGTTGGGTGATCCAGGCGAGTGGGATGGCCGGGACGGCGCAGGTGGCGATGATGCTGTCGTAGGGCGCCCGTTCCGGAACACCTGCTGCTCCGTTGCCGACAACCAGATGGGGGCGGTAACCGAGGCTCGCGAGTCGTGCTCGGGCGGCGGCGACTAGGCTGGGATCGAGATCGATGCTCGTGACATTGCCTGCGCCGAGTCGGTGGCTCAACAGCGCGGCGTTGTAGCCGGTACCGGTACCGATTTCCAGCACACGATGCCCGTCCACTACCGACAGCAGCTCCAGCATGCCGACCATGAGCCGAGGCATACTGGACGAACTGGTAAATAGGTCAAGATCAGTGTCAGGTACCCGGGTGATCTGGGTAACCAAGGGAATGTCCGAGTAGACCACGCTGAGCCAGCGATCATGCTGTTCCGGGTCAGCGCTGTCAACCAGTTTCCGATCATCATCGTAGAACCGAGGAACGAACACATGCCGGGGTACCGCCTCGACAGCGGTCCGCCACCTCGGATCGATCAAATGACCGTGGGCTTCAAGTTCATCGGCTAAGGCGATCGCCTTGGCTTTCCAGTCCGTCATCGTCGCCCACCGGAAAGCAAGAGATCGGCCATTTCCGCTGCAATCTCTAAACCTGCCTCATCCTGTAACCACAACCATTGACCAGCCGGATTGCACTCCAGCATGACCCATTCGTCATCCGGAGTAATGACGAAATCAAACGCGCCGAAAGTGAGGCTAAGGCTCCGCAAGAATCGCGCGGCGGCAGCCACGACTCTGCTGGGTGGATCTATCGCGCAGTACTTCAAAGAATCGTAATCTGAGCGCCAGTCGACGTAAGCTCGATCCGAATCCGCGTGTATGGTCACTGCAAATGCCCGACGGCCGACCATTGTGACCCGGGCATCATATTTCTTTGGTACCCATTCCTGGATGAGGTGAGCAGTGGTAGCTAGTGCGGAGAAATCGATTGCGCGGGCGTCGATCCGAGTCGTGTAGGTCATCTGCGGCACGCCCCGCTCGCTGAGCATCAGCGATGACAACATCTTGCACACCACCGGACCATCCACCGAATCGGCGAACTCGATGACAGCGGTCTTGTCATTGGTGATGAGCGTCCGGGGGATATTCAGGCCACATCGGGTTGCTATTTTGAGCTGAATCGGTTTGTACTCCGCAATGGCGATACGGGCCGGATGATTGATCCATAGAACATCGAGTGCACTCAGAACGCCACCGAAACCAAGACGAGCTTCGGTGGCGGCAAGCATCGTTTCGGCGTCGGACAGCGCATCGGGGAATGTGAACCGCGTGGGTCTCCGGTAGTAGATTGATTGCACAGTAGCCAGGTCTACGTCGATACCCAGGCTGGCGTGCCGCGGATCAGGTCGCGGTATTTGGCGTCGAACTCACGGACGGCAGCGGAGGTGGCGTACGGCGCGGCAGCGCGGCGGAAGTCGATGAGGAGCTGCTGCACGCGGGGGGAACTCAGCCTCCTGATCGCGACGGCTGCTTCGCTCGCGGTCGCGCAAGCATTATCGATAGAACCCGCACTGACCCGAGCGGTAGCGAGCCAGCAGAGCCACTCCGCACGCTCTCGGGTGAAGCTGGGATCGAGCAATGCAATAGCGTCACGCAAATGGGGTTCAGCTTGTGCGGCTTTGCCGAGTGCCAGTAGACCTTGACCCGCGATGCCGTGCGCGTGTCGCTCCGTAAACCAGTAGATCCAGGGTGGCTCGTTCTCGGGTGCTGACCGTGTGATCAGGTCGAAGGCGCGGTTCTGCGCGCGTTCCCAGGTCTTGATGTCGCCGGCACGGGCGGCACCGCGGGCCAAGCGGGCCCACGTCACCGCCTCGACGGCGGGAGTCAGCTCGCGGGTACCGCTGAGGGCTGACTCGGCGAGCACCATCGCATCCCTTGGGGTATCTGAGAATGCCGCTTGGATGCTCATGAAACCGAGGATATTGGCTCCGACCGCGCGGTCTCCGCTGGCATGGGCGGCCCGGAGTGCGGCCAGGAAGTAGCGCTGAGCCAGCGCGGACTGATTGGTCTCGAACGCCAGCCAGCCGGCGATCCGGCTGAACTCGGCGGCAATCGCATACAGCCGCTGGCCCACCTCCTCGGTGTGGGAGGAGTTGCGCAGCAGCGCCACCACGAGCCGCAGGTCCTCGCGCGTCGCCGGTAGGAGACTGCCCCCGCCCAGGGCGTCGTCCAGCCGCCGCCGGGCCTCGGCCACCCGCTCCAGATCGTTCACCACCGTGTGGTCGACTCGCTTGCCCAGTACCGAGGCCGCCACCCGGGCCGGATCCAGCAACCACTGATGCGCCACTGCGGTCAGGGTCAGCCCGGTCATCGCCATGAAGTGCCGTCTCTCCATGCTGTCAGCATCCACCACCTCACCCAGTGCCGCTATTGCCCCGGCCGCGTCCCAGCTCTGGCGCAGCCCGTCGTCGGCTGGCACGTACAGCAGCCCCCGCGCGACCGGCCAGCCCAGCGTCTCCGGTGTCACCGGCTCCCCGAGGCGCTGGTGCAGGAGCAGACATACCAGCGAGGGCACCGGGTCTCGGGGGATCCGCGGCGTGGCGCGGTCCTTCTCGGCGTACACCCAGCGCCGTGGGTAGCGGCGGTGGACGTGCACCTTCAGGCCCAGTGCGGTGGCGAGTCGGTTGAGGTGATCTCCCAGGTTCTCCGGGGTCCACCCGGCCCGTCCCAGCAACCGCTCCAGTACCAGGTTGCGGCGTGGGTCGCTCGGCTCGCGGTCCCTCATCGTCACCCCTTCATCCCGTGTGGACATGGTGCGCTGACAGTAACGCCGGGATCACTGCTTACTGCTACAAGTGTGCGCAGTGTGCCCGGTTCGTCGCCTTCCTCCGGCCCGCCAGATCGACCACAGTTCGTGAGGCATTCACCAGACGATGACGGAGGTTGACGAGGATGCGACGGAACGACCAGTGCGAGTGCGCCGTGCAAACCCCGGGGAGCGCCTCATGACCGGCGCGGCCCTCGTTCTGTCCGTGGTCGACACCCGCACGCGAGACTCGCACCTCGTCGCCATCGAGACCGCCGCGCTGCACCGGCGCTCCGGGCGTTATCCCGCGTTGTGCGGCGCGGACGTGATCACGGCCAGTCTCACTACCGTGCCTGCCCGCGACTGCCAGGACTGCCTCACCCGGGCGACGGGAGGCGGGGGTGCAGATCGACAGCGAACGCCAGTCCCATCGCGCCGTCCTCTCCTTTCGTGGCTCCCATGGGCCCGCCCGGTGCCTTCTGGCGCAGACCGGGGAGTCCGGCAGCGCCTTGCTGATGACACCGCTCGAACACACACGATCAGCGCGACTCGGAAAGGGTCGGCCAGTGAGTGACGAGCCGAGAGCCGTGTCGGTGGAATGGCGCGACCGTCAGCCGCTGACCGGCACGGAACTGACCGACTTTCTCGCGCTCCGGCACGTCTGCGGACGCCCGGGTTCCCGCGTCGCCGCGCTGGGGGACTACTATATCCAGAACGAGCGCCCCCTGCTGCCGTTCATCGCCGACGGCCTCACCGCGCTGATCGACGTCGGACACCTCACGCTCGGCGAACCCGGCCCGGCATCGTGCGGAATCCGCCCGGTTACCGTCACCGCGAGCGGGCGGGCCCGGTACGAAGACTTGTGCGACAGGCAGGGGATAGCGCCCTATCCCCGCTGCGCCAGCGCCGAGACATCGGACGAATGACGGCATTTCCGACGCCAACGCAGCCGGGTCGCTCGGGCTCCTGGGAGGGTTCAGGCCACCCGGCAGGGGGGCTCGCGGCCGTCGAGGAAGGCTTGCAGGTTGTCCAGCACGAGCATGCCCATCGCGGTGCGGGTTTCCAGGGTGGCGCTACCCAAGTGAGGCAGCAGCACGGCGTTGTCCAGTTCGAGCAACCCGGGCGGGATGTCCGGCTCGCCTTCGTAGACGTCGAGACCGGCCCCCGCGATCGTCCCGGATCGCAACGCCTCGACCAGCGCCGTGGAATCGACGATGTCACCGCGGGCGCTGTTGACCAGGAAGGCGGTCGGCTTCATCCGGGCCAGCCGTGCCGCGTTGATGAGGTGGGTGTTCTCGCCGCCGCCGGGCAGGTGCAGGGACACGAAGTCGGCGGCCTCCAGCACCTCCTCGAGGGTGCCGACGCGGCGCGCAGCTGGAATCCCCGGGTCGACATCCGCAGAGTCGTAGAAGACCACGGGCATCCCGAAACCGAAGTGCGCCCGGCGGGCCACCGCGGCGCCGATCCGCCCCATCCCGAGAATGCCCAGCGTCTTGCCGGTGACGTCGGCGCCCATCAGGTGCGTCGGCCGCCACCCGGTCCACCGCCCGGAGCGCACCTCGCGTTCCCCCTCACCGGCCCGGCGGGCGGTCATGAGGAGCAGGGTCATCGCGGTGTCCGCGGTGGTGTCGGTGAGCACGCCGGGGGTGTTGGTGACCACGATTCCGGCCTTCGCCGCCGCGTCGACGTCGATGTGGTTGTAACCGACGCCGAAGTTGCCCAGGAACCGGGTGCGCAGCTGGCCTTCGAAGAGCTCGGCGGGCAGCTGGTCGGAGACGGTCGGCAGCACGACGTCGGCCTCGGCCAGAGCGGCGCGCAGCCCATCGGCCCCGAGTGGGGTGTCCTCGGTGTTGAGCCGGACCTGCGGGAAGCGCCGCCGCAGTTCCTCCTCGACCGGTGCTGGCCAGCTGCGGGTGACGACGATGGCGGGGCTGGGCACGGCGATCCTCCCTGCTGTGCGGTGGCGGTATCAGCTGGCTCCGGCGGTGCGGCTCATCGATCTGACTTCCGGCGGTAGTAGGTCTGGGCCGCGGCGACGCCGGCGCCGAGGTCGATTGTGGCTCCGGCGTCGGCGAGTGACATCTCGGCGGCGGCCAGTGCGGTGAGGCAGGAGACTTCATTGAGATCACCGAGGTGGCCGATGCGGAAGACCTTGCCCGCGAGTTTGTTCAGGCCTGCCCCGAACGATGTGCGGTAGCGCTGATAGGCGATGCGGCAGACGTCGGTGCCGTCGATTCCCTCGGGCACGATGATCGTGGTGACGGTGTCGGAGTACAGCTCGGGACAGACCGCGCACAGCCGCAGGCCGAGGGCGTCGACGCCCTGGCGGATGCCTTCGGCGAGGCGGTGGTGGCGGGCGAAGACGGCTGGCAGGCCCTCGGCGAACAGCAGATCCAGGGCGGCGCGCAGGCCGTGCAACAGGGGGATGGGTGGGGTGTAAGGGAAATAGCCCGCATCGTTCATCGTGATCTGATCGGCGAAGCTGAAGTAGCAGCGGGGCATGGTAGCGGATCGGGCGGCCTGCAGGGCTTTGGCGCTGACCCCGAGAACGGCCAGGCCGGGGGGGAGCATGAGGCCCTTCTGGGAGCCGGTGACGGCGAGGTCGACGCCCCACGCCTCTTGCTGGAAATCGATCGAGGCGATCGACGAGACTCCGTCGACGAACAGCAGTGCCTCGGAGCCGGCTGCGTCCATGACCGCCCGGACCCCGGCGATATCGGAGGTAACCCCGGTGGAGGTCTCGTTGTGCGTGGCGAAGACCCCCTTGATGGTCCGGTCCTCGGCGAGGTAGCGCTGATAGTGCTCCAGGGGGACACCTTCGCCCCATTCGACGTCGATGCACACGACGTCCAGGCCCAGCCGCCGCGCCATGTCGGCCCACAGGTGAGAGAACTGCCCGAAGCGCGACATCAGTACCCGGTCGCCGGGGTTGAGGGTGTTGGTGATGGCCGCCTCCCACGCGCCGGTGCCCGAGGCGGGGTAGAGGAAGACCCGGCCGGAATCGTTGGCCAGCACCTTCTTCAGGTCGGTGAACAGCGGCAGCGTGAGTTCGGGGAAGTCGGGCGCACGATGGTCCTGCATGGGCACATTCATCGCCCGCCGGACGGCGTCGGGGACGGGGGTCGGCCCGGGGATGAACAAGTGAGTGATCCCGTTCTGCACGTCGGTTCCGCCTTCCCAGCTGGGTGGATTCCCGCCTTGTGCAAGGTTGCCTGCGCCAGTGTGCGCTGCCCACCCGGCGGCCCCGTGACGCAAGTCACGGTAGCGGATCGTGACCGTTCGGCGGCGCACCGTCCGCTCGGCCGCCACATCGGAGCAACCATGCGCGAGCGGGTGCCGCTGACCGTGCACAATAGGAGTGGTGCTACTTCGATGATCGAGGTGAGGCGGTGGTCGTGACCACCCTCGGAAGCCATGCTGACGAGTTCGTGCATCCGGCTCTGTTCTACCGCGGCATCGACGAGTATCTCGAAGGCACCGTGTCCTTTATCCGTGCTGGGCTGGCCGCCGGCGAGCCCGTGGCCGTCGCTGTGCCGGGCTCGAACCTGCGGTTCATCCTGGCCGAACTGGGTACCGACGCGGAGCGGGTCACCCCGCTGGACATGACCCGGGTGGGCCGCAATCCGGGTCGGATCATCCCCGGTGTGCTCTGCACCTTCGCCGATGCACACCCCACCGGGCGGGTGCGGATTGTCGGCGAACCGATCTGGGCCGGCCGCACCGGCGTGGAGTACCCGGCCTGTGCCCAGCATGAGGCGTTGATCAACCTGGCGTTTGCGGGTCGTCCCGTCACCGTCCTGTGCCCCTACGACGTCGAGCGCCTGGACGCCCAGGTCCTCGCTGACGCCGAAGTCACCCACCCCCTGCTGGTGGACGCCAGCGGTGCGCGCGAGAGCGCCGACTATGCACCGGAACGCATCATCGCCACCTACAACAGGCTGCTTCCGGCGCCGGTAGCCCCGAAGATCGCCTTCGATGCCACCACCCTGGCTCAGATCCGCCGCTTCGTGACCGAACAGGCCACTCGCCTCGGCCTCGGTGGCGATCATCCGGAGCTTGAGTTGCTCGTTGGTGAGCTGACCGCGAACAGCGTGGCTCATGGCGGTGGCACTGGCACGCTGTCCATCTGGGCGGAGGAGGGTCAGCTGGTCTGTGAGGTCCGCGACGCCGGCCACATCACCGACCCGCTCGCCGGCCGCCGCCGTGTCGACCGCAACCAGCTCACCGGTCGTGGCCTGCTGCTGGTCAACCACCTTGCCGACCTGGTCCGGATGTACACCGGCCCCGGCGGCACCACCGTCCGGCTGTACGTGGCATTGCCCGGTCAGAACGGTCATCCGGCAGACCTCGGCGCGGTGGCCCGTGCCACCCAGGCTTCCGGGACCATGCCGGTCGGCCACGGGTCGCCGCAGTCCCGCGCACCGTTGCGGTGGCAGACTCGGGACGCGTTGCGTGCTGCGTCACGCTTTGCCCGATACCTGCCCCACGACGGTGTCGCGAGCCCCCAGCAGGATGTCGAGCGCAGGGACGTCGAGCGCAGGGACGTCGAGCGCAGGGACGTCGAGTCCAGGGACGTCGAGTCCAGGGACGTCGAGTCCAGGGACGTCGAGCGGTGCCAGCTGCAACCGGTACTCGAAGCCCTGGCTGCGGCGGACGTGCTTGTTCAGGTTGTCGAGTTGTGGCGAACCAGGCTGGTGCAACTGGCCCGGCGACGAGGTGCGCGGTGGACCGAGATCGGTCGCGCGCTCGGCGTGAGCAAGCAGGCCGCCCATGAGCGCTACAGCGGAACTCGCAGGCGGGCGGCTAACCGCGGGACAGTTCGATGATCACTTGTCGATTCTGGGCCGCCGCGACCGGGTCGAGGTTGCCCTGCGGGTCCCGGTCGGGCACGTAGCCGGGGAAGTCGCTGCCCACTCCACGGGCCTCGATCCGATCAGCGGGTGCACCGAGGGAGATGAGCAGATCCCGGACGGCATGAGCGCGGTCGCGGGACAGTTGGAGCCTGCCTGCCTTCGTTCCCGCCGATGCGGTGGTTCCGGTCAGTACGGCCGTGGTGCCGTGCTGGATCTCTCTCGCGTAGTCAGCCAGCACCTCGCGGGCCTGACCGGGATCCCGGAACACAGCCTGGTCGGGCAGAAAACCCACGGTGCCGTCGCGCAGCACCGTGACCGAGGGCACCGGCCCGATCGACCGGACCGCCACCGGGACCACGCTGACCGGGGGCAGCCCTTCCAACGTGCGGGTGTTGGGCAGCGGCGCTTCCTGGACCTGCGCGCTGCCACCGGCCGCTTCGACGATCGCCGTCCACAGGTCCACCAGCACGGCCCGGGCTGGCGCAGGCAAGGGCTGCTGTGGCGGGGCGGTGTCGCCGAGACCGGTGAACACCACGCGTAGTCCGGTGAGGTCGGGAAGTTGCTGGGTGCGCCGGAGGAGGTCGACCACCTCGGCTGGGTTCGCGTCGAGCAGGGCACCGCCGGAGTCCTGGAATCGCAGCGCGCCGGTGGTCTGCAGGCCGCTGTCGAGCACGATGATGGTCCGGGGGCCGACGGCGTCGGTCACTGAGCGCGCCGCGAGGGCGAGCGCGGCGAGCAGGTCCACCTCCGGGGTGTCGGCCCGGGTGCTGTCGATCAGGTTGCTGAGCTGGTTGACCTGGTCTTGTTTGTAGAGCGGGTTGTCGTTCCGGGCGGCCAGCTCCAGTGGCGCAGACGCGGTGGGGGCACCGTCGGGCACGATGACGGTGACCGGTGAGCCGAGGTCGGACGCGGTGTCGATCTCGTCGCGGACCGCGGTGACCAGGCTGGGGGCCACCATGTTGGAATGCGCTCCCACGATCACCGCGAGCGCCCCTGGTTCGGTGTTGCCGCTCTCGCTGCCACAGCCGACGACCAGAACCAGGCCGAGAACCACCGCTCCGGCCCTTCTGATCAAGCGGGGAGTCATCGGTTCAGCTCGCCGGGCTCGGGGCGGTAGGACGTGCGGCCGATGGCGATCTCGACCCCGTCGGTGATCATCGGGTTGGCCAGGTCGCGGGCGAGATGGTGCTGGTAGTGGTGCTTGAGCTCGGCGGCGAAGCCATCCTGCTCGGCCCGCTTTCCAGCCCACTGCTCGGCGAGGCCGGCTTCCGCCTCGCCGGCCCGCTCCAGGTCGAAGCGCGCCACCACTACGTCGCCGTGCTGGTTCACCAGCGCGGCACGGAGTCGGTCCACTCGGGCCCGGGCCGCGCGCAGGTTCTTCAGGTACGGGTTGTACCTGGTCGCACTGCGCAGCAGCACGACTGTTCCGACCGCGAGCACGACGAGCAGCCAGCCCAGCGTCAGCGTCGTGGCACCAAGGCCGGCTCGTTCCAGCAAGGAGGTCGTCCCGGTCTGCTGCGCCGCCGCGGTGGGCAGGAGCAGATAGGCGGTCCGGACGAGCGCCACGAACAACGACACGCCCACCCACAGGAACGCTCCACCCACCAGGGCGGCGACGAGTAGACCCCTGCCGTGGCGCGCTCGACGGACGCGGGCGACCACTTCGCCGAGCTGCTTGGGGAGCAGCACGTTGACCAGGATGATGGACGCCGCCAGCACCGCGGTCTCCTGCAATGAACTGCCCATCAGCTGGAACGCGGTGTAGTTCAGCCCGACCTCGGCAAACGCGGCGCCCAGGTAGATCGCCCAGTCCTTGCTGACCTCGGTCCGGCGGTTCTCGTCGATTCGGCTCTGGGCCGGCCAGAGTCCGCCATCGTCGCCCGGTTCGGTGCCCGCGACGATGCCTTCCATGCGGTCCCGATACCGATAGGCGTCCCGCAGGTCCTGCTCGAGGTGGCCCTCGCTCTGCTCCCCGGTGGCGTGGCGGCGGGTCGCGCCTCGGTAGAGCCGCTGAGCGGCCTTCCGATCGTTCTGCTGGCGCAGCTCCGCTTCGGCCGACCACCGGTGGTTCCACCGATCGATCTTGTGCTCCATGATCAGCGGATGTCCGTGGGTGCCGAGGTTGACGTCGTACATCCCGCTGGCGGCGTCCTTGCGCGCCTCGGACTCGACGAAATCTCGCACCGTGTCCTCGTTGACGTCAGGACCGGGGTCCGGTCCCGCCGCCACCGGGGGCTCGTCCTGACCCGCGGCGGGCTTGGGCTGCCTGTGCAGTGACACGTCCCTCAACTCCTTGGTGGTGCAGTCACACTGGGGTGCAGTAGCACTGTGGTGCAGTCACACTGCTGGTCAACCGGCGCGCGGGAGGTCGACAGGGATGGGTTGCTCGAGCGCGGACGTGCGGGTCGCGAACTCCTTGAGGAACCAGCGGTAGCTCTCCGCGAGTTCGTTGTCGACCGCCAAGGCGAGCAGCGGCATGTCCCCGTGCACCCATGGCTCTTCGGTGACCGCTGGTGGCGTGCGCCGGGCTTCCGCCAACGTCCGGTGCGGGTGGTGCCGCAGCAGTGCGGCACTGTAGAGCCCCACCAGCTGTTCGTACCGCGCGTTGTGCGCTCCGATGGCAGCCCGGGCGGTCTCGATCAGGTGGTGCCGGATGCTGCCCAGCTGCCCGAGTTGCTGCTCGGCGATGTTCTGCTCCTTGACGCGGCGCAGGAACGCCTGCTGCGCTTCGGCGGCCTGGCGGGCCTCGACGACCCAGGCGGGGATCATGAATGCCGGTCGTGGATCACTATCGTCCGGCGCCGACGTCGTCAGGGTGGGTGTCGGCCGGGTCACCGGGTCTCGCCGGTACTGTTCGAGCACCGCGAGCAGCCGGACCGCCTCCTGGTCGATCGGGACGATCTTCTGGTGCAGCCAGACGCTGACGGCTCGCTGACCGGCTTCCGCATCGGCGCGCAGCGTTTCCAGATAGGGTCGCGGCAGATCGGCACCCACCGGCCGCAGCTTGGCGTCGCGACGGCCGTGCCAGGCGACCCGCCACCGGTCGGTCAGCCGGATCGGGCGGGGTACGGGAGGATTGCCTTCGATGGTGGGCAGTGACTCCATCTGTGCCCTTCCTTCGTGGTTGTCCCAGCCTTGGGGGGCCTTACCATGGATACCTGCCTGACGACCTGTTTTGTTACAGAGCAAACGCAATCAGGTGCCCTGCGTACCCGATAGTTACCGTTCGTGTATCGTCATCGGCGTGCCTGCGCACTTGCTCAAGCTCGTGGCCCGCCGCCACATCGACTATGGGCGTACCCGCAGCATGATCTGTTTGCCGGCCTGACTCAGCCCGACCTCCATACGCCGGGCGTGCGGTCGTGCCGGTTGCGGCGCTGTCGATGCCGCTTCGACGTCACCTCGCGCACCCCTCGAACCGAGGATGCGTCATGCCACGTCATTACGGACCCGGCCCGTCGAGCTGCAACCGCGTGCGACGTCGCCTCGCGGCCCTGGTGGCCGTCCCGGCCCTCGCGTTCGCCGCCGCCTGCGGAAGTGGCGGTGACAGCGCTGGTGCTGCCCAGGGTCCCTCGCCCACGCTGCGCCTGGGCTATTTCGCCAACCTCACGCACGCCACCGCCATCGTCGGTATGAACCGCGGCTTCATCCCCGACGCACTCGGCAACACCACAGTGCAGCCGCAGATCTTCGACGCCGGTCCCACCGCGGTCGAGGCGCTGTTCGCCGGCGCCCTGGACGCGGCCTACCTCGGGCCGAACCCCGCGATCAACGCCTTCGGGCAGAGCGAAGGCGAGGCGATCCGGATCATCGCAGGAGCCACGTCCGGTGGCGCGCAACTGGTCGTGCGGGAGGGCCTCACCAACGTGCAGGACCTGCGGGGCAAGACCCTGGCCACCCCGCAACTCGGCAACACCCAGGATGTCGCGCTGCGCGCCTGGCTCACCGAGCAGGGCCTGCGCAATAGCGTGCAGGGTGGCGGCGACGTCACGATCAGCCCCACCGAGAACGCCAACACGCTGCAGCTGTTCAAGGACGGCAAGCTCGACGGCGCCTGGGCGCCCGAGCCGTGGGCGTCGCGGCTCGTGCAGGAGGCGGGCGCCACGGTGCTGGTCGACGAGAAGGAGCTCTGGCCGCAAGGGCAGTTCGTCACGACGCACCTGATCGTGCGCACCGAGTTCCTGCAGCAGCACCCTGA
>JBOHGM010000037.1:0-39492 GCA_050699435.1 Pseudonocardiaceae bacterium | reverse complement strand
TTCAACAAGACGTACGGCATCGTGCACCCACGCGAGCAGTGGGCCACCGGCCGGCCGCAGCGCGTCTCGCCGTTCTACTCAAGGGAGCAGGAGCTCGGCGCGCGGTTCTTCGAGGTGGGCGGCTGGGAGCGGCCGCAATGGTACGAGTCCAACCGGCCGTTGCTCGCCGAGTTCGCCGGCCGCATCGAGCAGCGACCGCACGAGTGGGACGCTCGCTGGTGGTCGCCGATCATCAACGCCGAGCATCTGGCGATGCGGGACCGCGTCGCCATGATCGACCTGTCGGCGTTCGCCCAGTTCGACGTCTGCGGCCCCGGTGCACTCGACTACCTGCAGTACCTGACGGTCGCGCAGGTAGACCGGCCCGTCGGCCGGATCGTCTATACACCGGTCCTCGCCCCGAACGGGGGCTTCCGCAGCGATCTGACCGTGGTGCGGCTCGCCGAGGACCGTTTCCGGATCATCACCGGTGCCGCGGACGGCGGGCGCGACCGGAAATGGTTCACCGACCACCTGCCCGACGGCGGCCCAGCAGGCGGCTCGGTCGCATTCTCGGACCTGACCGCACAGGTCTGCACGATCGGGGTGTGGGGGCCGCGGGCTCGCGACCTGCTGTCGTCGGTGACCGAGGACGACGTGTCCGACGAGTCGTTCGGTTTCGCGACCGCGCGGCACATCACGGTCGGCACCGTGCCGGTGCTGGCCCTGCGGATCTCGTATGTCGGCGAGCTCGGCTGGGAGCTTCATGCGTCCTTCGAGCAGGGCCTGCGGCTGTGGGACACCCTCGCCGAAGCCGGTCGGCGCTATGGCGTGGTGCCGGCAGGCATCGGCGTCTACGGCACCACCGGACGGATGGAGAAGGGCTACCGCCTGATGGGCAGCGAGCTCGAGCTGGAGTATGACCCGGTGGAAGCCGGTCTCGCGCTGACCAAGGTCAAAGCGTGCGACTTCCTCGGCAAGGCCGTCTACCTGCGAGCTCGTGACCAGGAACCGGCGGCGACGCTGTGCACACTGACCGTCGATGACCACACCGATTCGCAGGGCATCCGCCGTTACCCGCAGGGCCACGAGCCGATCCTGACCACTGCCGGGGAGCGGATCGTCGATCGGAAGGGCCGCACGTCGTACGTGACCAGTGCGGGCGCGGGCCCCTCGGTGGGCGCCTATCTGCTGATGGCCTATCTGCCGCCGGAATACGCCAAGGAAGGCACCGCGCTTATCGTGGAGTACATGGGCGAGCGGTACCCGGTCACGGTCGCCCGGGTGGGACGCACGCCGCTGTTCGACCCCGATGATCAGCGGATGCGGGCCTGAGGGGAGCGATCAAGCGCAGCGTTCAGTGCGGGATCGTCGCCGGGGTCCGCGCTAGACTCCGGGGCCATGAACTCCAGCAGCGCCGACCGCGCGCGCGGTCGCGTCCAATCCGTGGAGCGGGCCGTCACTATTCTGGAGTTCCTCGCGCGCAACGAATGGTCGGGTGTCACCGATATCGGCAACGAGCTCGGCGTCCATAAGTCCACCGCGGGCCGCATACTCAGCACATTGGAGGGGCGCGGCCTGGTCGAGCAGCACGTCGACAGCGGCAAGTATCGCCTGGGTATCGGCCTTGTTCACCTCGCGCGCGCGGTCACGGTCGAGCCGGAGCTCACCCGCGAGGCCAAGCCCGTCTGTGCCTGGCTGGCCCAGCTGACCGAGGAGACTGTCACGCTGACGGTGCTCGATGGCGACGAGTGCGTGACGATCGACCAGATTATCTCGACGTCGGATGTCGTCAGCCGGAGCTGGCTGGGCAGGCGCATGCCCCTGCACTGCACGTCACCGGGCAAGGTGTTCATGGCGTTCCTGCCCGCCAGCCGTAGGGCCAAGCTCATCGCAGGCCCGCACGAGCGGCGCACCGAGCGCACGATCACCGAGCCCGGGCAGCTTCGCGAGGAGATCGAGCAGATCCGCGTCGACGGCTACGCGACGACCTTCGAGGAATTCGAGGAGGGTCTGAGCTCCGCGGCCGCCCCGGTGCGCGGGCCCGACGGCACGGTCGTGGCCGTCATCGGCCTGTCCGGCCCGTCCTACCGCCTTGATGAGGACCAGCTACGCCAGGTCGCGCCAGTAGTGCGGGACGCGGCGAAGCAGGCTTCGTCCCGCATCGGTTACTGGCACCGCGATGATCGTGCGGGAGGCGAGTGAGTCCACGCGGACAGTTGGCTCAGAAGGCGGATGTGCCGTGAACTAGGAGGTGAAGTGCGTCTTTGTGTGGATGTGCGGACCGCGGCTGAGCAGTTGCCGTGGCGTGAGATCTTGAGGCCTGGCCGGGGGCTTGCATACGGCTTGCTGGCCAGTGCCGATCCGGAGCTGGGTGCGCGTTTGCACGGCGAGGGCTGGGGCGTGCACCGGATGGGACCGTTCGGTCATGGCGCACCGGTTTCCCTTCGGCTCGCCGCTGTCCCGGGCTCGTACGCGGTGGGTGGGCCGGGCATCGTGGAGTTGGGGAGCCCGCTGCCGGAGGTGGTGGAGGCGTGGGCGACGAGCCTGGCCGGACAGCGTGTTATCGACTGGGGTGGCACGGCGTTCCACGTCAACGGTGTGCGAGTGGTGGAACCGCCCTCGTTCGCGTCCGGCTATGCGCGGTTGCGCACCACAACTCCGGTGGTGATGAAAGGCTCGGGCCGGGACGAGGAAGGCCAGCGCGTTACTCGGCAGGCATGGTTACTGCCCACCGATTCCGAGTATCCGGTGTATTTCAGCCGCAACCTGCAACGGAAGGCCGAGACTCTGGGCGTGGATCCCAACGTGACACTGGAACGCATCACCTGGGTCGGGGCGAAGCGCTCGTTCGCGGTGGGCGACGGCCTGAAGACAGGTGCGCCCGTCGAGGTGGAGTTGCGCGCGGCGCCGGAGACGCTGCAGGCTCTGTGGTCGTGGGGTCTCGGGCAGGCCAATCCTGCCGGTTTCGGCTGGGTGGCCGCGTGACGATACAGGCCGACGTCATGGATGCGCAGCGGACTGTGGTGCTCACCCCGCATCCGTTGCAGCGGGTCGGTGCCTTCGCCCTTGCCGAACTCGGGGGAGTCGAGCACCCCGATCAGCTCCGACCGGAGGAGTTCGACCAGGCGATTCGGATGCCCGCGCGCTGTACGAGGTGCTCGCCCCGCTGGTGACTGAACGGTATGGACCGGAGGCGGCCCTGCTGCTGCATTCCCGGTTCCGTCGCGGCAGCGGGCCAGCCGAGTACGCCGACGGGGTCTACGACGCCGAACCAACCCGGCTTGCCATGGCCCTGCTGGCGCGACACGACGGGCACGTTGTCGACGAGCGCGAGCTCCTCGGCTGGCTCAACGAGATCTACACCAGCGACTGGGGAGACCGGTGGCGCGGCGCTGTCGAGCAGTCCCGCGACGAGTTCCGCGCGGCGTTCCTCGACTTCGCCCACCCCTTCGACGACCGCAGCCGGCTGGCCCAGCGGTTCGACGAACTGTTCGACGGCGAGGATGCGGTGCTCGCCGATGACCGCGACGAGTACGCCGCTGCGTTGCTGTCGGCTCGCGGCAGGGCCGGTCGCCTGCTGGCCGAGGAACTCCTCATCCCCGTACCGCACCACGCCGTCGCTCGCTGCCGCTGGGACTCCCACCTGAAGGTCCGGATCCTCGACGCCGACTACGACGCCGACTACGACGCCGACTACGGCCTGGGCGAGATCCGCGATCACACGCTGGGTCGCTACGAGCCGGGGGAGGTGCTGTGATCAGCGCGGACGACGTGGGCCGAGCCACGCCGCCACGGACATTGACGCGGCCTTGCAGACGGTCGCCCTGGAGTCCGCGCCCCCACGGCTGACCCGGTCGCGCTGTCGGGGCTGCAGCTATCTCGACTACTGCTGGGTGGAGTGAATGCCCGAAGCATCCCGCACCTACTGGCTCACCACTTTCTGCCGGATCCGGCGCAAGGACCAGTCGCTGGTGATCGAGCGCGACGGGCACCCGGACCGGCACATACCCGTCACCGACGTGCGGGACATCGTAGCCAGTGACAACGTCGACGTGAACACGGCTGTGGTGGCGCTGCTGAACCAGCACGCGATCGATGTGCACCTGCTCAGCTACTATGGCGACTACGCTGGCTCCGTGCTGGGCGGCCAGCGGAGCACCTCCGGTGAGACCGTCATCGCCCAGGTTCGCCTCGCCGAGGACGACGAACGACGCATGGCGATCGCACGTCAACTGGTCACGGCCTGCGCCTTCAACGTCCGCAGAGTCGTCGATCGCACACTGCTCGACCGGCCCTACCGCGTACTTGAAGAAAGCGCGGCGGCGGCAACCGGGCGGGACCAGCTCATGGGCGCCGAAGGCACCTTCCGCCGGTCGGCCTGGGAGCTGATGGACACCAAGCTGCCCGACTGGCTGCAGTTACACGGACGCAGCCGTCGGCCGCCGCGCAACGCGGGCAACGCCTTCATCAGCTACGTCAACGGCATCGTATATGCACGCGTGCTGACCGCGCTTCGGCTCACACCCCTGCACTCCGGCATCGGCTTTCTGCACAGCACTATGGAACGCCACCGGCATACCCTCGCCCTGGACCTGGCCGAGGTCTTCAAACCGCTGTTCGCCGAGCGGCTGCTGCTGGCCTCCCGCCGGCAGCTGCAGCCTCGGCACTTCGAGACCACCTCGAACCAGGCTTCCCTCAGCGAGCAGGGCAGGCGGCTGGTCGTGCAGACCGTCCGCGACGACCTCGCCACGACTGTCCAGCACCGCCAGTTGCAGCGCCCCGTCGCCTACGACGAGCTCATCTACCTGGAAGCCCTCCGGCTCACCCGCACGTGCCTGGAAGGCGTTCCCTACAAGGCGTTCCGGATCTGGTGGTAACCCATCTACGTCATCGTCGTGTACGACACCGCCGCAGAACGCAACCCGGGCGTGCTCAAGACCTGCCGACAGTACCTGCATCACATCCAACGCAGTGTTTTCGAGGGCCACCTCAGCCCCGCCCAGGTCAAGCGGTTCCGTGCAGCCGTGCAGAGTAAGATCGACTCCAGCTACGACCGGGTCCTCGTCTACACCTTCCCGCCGGGCGCCGAGCCGGAACGCCACAGCTGGGGTGCCCGAGACAGCCTCCCCGACGACATCCTGTGACCGGCTGACGCGGCCGCTGCTGCAGCAGACCCCCCGGGTTCGCTGCACGACCGGCGGGTTGCTGCACAAAGTACCGTCAACTACCCTCCCACACAGGCCCTGAGCTGCGGCTTTACCGTGGGGTCCTCATTGCCCCTACGAGGGATTGCAACTCTTGACGGGCCCCTCGGTCGCGCGTCGCGCCCGGGTCCTCATTTGCTCCTACGAGGGATTGCAACAGGGTGTCCTCGTCCTAGGCCAGGGGCGTGGCCCAGGCAGGGCCACGCCACGATCACTAATTGTGTTGAGCTCGTGACGCCAGGTAGCAAGCCGTGGAACGATGCGGCGCCTGAACGCCCCGCTTAGCGCAGGCTAGCGCCGAGCGCCGTTCGGCACCGAATGGCAGTCTGGAGCGAGGCTGGACCGCCATTCGGAGCCGTATCGGCCCTAAGTGAGTGCAGCTAGTAGGGGTGTCGTCCGCTCAGAGTCCGTAGCCGCGGGCCTGCAGCGGCCCGGTGACGGGCCTTGACGCGGAGGTCCGGCCCTATGGAGCACCGATCCCGTCTACGTCCTCGCCGCGGTGGTCCGCGACGGTGAGCTGTCTCCCGAGCAGCGTGAGCACCTGGTCACGCTGCTGCACACGATCGCCACGGCGGCCGCGCTGGCACCGCACGGCGCCGAGCGCTACCCGGACAACCCGCTCCAGGCCGCGACCTACTCGGCGGCCGCGGGGGAGCCGGTGGGCACCGGGTACCGCCGGTTGCTCGCTCAGGTGAGCACGTAGCCTGGCGTCACCTCCTCGCCGAGGTGTCCGCCCCGGGGTAGCTCCCCGGGGCATCGGCGAGGGGATCCGGCGAGGAGAGGTCCGAAGTGGACGATGAGGAAGCCCGCACGATCGGCCGGCGGGTCCGCCAGATCCGTAACGCCCGGGGCAAGGGGCTGCGGGTCGTCGCCCAGCTCGCGGGGATGAGCAAGGACACCCTTGACCGGATCGAGACCGGGCAACGCGCCCTGGACAGGCTCTCGGAGATCAGGGCCCTGGCGAATGCTCTGCAGATCGCTCCCTCGGAGCTGTTCAGGCTGCCGGTACCGGCACCCGCTAACGGGGAAACGGACTCCGCCATAGAGACGGTGAGAAGCGCGATCAGGGCGGTCGGTCGTAACCGGCCCGGCGGAATGGTGCTCCCGGTGGCGGTACTCAGAGACCGGGTGAATGCGACGCTCAACGCTCACTACGGCTGCGATCCGGAAAGCAAGATCGGCGCCACGCTGCCCGGCCTCATCCGGGACCTGCATACCAGCATCGCGGCCGGGCGAGACGTGGCAGAGCTGCTCGACCTGGCGGTGATGCTGCATTCGGGAGCTACCGTCGCGTGGCTGCGGGTCGCGGGTGCCCCGCTGGACCTGCGTTCGGAGGCGTCCCTGCTGGCGCTACGGGGGGCGCAGGAGCGTGACACATCAACCGCCCTGGGCATCGCCACCTGGGGCGGCGTGTTCGTGTTAGTCACCGGGGGAGAGTTCGCCTTAGCGCAGGCAGAGCTGGACGCGGTGACCGTGCCGACGAACACCCCGGAGTCGATGCAACTCGCCGGGACGCTGGCGCTGTGCCGGTCGTTTGTGGCTTCGACGGACTCGCGACCCGGTGACATGGACGGACCGTTAGAGCTGGCCGGAGAGTTGGCCCAACGGGTTGGGGAGGGTAATGCCTACTGGATGGGGTTCGGTCAGCATGCAGTCGGCCAGTGGCACATGGCCGCGGCGCAGGAAACGGGGGATCACGAACGGGTCGTGAGTATCGCTGAGACCATGATCATGCGACCGGAATTGCATTTCGACAGGTCGCGTGAGGCCGACTACCGGGTCAACTATGGCCGGGCGCTATCGCGGTTGCGGGGACGGCAGAACGACGCGGTATTGGAGTTTCATCGCGCCGAGGCGATCTCTCCGCATCACGTGCAGCGAGATCCGATCGTCCGCGAGGTGCTCGGCGAGCTACTCGGTCGCGTGCCCCGCGACTCCCGGGCGGGGCGGGAGCTGCGCCGGATGGCGTACCGCGCTGGCTTGCCCGTGTAGCCCATCCGGGTGACCGTCTCTTTTTTGAGACACCCGCCGTTGCCGCCGGGCCACGGTCGGCCCCCTCCTGAGGGATCGCGAGGAAGGGGCGACGCGATGGGCGAGCTGCCGGAGATGCAGCACGAGATCGAACACAGCCGGATGACCGCGGACGGCAAGCGCACCGACGACGGCGCCAAGTGCACGTTGCTGGTGGTGCACGAGGTGGGCGGGTCGTGGGTCATGTACCCGCATGGTTGGGGAAGTTCGGGGTGCGGCTACCGAAGGGTGAAGCGGTCCGGGTGGCCCGGGCGATCTTGGATGGTGCCGCGTGAGCACGTCCGAGCAGATCAACGGTGCGGACGCGCGGGGCACCTCGGGTGGTGAGGTGTCGGGCGAGCACCGCAGTGCCGCCACGGTGGTTGATTCCCCGGGCATGGGGTGCCCGCTGGAGCCGGGCAGTGTGCATCTGCTGATGGCCGACACGGCGGTGGGCGAGATCCACCAGTACGGCATCGCGCTGGCGTTGTGCGGGGCCGAGCTGACCGCGGACGGCCTGCCGCCGTGGGAGTGCCCGCAGGGCTGCGAGTGCCCGTACGACAAGCTGATCTGCCCGGAGTGTGTGCGCCGGGCCGCGCAGTGGAGCGCCGACGCGGTCGCCGAGCGACCGACTTCGGGCACCGAATTCGGCAGGCGAGTGCCGGATTCCGGCACCGAGGCGACGACGTGAACGGCTGTGGCCGAGCGGAGCCGGTGCTGCACCTGCTGGAGGCTGACGACACGCTCACCCGGCCGAACTGGCGGGTGGGACCGCAAGAGCACGTCGCGCTGTGCGGTGCGCAGGTGAGCGAGGACACCCCGGTGCCCGATTTCGAGGACTGCCCCGGATGCCCGGACTGCACCCGGTATTGCAAGGGGTGCGTGCGGGTGGCGGCGGCCGCCGTGGCCGACCTGGACGGCCCCACCGCCGATAACGGCTGCTGCCGCTGGAGGGCTGGAGGGTGAACACACGGACCGGGTGGCGTGCCCTTTTCCGCCTGCTACCTGTCGGAATTCGGCCAGGCGCTGGCCGAATTCGAGGGGCCGAAGTCGGCACCGCGGTGCCGACTTCCGGATCTTGGTCGCCTGCTGCCCCCGGTCAGCTCGGCGTCACCGGTTCGCAGCTGGCGGTGCTGTTGCGGCAAGCGCAGTGGGCGCTGGACGACGCGGCGCACGACTTCCCCGCCGGGCGGGTCAGCGCGCAGCGCCGGGAGGAACTCGCGGTGACCCTCGAGGGGCTGGCGGTCGTCGTGCGGGCATCGGCACCGACTGAGGAAAGTCGGTGAGGACATCGCCGAAACGGAACGGACCCGGATCCGCGCCGTGCAACGGATCGGTGAACTTCTCGGCGAAGGCAAGCCCGGACGGCCGAAACCTCGGAGAACAACTATATAGCTGGAGAACGAGGTTCTCTGAGCCAGTCGGAGATGGACCGAAGGAGCCACGCGCGTCTGCTCACGCAATACCCGGCAGTGGTCGACGAGGCGCTCACGCAGCCAAGGCCGAGCCTGAACAAGGCGTCTCACGCAATCCGGTGAGGCTGCGTCCGAGCCGGACGCAATCTCGGATCTTGGTCGGCCGTCCAGTCCGGAAACTCGGCAGCAACCTACCGAATCCGGGCCTCGGTCGGGCCCCATAGCCGCACCGCTGCTGCGGCTGTAAGACCCGGCCGGCCGCCGGTTTGAGCCGGAAGCGCTCCCACCGCCGCGCTTTCGCCCCGATGCTCCCCGGCGGCCGGTCGGTTCCATCACGTTGCGTGCGGGTCGGATCGATCTCCCAGCCTCCGTAGGCGCCGCTGCCGCGCTGCAGCCCCCCGTCCCCCTCGGGGAGAGAGGTTTTTCTTGACTAGCCCGAGCTTACTTGATCTTGAATGCCTGATCGTCTGCTCTACCTGCGGCTGAAGGGTCCTGGACACACCGAACTGTAGCCAGTAAAAATGGTGGACTTCACCTGATCGATGTGGTGGAATGTCCTGGTGGGACGCACCGCGGGCAGGATGCACATCGACCACGCCGGTCGCCAGTACACGACGATCGACGGGGAGCGCCGGGCCTACCCATGCCATCTGCTGCGCCGATCGTTTCGGGATGAGCAGGGCAGGCCGCGGAAGGAGACGCTGGCGAACCTTTCGGCGCTTCCGTCCGAGGCGATCGATGCGCTTCGTAAGGTCTTGAAGGGCGCGACCCTGGTGGACGCGGAAGTCGCGTGTGACACCGAACGGTCGGTGCCGCACGGGGATGTCGCGGCGGCGCATGTCATGGCCACCCGGCTGGGGCTAAGGACACTGCTGGGGCCGGCCAGCCGTGAACGGGATATCGCCTATGCACTGATTTTGTCCCGGGCGGTCGCGCCGAAGCCGAAGCTTTCCACGGCGCGCTGGTGGTGGACAGGCGACACTACCTTGGGCACGGATCTGGGCGTGGCGGACGCCTGCACTGACGAGGTCTACGCCGCGATGGACTGGCTTGTCGGTCGACAGCAGGGCATCGAGGCGCAGCTGGCCGCCCGGCATCTTGGCGCTGGTGGTATCGCGATGTTTGATCTGTCCTCCTCCTGGGTGCAGGGGCGGCGGTGCGAACCGGCCGCCTTCGGGCATTCCCGGGACGGCGAACGCGGCCGGCCCCAGATCGAATACGGACTACTCACCTGTCCGGTCGGCCGCCCGGTGGCTATCGAGGTGTTCGCCGGTAACACCTCTGATGCCCTGTCCTTCAAGACCGCTGTGACGCGCGTGCGCGCTGACTTCGGGATCGAGAAGATCATCCTGGTCGGTGCCCGCGGAATGATCACCACGACGCGGATCATCGAACTGCGCGAGTGTGCGGGCATGGACTGGATCACTGTGTTGCGCGCCCCCGCCATCGCGGCCCTGGCCAGCGACGACGGGCCGCTGCACCTGAGCCTGTTCGATACCCAGAACCTCGCCGAGATCACCCACCCGAACTATCCGGGTGAACGACTGATCTGTTGTCGAAACCCACTATTGGCCGACGAACGCGCCCGCACACGCCAGGCGCTGCTAGCCGCGACCGAAAAAGACCTGGCCAAGATCGCCGCGTCGGTGCAAGCGGGACGACTGACCGGCGCCGACAAAATCGTTGAACGTATCGGAAAAGTGATCGGTAAACACAAAGTCGCCAAGCACTTCCTCCGCGAGGTCACCGATTCCACCTTCACCTATAGCCGCCACGAGGACAAGATCCGCGCCGAGGCCGCCCCCGACGGCATCTACGTGATCCGCACCAGCGTGGCCGAGGCGACTCTCGACTCCGCGCACGTGGTCACCTCCTACAAGAACCTCAAACACGTCGAACGAGACTTTCACATCATCAAAGCCGATGACCTCGATCTACGACCCATCCATCACTACCTGGACAAACGCGTCCGCGCCCACGTGCTGATCTGCATGCTCGCCGCCTACCTCACCTGGCACCTACGCGAGGCGCTCACCGAACTGACCTTCACCGACCAACACATCCCCGACCGCGACGATCCCCTCGCCCCCGCACCACGCTCACCGCAAGCCAAAACCAAAGACGCCAACAAACACACCCCCGACGGACTACCACTCCACCGCTACAAAGACCTGCTCCACCACCTCTCCACCCTGGACCGTCAAGTCATCAACTTCGGTGGACAGCGAATCGAGAAGATCACTACCCCGACACCCCTCCAGCGCCGCGTCTTCGAGCTGCTCGGCGCCTCCGTACCCACGACTCTGCAGTAGCCAGTAACAACCCAACTACCCACCCCCGATCAACAACGTTCACCCAGGTCAACAACCCGCTACCGCAATCAAGATCAAGTAAGTTCGGGCTAGAGAGCGTGAGCGTCCGTTCAGGCCCCGTAACACGCGCGGCCTGAAGCCAGGCCCGATGACGGGCCTTGACGCGAGAGGCCCACTCCGAGATGAGCACCGACCCCATCACCACCGAGTTCCACTATGACGGCTTCTACGTCCCCGACCGCTTGGCCGTGCTGCTCGACGCGCTCGATGGCGTGGCGATCTCCGACGTGGAGCGGCGCACCCTGGTCAGGTTGTCCGGGTGGGAGAAGCACACCACCGAGAACCTCACCGCGCTGATCACCCGTGCCCGGCAGGCAGGCCCACCGGCCTGATCGGCCCCGCGTCTGGAGGGCCGACCAAGATCGGTGGTCTCCCCAGGGTGGTGGTCGTCGAACAGTCCGGCCCGCCGGCGGCACGCGGCGCCGGGAAGTGACGGGGCGCCGGGAAGTGACGGGGCGCCGGTCAGGATCGCGGTGAGTAGCTCGATGGCGCCGTCCGGGTTCATGGTGCCCAGTGTGCGGCCCGGCAGGCCACCCGTGAGGGTGAGCACGTAGCCTGGAGTCACCTCCTCACCGAGGTGTTCTGCCCCGGGGCGACGGCCCCGGGGCATCGGTGGGGAGCACGGTGAGGAGAGGGTCCTGAATGGACGATGAGGCTGAGGAAGCACGCGCGATCGGGCTGCGGCTGCAACGGATCCGCGATGCCCGGGACAAGTCACTGCGGCCGGTCGCCGAGCTGGCCGGGATGAGCCGGACGCATCTGTGGCGCATCGAGCATGGCGAGCGTTCCGCGACCCTCTCAGAGATCCGAGCCCTGGCCAACGCGCTCGAGATCGCCCCGAGCGAGCTGACCAAGCTGCCGGTGCCCGCACCGGCCAACGGGGAAGCGGTCGCGGTCGTACAGGCGGTGCGGCTGGCGTTGAGAGCCGTGAGTGACGATCTGCCGGGCGGGCTGGTGCTTCCCGTGGAGGCGCTGCGGGCGCGGGTGACGACGACGGTCGACGCGCTGTGCCGGTGCGAGCGGGAACGGGAGGTCGGTGCCGCCCTTCCCGGCCTGATCCGGGACCTGCATACCAGCCTCGCGGCCGGTCGCGACGTGGCACAGCTGTTAGATCTGGCGGTGCTGCTGCATACCCAAGTCACCATCCCGTGGCTGCGGCTCGCGGGTGCCCCGCTGGACCTGTCTTCGCAACCTCTCCTGCTGGCCCGCCACGCCGCCCGGGAGCACGGCACCGCGGTCCCGCTTGGTCTGGCCGCTGCCGCTGGCGCGAGGGTGATGCTCGCCGAAGGGGCATTCGACCTCGCGCGTGCCGGGCTCGACGCGGTGACCGTGCCGACGACCACACCGGGGTTAATGCAGCTGGCGGGCTTTCTTGCGCTGTTCCACTCGCTGGTGGCTGCGGCGGACAAGCGGGTGGCTGACGCGGATGCGGCCCTGGAGCATGCGAGCGAGCTGGCGGCGCGCACCGGGGAGCGCAACGCCTACGGGCTGGGATTCGGCCCGACCAATGTGGCGCTGTGGCGAATGGCCGCCGCTCTGAGGTTCGATGACCACGAGCGTGCCGCCACAATCGCGGAAGGCATTCGCTCTGAACTGCCCCCAAACCGATGCCGCCAGGCCGCGTACTGGACAGACTACGGTCGAGCGGCGGCCCGGCTGCCGGGACGTCACGAGGACGCGGTGATGGCGCTCCGCCGAGTCGAGAGGATTTCCCCATACCGCGTGCACCGCAACCCGATCGTTCATGACGTGCTCGCTGAGCTGCTCCCCCGGGTGCGCCGGGACTCCCCGGCCGGGCGGGAGCTGCGGAGGATGGCCTACCGCGCGGGCCTGCCGGGGATGTAGCCCATCCGGGGGACGTTCCTACTGAGTGACACCTGCTGTCGTCACTACGCCACGGTCGGCCCCCTCCTGTGAGGGATCGCGAGGAAGGGGCGACACGATGGGCGAGCTGCCGGAGATGCAGCACGAGATCGAACGCGGCCGGATGACCGCGGCTGGCAAGCGCACCGACGACGGCACGACGTGCACGTTGCTGGTGGTGCATGAGACCAGCGGGTCCTGGGTCATGTACCCGCACGGTTGGGACAAGTTCGGGGTGCGGCTACCCAGGGATGAGGCGGTCCGGGTGGCCCGGGCGATCCTGGACGGTACCGGGCTGGACGGTGCCGAGTGAGCACGCCGCACCCGGGCCCGGTGCACGTGCTGGCGGCTGATGATTCGCTGGACGAGATGCGCCGGTACGGCACTTACATGGCGTTCTGCGGGGCGCTGGTGCCCGCGTCGGGCCTGCCGCCGTCGTTGTGTCCCGAGGGCTGTGACTGCGCGGTGTTCTGCCCGCAGTGCGTGCATCGTCTCGCGGAGTACGCGGCCGCGTTCGCCGAGCGTGCGGGAGGTGCGCGGTGAGCGCGCCGGTGCCTGCCGGGCCGCTGCACTGTGGCCGGTCGGAGCCGGTGTTGCATCTGCTGGAGGCTGACGGTTCGCTCGCACGGCCGAACTGGCGGGTGGGACCGCAAGAGCACGTCGCGCTGTGCGGTGCGCAGGTGACCGAGGACACCCCGGTGCCCGATTACGAGGACTGCCCCGGATACGTGGATTGCACACGGTACTGCGGGCGGTGCGTGCGGGTGGCGGCCAAGTACTCGGCGGGCGACCAGCCGGACCTCAGCGCGCCGGAGGACGGCGACGATGACCGGCCGATGGGGTGGGCGCTGGTCGGTGAGTGTCCGCACCCGGTGGTCGGTGGCCCGGCCTTCCACGTCGGGCCGTGCCGCAAGTGCGACGCCGCGCAGCGGCGCCGGCGTCGCAAGGACCGGCAGGTGCCTGCCCTGGGCCTGCTCGGCGGCAGCGGCGCTGATCCCTCGTTCGGGTTGCGGTAGGGCACCTGGCCCTCGGCTTCCCAGGCAGCGGGCCAGCACCGGAGCCGGGAGGAACCGATCGACGAGGTCCGACTGATGGTGGATTCGGCCGATCTGGAGCAACCGCTCATCACCGTCGGCCGACTCGTCGCCGCGCTGTGGATTGCCGCAGACCCCTTCACGGGCAGCCGGCGTCGCAGTCTGCACCTGCTGATCGCCGAGGACCTCTTCGACGTGTCCCTGTTCTCCCCGGGCGGACCCCACACCATGTTCCTCCAGGCCGCGCAGCGGCATCAGAAGGAGGCCGAGTGGTGGGGCTGAAAGTATGGATCAGGGCCTATGATCACATTCCTGGCCTTGATCAGGACGTCTCCCCGCAACGTAACGACGTCGAGGCCCTGCACGGCTACGTGGACTCGGGGTATCGGTTGTCAATCACGAGTCACGTTAGTGCTGCGGCAGCGTGCTGCTCGGCGGCCAGGAAGTGCGCGATGTCCTTGGTGGACTCGTACAGGTCGCGGTAGCGAGAGTAGAAGGCGGTGTAGCGGGCGTGGCGCTCGGCATCGGGGGTCAGCCGCCGGGCCACCGGGTTCCAGGACCACGGGTCGGATCCGGTGCCGGTGGCCAGTGCGGCGAGCATGGCGTCTCCGTAGCTTGCGCCGATGGTGTGTTCGCAGACGTCCTGCGGGGTGTCGGTCACGTCGGAGACGATCTGGGTCCACAGGTCGCCCTGAGTGCCGCCGCCGACCGCGACCAGCCTGCGCACGTCACCCCCGGCGTCGGCCATCGCTTCCAGGTTGTGCCGGACGCCGAACGCGGTGCCCTCCAGCGCGGCCCGGTAGATCTCCGCTCGGCCGTGCTGGGTGGTCAGCCCGGCCAGGATGCCGCGCGCGTCCGGGTCGAACACGGGGGTGCGCTCCCCGGCGAAGTAGGGCAGCAGCAGCAGCCCGCGGCTGCCTGCGGGCACCTGGCCGGCCTCGGCCACCAGCGTGGCGAACTCGCCGGACACCAGCTCGCGCAGCCAGTCGGTGACCGCGCCGGAAGTGGCCATCCCGGCCGCCACCGAGTAGCTGCCCGGCAGGGTGCCGACGGTGCCCCACAGCGCGGGATGCGGGTGCACCTTCTGCACCATCTGCACCAGGAACATCGTGGTGCCGTACATGACCATCATGTCGCCCGGCTCGCGGACCCCGACGCTGGTGGCCTCGGCCCAGGCGTCCACCGTGCCCGCGGTGACCGGCAGGCCCTCCGGCAGCCCGGTCTCGGCGGCGCCCGCCGCGGTCACCGTCCCGGCCACCTCGGTGGGCCAGACCAGCTCGGGCAGTTCCAGGCCGGGCGCGACCTGCCCGGCCCAGCCCGGGTGCCAGCTCTGCCCGGCCAGGTCGTAGAGCGGGGCCGACTGGCTGGCCGAGTGGTGGTCCAGCACGTAACGGCCGGTCAGCCGCAGCACCAGATACGAGCTGGCCATCAGCAGCCTGCGCATCCCCGCCGCCACGTCCGGTTCGTGCCGGGCCAGCCAGCGCAGCTTGGGACCGACCGCCTGGGTGGTCAGCCGCATCCCGCAGCGCTGCAGGATCGCCTCGGCGCCGAGTTCGGCGGTCAGCTCGTCGATCTCCACCCCGGCCCGGGTGTCCACGCCGTAGAGGATCGCCGGGCGCAGCGGCCGTCCGTCGGCGTCGGCGGGCAGCACACAGGGGCCGATGCCGGACACTCCCAGCCCGGCCAGTGGCCGCCCGGCCGCCGCGTCCACCAGCTCCCGGGCGATCGCGGTGAAGTCGGCCCACCAGACCGTCTCGGCGTCGTGTTCCACCCAGCCCGGCCGCGGCGTCGACGTCCGGTGCGGGCGGCTCGCCTGCGCCAGCAACTCCCCGTCGGCACTGACCAGCACCCCCTTGGAGCTGGAGGTGCCGATGTCGATACCGAGCAGCAGCCCTTGACTCATGAGCGGGTGAACTCGTCCAGGGTGATGCCGAGCAGCCGGCACACCGCGCGCATCTCCGCGCGCACGTCACCGGGCACTGCGTGGATGTGGTTGGCGCCGAAGCGGCTCAGGAAGTCCTCGGCGCGGGCGTCGAGCCGGGCGAAGGCGTGCGGCCACTCGAAGGTGGACTGGCGCATCAGCGCCTCGTTGGTCTCGTCGTCGTAGGTCTCGAACTCGCCTGCCATGAGCTGCATCCGGTAGGCCCCGTCGTTGCGGGTCAGCCTGGCCAGGGTCATCTCGCCCGGCGCGGCGAGGTGGTGCACCGAGGCGCCCCCGGCGGGGAAGAAGAACACCTCGGGGTAGAAGTGCACCCGCGCCAGGTTCTCCGCCGGGTCGTCGCTGCGGGCGGCGTACCAGGTCGCGTGCTGGCCGGAGTTGCACAGGTCCCAGATGTCGCGGTCGGCGTGGTAGTGCCGGACGTCGGCGAACAGCACCGGTGTGCCGGTGAGGTGCTTGAACAGCTGCATGGTCAGCGCGCCGTCCATGTCCGCCTCGGTGGCGCAGACGTGCGGTTCCTTGGGCCCGTTCCAGTCGTACGGGTCGTTGAGGAACGCCTCGACGATGTCCATGGTGGCGAAGTACTGCGTCATCTCCGGCTGCCCCTTGATCCCGGAGAAGTCCAGCCGCCATTCGCCGATCAGCTCGCGCATCGCCAGGTAGGAGCGGATCTGGCGCTCCAGCAGCTCCTGGGTGAGCTTCTTGCCGTCGTAGTGCACGCCGGCGGCGTGCTGCTCCAGCCACAACCGGGCCTTGCTGACCTCGCCCTGATCGGCCAGCTCGGAGCGCCGGACGATCTCCCACTGGTCGATCTCCTCGACGTCCACGCCGAAGATCCGCTGCCACTGGTCGGTGGCCGCGACCGCGGTGTTCATGCCCATCGGCCGTCCGCCGATCCGGCCGAAGGTGGCACCCCGCAGGGCCGCGACCGCATGCGCTGCCCGGGCCTCGACGCCGATCTGCGCGACGAGGTCCCCCTGCGCCGGATCTCTCTGGGCCGGGTCACCCCACAGCCTGCGGTGCCGCCGCCCGATCTGGTCCAGTGCCCCGCCTGCGGCCAGCATCCCCACCATGCCGGGCTGCACCGGGTCGATGTTGGACAGCAGCAGCAGCGGGCCCGGGGTGGCTCCTGCGGCGAGCATCGAGAAGTGCGGGAACGCCCAGACCGCGTAGTGCAAGACGGTGAGATCCACGCCCTGGGCGGCCACCTCGCGGGCCACCGAGGTGGCCAGCTCGTTGGTCCACACGGTCTGCGACCCGCGCACCACGTGGTGGCCTGCTGCGGCCAGCTGCTGCGCCAGCGCATCCTCAGTGGACCGGACGAAGTCGGCGATGCCGCCGTGCACGTAGTCGCGGCCGTCGGAGAAGCTGATCACGCCGATACGAGCCATGGGACCTCCCCCGCATCAAGCGCACACCCGCGCCGGGGAGCATGCGCGCCGGAGAAAACGTTTTCTGGCACGCTAGGAGCAGGTCACCGGCGTGTCAAGGGTGGAAGGCGCCGGGGTGTCCAGGGTGGAAGGCGCCCGTGTGTCAAGGGTGAAAGGCGGCGAGGTGCCCACGATCCACGACGTGGCAGCGCGCGCGGGCGTGTCCACCGCCACCGTCTCCCGCGCGCTCAACGGCAAGGCCAACGTCGATCCGGCGCTGGTGGCCCGGGTGGTGGCCGCCGCGAGGGAGCTGGACTACCGGCCTCACGGGGTGGCCCGCAGCCTGCGTCGGAAGGCCACCACGGTCTGGGCGCTGATCATCTCCGATATCGAGAACCCGTTCTTCACCGCGGTCGCGCGGGGTGTCGAGGACGCCGCGCAGGCCGTGGGGCACTCGGTGGTGCTGTGCAACTCCGACGAGGACCTCGCCAAGGAGGCCCGCTACCTGCGGGTGGCGGTGGCCGAGCGGGTGGCGGGCGTGGTGCTCTCGCCCACCGCGGCGGCCACCGACATCGGGCCGCTGGCCGAGCACGGTATCCCGGTGGTCGCCATCGACCGCCCGCTGCCCGGTATCGACGCCGTGCTGGTCGGTTCCCGCGCCGGTGCTCGGGCCGCTACCGCACACCTGCTCGACGCCGGATACCGGCGGGTGGCCTGCCTGACCGGGCCGCGGCGGGTCTCCACCGCTGAGGACCGCGTCACCGGCTACCGCGACGCCCTGCGCGCGGCAGGCCGTCCGGTGCCCAGGGGCCTGGTGCGCTACGCCGATTTCAAGGTCGACGGTGGGCGCCGAGCCGCCGAGACCCTGCTCGCCGGGGCGCGCCGGCCGGATGCGCTGTTCGTCGCCAACAGCCTGATGGCGATCGGCGCCCTGCAGGTGCTGGCCGCGCGCGGGCTCCGGGTCGGCCGCGATGTCGGCCTCGTCGCGTTCGACGACGCCCCGTGGACCCAGCTCGTCGACCCCCCGGTCAGCGTCGTCGCCCAACCCGCCCACGCCGTCGGCGCCGCCGCCGGGCGCCTGCTCGCCGACCGGTCGGCCGAGCCGCGCCGGATCACCCTCGACGCCGAGCTGATCATCCGCGGCAGCAGCCACAGGGTGTAGCAACCCAGATTCGGCCGCTGGCTGCGGGCGGAATCGCCCGTATGGACTCTGACCGGGTGATCGACAGCGCCGGTGATGGGGCCGCGTGGGATTTCTTCGTGTCCTACACGCAGGCTGACCGGGCCTGGGCGGAATGGATCGCCTGGCTGCTGGAGGAGGACTCGCGAGAATGTCGGCTGGGCTGAGTCAAGAAGCCTTCGCTGAACTGCTTCACGTTTCCCTCGACACCGTCCAGGATGGGAGTCCGGTCGGCGACCTCTGCCAGCAACCCGCGTCCACGCGCTGGTGGACGCCCGTCATGATCTGGCCGCTGCCGACGCAGATCCACGCCTGCTCGCAGCCCTTGACCCGGCGGTGGTGGCGGACTGGCTCGTCAGCCGGACGTTGGAGCCGGGTGGGCGGGAGCACCCGCTGGCGGGATATGTGACGATCCGCCGGGTGCACGACCTGCTGCTGTGGGCGCTTGCCGGCCGACGGCCAGGATGGCTTCCGAACCCCGCCAGCAACAGTCGCCGCCATGGCCCCGTCCCAAACGGCCCGGCGCTCGGCGCTTCTGAACGTCGCGCCTTGTTTGCGCGGCTGCGCGAGTGCGCGGAACGGGCAGATGGGCGCCTGGACTCGGGCCTGCAGCTGCGTCGCCAAGCTGCCTTTCTGGCCGGATTCGACCTCGCCACGGATACCGGCATGTGGCTCGACCATCTGCCGAGGCCGACACCCTCGCGAGGAGGTTGGTCACCAGCGTGGGTCGCTGCACGCAGCGGCGCAGTCACCACCGCAGCTCGCGGTGACCCGGAACCACTGCGCTGGTTTATCGAACACCACCTGGCCGACGACGACCGCCTGGAATCGGCGCAGCTGGCCTGGAACGCACACTACTACGAGGAGATAACCGCGCCGCAGCACTCGGACGCGTTCATGACCTCGGACCTGCCTGCCTGGCGTGGGGAGCGGCTGCTCGCTTGGCTAGCCGGACGGCTCGACCCGGCCTGCGGCTATGTTGACCTGGTGGCACACACCCTATGGGCGCTGCTCGCCCACCGGCACTATCTTGCCGCCAGCGCAGCGGCCAAGGATCTCGTAGAGCGCGTCGAGGCGCTCATGGAAACCCAGGTAGTGTCTGCGCGGTCGCGGCGGGAACTGGGTGAGCTCGGCTTCTTGCTCCGTGCTAACGGCCTAAGGAACAGATCGTGATGACCGATCAGCCAAGACACGCCAGCGCGAGCTCCGCCACCGCTGAGGAGTTGGACGACGTCGTCAAGCTCGCGTACGAGTGGGGCCAGCTCAAGCGGCTTCCGCGAACGGGTTGGCTGCGTGCCGGCATCAAGCACCCGGAGACCGTCGCAGAGCACTCACTGCGCACCGCAATGCTGGCGTGGGTGCTCGCTGGGCTGGAGGGCGCCAACCCAGAGCGCGCCGCCACGCTTGCGCTGTTCCATGACAGCGGTGAAAGCCGCACGACCGATATCGACCACGTTGGCCGGAACTACCTCCACGCCACCTCCAACGAACAGATCACCACCGACCAAACTGAAGCGCTGCCGCGACCGCTTGCGGCGTTACTGCGGGGAATTATCGCCGACTACGAGAGCCGCGCGTCGCTGGAGGCCGACTGCGCGCGCGACGCCGACAAGCTGGAGATGCTGCTACAGGCCCTCGAATACCGCCAGGAGGGCCACGGCAGTATGGCGCCCTTCGTTCAGACCGCGGTGGCGGCACTGCGCACAGAATCAGGGAGGCGGCTCGGTGAGGCTGCGCTGCGGACTGACCCGGCCACGTGGTGGCAGACCTTTGCTAAGCCGATCGCGGCCGAGCGACTGACCACCAGGAACGGACAGTAACCGAGCGATTACCCTTTCGGCTCTTGTGTCACTGCGACTGCCCGGCGGAACCCCGGTCATCGACCTGACCCGCACCGTTTACGACAGCAGGGGCCGCGCCGTCGAGGTCATGCTCGCCGTCATCGCCGCCGACACCGTCCGCATGTTCTACCGCTTCCCGATCCCCGACTGACCGATTCACACGAGCGAGAGCCCCGATGCCCGAGACCGCTATCCCCGACATCACTCTCAACGACGCAACCACGATCCCGCAGCTGGGGTTCGGTGTGTTCCGGGTGCCCGACGACGAAGCCGGCACCGCCGTCACGGCAGCCCTCGACACCGGGTACCGGGCCATCGACACCGCCGCCTACTACCGCAACGAACCCGGCACCGGCGCCGCAATCGCCGCATCCGGAATCCCGCGCGAGCAGCTTCACATCACCACCAAGGTCTGGCACACCGACCTCGGCCACGACGCCACCCTGGCCGCGCTGGACAAAAGCCTGGCCAATCTGAAGCTCGACTACCTCGACCTCTACCTGATCCATTGGCCTGTTCCCTCGCGTGGTCTATACGTCGAGAGCCGGCGGGCGCTGGAGAAGATTAGAAGTGACGGCCTGGCCCGTTCCATCGGCGTCTCCAACTTCACCCCGGCCACATTGGAGCGGCTTCTCGCGGAAACCAACACGGTCCCGGCCGTCAATCAGGTCGAGCTGCACCCGCGACTGCCGCAAGCCCAGGTTCGCGAGTTCAACGCACGTCAACCAGCGACGACCACGCCGCACTGGCGACGCTCGACACCGGAGCCCGACGGCAGCGCCTTTCGCCCGCACCGGTCACACCATCGGCATAGCTGAGGTCACCGGCGTGCGCGACGTGGTGTGCATATTCTCCGGAAATGGACAAACGCCACGGCGGACAGCACGGCCGTGGCGCCCTGGTCACCTACCTGCGCGACGACGTCGCCCCGCTGTGCCGGGGCCGTTTCGCACCGAGGAGATCCGCCGACAGATGCTCTCCGCCGCCAGCCGCGGCGTCCACCTCCTGGGCTGGAAGAGCTACGACGCAGGTCAACAAGGACTCGCCGCCCTCGCCGAGGCCGAGCAGGCCCCCGTCCTGATGGCTACCGACCGCGGCGACGAAATGCCATTCTGGGCTCTGGCCTGGGTACCCCCGGCGGCATCGGTGTAGTCGCGCACCGCGAAGGTCTACGAAACCCTCGGCGACCACCGAGCCGCCGCCGAGCAGTACGCCCACGCAGCCACGTCCCGCCCCGCAGACACCTACACCCGGATCGTCGCACTCGACCTGGTGGCCAGCGCCGAGATGCACCTCAAACGCGGCGGCATCGAGCAGGCGTGCGTCACCTGGAACCGGGGCACTGGACCACATGGACGGCGTACGGTCCACCCGCACCCGCAAGGCCGTCACCAGAATGCGCGGCGACCTAACCCGCTTCCGCGCCCGCGGCCTGCGATGTGCGGCAGAACTCGACGACCGAGCCAGAGACTTCCTCGCCAGCACCTGATACCCGGTCCGGCAGCTATGCCCGACCACAGGAAGCGATACCGCGCAAGATGCCTCGACCCAGCCACCGCCGTGACTCAGGCATCGCGCCGCAGCAGTGCGTCCGCGTACCGCCGCGCGACCGGCTCCAGGTAATCCACATGCGGGCGTAATGCCGGTAAGTCACCCGCGTCCACAACAGGACCAAACTCTCTGGGGCCTCCCACCCCCGCGCACGCCACCACCGCCCCGTCGAACAGGCCAGCCGGGTTCGCCTGAACCGCATCATCCCAAACACGATCCATGGCCAGTCGGTGCTCGGACGACACCCGCGGCGCGGCAGCTTTGACCAGGTGAAGCTGCCGCGCTTCCAGGAATTCAACACCGCTAGGCCGCACCTGTGGCTCGGTCACCGCCTCATACTAGGAACCCCTGTCGGCTACCTTGATCGTTCGTCTAACCAGGAGGCTGCACCCTGCGCGGCCGAGGCGGTGGGTGAGCGGTCGCGTTCGACGACGCCCCGTGGACCCAGCTCGTCGACCCCCCGTCAGCGTCGTCGCCCAGCCCGCCTACGCGGTCAACGAGGCCACTGGGCGGCTTCTCGCCGACCGCGCCGCTCAGCCCCGCCGGATCACCCTCGACGCCGAGCTCATAGTCCGTGGCAGCAGCTCCCGTGAGTGGCGTTAAGTGCTATAGCCTACCTCTCATAATGACCCACGCGGTCAAGGGGACCGCGTGGTGACCCACAGTGACCTTCAGTCTGTCCACGGTCTCGCGCGCCTGCGCGCATAGGCGCATAGGCGCATAGGGTCGTACCTACATCCGTGGACAGACAAGAACAGGAAGGAGGTGACTGTCGTAAGCGAGTGACACGGTTGGGCAGTCGCTGGAAATCAGAAAATGCAGGCTAGTAAGCTTACTATGGGACACGGCCAATGACCTTTCATGTCAAGTCCGTTTCATCTACTATGCCATGATTTCGGCGAGTGTCCAGGACTGGCCTAGGGGGCCGTTGGTCTATGCGCTCGGATGCCCAGTATTCGCGGAGGCTGGCAATCAACTGACCTTCGAAGACCAGGATCGCTACCTCTCGCATCCGCTTGCGAACCATCTGGACTACGTCGTCAAACTGCGCCTCCCATTCGACAATGGCTGTATTCCCATCAAGGTACAGATTCAGCAGCTCGCACTTGATATTGTCCTGAGACTCGACCACCTTCGTCTGCCAGTACGCTCGGATTCCTTCCCGATCTTTGATTGGTTCTTCAAGCACCCGCTCATGGTACGTAGCAGTGTCAGTTAAGATGGTTATGATCAGGTCTGGGTCCTGCCCAACCCACGCCTGGATGTAGAGGTCAACAATGCCGCGGACCTCCTGCTTAGTCAGCGTCATTCCAGATATCCTCACGTGACAGCGGACAAAGTCAGTGGCATGTCATGCTGCGAATGTTCCTCGACGAGATCGTAGATCAAACGCGGCTCCCGCAACACCACCTGCGATATCTCCACACCTGACAGCGACGCCACGTCAAGGCGTACCCATTTCCATCGCGCTGTGACAACCTGGACGTCACTTAAGAAACAGGTATAATGGCCCTCCATCACTGTCTCGCCGGGAAGAACTGCGAGATGGATTGATCCAAAGTAATAAGCATCATTAATGTTCCTCCAATAGCCAATAAGGTGGCGATTGACCAGTTCAGCTTCGATGTCATTACGAAACGACGACACGCGACCCTCGACGCGAGGGTCGGGCGGATAGTTCTTGATCGTCACCCGGCGATCAGATTTTGGAATGAGTTGAGAAATGTCAGTATGGCATGTCGAGTCGTACTCGTAGCAGGTGACCCAGAAGCCGCCAAGTACATCAGTCGAAAAGTTGTGGGGTATTGACGCTAGGAGGCTCGCAGTGGGTGAACTCTTAGTCGGGCTTGTGCAGGGAGACGACGAGTCAGTGGAGCCTGAAGACGAGTCAGTGGAGCCTGAAGACGCCAGTTGTGTAGATCGCGCACCGGTGTCGGTGGGTGAATCCGGCTCTTCGCGGTCCACAGAAACTGATTCGAACAGTTGTCTCGCTGACCATTCCGGAAACATCTTTTCAAGCACACGGCAATGGTCACCATACGGAAAGATCCTGCAGCTCACCGGACAGCCACCTGTGTAGCTGGGATCGACTCGGCGCTGTTCCCCTGAGTCGCGGATCAACCGAAACCGCCGCCTTATCATATTCCATGCAGAATGTTCGATGATTCCGCCAGTGTCGTTGCTCAAGTAAAACTAGCAGGCGTACAGGCATCAGCAACCCTCCTTCCCTCCCGTTTTTAGCGGCATTTTGGAGCAAGGGTAGCACGGGCGAGACAAATGAAACAAACAGGGTCAAACTGGGCACTCGCAAACCATTACGTGGTCGACGAATACGCCGAACTACTTCCCGAAACACTCGACGACGCCGATTCGACCGCCGGACACGGGCGCGCGGTCGCGGTGAACCTCGGGCTCAACGACCAGCACGTTACCCGTCACGTGACCACCCCACACCAACCACCGGCCCGGACCTGTGTCTGGGCACGCGGCTTTCTGATCACCGACGACCAGGTAGCCCACCCTGTCTCTGCCGAGTTGTTCGTCCACAGGGGACATGACGCTTTGCTGGGACTGAGTGGAGGAGTCAGTGGAGCAGTATCACCTCGCAGGACAGGCCGGGGCGTACCGACGGCGTCTTTGCGTGCCAACGCATTCACGGCAGCGGCGGCATCGACGACGTCTCATTCACCCCGTAACTCCCGCAGGCCAGCCTGGATCGTGTCCTCGCCTAACCCAGGTGCTGGGTCCTGGGCCAGTGCCTGCTCCACGATCGCCATGACCTCGGCCTTGTCCCCGCGGTGGAGTTCTCACGGCCGCCATGCGGGGTTGCGTCCGGTCAGTCCGAGCAGTCGGTGTAGCAAGGGCGCGTCACCGGGCACCGGCACCGCGGCCGGGAAGACGCCGATCGCCCTCCACTCTTCGGCATGCGGGCTGATCTCGTCCCACATGCCCTGCACCAGCTCGTCGGGAAGCTCGGGCTCGACGCCGATGACGCGGGCGAGGTCGTGAGCGCGCAGCCCGCGGAACCCGTTGATCTGCCAGAAATACTCGCGGGCGGGAAAGTCGCCGAACGAGCAGTGCACGACCCGGTCGAGGTCGTCGAGGTTGCGCGCCGCCGCGCATGCCGCCTGCGCGATCGCCGCGAAGCTCGCCTTCGGATCCGCACCCAGCAGGTCCCCGTCGAACTTGTCGCGCCCTGCTTCGTCCATGGTGCGCCCGGCGAGCATGTCCGGCACCCAGGCGTCGTCGTAGGCGTGGTAGTTGATCACCTCGCGCAGTGTCGGCCTGGGATCCAGCTGGCTCGTGAGGAAGCCGGGCGGCAGCTCGCTCGACCACTGATCGTCCCGGATCTGGGTGACGATATCGACCAGCGCCTCGTCGGCCAGCACGAACACCTTGGGCTCGTTCATGGTCTGCTCCCTTCTCGGTGTGGAACGACGGTAGCGAGCAGGTCTGACAACATGTGGATGCGGGAACAGCATGTGATGATCACGGACTCCGAGGTGGCGACGGCCTGCCGTTCAGCACGGCTCCGAGGGGCGACACTGGCTCGGGCAGCGGTCGAGGCGGGCTCACGGACCGACGCGAGGGGGATTCTCGCAGCTGGGCCTGAGGAGCGCGGTGACCTCGGGGTCGTCGACGTTGTCCCGGGTGATGAGCATCGCGCCGGTATCACCACCGGGCGCGGGCTGCCCATCGCGGATCGTGTTGACCGCGGCGTTGACTCCCTCGTAGCCCATCCGGAACGGATTCTGCGCCACCACCGCGGAGATCACACCGTCGCGCACCCCCAAGATCTCTCCGGGCGCGGTGTCCCAGCCGACGATCGTCACCTGCCCGGCCCGGCCTGCCTGGCGCACCGCCTCGGCGGCGCCGAGCACGCTAGGCTCGTTCGCCGCGTAGATCCCGTCGAGGTCGGGGTTGGCGGTGAGGATGTCCTGAGTGACCTGCAGCGCCTGGTTGTAGTCGCTGTCCGAGGACTGCTGGGCGACCAGCTGCAGCCCCGGGTTGGCCCGCAGGACGTTCATGAAGCCCTCGGTGCGGGTGTCGTTGGTCGCGGTGCCCGGCTGGAACGCGATGAAGGCCACCTTTCCCTGCCCGCCGAGTTCGTCAGCGAGGTGCCGCGTGGCCCGCTCCGCGGCGGCGACGTTGTCGGTGGCGTACACCGGCACCTGCGCCGGCTGCGGCTGGGTGCCCTGCCCGGACACGTCGGTCTCCTGGATGACGCCGTCCCAGTGGACGTCGACTCCTTCGAGCTTCGAGGCGGCGCACTCGGCGCCGTGCCGAACCGATTCCCAGAAGTCGAAGCCGATCGCCTTGGGCACCACCGCGAGCTCGATCGGGCCCCCGCCTTGACCACTGTCCGGCCCGCCACCGCCGTCGCTCTCCCGTACGTCGGCGCTGCACGCCGTCAGCGCGACGGCCGCGACGTCCGCAGCCGCGATGACCTTCCTCATGCTCCACTCCTTACTCGACGCCGGTCCCAGCCTGCGGCGGCGGAACCGGTCCCAGAACACCGCGATCCAGATGATCACACCAATGATCACGTTCTGGTAGAAGGTGTTGATGTCCAGCAGCACCGCACCGTTGCGGATCAGCGCCACCAGGAGCGCGCCGATCAGCGAGCCCAGCACGGTGCCCTGGCCGCCGAACAGGCTCGCCCCGCCGATCACCACGGCGGCAATGACATCGAGCTCGAGACCTATGCCGAAGTTCGGCTGCCCGGAGTTGATCCGGGACGCGGCGATCATCCCACCGAGCCCGGCCAGCGCACCGGAGATCACGTAGACACCGGTGAGGTGGCGGCGCACCGGGATCCCGGACAGCCGCGCGGCCTCGGCGTTGGAGCCCATCGCGTAGGCGTAGCGGCCCAGCCGGGTCCGCGTGAGCACCAGGTGCCCCGTGACGGCGATCACCACGATCACCAGGATCGGGATGGGGACCGAACCGATGACGCCCTGCCCGAGCAGCCGGAATCCCTCCGGCGCGCCCGAACACCGACACCGCGCCGGTGGAGATCAGCACCAGGCCGCGCGCGACAGAGAGCATGCCCAGCGTCGCGATGAACGGCGGCAGGCCGACCACCGCCACCAGCAGCCCGTTGACCAGCCCCGCGGCCGCGCCTACCGCAATACCGCCAAGGATGCCGAGTAGCGGGCCGAACCCGAGCTGCGCCATGATCAGCACACCGAACCGGACAGCGCCGCGACCGACCCCACCGACAGATCGATGCCAGCGGTGATGATCACCAGCGTGACGCCGACCGCCATCACCGCGTTCACCGAGGTCTGCGACCCGAGGTTGAACAAGTTGTCCGCGGTGAGCAACGCCGGTGAGGCGATCGACAGCGCGATGAACAACACGATGAGGATTCCGCCTGCAGCGACCTGGGAGACCGCGTCGGACAGTCGATCTCGCAGCATCGCTGGCAGCCTCGCCGTCAGCGCGGCGGTCATCCGCCTACTCCAGCGTCGACAAACAGCACCCGTGAGCCCGCCTGCAGCCAGCGGGCGACAACGACCTTCTGCTGGTTGCCGCCAGAGAGCATTCCGAGACTGCGGTGCAGCGACGGGGTGCGGATGCCCAGCTGCTCGACGTTGCGGGCGGCGATACGGCGCTTGGTGGCAGGGATGAGCAGGCCCCGGCGCACCGGGAGGTTGGCCAGCGTGGTGTTCTGGTCCACGCCGAGCTGCAGCGCCAGCCCATCGCCCTTGCGGTCCTCGGTGAGGTAACCGATGCCGGCGCGGATCGCGGCATTCGGCGAGTCGACCCGCAGCGTGCGGCCCCCCAGTCCTAACGGGGCTCCGCCCCAGCCCAACGAGGCATGTACCGGGGGCTTGCTGACGCGATGAGCAGAACTTGGGCAAGCTCCCGCAGGGACCCGTGGTCCGAGTCGCCGACCACCGCCACTCGCTACGCCGATGAATGATGACCATGACGCGAAGTGCGTATGTGCAGGTCAGGTGCGCTGTGTTTGCGCTGTGGAGCGAGCGCCGCTCAGGTTACGCCACATAGACCTGACCCACGAGTCCCAAACTTGACTCGATCAACCCGACTTCGTCGGCCCTAGCCGGGCTAGCGCAGGAAGTACGCCGTCAACCCGGCCCTGTGATCGTCGTTTGGGAAGAATCAGCCGCGGTGACCGCGGCTGATTCTTCCCAAACGACGATCACCTTCCACCAGTCCGGTCCCCGGTGCCCCCGAAAGCTCGCCCAGTGCCGCAGCAGGGCTTGCCAGGAGGAAGCAGTCGCGCCACTCACAGGCCATATCGCTGTCGGTGATTGGAGCTCACCCAGAGTGAAAGTGCGACTGTAGTACTAACGGGGCTGCGCCCCAGCCCGACGAGGCATGCCGTGGTCCGGTGGGCAGCGGGGGCTCCGGCCGGCCGGGGTGGAGACCGTGACCGGTGTGCCGGTCCGGTGTATGAAACCGCGCGAAGCGGTTGGCTGGCCTGCTGGCCGCCCGTCCGACCGGAGCTGTCATGACGGTAGCGCGCACGGTGGCTGATGTCCTCGACGATCATGTGGTGTTCGAGGTGGAGTGCATCGACCGGATGTATCTCAATGTCTTCGTCCCGCAGCTGCAGTACCCCGGTGGGTTGATCGGGTTTATCCAGCGGCAGCTGGGACTGCCGATCGCGTCGACCGCGCCACTGGGGAAGATCACCGACGCGTTCGGTGCGGCGATGCGTCGTTTCGCGGCCGATCAGCAGGTGCCGTGGGTGGACTTCGCCAAGGGCCAGCGCAAGGACGACCTCGCCCGTGAGTACTTGGAGGCGTTCACCGGCAGCGAGGGGGTGTTGTTCATCGGACGGGCGCAGGAGAAGACCCAGCTGTTTCGGACCGAGCGCCGCCGTGACACCCACGGGGATGCCTACCCGTGGATCGTGAAGACCACCGGTGTAGTCAACCACTTCTACGTGTACGCGGTGGATGCGGACTTCGGCCCGTTCTTCCTCAAGTTCTGCTCCTACTTTCCCTACAACGCCCGGCTGTGTGTCAACGGCCATGAGTGGGCCAAGCGCCAAGCTACCCAGGCCGGGATCGGGTTCACCGCCTTGGACAACGGGTTCGCCACAGTCGATGACGTCGCGGGCCTGCAGGCGATCTGTGACACATTCGGGCCCGTCCAGATCACCGCGCTGCTGGACAAGTGGCTGGCGGTCCTGCCGCACCCGTTCACCGACGCCGACCACGCCGCCGGCTACCGGTATGAGATCTCCATCCTGCAAGCCGAGTTCTCCCTGACCCAGATGCTCGACAAGCCCGTCTCCGGGCGGGTGTTCTTCGAACAGGTCATCCGGGACAACCTCGACGCCGGCCGCCCAGACCGGATCAGTCTGGTCTTCGACCGCCGCATCATCTCGAAAGGCCGTTCCCGGACCCCGGGGCGGTTCCGCACCCGGGTGATCACCGAAGGGGTCACCCCGAGTCTATACATCGACTACAAACACACCTCGATCAAGCAATACCACAAAGAAGGCCGTGCGCTGCGCACCGAGACCACCATCAACAACACCCGCGACTTCAACATCGGGAAAATGCTGACCAACCCGCCCGCGCTGCGGGAGGTCGGCTTCACCGCCAACCGGCGCCTGCTCGGCGTCCAACGACTCAGTCACCACCCGATCCGCGCCGAGCAAGCCTTCACCGCAGTCCACGACCCGATCATCACCGACGACGGGCACCGCATCGCTGGGCTGCGCCTCGGTGACCGCCGCGCCCACGCCCTGCTGCAAGCGCTGCTCACGTTCCGACTACTCCCGAACGGATTCCGTAACCGGGACCTACGCGGCCTGCTCGCTGGCCTGCTCGGCACCCCACCCGGACAGATCAGCGCCGGACAGATCAGCTATGACCTGCGCCGACTCCGCGCCCACGGACTGATCACCCGCATCCCCAGAACCCACCGCTACCAGATCAGCAACACCGGGCTACACCACGCCATGCTGATCACCCACCTGCACACCCGGCTGCTCCAACCCGGCCTGGCCCAACTCACCGATCCCCACCCACCCAGGCCCACCGCCCTGCGCACCGCCGCACGCAACTACCAACGCGCCCTCGACCAACACACCCACCAGGCCGGATTCGCCGCATGAATCAAACTTGACTCGATCAACCCGACTTCGTCGGCCCTAGCCGAGCTTGCCGTAATGGAAGGCCACTGTGCTGTAGATGGCGGGCATGTTGTTGAACCCGCCGTGCTCCATGCTGAAGCGCAGCCGGTTCTGGAACGGGATGGCGTCGCTGACCATTGTCCGGTATGCGCTGTCGCAGGAGAACTGGCAGCCCGGCTGGCGCAGCTTGTGCGCGGTATTGCCGTTCTGCGGGTTGGTGAAGGTGCCGCGATTGAAGTACCAGCCGCCCTCGAAGAAGTCCTCGGTGCCGGTGCCGTGCACCGAAGGGACGCTCGCGTCACCATCGACGAAGACCCGCTCGTCGCCTTCCAGATAGCCACGGAAGTTGTTGAACGCCGAGCCGTCTCCGTCGGTCAGGCCGATCATCGTGGCGGTCACACCCAGGAACTTGCCCCGGCCGAGTTCCTCGGCGAAGACCCAGTCCTGGCCCGGGACGGTCTGGTTGCGCCGGGCGTCCGCGCCGAAGTAGCCGGCGTTGCCTGCCGGACCCAACGCCTGCTGCCACTGCGCAGCGGGGGCGTGCACCAGCTGCACCTCACCGCCGGAGATCGGGTGCGACGAGCCGTTGGCCAGCTCGATCGTGGCGCGCGAGGTGTAGGGCATCGGCCACCAGGAGCTGTACCAGCCGTCCGGTGCGGTCTCCATGGCGTGGAACAGCGAGCGCACCTCGTACTCGCCCAGGCCCGATCCGAAGAACTCACCGAGCGGGGCGTCCACGGTGCGGGTGCCGTCGAAGCTCAGCCGCAGCCGGGTGCGGGAGAGGATGTCGTCGCTGACCGGATCGCCGGGCACAATCTGCGGGATCCGCAACCGTAGTTCGGAGATCGACCCGGGGCCGCTGATGTCGCCGAATGTGATGCTCTGGCCTGGCGCCAGACCGCTGAACTGCGCGCTTTCCCGCTGGGCGCCCGGAGCGGCGGGCTTGGGGTCGCGGAACCCGGCGTTGCGCAGCGTGGCGATCACGTCGTCGGCCGGGTCGGCCGGATCGAACGTCGCAACCCCGGCGGAGTCGGCGAAGGCCCGGTAGGTGACGTGGTGGAAGAACGGGTTGTGTTGCGTGGTGATCCGCATCGACTCGCGGAACGGCATCGGCACCTTGATGTACACGCCGCCGGAGGACTGGTCGGCGTTGGCGACCAGTGGGTAGACGAACGGGGCTCCTAGCCGACCGTCCACCACGTCCTGCAGCGGCGCGTCGAGCACCGTCCGGCCGTCCAGTTCGACCCTGATGTAGCCGGTGCGCCGGACGTCACCGGCGTCCCGGGTGAACCAGATCGAGCCGAGTTCACCGGCGCCCTGCCGCTCGGCGATCACGCATCCTTCCGGCTCCTGCCGCAGGCAGGAGAAGCTGCCGGAGAAGCCGTCGTCGTTGCCGCCGGTACGGTCGTAGCTGGAGAACTGCAGGGTCTGGGCGCCCACTGGCAACCCGGGCAGCGCGTCCAGCCTGCGGTAGTGATCGTAGCCGATCGGGCCCTTTCCGCTGACGGGTGCCGCGCTCGGCGCGAGCCGCGCCGGGGCGTCCAGCGCGATCGGGCCGGGCCGCGCCAGCAGCGGCACCCGCGGCGCGGTCGGCGGCCCCGTGCTGCCCGCCGCTGAAGGCCCGGGATCCGAGCTCGACGGGTCGAACGGCTCCGGCGGCTGCGCCTGCGCTATGCCGGAAAAGCCCAGCACGATGCACAGCAACAGCAGCGTCACCGACCGAACAGAACAGACGGCAGCACAAGGAAAGGTTCGCGCCATGTGGGAGCCCCCTTTGGGACGATAGCGTAACGACTACGCAACGCTAGGGTGACATCTAAAATGGCTCTTCGCAACGAACCTCGTACCGTGAGTTGTCACACATGTCGCTGGGTCCGCGATCGCGAATGCGCCCGTTCAGGTAATTGACAAAGCCCGTTCGGGGTAATTGACGAAGCCCGTTCGGGTAATTGACGAACACGCCGAATCCGGTCCAGCACCAGATGTGCTGGACCGAAACCGGTCACCCGCCGGAAAATCGTCCGATCAGGTGCTTTATCGATCCGCGTTCTCCCGCGCGTACACTTCGGCGGCGTTCTGCGGCGTTATCAGGTCGGTCTGCAGCGTCTGGGTCTTGGGCACGTTCTGGCAGGTGATGAGCAGCTTCTTGGCCGCCTCGATCGCCTCCGGCCCGCCGGTGGGGTAGACGAAGGTAGCCGACAGCCGGCCCTGCTCGACGGCCTTGATGCCGCCGGACGGGATCGGCAGCGCGTCGATGCCGATGAACCTCATGTCCTGGGCCCGCCCGGCCGCCTCGGCTGCGAGGTACGCGCCCTCGGCCATCGGGTCGTTGTGCGAGTAGAGCACGGCGATGTCCGGCTGGGACTTCAGGATCGCGTCCATCCGCTCGCGGCCCTTCTCCCGCAGCCAGTCGGCGGCCTGACTGTCAATGATCTCCACCTGGGTGCCTGCGATGCCCTGACGGAATCCGTCGCCGCGTTCCTGCGCCGGGGTGGACCCGGGCAGCCCGCGGATCTCCACGACATTGCCGCCCTGTGGCAGCAGCGTCTGCGCCACGTACTCGCCGGCCCGGCGGCCGATCTCGACGTTGTCCGCGCCGATGAAGGTGTTGTAGGCGTCGCCGTTGACCTTGCGGTCCAGCACGATCACCGGGGTGCCCTGGTGGTAAGCCTTGGCCACCACCGAGGTCAGCGGAGCGGCCTCGTTCGGGCTGATGATGAGCAGGTCGACCTGCTTGGTGAGGAAGTTCTCGACGTCGGCGATCTGCTTGGAGTTGTCCTGGGCGGCGTCGGCGAACTCGACGCCGAACTGCGGCACCGTCGCCGCTGCGGTGCGGATGTCGTCGTTCATCCGCTCCCGGTAGGGCTCGCCGAGGTTCGCCTGGCTCATCCCGATCAGGTAGTCCTCATCCGGCCCCCGGCAGGCATTCGCGGTGTCCTGGCCGCCGGCCCCTCCTCCCACGTTCTCGCTGGTCGTTCCACAGCCCGACGCGGCGAGCGCCCCGGCGGCCAGGATGATGGCGACGGTTCGAGTGGAGCGGGGCATTGCGGGTCTCCTTTACTTGTCGGGGGGTCTACGTCCGTGGGGCGAACCGCGCCACTGCGGCTGCCGCGATGATGACCAAGCCCTTGATCACGAGTTGGATGTTCGGGTCGACGCTGTTGAGCGCCAGGATGTTGTTGAGCACGCCGAGTAGCAACGCGCCCGCGACGGTGCCCAGCACCGTCCCACGGCCCCCCGACAGCGCCGTGCCGCCGATGACCACGGCGGCGATGACGTCGAGTTCATAGCCGATGCCATCGTTGGGGCTGCCCTGGTTGAGCTGACCGGCGTGCACGATACCGGCCAGCGCGGCCAGCAGCCCGCACACCGCGAACACGGTGATCTTCACCCGGGTCACCGGGACACCGGAGAGCCGGGCCGCCTTCTCGTTGCCTCCGATCGCGTAGACGTGCCGGGAGAACGCGCTGACCCGCAGGAACGCGATCGCGCCACCGGCCACCACGAGGAAGATCAGCGCGGGGATCGGGACGATGCCGTTGAAGGTGCGCTCGCCGAGCAGGGAGAACGCCACCGGAGCCTCGCCGGGGGCGGTGCCGTAGGCGATCGGGACGGCCTGCCCGCCCGCCCAGATCCGGGCCAGCCCGCGGGCGATCTGCAGCCCGGCCAGGGTGACGATGAACGCCTGAATGCCCAGCAGGGTGCTCGCCGCGCCCTGCAGGGCACCGAAGACCAGTCCGATCAGCAGCACGATCAGTACCGCGGGGACCAGCGGCACGCTGTCCTCGACCAGCAGCACCGCCGAGCCGACCGCGGCCAGCGAGAGCACCGAGCCCACCGACAGGTCGATCCCGCCGACCAGGATCACCAGCGTCATGCCGACGGCGATGATCCCGATCTCGGAGACCGCGCGGACGATGTTGGTGAGGTTCTCCCCGGACAGGAAGATGATCTCCCCGTCGCGCATCGGCGAGAACACGATCGCCCCGACGAAGACGACGACGAGGCCCAGCACACTCTGGAACCGGACCAGCCAGGCCAGCCGCGAGCGGCCCCGTGGCGAGCGGCGCCGCGGCGCGGACTCGGGTGCCCGGGTGGTGGTGCCGGTCACGGTGTTTCTCCTGATTCCTGGGCGCCTCCCGCTGCCTTGGTCACGGGCTGGGAGCCCATGGCGGCGGCGAGCAGGTCGGCCTCACCTGCGCTGGCGGTGTCGAACTCGGCCACCGATCGTCCGTGCCGCAGCACCACCACGCGGTCGCAGATGCCGATCAGCTCCGGCAGCTCGGAGGAGGCCAGCAGCACGCCGAGGCCGTGGCTGGCCAGCCCGCCGAGCAGCTCGTAGATCTCGGCCTTGGCGCCGACGTCCACACCACGGGTGGGCTCGTCGAGCAGCAGCACCCGGGGCTGGGTGCGCAGCACCCGGCCGAGTACGACCTTCTGCTGGTTGCCGCCCGACAGGTTGCCCACCGCGTCGGTGACCGCCGCAGCCTTGATGCCGAGCTGCGACGCGGTGTCCTGCGCGGCGTGGCGCTCCCGGCGGGCGGACACGAAACCGAGCCGCCCGACGGTGCCCAGGCTGGCAATGACGGTATTGGCCAGCACGGAGTGAAAGAGCACCAGCCCGGCGACACGGCGATCCTCGGGCACGAAGGCGAGGCCCTGGCGCAGTGCCTGCCCGGCGCTGCGCGGGCTGATCTCGCGGTCGCCGAGCAGGATCCGGCCGGTGGTCGTCCCGGGTGGACCCACCCCGTAGAGGGTCTCGAGCAGCTCGGTGCGTCCCGAGCCGAGCAGCCCGGCCAGCCCGACGATCTCACCGGCGCGCACCGTGACCGAGATGCCCTCCGGGTCACGACGGCCCGGCCGAGGGTGCCGCGGGCGCACGGCCAGGTTCTCCACGCGCAGCAACTGCTCGCCTGCGGCCGTGTCCGGGATGCTGAACACCTGCTGCACCGGGCGGCCGACCATGGCCTCGACGACCTGCGACGTGGTCATCGTGCGCGGATCGAACGTGGCCGCGACCGCGCCGTTGCGCAGCACGGTTGCGCGGTCGGCGATCTGGCTGATCTCGTCCATCCGATGCGAGATGTAGACGATGCCGACGCCGTCGCGGCGCAGTTCCCGGGTGACCTCGAAGAGCCGGTCGACCTCGGAGGACGACAACGCGGAGGTGGGCTCGTCCATGATCAGGACTTGGGCGTGCAGCGAGAGCGCCTTGGCGATGACGACCAGCTGCTGCTCGCCGGTGCGCAACTGCTCCACCGGACGTCCCGGTTCGAGCCGGACACCGATGCGCTCGAGCAGCTCCCGGGTCTGGGCGGCCATCGCGGCGCGGTCCAGCCGGCCGCGCCTGCGCAACTCACGGCCCAGGAAGACGTTCTCGGCGACCGACAGCGCAGGCACCAGGTCCAGCTCCTGGTGGATCATCGCGATCCCGGCGGCCTGGGCGTCGGCCGGACCGGAGAAGCGGCGCGGTTGCCCGCCGACCTCGATCCGGCCTTCGTAGTCGGTGACGTCCCCGGACAGGATCCGCATCAGGGTCGACTTGCCGGCACCGTTCTCGCCGAGCAGCGCGTGCACCTCACCGGCCGCCACGGTGAGATCGATGTCCTGGCACGCCTGGACTCCTCCGTAGCGCTTCGTGATCCCGGTCATGGCGACGAGGGGCCCGGCAGACGACCCGATAGACGACACCGCCGAGGGCGCCGCCATCCCCCACTCGTGCTGCATCGGACGCCCCCCGTCGCCGGGTAAACGATTGCTCGACGCTAGGGTCTACGCTCGGTCACGTCAAGGGGCTCGTGAGTGGCGATGAGTGCTAACATTGTTACTCACTCACGTGCGCGCCGATAGGCGCGTACGGTCGCCTCCGCACAGGCCCGCCAGGTGTAGCTCGCTGCGTGCTCGCGCCGGGCGGCTGCGCCGTCCTGGTCGGCTCCGGCAGCGAGCACCGAGCACAGCGCGACGCCCAGGGCCGTCCGATCTCCGGGCGGGACGAGGGTGGCCAGCCCACCGGCCACCTCGCGCAGCGCGGGGACGTCGGAGCATACGACCGGCGTCCCGGTCGCCATCGCCTCCAGCACCGGCAGCCCGAAACCCTCGTCCCGGGAGGGCACCACCAGCGCAGCCGCGCCCGCCACCGCGGAGCGCAGATCGGCGTCATCGAGATAGCCGACGGGCTGCACCCGGGAGGAAGCGGTCAGGGGCACTCCCCAGCCTGCGGGTCCGGCGAGCACCAGCGGAGGAAGGTCCGGGTGAGCCGCGTGGGCTTCGAGCAAGACGTCGAGACCCTTGCGCGGCTGGGCGGCGCCGACGAACAGCAGGTAGCGCGGCGGCAGCCGCAGCCTCGCGCGCACCACCGGACTCGCTGGTGCGGCGCCCTGCCACCCCGGCTCCACCCCCAGCGGGGTGATCATGATCCGTTCCGGTGCCACGTCCAGCCGCCGGGCCACCTGCTCGGCCACTGCGGCGCTGGGCGTGCACACCACTGCGGCCCGTGCCACCGAGCGTCGCACCAGACCGGGCAGATCGTGCTGTTGCGGAGCCAGTTCCTCCGGGTGGTCCAGGAAGGCCAGATCGTGCACGGTGACCACACCCCGGGCACGCCGCGCCGGCGGCAACACGAAGTTCGTGGCGTGCAGTACGTCGGCGCTGCCTGCCAGCAGTTCGACCGGGGGCCATTCGTAGCACCGCCACGACGCCCGCAACCCTCGGGCCGGAATCGGTCCCCCGCGCACCCGCACCCCGGAGGGCACTGCGGTGCGCAGGGCAGCCTGGCCGCGGGCGGTAAACGCGGTGACCGTGACGTCCACCTCGGCTCGGCAGGCGAGCTCGGCCAGCAGCGCAGCGGTATAGCGCCCAATGCCGCTGCGCTGTCCGAGCAGCGGGGTGCCGTCCAGCAGGATGCGGACGGCAGCGCCCGCTGAGCGGTGCTGTGCCCGCTGGCGAACGCTCATCTCATGACCTGCCTACGGCCCGAAGCGAAGGACGGGCTACCGGGTGGCGGGCCAGCCTATCTGGGTGTTGTAGGTACCGGCCGGGTGCACTACAGCAGGGTCCCTGTCTGCACCAAATAGCCGACTGAGATACACTCACCTACGAGTGTTTCATAGATGAGCGCATCTAGGGGATGGATGACCGGATTCATCGGGCGTGAGCGCGAGCTCGCGATGCTCAACCGGGCGTTGAGCCGGGTCGGGGCTGGCGGCCGGGCCGGGCGATCCTCATGCGCGGTCGCCGCCGCGTCGGCAAGTCACGGCTCGCCGAGGAGTTCGTCGAGCGAGCGGGTGTGCCGCACCTGTTCTTTACCGCGTCAGCACAATCAGGCAGGGCTGCGGATCTGAGCCTGTTCACCGAGACTGCCGTGAGTTCGGATCTTCCCGGTGCGGGGATGTTCCGCGACCAGACCCCCAGCTCCTGGGACGCGGCGCTGCGGCTACTGGCGGCGGCGCTACCGGAGGATCAGCCGTGTGTGGTGATTCTGGACGAGATGCCGTACCTCATCGCCAACGACCCGGGTTTCGAGGGATCGCTGCAGAAGGTGTTCGATCGCGAGCTGTCTCGCCGGCCAGTGCTGTTGCTGTGCATCGGGTCCGACCTGGCGATGATGGAGGCACTCGACGACTACGGCAGGCCATTCCATCAGCGCGCCACTGAAATGGTGGTTCCGCCGCTCAGTCCGGCGGATGCTGCCGTCATGCTCGACTTGCCCCCTGCGGATGCTTTCGACGCTTATCTGGTTACCGGCGGGCTACCGCTGATCCTCGACGAATGGCCCAGCGGTGTTTCGGTCACCGACTACCTGAGTGACGCGGTCGTCGATCCCACCTCGGCGCTGCTGGTGAGCGCCGAGCGGATGCTCGCCGCCGAGTTTCCGGTCGAAGCGCAGGCGCGCCTGGTTCTCGGCGCGATCGGGTCGGGTGAGCGGGCGTACTCACTGATCGGGCGGGCGGCAGGAGGCATCCCGCAGGCATCGCTGAGCCGTGCGCTCCAGCTACTGACCGCAAAGCGCATGGTTGATGCCACGGTTCCACTGGCAACCCGGGCTTCTCGGGAGACCAGGTACGTGGTGGCCGATCCGTACCTGCGGTTCTGGCTGACGTTCCTCGGTCCGTACCTCGCCGAGATCGAGCGAGGCCGCGGGGACTTGGTGCTGACCAGGATCCAGTCGTCCTGGACCACCTGGCGGGGGCGGGCACCTGTGGTCCCTGGCCGATGGCACTGTTCCGCGCGGGATCACGGTGAAGGCACAGCCCATCCAGCCGGGCCACCGATCTGGGTCCAGGAGCCCGGGCTTCCATTGTATTGCCAGACGCCACTCAAGTCGGAAGACAGCCCGTAAATCCTGGTATTTGTGAGCACGAATCCCCCGCCGGGCCCGCCGATCTTCTCCCAGTTATGCGGAGTGCCGAGGTAGAGGTAAACGTCACCATTGTCCTGGTTTGTTGCGACAAGGCCGTAGCCACCGGCGTAGATACGACTGGCGGGGCCACCGATCTGGGTCCAGGAGCCCGGCGTGCCGCTGTATTGCCAGACGCCGCTCCAGTCGTGAGACAGCCCGTAGACCGTGTTATTGGTGAGCGCGAATTCCGCGCCGGGACCGCCAATTCGCTCCCAACTGTTCGGAGTGCCGACGTAGCGATAGATGTCACCACTGCCCGGGCTTGTTGCGACAAGGCCGTAGCCGCCGGCGAAGATACGCTCGGTCGGGCCACCGATCTGGGTCCAGGAGCCCGGCGTGCCGTTGTAGCGCCAGACGCCGCTCCAGTCGTGAGAAAGCCCGTAAAGCGCCTCATTGCTGAGCGCAAAGTCCGCGCCGGGCCCGCCAATTCGCTCCCAGCTGTTCGGAGTGCCGAGGTAGCGGTGGATGTCGTTAGTGTCCGGGCTTGTTGCGACCAGCCCGTAGCCACCGCCGAAGATGAAGCTGGCGGGTCCTCCGATCTGAGTCCAGGAGTGTGGGGTGCCATTGTAGCGGAAGACGGCATCGAAGTTCGGGTTGGTGGCACAAATCGTGGTGGTAACGGCTGATGTTGTGATCGGTGCGTCTGCCGCACTCGCAGTCGACATCGTATTCTCCATTTTTGTAAAGTCCGAGGCTGACAAGAGCTGAGCTGCGGCCACAGTAGTCGGGCGCAGACAGCACAACATCTGGCCCCGGCGCCCGCTCTCCTATGCACCTTCAAGGCAGTAGCTCTGCAGAGTTACCATCTCAATATTGTGGCTGTGTCCGTCGCATCCAAGAACTACGGGTGCATTCGGAGGTGCTTGAGAATCTGCCCGTACGGGCACGGCAGCGGGGTGAAGTTCTACTGAGGGCAGTGTGCCGCACTCACCTTGGCTTGGCCCATCGGCGCAGCCGGCCCGCGGCTCGTCGAACAACCTCACGGGGACCGCCTGCGGCGAGGTAGTCGCGGACCAGCGCGGCGTCGCGGCGCAGTGCGTCGGTCACCCCCAGCCGGTCTGGGGAGGTGAGCGGGGCGGCGGTGCGTCGGTCGGCCGCGGGCCGCGGGTGCCGGCAGAACTCGACCAGTGGGGCCAGCGCGGCGTCCCAGGTGTAGCGCTGCGCCACGGCGGCCATCCGGTCTCGGCAGCCTGCGGCGAAGGCGTCGTCGTAGA